>NZ_JAFCWK010000004.1:0-308934 GCF_049897525.1 Janthinobacterium sp. PSRC1-1
TCGGTGCGCATCTATAACCAGGAACGGCCGCATACGGCCTTGCAATACAAAACGCCCGATGCGGTGCATCGGGCGTTTCTACAGCAGTAAATACTGTCAACCTATTTTAGGACTGGACAACGCGTGATGAAAAATCAGCCAGCCAGGCGCTGGCACAATTGCTGAATCACCGTCAACGCATACGGCGAGGCGACCGTTTGCACGAAACGCATGAAGTCGACGGCGGCCTCTTCGTTGGCGTTATCGGAAATGGTGCGCATGACCGTAAACGGCACGCCCAGTTCAAAACAGACTTGCGCCACGGCGGCGCCTTCCATTTCGACGGCCAGCAGGTCGGGGATATCTGCTTTCAGCTGGTTGATATGCGCGGCGCTGCTGATGAACTGGTCGCCGCTGGCGATCAGGCCGCGGTGCACTTGTGCGTGCTGCAAGCCAAATGCCTCGATATCGGCCGCCTTAAGCACGCTGGAAATATCGTCACGCAGGAAATCGTCGGCGGCAGCTGCCAGTTGCGTGCTCAGTTCCAGGTCCGTGGCGAAGCGCTGCAATCCCGTCAGCGGCACTTCGAAGCGGGGAAATAGCGGTCGGGCATCCATATCGTGCTGCAGCAGCGCTTCGGCCACCACGATGTCGCCCACTTTCACGTGTTTATCCCCACTGCCGGCCACGCCGGTGAAGACGATGTGGGTAACTCCGTACTTTTCCACAAGGATAGAAGCTGTCATGGCAGCGGCAACCTTGCCCAGACGCGACAGGACGCACACAGCGTCGATATTCCACAAGGTCCCCAGGGTGTAGTCGCGCATGCCGTGTGAACGCCTCTGGGGGCCTTGCATGGCTTCTACCAGCCCCTGCTGTTCTTCGTGCAAGGCACTGATGATGCCTAAACGCATTTTTTTGTGTGAATTCATACTGTTTTTACAGGTTTTTCGGATTGCCAGACGGTTTACAAGGTGAAAACAGCCGTTTCGGCGACTTTTCCACCGTTCGCGTTTGTTTCTGTGTTTTAAATAAAGATGTATACATAAAAATAGTAGTGATAGTAAACGGCCATTTTTTTGTGGATAAGTCGGTATACCGTATAAAAATCATCGACTTGGCGCACAAAAAAGTAGGCGCACAAGCATTGTATCGAGCGAGGACTTGTTTGGGATAAAAATCGGGCTGTGGACAAAGATCGACTTTTCCCACATCTCATCCTGTGGATATGCAGGCACTTATCCACAGCGGCAAGCAAAAATCACGGTTTTTCTTGCTGTCGTGGCATGTTTGACGTGCTTCGTAGGCTCAGATCCCTGTTTGGCAATCAAGTTTGGCAATCAAGCTTGAGCGACCACGGGCGCTGTTCTTTCGCGAACGCTGGCATCGAGGGGATTCCTGCAAAACGGTTTGGCAGTGGCTCGCGATGTCGCCGTTGGCTTTTTTTTGGATGTTTTTTGCATGCTTTTTGAAAATATCCCCGGACTTCCGCTTTTTTTATCGGTTTACAATAGATCTATATATAAAAATAGTAGTAATAGTAAACGCGGTTTTTTCTGTGGATAAGTCGCTTTTTTTCAACAGGATCAAGCGTTTACGCGCAAAATAAAGCGTGCATAATCGCTGTATCACGCGAGGAGCAAAATTGTATAAAATGCGGGCCTGCGTAAAAGTTCGTGTTTACGCACAAATCATCCTGTGGATATCAAGTGACTTATCCACAATCGTTGTAAATTCCCCCTCTTTTCGACATTGAATGGCTTGCTGGCACTGTGCCCGGTCAGGTCTGTTGACGTTTCCATTTTGCAAGACGGTTTGGCAGTGCTGTGTGCGTGATGCCGGCCGTGCCGGTTTTCGTCGCTCAGTTGTTGGCGCGATTTTTTTTGTCAGCCAAAGCCGCTTGTCGGCTTTTTTTTTGATGACAGGCTGGCGAACCTTCCCGAAGGCGAAGGGCAGGCAAAGCGCGCGTTGTCGGGTTTACCTTAACAAGATCGTATACAAGCATAGTAATAGTAGTTAACGGCGGCATCTTCTGTGGATAAGTCCTGATTTATCCTTGTAAACAATCGCTTGGCGTGCGGATAAGCGCTGAGTAAGCGTTGTATCTGCCTGGGACGGTTTCTGGACAAAAAAACGCCGCTGAAAAAAATTTTCGTTTACGCACATATCGTCCCTGTGGATATCCATACGGTTATCCACAGCTTGCAGCCCCTGTTTTTCCCGGCTTTTGAGCGTGTCGCGCCGCTTGCCACGAATAATGTCGCCCTGGCCGGGCACTGGTGGTAATCTCAATCTGGCTCAACAGCCATGCATGCATGAAGAAAGACAGACTCTGGTAACGGGACGCGGCGGGGAGACACGCCGCGCGACAGCTTGATGGCATACCGAAAGGAGCTTCATTGGAATCGGCAGGCGAATACGACTACATCATCGTGGGTGGCGGTACGGCAGGTTGCGTGCTGGCCAATCGGCTCACACGCGACAAGGATGCCAACGTTTTGCTCGTGGAAGCGGGCGGCAAGGACGATTACGTGTGGATACACATCCCCGTCGGCTATCTGCATTGCATCGGCAATCCCCGCACGGACTGGCTGTATTCCACCCAGGCGGACGCGGGCCTGGGCGGACGCAGCCTGATGTATCCGCGCGGAAAAGTGCTCGGGGGCAGCTCTTCCATCAACGGCATGATCTACATGCGCGGCCAGGCCGGCGATTACGACCACTGGGCCGACCTGACGGACGACGCCTCCTGGCGCTGGGACAAAGTCTTGCCGCTATTTAAGCAAAGCGAGGATTACCACGGCGGCGCGTCGGAAAACCATGGCGCGGGTGGTGAATGGCGCGTGGAAAAGCAGCGGCTGTCGTGGGATATTTTGAATGCGTTCCGCGATGCGGCGCAGCAGGTCGGCATTCCGAAAACCAGCGATTTCAACGGTGGCGACAACAGCGGCAGCGCGTATTTCGACGTCAACCAGCGCCGCGGCATCCGCTGGAATACCTCCAAAGCGTTTTTGAAACCGGCATCGCGCCGGCCGAATCTGACCATCATGACGGGTTGCCACGTGGAACGTCTGCTGCTGGAGACGACAGAATCGGGGCCGCGTTGCACGGGCATCGTGTTTACGGGCGGCGGCACGCAGTGGCAGGCGACGGCCCGGCGGGAAACCCTGCTGACGGCGGGCGCCATCGGTTCGCCCCAATTGCTGCAACTGTCCGGTATCGGCCCGGCCGCCTTGCTGCGCGAACACGGCATCACGCCCGTGCTGGACTCTCCTGGCGTGGGCGGCAATTTGCAGGACCACTTGCAGCTGCGCATGGTCTTTAAAGTGCAGGGCGTCAAGACCTTGAACGTGATGGCCAGCAATCTTGTCGGCAAGATGCAGATCGGCTTGCAATATGCGCTATTTCAGAGCGGGCCCATGTCGATGGCGCCGTCGCAGCTGGGCGCGTTCGCCAAGTCCGATCCGCAGCAAGCCACGCCGAATCTGCAGTACCACGTGCAGCCGCTCTCCCTGGACAAATTCGGCGAACCGCTGCACGCGTTTCCCGCGTTTACGGCCAGCGTCTGCAATCTGCGCCCCACCTCGCGCGGTCACGTGCACATCGCCTCGGCCGACAACTATGCGGCGCCGAAGATCGTGCCCAATTACCTGAGTACCGAGCCGGACCGCAAGGTCGCGGCCGACGCCTTGCGCCTGACGCGCGCCATCGCCGCCGCGCCGGCCCTGAAAAAATTTGCGCCACAGGAATACAAGCCTGGCGTGCAATTCCAGAGCGAGGAAGAGCTGGCGCAGGCGGCCAGCCAGATCGGCACCACCATCTTTCACCCCGTGGGCACCTGCCGCATGGGCGTGGCAGGCGATGCGTCGAGCGTGGTCGACAGCCAGCTGCGCGTGCTCGGCGTGGCCGGCTTGCGGGTGGTCGATGCCTCCATCATGCCGTACATTACTTCTGGTAACACGAACTCGCCCACCGTGATGATTGCGGAAAAAGCGGCGCAAATGATACATGCGGCCTGGAAATGATCGCGGCAAAGCGCGGGTTTGCGCTATTCGGGCTGGCGCAAAATCCCCGTAGTTATACTGTATTGTGCGTTAAATTTAAGTTGTGTATTATAAAAATGACTAAGTAGTACAAAAAGTACAACTAGGAGACACGATGTCAAACGTAATCTTGGAAACAAGAAATTTGACCAAGGAATTCAAGGGTTTCACCGCAGTGAGCGACGTGAACCTGAAGGTAGAGCGGGGCCATATCCACGCCTTGATCGGTCCTAACGGCGCCGGCAAGACCACGTGTTTCAACTTGCTCACCAAATTCCTGGTCCCCACCGGCGGACAGATCCTGTTCAATGGGAAAGATATTACGGCAGCCAAACCGGCGCAGATCGCCCGCATGGGCGTGATCCGTTCCTTCCAGATTTCCGCCGTCTTCCCGCATCTCTCCGTGCTGCAAAATGTGCGTATCGGCTTGCAGCGCCAGCTGGGCACCTCGTTCCACTTCTGGCAAAGCGAGCGTTCCTTGAACCGCCTCAATGACCGCGCCATGGCCTTGCTGGCCGAAGTCGACCTGACGGAGTTTGCCGACACCATCACGGTCGACATGCCGTACGGACGCAAGCGGGCGCTGGAAATTGCCACCACCCTGGCGATGGAACCGGAAATGATGCTGCTCGACGAGCCGACCCAGGGCATGGGCCACGAAGACGTGCACCGCGTCACCGAACTGATCAAGAAAGTCTCGGTCGGCCGCACCATTTTGATGGTGGAACACAATATGAGCGTGGTCTCTGGCATCTGCGACAAGATTTCCGTCCTGCAGCGCGGCGCCATGCTGGCCGAAGGCAGTTACGCGGAAGTGTCGCGCAATCCGCAAGTGATGGAAGCGTACATGGGCACCACCCACGCCGAACTGGAAGGGGCACATTGATGACCGCTAGCAACAAGGCACCCGCGCTGGAAATTGCACAACTGCACACCTGGTATGGCGAATCGCACATCCTGCACGATGTGAACCTGAAAGTGGAGCAGGGCGAAGTGGTAACGTTGCTGGGCCGTAATGGCGCCGGCCGCACCACCACCTTGCGCGCCATCATGGGGCTGACGGGCGCACGCACGGGTTCCATCAAAGTCCATGGCGTCGAAGCGATAGGTTTGGCCACGCACAAAATCGCCCACCTGGGCATCGGCTATTGTCCTGAAGAGCGTGGCATTTTTTCCTCGCTGTCGACGGAGGAAAACCTGATGCTGCCGCCGACCCTGGCCAGCGGCGAGAAGGGCATGTCGGTCGAGGAAATCTACGCCATGTTCCCGAATTTGCAGGAACGCCGCCACAGCCAGGGCACGCGGTTGTCGGGCGGGGAACAGCAGATGCTGGCCGTGGCGCGCATCCTGCGCACGGGCGCGCGCCTGCTGCTGCTCGATGAAATTTCCGAAGGCCTGGCGCCCGTCATCGTGCAAGGGCTGGCGCGCATGATCACCACCCTGAAAGCGAAGGGTTACACCATCGTCATGGTGGAACAGAATTTCCGGTTTGCCGCACCGCTGGCGGACCGGTTTTATGTGATGGAGCACGGTCAGATCGTCGAGACCTTTGCTGCATCCGAACTGGAAGCCAAGATGCCGGTATTGACCGAGCTGCTTGGCGTGTAATGCCCATGTAGTTCCGTATCGTCGTCGAGCAATCGTTTAAATAGCAAACAATAATCCCAACGGAGACACTATGAAACGTAACGCTATCGCCATTGCCACCGCCACTCTTTGCGCACTGGGCTTGTCCAGCGCCGCGCACGCCCAGGTATCGGGCGACACCATCAAGATCGGTTTTATTTCCGACATGTCGGGCGTGTATTCCGACGTCGACGGCCTCGGTGGCGCGGAAGCCATCAAAATGGCGATCGCCGATGCCGGCGTAGTACTGGCCGGCAAAAAGGTGGAATTCATTTCCGCCGACCATCAAAACAAGGCCGACATCGCCGCCTCCAAGGCGCGTGAATGGTTCGACCAGCAAGGCGTCGACATGCTGATCGGCGGCACCAATTCCGGCGCCAGCCTGGCCATGGCCAAGGTCGCGGCGGAAAAGAAAAAAATCTTCATCGCCATCGGCGCCGGTTCCTCGCGCCTGACGAATGAAGAATGCACACCCTACACCGTGCACTACGCCTACGACACGGTAGCGCTGGCGCGCGGGACGGGCGGCACCATCGTCAAGCAGGGCGGCAAGAACTGGTACTTCATGACGGCCGATTACGCGTTTGGCCACTCGCTGGAAAAAGACACGGCCGAGGTCGTCAAGGCAGCCGGCGGCAAGGTGTTGGGCAGCGTCAAGCATCCGCTGGGCGCCTCGGATTTCTCGTCCTTCCTGCTGCAGGCGCAAGCGTCCAAGCCGCAAATCCTCGGCCTGGCCAATGCCGGCGGCGACGCCATCAACAGCATCAAGGCGGCCAACGAGTTCGGCCTGACGAAATCGATGAAGCTGGCCGGTCTGCTGATCTTCATCAACGACATCCATTCGCTGGGCCTGAACCTGACGCAAGGCATGTACCTGACCGATGGCTGGTACTGGGACTTGAATGCGGACACGCGCGCCTGGTCGAAACGCTATTTCGCCAAGATGAAGAAGGAACCGTCGATGCTGCAGGCGGCCGACTATTCGGCCGCGGCGACCTACCTGAAAGCCGTCAAGGCGCTGGGGACGGATGACACCGAGAAAGTCATGGCGTATCTGAAGAAGACCAAGATCAACGACATGTTCACCCAGAATGGCGAAGTGCGTCCCGATGGCCGCATGGTGCACGATATGTACCTGATGGAAGTCAAAAAGCCGTCCGAGTCGAAATACCCATGGGATTACTACAAGGTGGTCGCTACCGTGCCCGGTGCGCAAGCGTATGTGACCAAGGCTGAATCGAAGTGTTCGCTGTGGAAGTAAGACCCTAGCATCACCTGCGGAGTGCCCGCCGCTGCGCGGGTGCTCCGTCCTGCACTTCGCCCGCAGGGTTCGCCTTGCGCCGCCGCACCAGTCTGGTCTGCGGTGGCGTGTTTCCCTTGATACCACACCGCTACCCGGCGGTGCTTTTTATACTGTGATGCCATGGAAATTTTCGGCGTTCCAATACAAGCGATGATGAGCCAGCTGCTGCTGGGTCTCGTCAACGGCTCGTTCTATGCCATGTTGTCCCTCGGTCTGGCCGTCATCTTCGGCTTGCTCAACGTTATTAATTTCTCGCACGGCGCCATGTACATGATGGGCGCCTTCCTGGCCTGGATGGGCCTCAGTTATTTCGACATCAATTACTGGGCCATGCTGGTCATCGCCCCGATCCTCGTCGGCCTGGTCGGCATCCTGATCGAAAAGACCATGTTGCGCTGGCTGTATAAACTCGACCACCTGTATGGCTTGCTGCTGACCTTTGGCATTACCCTGATCATGGAAGGCGTGTTTCGCTCGTTCTATGGCGTCTCGGGCCAGCCGTATGCCGTGCCTGAAGCGCTGGCCGGTGCGACGGACCTCGGTTTCATGATCCTGCCGAACTACCGCGCCTGGGTGGTGATCGCTTCGCTTTCCGTCTGCCTGGCCACCTGGTTCGTCATCGAAAAAACCAAGCTGGGCGCCTACCTGCGGGCCGGCACGGAAAACCCGAAACTGGTGGAAGCGTTCGGCATCAACGTGCCGCTGATGGTGACCTTGACCTTTGGCTTCGGCGTGGCGCTGGCCGGTTTCGCCGGCGTGCTGGCCGCACCGATCATCCAGGTTTCGCCGCTGATGGGCTCGAACCTGATCATCGTCGTGTTTGCCGTGGTGGTGATCGGTGGCATGGGTTCCATCATGGGCTCCATCCTGACGGGCCTGGGCCTGGGCGTGATCGAGGGCCTGACCCGCGTGTTCTACCCGGAAGGCTCGGCCACCGTGGTGTTCGTGGTGATGGTCATCGTGCTGCTGCTGCGTCCCGCCGGTCTGTTCGGCAAAGAAAAGTAATCCTCATCAGTCATGTATTGGAGCTACCACGATGAATAAGAATGTAGGCTACGCCATTGCCTTGCTGCTGGCGTTGGCGGCCCCGTTTTACGGCTATCCCGTCTTCCTGATGAAGTTGCTGTGCTTTGCCCTGTTTGCCTGTGCCTTCAACTTGCTGATCGGCTACACCGGCTTGCTGTCGTTCGGCCATGCGGCCTTCTTCGGCGGCGCCGGCTATGTCACCGGCTACGCGCTGCGCACCTGGGGCTGGCCAACGGAACTGGGCTTGCTGGCCGGCGTCGCCACGGGTGCCTTGCTGGGCCTGGTGATCGGCGGCCTGGCGATCCGCCGTCAGGGCATCTACTTTACGATGATCACCCTGGCGCTGGCGCAGATGGTGTACTTCCTCGCCTTGCGCCTGCCCTTCACGGGTGGCGAGGATGGCTTGCAGGGTGTTCCACGTGGAACCTTGCTGGGCATGATAGACCTGGGCAATGACACGGTGCTGTACTACGTGGTGCTGGCCATTTTTGTCGCCGGCTTCGCCCTGATCGTGCGCACCATCCACTCGCCGTTCGGCCAGGTGCTCAAGGCGATCAAGGAAAACGAGCCGCGCGCCATCTCGCTCGGTTACGACGTCAACAAGTACAAGCTGATGGCCATCGTGCTGTCGGCCTCCTTGGCCGCGCTGGCCGGCGCCACCAAGACCCTGGTGCTGGGCTTTGAAACCCTCACCGATGTGTACTGGGGCATGTCGGGCCTGGTCGTGCTGATGACCCTGGTGGGCGGCATGGGCACCTTGTCCGGTCCCATCCTCGGCGCCGTGCTGATCATCGCGCTGGAAAACAAGCTGGGCGATGTCGGTACCTATCTGGCCACGCACACGGGCATCGAGTGGTTCGGCACCCTGGGTGAATCGGTGGGCATGGTCACGGGGGTGATTTTCGTCATCTGCGTGCTGCTGTTCCGGCGCGGCATCGTCGGCGAAGCCATCGCGCGCTTCGGCGGCAGGCCAGCCAAAGCCGCGGTCTGATTTTCAAGCAACGCCGGACGATTCGTCCGGCGTTTTTCATTGTGCGTCCACTGTTACCTCAACGGAGAGAACCACCATGCAAATGACGATCACGCGCGCGGGCACGACTGGCATGCGCCTGTGCACCTTGCTGGCATTGGCAGCCTGCGGCAGCAACCATGCGCCGGAAGAGCTGAACCAGATGCCCGGCTACCTGGGCAGCATCACGCGCGCCGACTACGACGGCAAGACGAACGATCTGCTGACGGCCGGCCTGGGCAAGACGGGACTGGCGGGCGCCACGCCCGCGTATGCGAATACGGAGCAGCCGACGCCGCTCGAACTGCGCCGCAATGCGATCTACGCCAACTACCGCGCCGTGCTCGACATTGCCGCCAACAGCGGCTATGGCACCCTGTACGGACCGAACGTCGATGCCAGTGGGAACGTGGGCGCGGGCGAGGGCCTGGTGGCGGGCAGCGAATACATCGCCTATGCCGATGATGGCACGGGCAAGAAGAATGTCACCTTGATGGTGCAGGTGCCGGCCAGCTTCGACCCGGACCGTGCCTGCATCGTCACGGGCACATCGAGCGGCTCGCGCGGCATCTATGGCGCCATCGGCAGCTCCGGCGAGTGGGGGCTGAAGAAGGGCTGCGCCGTGGCGTATGCAGACAAGGGTTCCGGCACGGGCCTGTATGTGTTCGAGGACGACAGCGTCAACCTGCAGAATGGCGTGCGCGCGGGCAGGGTGGCGGCCGGCAAGAGCGCGCTCTTCGCACCGGACTTGAGCGATGCGGATCGCCTCGCCTGGGTCGGGGCCAACCCGAACCGCATCGCCTTCAAGCATGCGCACTCGCAGCAGAACCCGGAGAAGGATTGGGGCAAGGTGACCTTGCAGGCGGTCGAGATGGCGTATTACGTGTTGAACGAGCGCTATGGCGTGCTGGCCCGCGATGGCAGTTCACGCATCGTGCGCCTGACGCCGAAGAACACCATCACGATCGCCTCGAGCATTTCCAACGGCGCCGGCTCGGCCTTGCTGGCGGCGGAACAGGATACGCAAGGTTTGATCAGCGGCGTGGCGGCCAGCGAGCCGCAGGTCCAGCCAGCGGCGTCGAGCGCCTACAGCGTGCGCCAGGGCGGGGTGGTGGTGAACGCACCGGGGCGCGCCCTGTTCGACTACGCCACCTATGCGGCGCTGTATCAGCCATGCATCGCTTCCGTGGCCGGCAATGCGGGACGCTGCACGGCGCTGGTAGCCAAGGGCTTGTTGAACGGCGCGGACTTGGCGGCGCAGCAGGCGGACGCGAAGCAGCGCTTGCGCGCGTATGGCTGGTTGCCGGACTCCGACCCGCTGCAGGCGGCGCACGCGGGCACGAACATCCTGGTGGCCGTCACGTATGCGTATGCCTACGGAAAATTCTCCGTGACGGACAAGGTGTGTGGTTTCACGTTTGCGCAGACCGATGGCAGCGGCAACCCCATCGCGTTCACCCCGGCGCAAAAGGCGGCCAGCTTTGCCGCGCAAAACGGCATCCTCGGCAGTGTCGTGTACGAGAACAGCGTGGGCGGGGCCAAGGGCTACACGGCCGGCGTGTCACCCTCGACCAGTCTGGCGGACCAGTCGCTCGATGGCTTCCTGTGCCTGCGCAGCCTGGCGACGGGACGCGACGCCGTCAGCGGCGCCAACCTGGATGGCACTTTGGCAGGGCAGAGCGTGCGCGTGCGGGCTGGCATGGCCGAGGTAGCGGCCAGCGGCAAGTTGCACGGCAAGCCGGCCATCATCGTGCACGGCCGCAGCGACACCCTGATTCCCGTCAATCACGCGTCGCGCGCCTATCTTGGCCTGAATGCCGCCGTGGAAGGGCGCAGTAGCCAACTGCGCTATATCGAGGTGACCCATGCCAATCACTTTGATTCCTTCAGCAGCGCCTTGCCGACACTGATCGTGCCGCTACACGTGTACCTGAACCGGGCGCTCGATGCCATGTATGCGCATTTGTCCGCCAAGCAAGCTTTGCCGCCTTCGCAGGTAGTGCGCACGGTGACGCGCGCCGATGCGTCGACCTTGATCACGGCTGCCAACGTGCCGGCGATAGCGTCGACCCCAGCGGCAGGCAATGCGATCAGTGTGACGGGGACGGTGGTGGATGTGCCCGACTGAGTCTCATAACGCCGCCGCATAGATGGCGCGGGCATCCGCGCGCGTGACGACGCGCGGATTGTTGCCCAGCAAGCGCGTCTGCAGCATGGCGTCGTCGGTCAGCCGGTCCAGGTCGCTGGCCGCGATGCCTACCTCGCGCAGGGTGCGCGCGATACCGGTGGCGTGCGCCAGCGCCTGCATGGCGTCGATCAGGGCCACGGCCCGCGCTTCCTCGCTGCCCGTGATGCCGGGCTGCAAGACGGCCGCCAGTTGCGCATACAGCGGTGTCGCGTGCGACAGATTGAAACGCAACACGTGCGGCAGCACCAGCGCATTCGACAAGCCATGTGGCACGTGGAACAAACCACCGATGGGATAGGCGAGCGCGTGCACGGCGGCCACCGGTGCATTGGCAAACGCCTGGCCGGCCAGCATGGCGCCGAGCAGCATGGCCTGGCGCGCCGGCAAGTTGCCGCCATCGCGGCAGGCCGTGAGCAGGTTGCTGGACAGCAGTGACAGCGCCTGCGTGGCCAGCATGTCGGACAGGGGATTTTTCAGCAGGCGGCTGGTGTACGCTTCGATCGCATGCACCATGGCGTCGATGCCGGTGGCGGCCGTCACGGCGGGCGGCAAGCCCAGGGTCAGGCTGGCGTCGAGGATGGCCAGGTCCGCATACAGTTGCGGCGCCACCACGCCCATCTTGCTGGTGGCGCCTGTGGTGACGATGGCGATGTGCGTCACTTCCGAACCCGTGCCGGCCGTGGTCGGCAATTGCACCAGGGGCAGGCGCTGGCCGTGGACATTGCCGATGCTATACAGTTGCGCCAGTTCCTGGCGCCCGGGGGCCAGTACGGCGATCAGCTTGGCCACGTCCAGCGAGCTGCCGCCACCGAGGCCGATAATCAGTTCCACGTGAAACATCTGCGCCTGGGCCACGCCGGCCAGCACGATGGCTTCGGGGGGATCGGCTTGCACCTCGGCAAAGACGTGGACCTCGATCCCCGCCGCCTGCAAGCTGTGCAGGGGAGCGTCGGCCAGGCCCGTGCGCAGGAAGCCCGCGTCGGTGACGAGCAGGGCGCGGCGCACGCTCGGGAAGTGATGGGCGACGTGCGCACCCAGTTGGGGGGCGGCGCCTCCTTCAACGATCAGATGCGGCACGGTGCGGAACTGGAAGGCGGACATGCAGACTCCTGACAGTGGGGACAGAAGCCAAGCTTACTCCGCTTTCCCGCCGTGCGCCTGTTTCACGTGGAACGCTATTCCCACTCCAGCGCGCCGCGTTTCCATGCATACGCCAGGCCGATGGCCAGCACGCTCAGAAAACCCATGGGGATTCCTCTCAGTGGCTGGACGACAGTTTCATCAGCACGATGCCGCACACGATGAGGACGGCGGCGCACACGCGCAGGGTGTTGACTTGCTCGCCCAGAAAGACGACGCCGACGATGAAGGCGCCGACGGCGCCGATGCCGGTCCAGATGGTGTAGGCCGTGCCCAGGGGCAGGGTGCGCATGGCAATCGACAGCAAGCCGAAGCTGGCGATCATCATGACGATGGTCATGACGGAAGGGGTGAGTCGGGTGAAACCCTCGGAGAGTTTCATCGAGTATGCCCACACGACTTCCAGCATGCCGGCAATCAGTAACAGTATCCAGGCCATGGCGGCTCCTTAACCAGAGCGGGCCGTCCCGGTGTGTGCCCATGATGGGGGAGGCCGTCCTCCTGGATGCTCGTCACGATGGCCACTGGCGTGACCACGCTTGCGGACGATGCGGCAATTGTAGCAAACATTCACGAGCACCGCAGTCCCAGCGCAGGCCAGTGACGTGTTCCACGTGAAACAGAAAACCCCGTTGACTCGCCCATGCTGAGTAAAAATTAAGCAAAAATTGGCCCGCGGAAGGTTACGCTTGCAAAAAGACTCTATAATCGGAGCTCTCTTCCCGCATTTTTACTTGCACTGTTACCTATTTATCATGTTATTTCCTACAGAATTCGACGTCATCGTTGTCGGTGGTGGTCACGCCGGTACCGAGGCGGCCCTCGCTTCCGCCCGCATGGGGCAGAAGACGCTATTGCTCACGCATAATATTGAGACACTGGGCCAGATGTCGTGCAACCCCTCCATCGGTGGTATCGGCAAGGGCCACCTGGTCAAGGAGGTCGATGCCATGGGCGGCGCGATGGCGATTGCCACCGACGAGTCCGGCATCCAGTTCCGCATCCTGAACTCCTCGAAAGGCCCGGCAGTGCGCGCCACGCGCGCCCAGGCCGACCGTATTCTCTACAAGGCCGCCATCCGCACGCGCCTGGAAAACCAGCCGAATCTGTGGCTGTTCCAGCAAGCGGTCGATGATCTGATCGTCGAAGGCGACCGCGTCGTCGGCGCCGTGACGCAGATCGGTTTGAAGTTCCTGTCGCGCGCCGTGGTGCTGACGGCTGGCACTTTCCTCGACGGCAAGATCCACGTGGGCTTGAATAACTACTCGGCCGGCCGCGCCGGCGACCCACCCGCCATTTCGCTGTCCGCCCGCTTGAAGGAATTGAAGCTGCCGCAGGGGCGCTTGAAAACGGGCACGCCGCCGCGCATCGATGGCCGCACGATTGACTTTTCCGTGATGCAAGAGCAGGCGGGCGACCTCGATCCCGTGCCCGTCTTTTCCGTGATGGGCAACACGGCCATGCACCCGCGCCAGGTGCCGTGCTGGGTCACGCACACGAATAGCCAGACGCACGACATCATCCGCGCCGGCCTCGACCGTAGTCCGATGTACACGGGCGTGATCGAGGGCGTGGGCCCGCGCTATTGCCCGTCCATCGAAGACAAGATCCACCGCTTCGCGGGCAAGGAATCGCACCAGATCTTCCTCGAGCCGGAAGGCTTGACGACGCATGAGTTCTATCCGAACGGCATTTCCACCAGCCTGCCGTTCGACGTGCAGATCGCCCTGGTGCAATCGATGAAGGGCATGGAAAACGCCCACATCCTGCGCCCCGGCTACGCCATCGAATACGATTACTTCGACCCGCGCGGCTTGAAAGCCTCGCTGGAAACGAAGGCTGTCGCCGGCCTGTTCTTCGCCGGCCAGATCAACGGCACCACCGGCTACGAGGAAGCGGCCGCGCAAGGCATGCTGGCGGGCCTGAATGCGGCCTTGCTGACGCAGGACAAGGAAGCCTGGGTACCGGGCCGCTCCGAGGCGTATCTGGGCGTGCTGGTCGACGACCTGATCACCCAGGGCGTGCAGGAACCGTACCGCATGTTCACCAGTCGCGCCGAGTACCGCTTGAGCCTGCGCGAAGACAATGCCGACATGCGCCTGACGGAAATCGGCCGCACCCTGGGCTGCGTCGGCGACGCCCAATGGCAAGCGTTCGAGACCAAGCGCGAAGCGGTGGCGCTGGAACTGCAGCGCCTGCGTTCCACGTGGGTCAATCCGCGCATCCTGGCGGCCGCCGAATCGGAACGCATCGTCGGCCAGGCCATCGAGCGCGAGTATTCGCTGGCGGACTTGCTGTGCCGTCCGAACGTCGCCTACGACACCTTGATGAGCATGACCGGCATGGAAGGCCAGGCCCTGGCCGGCCCCGGCGTGCAGGACCCCGCCGTGCGCGAGCAGGTGGAAATTCAGCTCAAATATGCGGGCTACATCGAGCGCCAGAGCAAGGAAATCGAGCGCCACGAGCACTATGAAAACCTGGCCTTGCCGGCCGGTTTTAATTACCTCGATATCGGCGCGCTGTCGGTCGAAGTGCGGCAAAAACTCGACAAGCAGCGCCCGGAAACCCTGGGCCAGGCCTCGCGCATTTCGGGCGTGACGCCAGCGGCCATTTCGCTGCTGCTGGTGCATTTGAAAAAGCGCGGCTTCGGTGCAGGTCAGGCCGAAATACAGACCACCACTTTAAAGGACGAGGTTGTTGAATGAAGCAGTTTGACCGGGCCGCACTGGCCCCCATTTTGAATGAAGGCATCGCCGCGCTGGAGCTGGACCTGAGCGCGGATCAGACGGAAAAACTGCTCGATTACCTGGCCTTGCTGGCCAAATGGAACAGCGTGTACAACCTGACGTCGGTGCGCGACCCCCTGCAAATGCTGACCCTGCACGTGCTCGATTCGCTGGCGGCCGTGCCGGCGTTCGCGGATGCCAAAAACGTGCTCGACGTGGGCGCCGGTGGCGGCCTGCCGGGCATGGTCTTGGCCATCGCGCGGCCCGACGTCAAAGTGTCGATGATCGACACGGTGCACAAGAAGACGGCCTTCCTGACGCAGGTGAAGGCGGAACTGGGCCTGGCCAACGTCACCGTGTACACCAAGCGCGTGGAACAGCTGGAAGTGGCGCAGAAATTCGATGTGATCACCTCGCGCGCCTTTGCCGACCTGTCCGACTTCGTCAACTGGTCGCACCACGTGCTGGCCGAGGGCGGGCAATTCATCGCCTTGAAAGGGGTGGCACCGCCAGACGAGCGCGAGCGACTGCCGGCAGACTGGAAAGTGACGCAATTACGCGCAATTCAGGTACCAGGGCTAAATGCAGAGCGTCATCTGGTCTTTATAGCAAGAATGTAAAAGTTGGAAAATTAAACGGTATAAATCATATAAACAGTTTATACGGTATAAATGATATAAACCGTATAAACCGTATAAACGATTTATATCGTATAAATAGAATAAACAGTATAAATCGTTTCGGCCGGATGCCGGAGCGCACGATGAAGTTTGCATCTCTTTACAACTAGAAGATACATGGCCAAAATTTTTTGTGTAGCAAATCAAAAGGGTGGTGTTGGTAAAACCACAACAAGCGTCAACCTCTCCGCCGGTCTGGCCAAGTTGAACCAGCGCGTGCTGCTGGTCGACCTCGACCCGCAGGGCAATGCGACCATGGGTGCCGGCATCAACAAGGCCGGCCTGAAGGCGTCGACCTATGAAGTCATGCTGGGCGAGTCCGATGTCAAAACGGCACGCCAGCGTTCGGAAGCGGGGCGCTTCGATGTCCTGCCGTCGAACCGCGAACTGGCCGGCGCCGAAGTGGAGATGGTCGAACTGGACAACCGCGAACGCCGCCTGAAGGATGCGCTGGCCGAAGTGGACGGCGAATACGACTTCATCTTAGTAGATTGCCCACCGGCATTGTCGATGCTGACCCTGAACGGCCTGTGCGCCGCGCATGGCGTGATCATCCCGATGCAGTGCGAGTACTACGCGCTGGAAGGCCTGTCCGACCTGGTCAACACCATCAAGAAGGTGCATGCCAACCTGAACCCGGACTTGAAGATCATTGGTCTCTTGCGCGTGATGTTCGATCCGCGCATGACATTATCGCAACAAGTGTCGGCCCAGCTGGAACAGCATTTCGGCGACAAGGTCTTCAAGACCATCATCCCGCGCAATGTGCGCCTGGCCGAAGCGCCATCGTACGGCTTGCCCGGCGTGACCTTCGACCCCAGCTCGAAAGGCGCCCAGGCGTATATCGCCTTCGGCGCCGAGATGGTCGAGCGCATCAAACATATGTAAACAAAGGGCGAGCGACTCGCAAGGAATGATGTGAGCGCTTACTCTGAAAACACGATTAGGACAGCATGGCTACGAAAAAATTAAAAGGACTGGGTCGCGGACTCGACGCCCTCCTGGGTGGCGGCGGCGATTTCGCCAGCCCGGACACGCATCAACCCTCCAGCTTGCCCGTGTCGCAAATGCAAGCCGGCAAATACCAGCCGCGCACGCGCATGGACGAAGGGGCCCTGAATGAACTGGCCGCCTCGATCAAGGCGCAAGGACTGATGCAGCCGATTCTGGTGCGCCCGATCGGGCAAGACACCCTGAGCGGACTTGTCCAATATGAAATCATCGCCGGTGAACGCCGTTTCCGCGCCTCGCAACTGGCCGGACTGACGGAAGTGCCGGTGCTGGTGCGCGATGTGGACGACCTGGCCGCCGCCGCCATGGCGCTGATCGAGAACATCCAGCGCGAAGACTTGAATCCCCTGGAAGAGGCGCAGGGTATTCACCGCCTGATCGCCGACTTCAGTTTCACGCATGAGCAAGCGGCCACTGCGCTGGGACGCTCGCGCAGCGCGGTGTCGAACCTGCTGCGTCTGATGAACCTGGCCAGTCCCGTGCAGACCATGCTGATGGCCGGCGATATCGACATGGGCCATGCGCGCGCCTTGCTGGCCGTCGATGCGGCCAGCCAGATCACGCTGGCCAACCAGGTCGTGGCCAAGCGCCTGTCGGTGCGCGAAACGGAAAAGCTCGTCACCCGCACGGTCGAGGAAGCGGCCAACCCGGTCGAGCCGCGGCAAAAGGAAAAGTCCGGCGACATCGCGCGCCTGGAAGAAGAGTTGTCCGATGCGCTGGCCACGCCCGTGGTGTTCAAAATGGGCAACAAAGGCCGTGGCCAATTGGTGATCGATTTTGCCGATCTTGACGTGCTCGATGGTTTGTTGACCCGCTTGCGTGGTTAAATAGCAAGCTGCAAAGACAGGGGGAGTGCGGTGTGGACGATCCAGCCATGCTTTCCAGATGCACTACGTGATTCCTTGATAACACGGCTGGAAGCGGCCAGACAAGCGACTTTGCCATATAGTGGTGCAAATGGCGGCGAATAGTCGGTAAAGCGTCAGTTTCGCGCCGCAATCGCCCTGCTGCGGTGCAGCAACGTTTGACTCTATAGATCAAAGCCAACTATAATCCCGTGTCTTTGCGTGTGTAGATTTTTTTGGGAACCTGGCAATTGAGTGATTCACAACAAAGTATTGCCAAGCCCGTCTACAAAGTAGTTGCCTTGCAGCTAGCAATCGTGATCAGCTTTGCCACGCTCACCGTGTTTTTCGGTGGTAGTGTGAGAGGCTGGTCCGCCGCATGCGGCGGTGCGATCGCCGTCGCCGGCAGTCTGGCGTATGCCTTGCTGGTGGTTCGCGGTAGTAGCGACGCCAAAAAGGCTTTTCGCGCGCACTTGCGGGCGGAAATGGTGAAAATATTTATTACAGCGGTGCTGTTTATATTGGCACTGGTGTTGTTTCAGTCGGCCGCCTGGTTATGGCTGATCTTGGGTTTCGCGGTGGCAACCTTAGCATACTGGTTTTCATTGCTCGCTGTTTAATCATTGGTTTTGGGGCCTGTTGTGCTCTGAAACGACAAATCTAAATTCATTATGACCACAGAACACGCTATTGAAGCGGGCCATGCTGCCCCGGCCAACGCCACAGAATACATCAGCCACCATTTGGCCCACTTGAAAAGCGCCGATGGCGCCTTCAACCTGGACACCTTCTGGGTGTCTGCCATCATGGGCTTTGTTTTCCTTGCCGTTTTCTACATGGCTTCGCGCCGCGCGACGGCCGGTGTTCCTGGCAAACTGCAAAACTTCGTCGAAATGATCATGGAAATGGTCAATGAGACTATTAATGGGGCCTTCCACGCAAAAAGCAAGATCATCGCGCCGCTGGCCATCACGATTTTCGTGTGGGTCTGGTTGTTGAATGCGATGGACTTCTTGCCGGTGGACTTGCTGCCGACGGTGTTGAGCTGGTTTGGCGTGCACAAGCTGCGCGTGGTGCCGACCGCCGACGTGAACCATACTTTTGCGATGTCGTTCTCGGTCGTTCTGTGCATTATCGCGTTTTCCGTCAAGGCCAAGGGCCTGGGCGGCTGGATCAAGGAATTGTTTACCGCGCCGTTCCATGCAAGTGGCATCATCGGCACGATCTTGTTGGCACCAGTTAATTTCTTGCTGCAAATGGTTGAGTTGGTTGCAAAACTGATCTCCCTGTCGCTGCGACTGTTCGGCAATATGTATGCCGGCGAGCTGATTTTCATCTTGATCGCGTTGTTGCCTTGGTGGGCACAGTGGGCGTTGGGTGGTCCATGGGCAATTTTCCATATCTTGATTGTAACTTTGCAAGCTTTTGTGTTTATGGCGTTGACGGTTGTGTATCTGAGCCTTGCGGTTGAGAAACATTAATCAGCAACTTTATATTTTGTTTTTTTAGTATCTTTCGTTTTTAAATTTAGGAGAATTTTATGCAAGCTCTGATCGCACAAGTACAAAGCATGACCGTTCTGGCAGCAGCAATCATCATCGGCCTGGCCGCAATCGGCACCGCTCTGGGCTTCGCTATTCTGGGTGGCAAATTCCTGGAAGCGTCGGCACGTCAACCAGAACTGATGCCACAACTGCAAACCAAACTGTTCGTTATCGCTGGTCTGCTGGATGCTATCTCGATGATCGGCGTTGGTATCGCTCTGCTGTACACGTTCGCTAACCCGTTCCTGTCCGCTCTGACGGCTGTTGCTCAGTAATTCGCTCCAACCCTAGGAGAAACTTTTAGTTAGGAGCAAAGGTATGGACATCAATATGTCGCTCATCGGCCAGATGATCACCTTCGCGGTGTTGGTCTGGTTCTCGATGAAGTTCGTATTTCCAGCGCTGAACACAGCGCTGGATGAGCGTGCCAAACGAATCGCGGATGGATTGGCTGCGGCCGATCAAGGTCAGGCTTCGATGGCTGTCGCTGAAAAGCGTGCGCAAGAGGCATTGAACAGTGCACGTGAAGAAGCGTCGCAACGCGTTGCGGACGCTGAAAAGCGCGCGCAGCTGGTTGCTGAAGAGATCAAGCAAAATGCACAAGCTGAAGCGGCGCGTATCATTGCGCAAGCCCAGTCGGACGCGGAACAGCAACTGTCGAAAGCACGCGAACAATTGCGCGCTCAGGTGGCTGACCTGGCTGTCAAGGGTGCCGAGCAGATCTTGAAGCGTGAAGTCAACGCTACGGCTCACGCCGAAATGTTGCAGCGTCTTGCTGTCGAGCTGTAATCATGGCAGAACTCGCAACCGTCGCCCGTCCCTACGCGGAAGCTTTGTTCCGCGTAGCCCAAGCTGGTAAGGAGTCAAGCAACCTCGCGGCGTGGTCCGAACTGGTGTCCGAACTGGCACAGATCGGTAGCCACCCCGAGGTACAGGCGTACGCGCGCAATCCGAAAGTTTCGGAAAGCGACGTCGCCGCCACCATCCTGTCGTTGTTGAAATCGCCGCTCAATGAGGAAGTCAAAAACTTCGTCACGTTGTTGATCGAAAATGGCCGCATCAGCCTGCTGCCGGAAATCGGCGCGCAATTCCATGCCTTGAAAAATGGCCTGGAAGGTGCGGCTGACGCCGAGATCACGAGCGCTTTCGATCTGAGCGAAGGCCAAACGGCCGAGCTGGTCGCAACGCTGGAAAAGAAATTCAGTCGTAAGCTCAACCCTGCCGTCACAGTGGATCCATCGCTGCTCGGCGGCGTGCGCGTGGTTGTTGGCGACCAAGTGCTCGATACCTCGGTGCGCGCCAAGCTGCAGCAACTGCACGCTGCACTGGTGTCGTAAGACACGCGCTTCGGCAGGCCAGCTAAGACAGACCCTTACCCCTCGCGCAAGCTGAGAGAAACACTTTTAGGAGTTAGTATGCAACTCAACCCATCTGAAATCAGCGAGTTGATCAAGAGCCGGATCCAAGGTCTTGACGGCGGCGCTGAAGTGCGTAATCAAGGCACGGTTATTTCCGTCGCCGACGGTATCTGCCGCATCCACGGTTTGTCGGACGTGATGCAAGGCGAGATGCTGGAATTCCCAGGCAACACGTTTGGCCTGGCAATGAATCTGGAACGCGACTCCGTCGGTTCCGTGATTCTGGGTGCCTACGAGCACATCTCCGAAGGCGACACGGTGAAATGCACCGGCCGCATTCTGGAAGTGCCAATTGGTCCTGAGCTGCTCGGCCGCGTTGTCAACGCGCTGGGTCAGCCAATCGACGGCAAAGGCGCCATCGACACGAAACTGACGGCCGCGATTGAAAAAATCGCTCCGGGCGTGATCGCCCGTGAGTCCGTTTCGCAACCAATGCAAACCGGCCTGAAGTCGATCGATGCGATGGTTCCCGTTGGCCGCGGCCAGCGCGAACTGATCATCGGCGACCGTCAAACCGGCAAGTCGGCTGTGGCGATTGATGCGATCATCAATCAAAAAGGCCAGGGCATGAAATGTATCTACGTCGCGATTGGCCAAAAAGCCTCGTCGATCAAGAACATCGTGCGCTCGCTGGAACAGCACGGCGCGATGGAATACACCATCGTTGTCGCCGCTTCCGCTTCGGAATCGGCCGCCATGCAATACATCTCGCCGTACTCCGGTTGCGCCATGGGCGAATACTTCCGTGACCGCGGTGAAGATGCACTGATCGTCTACGATGATCTGTCCAAACAAGCTGTTGCATACCGTCAAATCTCGCTGCTGCTGCGCCGTCCACCAGGTCGCGAAGCGTACCCAGGCGACGTGTTCTACCTGCACAGCCGCCTGCTGGAACGCGCAGCACGCGTGAACGCCGACTACGTCGAGAAGTTCACCGACGGCGCCGTCAAAGGCAAGACCGGTTCCCTGACGGCACTGCCGATCATTGAAACGCAAGCTGGCGACGTGTCCGCATTCGTTCCAACCAACGTGATTTCGATTACCGACGGTCAGATCTTCCTGGAAACCTCGCTGTTCAACGCCGGTATCCGTCCTGCGATTAACGCCGGTATTTCTGTATCGCGCGTCGGTGGCGCCGCCCAGACCAAGGTCATCAAAAACCTGTCCGGCGGTATCCGTACCGACTTGGCGCAGTACCGTGAATTGGCCGCGTTTGCGCAGTTCGCGTCCGACCTGGATGAATCGACCCGCAAGCAGCTGGACCGTGGTGCGCGCGTGACGGAATTGCTCAAGCAAGCCCAGTACTCGCCACTGTCGATCTCGCTGATGGCCGTATCGCTGTTCTCGGTGAACAAAGGCTTCATGGACGACGTGCCAGTCAAGCAAGTGCTGTCGTTCGAAGCTGGTGTCCACGCTTACATGAAGACCAAGCAAGCTGCTCTGCTGGCCAAGATCGAAGAAACCAAGCAACTCGACAAAGACAGCGAAGCAACTCTGTCGGCGGCCATTGCTGATTTCAAGAAATCCGGCGCATATTAAGCGGCCAGGCGGCGCCCACCTCGAGTGAGGCGCCGCCCTACGCGCAGAAGGAGTAAGGACTCATGGCATCAAGCAAAGAGATACGAGGCAAGATCAAGAGCGTAGAGAATACGAAGAAGATCACCAAGGCGATGGAAATGGTCGCCGCGTCCAAAATGCGCAAGGCGCAAGACCGGATGCGGGCTGCCCGTCCCTATAGTGACAAGATTCGGAATATCGCCGCCAATCTGGCGAATGCCAATCCGGAATACACGCACCCGTTCCTGGCAGCTGCCCAGGGTACGCAAGCGAAGGCAGTGGGTTTCATCGTTGTCACGACCGACAAGGGTCTGTGCGGCGGCATGAACACCAACATCCTGCGCCAGGTGACGAGCAAGTCGCGCGAGCTGGAAGCAGCTGGCAACCGGATTGAAGCAGTTGCCATCGGTAACAAGGGTTTGGGTTTTTTGAATCGCATCGGCGTCAAGATCGTCGCTTCTGCCATTCAAACTGGTGATACGCCCCACCTGGAAAAATTGATCGGACCTGTCAAGGTCATGCTCGAAGAGTTCCAGGCAGGCAAGCTCGACGCAGTGTACCTGTGCTACACCAAATTCATCAACACGATGAAGCAGGAACCAGTGGTCGAACAGTTGCTGCCCCTGACGGCTGACAAGATGGTCGCCGACAAGAGCGCACACTCGTGGGATTACATCTACGAGCCGGATGCACAAAGCATCATCGACGAATTGCTGGAGCGCTATGTAGAAGCGCTGGTGTACCAGGCAGTCGCGGAGAATCTGGCGTCCGAGCAATCGGCACGGATGGTCGCGATGAAAGCTGCAAGCGACAACGCGGGTAGTGTGATCGGCGAACTGAAGCTGATCTACAACAAGACCCGCCAAGCTGCGATTACCAAAGAACTCTCCGAAATCGTCGCCGGTGCGGCTGCGGTTTAAACGAATTTAACTATATTGAAGGAACGAACATGGCTGATGGCAAAATCGTTCAGTGTATCGGCGCTGTGGTGGACGTTGAGTTTCCCCGCAACGCGATGCCTAAGGTATTTGATGCCTTGAAGATGGCAGGCTCGGAACTGACCCTGGAAGTACAACAGCAGTTGGGCGACGGCATTGTCCGTACCATTGCACTCGGCACGTCCGATGGCTTGCGTCGCGGCATGATGATTCAGAACACCGGCAAACCTATCATGGTGCCAGTCGGTAAAGCAACCCTGGGTCGCATCATGGACGTGCTGGGTAACCCGATTGACGAATGCGGCCCAGTGTCGCACGAGCAAGTCGCGTCGATCCACCGCACCGCTCCTGCATACGACGAACTGTCGCCATCGCAAGAACTGCTGGAAACCGGCATCAAGGTGATCGACCTGGTTTGCCCGTTTGCAAAAGGCGGTAAAGTTGGTCTGTTCGGCGGCGCTGGCGTAGGCAAGACCGTCAACATGATGGAATTGATTAACAACATCGCCAAAGCGCACAGCGGCGTGTCCGTGTTCGCCGGTGTCGGTGAGCGTACGCGTGAAGGTAACGACTTCTACCACGAGATGGCTGACGCGAAAGTGGTCGATCTGGAAAATCCAGAGAACTCCAAAGTCGCGATGGTCTACGGTCAGATGAATGAACCGCCAGGTAACCGTCTGCGCGTTGCGCTGACCGGCCTGACGATCGCTGAATCGTTCCGTGATGAAGGCAAGGACGTTCTGTTCTTCGTCGATAACATCTACCGCTTTACGCTGGCCGGTACCGAAGTCTCGGCACTGCTGGGCCGTATGCCGTCGGCTGTGGGTTACCAACCGACCCTGGCGGAAGAAATGGGCCGTCTGCAAGAGCGTATCACGTCGACCAAGACCGGTTCGATCACCTCGATCCAGGCCGTCTACGTTCCTGCCGATGATTACACCGATCCATCGCCTGCTACCACGTTTGCTCACTTGGATTCGACCGTTGCGCTGTCGCGTGACATCGCTTCCCTGGGTATCTACCCAGCCGTGGACCCACTCGATTCGACCTCGCGTCAGCTCGATCCGTTGATCGTCGGTCAAGAGCACTATGACACCGCGCGTGCCGTGCAAACGACCCTGCAACGCTACAAGGAATTGCGCGACATTATCGCGATTCTGGGTATGGACGAGCTGGCACCGGAAGACAAACTGCTGGTTGCCCGTGCACGTAAGATGCAGCGTTTCCTGTCGCAGCCTTTCCACGTCGCTGAAGTCTTTACCGGCGCGCCTGGTAAATACGTTTCGCTCAAAGACACGATCAAGGGCTTCAAAATGATCGCTTCGGGCGAACTCGATCACCTGCCGGAACAAGCGTTCTACATGGTCGGCACGATCGAAGAAGCAATCGAAAAAGCCAAGAAACTTAACTAAGTTAAGTCTGGGCCTAACCCCGCCCCTCAGAAGGCGGGGTTCTTCAACCCGATAGGACACACATGGCACACACAATTCACGTTGACGTGGTTTCCGCTGAAGAACTGATTTTTTCAGGCGAAGCAGAATTCGTCGCGTTGCCGGGTGAGCAGGGCGAGCTGGGTATCTACCCACGCCACACGCCTTTGATTACCCGCATCCGTCCGGGCGCGGTCCGCATCAAGGTAGTCGGTCAGGCTGAAGAAGAATTCGTCTTCGTTGCCGGCGGTCTGCTGGAAGTGCAACCGGACACCGTGACCGTCCTGGCCGATACCGCGATCCGTGGTCACGACCTCGACGAAGCGAAAGCGCTGGAAGCGAAGAAGTTGGCGGAAGAAAATATCCACAACAAGGATTCGGGCATCGACTACGCGCAAGCGCAAGCCGAGCTGGCCAGCGCGATTGCGCAGCTGGCAGCGATCCAGAAACTGCGCAAGCATTAATTTGCTCGCATGCAGTAAAACAAAAAGGCAGCCTGCGGGCTGCCTTTTTTTTCAGCAAACCGATTTCAGTCAAAATCAGCGGCGCTTGTCCTTGCCCCTTTCCAGTCCCGCCTTCAATATCGTCTTCCACTTGGCGCGCGCGGCAATGCGCTCGAGCGGCGTTGCCTCGCCACGGCGCGCGTCGCGCAGCAGCTTGTGATAATTGCGCAGGCGGTCCGCATCGACGGCGCCGCGCACGGCGCAACCGGGTTCGCTCGCATGTTGGCAATCGCGGAACTGGCAGGTGGACGCCAGTGCCGCAATGTCGTCAAACGTGGCGGCCAGGGTCTGCGCATCGGCATCGGCCTGCCAGCTGCGCAAGCCCGGCGTGTCGATGATGCAGGCGCCGCTTGAGCACAGGTGCAGCGAGCGGGCCGTCGTCGTATGCCGCCCACGGCCGTCGCCATGGCGCACAGCATTGGTCGCCTGCCCGGCCGTACACAGGGTATTGGTCAGGCTGGACTTGCCGGCGCCCGATGAACCGAGCAGCACCAGGGTCTGGCCGGCGCCCAGCCAAGGTGCCAGGATGGCCACGTCATACGCATGGCGCGTATCGACGGCAAACAGCGGCACGTGGGGCGGCAGGCGCTGTTTCAGCTGCGCCAGCTTGCCGGCCACGTCGTCGGCCACATCGGCCTTGCTCAGCACCACCACCGGCGTCACTTGCGCCGCCAGCACGATGGCCAGATAGCGCTCCAGGCGGCGCGGATTAAAATCCCCGTCCAGTCCCATCACCAGCAGGGCCGTATCGACATTGCTGGCAAGTACCTGGCGCCGGCCGTCATTGCCGCGCCGGGCGATTTGCGTGACTGGGGATAAGTGCGCCGTTATCCACAGCGTGCCGTGTGCATCGTGTTCGGCGGCGACCCAGTCGCCGACGGCAAGGACGGTGTCCTGCGCCTGCAGCTCGTGCAGCAGGCGCGGCAGGATCTGCGCCGGGTGTTCCAGGATGCCGTCGTGCACGCCGATGCTGTCGCGATGCACGGCGCTCACGCGCAGCAGCTGCGCGCGGGAAGACGATAGCGGGGAAGATAAGTCGAGTTGGGTGGCTGCGCCGGCGATGGCCTGCTGCAGCCCGATAAGGCGTAGTTGCGCAAAATCGAATGCGATCATGGTAGCGTGATTCCATATTCTGTCGTCCGCGTGCGGACGTGAAGCCTGCGCGTGCAGGCACCGCCAGTCGCGAGGACTGGCACGAAAGAAGGGGAACGTCGGCTACGCGATCACGCGTATGGGGAGTTGCGAGCTAAAAGGCTCAGCGGGGAAAAACAGTGATCAGGCAGCCGACAGCACGGCAGTATCCGAATGGCGCATATTGTCTACTCCTGAGGTGTGAGGGAAAACGCCAGTGTGCCAGCGGCGCGCGCCGCCGTCAATGGACGGTGTGGCTCAGCTGCACATGCCGTAAGCCTGGCGCTCGGGGAAATAGCGGTACGTAAACGTGCGCACCGGATAGCGCTTGCCGGCGACGAGCATGTCGGGCATCGACAGGTCGAAGCGCTGCGGCAGCTGGCGCGGCAGTTGCAGGCGCAAGCGCCACTGGGTTTCGGCGCTCGAACCCACGGCGGAAAACATGATGGGCAGTGTGTCGATGACGTCGACCATCTCCGCCTTGCGGCTCACGCCGCGCTGGTAAATGGTGAGTATTTTGGCTTCGGCGAACGGTGCTTGTTTCGGTTCTTCCAGCAGGAAGGACAGGCGCGTAAAACTGGCCTGGGTACCGACGGGCAAGGTAAAAATCAGCGCCAGCTCCGTGCCGCCGTCCTTCAGGGTGACGGGGGGCGTGGCATACACGCTGATACCGCGCGGCAGCGCGAAACGCGAACCTTCCGTCCATGTCTTGCACTCGGGCGTGGTGGCCTGGTACAGGCTGGGCGCCGTGTAGTCGTCGCAGGCGGAAACCAGCAGCAGCAGGGGCAGGGCGAGGAGGGCGGAACGGCGCATGGGAGTCACGGTTGGAGGATCAGCCGACAGTGTAAGCGATCCCCACGCGATGCACCAGCGACGCTAGGAATGTCCCGGCGGGGCGCGGCGCACGGACTGCAGCTGGCAATGCGCCGCCTGCAGCGCGTCCTGGATGACGCCCAATGCCAGCTGCGGCTGCGCCGCGCCGCACATGAAGATGTCGACGGCGGCAAAGCTGCATTCCGGCCAGGTGTGGATGGAAATGTGCGATTCGGCCAGCAGCACCACGCCGGTGACGCCCTGGCCTGCGCCAAAGCTGTGGAAATGGCTGTGCAGCACCTGCGCGCCGGCCGTAGTGGCCGCTGCGCGCAGCAGGCGTTCGAGCGCGGCGCAGTCGCGCAGGCGTTCCGGTGCGATGCCGGACAAGTCGGCCAGCAGATGGATGCCCAGGGGCAGATGCGGTGTGGCGGTCATGCTTATTTGTGGCTGCCGCCGCTGGAGCCGCCGCCATAGCTGCCGCCGCCGCTGCCCGTGCGCGAACTCCAGCTGCTGCCGCTGCTGCTGCCGGCGACCTTGAACATGCGCACCCAATTGGCGGCCGTGACGGAGAACGTCACCATCAAGGCATAGATCACGTATTTACTCATGGGGGATTCTTTGCATTTTTGTCGAGGAAAACGGCGGGCAGGAACAGCGCCAGGCAGCCCAGCAAACTCCACATCAAGGTGCTGGAGAAGGAGACAAACATGGGAATCGCATTCAAGACCAGCACGATGACGATGAAGATCTTGGCGATGCCACGGTGGCTCAGTTTGGTATTTTGTACCTTGGCGCCGCCATGGAAGGCGGCGCCGAACCAGGCGGCCATCTGGTCATAGGCGACGGGGACGGAGCGCGACCACGTCATTTCCTCGCCGGTGAGTTCCGCCGCCAGTTTTGTTTGTCCCTGTTCGAATTCAAACACGCGCGTGCTGTCGCCGACGGCCACCTTCCAGTTGAAGGCGCCCGCCGCATACACGACCTGCGAGCCGTAGTCATACAGTTTGCGGTAGGTGGCGCCATCGAGCGTGCAGGTGGCGGCGTCCAATGACGCCCAGTTGGGCCAGTTCGGCAGCACGTTCGAGCGCGACCAGCCGTCGTCCGTCTCCACCAGCCAGAAGAAGCCGGCGCGCGCGTTGTACAGCAGGTATTCGTTCCACTCGCTGCCCTCGTCGTCGGCGCGCCGCATCATGCCGATCACCGTGAAGTCGGCATTGCTGATCTTCGCGCTGGCGCCCAGTTCCAGCGTGATGTCGGCGTTGTCGTGCACCTGCTTGCCGATGGCCAGCACCTGCGCTTCCGGGCCGCTGGCGTCGAGCTGCGCGTGGCAGGCGGGGCACACCAGCTGCGCCGCCGCGCCGGGCACATACTGGATGCCGCTGCCGCAGGACGGGCAGTCGAGCGCATCGAGCTTGCCGCGGTACTTGCCGGCACTCTTGGCGATGGCATCGTCGTCGCGCAGCAGCTGGCACTGCAGGCTTTCCAACGTGACGGCGAAACCCAGATAGAGCACCGGTTGCGGGCCATCCGTGTAGTCGAGCGTGACAAAGCTGGCGTAGTTGCGCAAGTCCGCCACCTGGATGCGCCAGCCGGCGCCCACCTTGAATGGCAATTCTCCCTGGCCGGCGATGCACTCGGCGCTGCGGATCTCGGCCGCCGTGTACGGTTCGCCGCAGAGCGTATAGCGCTTGCCCGGCGCCAGCTCGCCAAAGGCGGGCAGGGCGTCTTGCGTCGCGCGCTCACGCGTCAGCGTGTACAGGCCGGACGAGTCCCCCAGCCAGGCCGTGCTGGCGTCGTCGAATAGCAGAAACCACTCGTTCCACGTGCCGGCGCTGTAGCGCTGCTGGATGCGGCCGACGACCGTGAAGTGCAGACCATCGTGGACGCCGGCCGTGCCGATCTGGATCGGTGAATAGTCTTCCAGGACGGCCGACATCTTGCCCACGTCCCTGACGGAATCGGCGTCCTTGAGGATGGTGCTGTGGCAGTACTCGCACACGGCGAGCACGGAAGCGTGCGAGCGGAAGCGGACTTCCGCGCCGCAGCTGGGACAGGAAACAGTTTGCATGCAGTCGTATTTCGCTAATATTTAGCCGATCAGTTTTTTCAGCAGTTCAGCCTTGGCGCCGTCGTAGTCGGCCGGCGAAATGAGGCCCTTGTCGAGCAAACCCTTGAGCTTTTCCAGGCGCGCCTCGATCGGTTCTTCCACGGGCGCCGGTGGCGCCGCAGGCGGTGCGGCCGTGGCAGGTGCCGGCTGCTGTAGTGCACCGCCCATGCTTTGCGCCATCACCTGGCCGATCGACAGCCCGGCGCCCAGGCCCGCGCCGATGCCGGCCATGCCGCCTTCATTCTGCGCCGCCAGCGGGATCGCGTTGGCCACCTGGAATTTCGTGTAGCCGCTCATCTTGTCGGCGCCCAGCCCGCCCTTCATGCCGGCGGAAATACGCTCGTCGAGCGCCGCCTGCAATTCCTCGGGCAGGCTGATGCTGGCCACGTTGAATTCATCGAGGCCCACGCCATAGCGGGCAAACGCCTGCGCCAGGCCATCCTTGACTTCCTGCGCCATCAGCGCCTGGTTGGCCGCCATGTCGAGGAAGGGCACATTCGCGCCGCCCAAGGAACTGGCCATGCTCGACATCAAAATGCCGCGCAACTGATCTTCCACCTCGTCGCGCGTATAGATTTCGCGCGTGCCGCTGATCTCGGTGAAGAAGGTGCGGGCGTCGGCGATGCGGTACGAATACATGCCGAAGGCGCGCACGCGGATCATGTCGAAATCCTTGTCGCGGATGGTGATCGGCTGCGGCGTGCCCCACTTGCGGCCAGTCTGCACGCGGGTGCTGAAGTAATACACGTCCGACTTGAAGGGCGAGTCGAACAGCTTGTCCCAGTTTTTCAGGTTGGTCAGCAGCGGTAATGTCTGCGTCGTCAGCTTGTGCGTGCCGGGACCGAAGACGTCGGCGATCTTGCCTTCATTGACGAAGACGGCGACCTGCGATTCGCGCACATTCAGGATGGCGCCATTCTGGATCTCGAAGTCCTGCATCGGAAAGCGCCAGGCCAGCACGCCTTCCGTTTCTTCGTTCCACTGCAGTACGTCGATAAACTGCTTCTTGATAAAGCTGCCGAGGCTCATGATGGATATCCTTGAATAAGATAAAACGGTGTCAGGAAATGCAGGCGGCGTTGATGGCGCCGATCGACAGGGAAATGGCGCCCAGCAAGCCGCCGAAGGCGCTGTTGTTCGATTCGATCTGGTCCTTCGACATGCGCAGCAGGCGCGTGGTGACCACGTAGGCGAGCAATTGCACCACCATGGCGCCGAAGGCCCAGGCGAAGAACTGCTGGTAGTCGGCCGTGTGCATCAGGGACGAGGCGATGGTGGCGGAAAAACCCAGCAGCGCGCCGCCCAGCGACAGCGCCGCCGCCTGGTTGCCCTGGCGGATCAGCAGCACTTCGTTGTAGGGCGTGACGCGCGTGTAGATGATAAAAAATACAATCAACAGCCCGGCGGCCAGTAAAAGATGGATCAGATAGTTTAGGATGGCGGGCACGGCTTTCCTCGCAATGAGTATTTGATAACGTCAACGCATATTAGAACAAAAAAAGTCCCATGAACAAAAAGATTCTGATCTTGTCCGTCTTCGTGGTCGCCTCCTGCGGCCTCGCGTATGAGCTGATCGCCGGCGCCATGTCCAGCTACCTGCTCGGCGACTCCATCCTGCAGTTTTCCACCATCATCGGCTGCTACCTGTTCGCCATGGGTGTGGGTGCTCACTTTTCCAAGTATGTCAAGGACGACGACGTGCTCTCGCGCTTCGTCGACATCGAGCTGGCCGTGGGTCTGATCGGCGGCTTGTCGGCCGCCATCCTGTTCATGACGTTTTCGTGGATGGCGGCGCCATTTCGCACCTTATTGTATGTGATGGTATTCCTGATCGGCGCACTGGTCGGCATGGAAGTGCCGCTGGTGATGCGCGCACTGAACTCGCGTCAGACGGAATTTAGTGAACTGGTCAGCCGCGTGCTGACCTTCGATTACCTGGGCGCGCTGGCCGTTTCCCTGCTGTTCCCGCTGGTGCTGTCGCCGTACCTGGGCCTGGTACGCACGGGCTTTTTGTTCGGCATGCTGAATGTTGGCGTGGGCCTGTGGACGATTTACGTGTTCCGTGCCGAGCTGAAGAACCTCACGGGGCGCTTCCTGCGCGCCTGCGTCGTGATGCTGGTGCTGATCGCCGGCTTTGCCATGTCGGACCGCATGGTGGCGTGGGGCGAGCACGGCCTGTTCGGCGACCAGATCGTGTATGCCACCACCACGCCCTACCAGCGCCTGGTGATCACGCGCTGGAAGGACGATACGCGGCTGTACATCAACGGCAACCTGCAGTTTTCCTCGCGCGACGAGTACCGCTACCACGAGGCGCTTGTGCACCCCGTGCTGGAAGCGTTGCCATGGGCGCGTCGCGTGCTGGTGCTGGGCGGCGGCGATGGCTTGGCGCTGCGCGAAATCCTGCGCTATCCGCATATCGAACACGTCACCGTGGTCGACCTCGATCCGGCCATGACGGCCGCGTTTACCACGCGCCCGGAACTGGCCAAGCTGAATAACGGCGCGTTCTCGGACAAGCGCGTCACCGTCGTCAACGCCGATGCCGCCGTCTGGCTGCGCAACAACGGCGACATGTTCGACGCGGCCATCGTCGACTTTCCCGATCCGTCGAGCTTCGCGCTCGGCAAACTGTATTCCGTGCCGTTCTACGACCTGGTGAAAAAACACCTGGCCGCCAAGGGCCTGATGGTGGTGCAATCGACGTCGCCCTTCTTCGCCCCGCACGCCTACTGGACCATCAATGCGACCCTGCGCGAAGTGGGCATGCGCACCTGGCCCTACCACGCCTACGTGCCCTCGTTCGGCGAATGGGGTTTTATCCTCGCCTCGCCCCAGCTCGATTACGTGCCGCCCACCACCTACCGCTTGCCGATGCGCTACCTGAATGCGGACACCACGCGCGAAATGTTCATCTTCCCGCCCGATATGCAGCCGCTGCCGATGGCGCCGAATCGCCTCAACACCCAGTCGCTCGTGCATGAATTCGAGCAGGACTGGAACCGGGTGATCCGCTGATGCAGCGCCGCTCCTTCATGCTGTGGGCCGCCGGTGGCACGGCAGCGGCGGCCGCCGGCATCGGCAGCATCGCCGCGTATCTGCGCTGGCAGGAAATCACGCCGAAGGTGCTGTATCCGGGCCGCAGCGAGGGACACTATTTGCGCCAGCTGCTGCGTGAGCGCACGGCGCTGCCGCCGCCTTCACGCATCTTGAGCACCGACGTGGCAATTTTAGGTTCCGGCATCGCCGGCCTGACGGCGGCCTGGCGCTTGAACAAGCTGGGGCACCAGGATTTCCTGATGATCGACGGTCCCCAGCCTTACGGCAACGCGGCCGGCGGGCAGTTCGGCGAACTGGCCTATCCGACCGGTGGCCATTATTTGCCGCTGCCTTCGCCCGAATCGACCCATGTGCGCGAGATCCTGTTCGACCTGGGGATTATCCAGCGCGACCCGCAGGCGGAAAAGCCCTATTACGACGAGCGCTATATCCTGCACGCGCCGGAAGAACGATTGCTGTTCAACGGCCAGTGGCAGGATGGCTTCATTCCCACCGAAGGCGTGCCGCCTGCGGAACTGGCGCAACACGCGCGCTTCTTTGCGCAGGTGGCGCAGCTGCGCCAGGCGCGCGGCAACGATGGCAAACGCGTGTTCGTGTTCCCGACCATCGAATCGTCGCAGGACCCGGCCTGGCAGGCGCTCGACGCCATCACCTTGAAGCAGTGGATGGAGCGCGAAGGCTATACCTCGCCCACCCTGCACTGGTATCTGAATTACTGCTGCCGCGACGACTACGGCACGCGCTACGACCAGGTGTCGGCCTGGGCCGGCCTGCATTACTACTGCAGCCGCTGGGGCCAGGCGGCGAATGCCGGCAATGGCGCCTGGCTGACCTGGCCCGGCGGCATGCAACCGGTCGCCACGGCCATGGAGCAGGCCTCGGGCGTCAAGCGTCATGCGGGCACGGTGGTTTCCGTGCGCACGACGGACAAGGGCGTGGAGGCGCTGTGCCTGGAACTGGTCGACGGCCAGCCACGCACCTACCTGGTCAAGGCACGCAAGGCCATCTGCGCCATGCCGCTGTATGTCGCCGCGCGCGTGGTCGACAATATCGCCGGGTATGGCTTTGATGCGAAGCGCGATACGCCCGCCTATGCGCCGTGGCTGGTGGCGAATTTTTTACTGAAACGCTTTCCCGACGAATTGCCGCATGCGCCCCTGTGCTGGGACAACGTGGTGTACCAGGAACCGGGCCTCGGCTATGTCGTCTCCACGCACCAGGATATCCGCGTGCGCCCGCCCGAGAAAACCGTCTTCAGCGCCTATGTCGCCCTGTCCGACCGCACGCCGCAGCAAGCGCGAAAATGGTTAGATGTGGCCACTCCCGAGGAGTTGCTGGCGCTGGCCAGCGTCGATTTAAAGACGGCGTACGGGCGCGATTTTGCGCGCTGCGTCGAGCGCGTCGACATCACCGTGCGCGGTCACGCCATGGCCGCACCGTTACCGGGCTTTCGCAGCAACGCGGGCTTGAAGGCGCTGCGCGAGCACGACGGCGCCATCCTGTTCGCGCATGCCGATCTGTCGGGCTTTTCCGTGTTCGAAGAGGCGGCGTGGTGGGGGGATCGGGCCGCGCGCCTTGCGAATAAATGAAAAAAAGGCCGGCGCGAACGCCGGCCTGAGCCCCCTAAGGCTCGAACCGGTCTATTTGTTCTTGTTGATCACGTCGATGAACACGGCCGCCAGCAGCACCAGGCCCTTGATCACCTGCTGGTAATCGATGCCGATGCCCATGATGGACATGCCGTTGTTCATTACGCCCATGATGAAAGCGCCGATGACGGCTCCCATCACCTTGCCCACGCCGCCCGACGCCGAGGCGCCGCCGATGAAGCAGGCGGCGATCACGTCCAGCTCGAATCCCGTGCCGGCCTTCGGCGTGGCCGTGTTCAGGCGCGCCGCGAAGATCAGGCCGGCCAGCGCCGCCAGCATGCCCATGTTGACGAAGGTGTAGAAGCTGACCCGCTCCGTCTTGATACCGGACAGGCGCGCCGCCTTCTCGTTGCCGCCCACGGCATACACGCGTCGGCCCAGCACGGTGCGGTTGGTAATGAAGGTGTAGGCGACGATCAGCAGCGACATCACGGCCAGCACGTTGGGAAAACCGCGGTACGACGCCAGCAGGTAGCTGAAATACACCATCACGGCGGCGAAGATCGCGTTTTTCAGCAGGAAGAAGGCGCGCGGTTCGTTTTCCATGCCGTGCTTCAGTTGCTTGGCGCGGCTGCGCAGCGAGGTGATGATCAGCGCCGCGGCGGCGATCACGCCCAGCAGCAGCGACATGCCGCGCAGGTTTTCGCCGCCGAACGGGTCGGGTAAAAAGCCCGAGCTGAGCATCTGGAAGCCTTCCGGGAAGGGGCCGACCGACTGGCCTGCCAGCAGCGCCAGGGTCAGGCCCTTGAACACCAGCATGCCGGCCAGCGTGACGATGAAGGACGGGATCTTGAAGAAGGCGACGAAATAGCCTTGCGCGCCGCCGATGACGGCGCCGGCGATCAGGCAGATAATGCTGGCGGCGACAAAGTTCATCTCGTAGTTGACGATCAGGACGGCCGCCAGCGCGCCGACGAAGCCGACCACCGAGCCGACGGACAAATCGATATGCCCGGCCACGATGACCATCAGCATGCCCAGCGCCATGATGACGATGTAGCTGTTTTGCAGCACCAGGTTCGTCAGGTTCAGCGGCTGCATCAGGGTGCCGTCGGTCATGTACTGGAAAAAGCCCATGATGACGATCAGCGAGAGCAGCATGCCGTAGTCGCGCATATTGTTCTTCAAGAAGCCGGCATAGCTTTTCGCTTGCGGCGCGGCCGCTGGCGCTGCCGCTGCCGGCGCGCCTGCTGTCAGTTTATTGTCCATTGTTTTCTCCGTGTGTAATGATCGCGCGCATGATGCGCTCCTGCGATGCTTCTGCCGCGCTCAGTTCTGCCGCGAAGCGGCCTTCGTTCATGACATAGATCCGGTCGCACATGCCCAGCAATTCCGGCATTTCCGAGGAAATCATGATGATGCATTTGCCTTCGGCGGCCAGCTCGCTGATGATGCTGTAGATCTCGTATTTGGCGCCCACGTCGATGCCGCGGCTCGGTTCATCGAGGATCAGGATGTCGGGGCGCGAAAACAGCCACTTCGCCAGCACCACTTTCTGCTGGTTGCCGCCGGACAGATTGACCACTTTCTGCGCCACGCTCGAGCAACGGGTCTTGAGCTTGCGGCGGAACTCCTCGGCCACGCTGAATTCACGCTGCTCGTCGATCACCATGTGCTTCGAAATCGCGTCCAGGTTGGCCAGGCTGGTGTTCTTCTGGATGTCTTCCTCGAGGATCAGGCCCAGGCCCTTGCGGTCTTCCGTGACATACGCGAGGCCGTGGGCGATCGCCTTGCCGATGGTGCTGACGTCGATCTCCTGGCCATTCTTGAGCACCGTGCCGCTGATGCGCTGGCCGTAGGCGCGCCCGAAGAGGCTCATCGCCAGTTCCGTGCGCCCGGAGCCCATCAAGCCGGCGATGCCGATGATCTCGCCCTTTTTTGCGTGCAGGTTGATGCCCTTGATGACGGGGCGGTCGGCATGCTCGGGATGGAAGACGCGCCAGTCGCGCACTTCGAAAATGGTCTCGCCGATGGTGGGCGTGCGCGGCGGATAGCGGTCGGCCATCTCGCGCCCGACCATTTTTTCGATGATGCGGTCTTCGCTGACGGGCTCGATGCGGCAGTCGAAACTGTCGACCGTGTTCCCGTCGCGCAGCACCGTGATGGCGTCGGCGACTCTTGAAATTTCATTGAGCTTGTGTGAGATCAGGATCGAGGCGATGCCCTGGGCTTTCAGGTCCAGCAGCAGGTCGAGCAGGGCCGCGCTGTCGCTTTCGTTCAGGCTGGCCGTCGGCTCGTCGAGGATCAGCAGCTTGACGTCCTTGCACAGCGCCTTGGCGATCTCGATCAGCTGCTGCTTGCCTACGCCCAGGTTGGTGATCAGGGTGTCCGGGGACTCTTTCAGGCCGACTTTGTGCAGCAGTTCGCGCGTCTTCGTTTGCGCGTATTCCCAGTCGATGACGCCCAGGCGGGCCGGCTCGTTGCCGAGGAAGATATTCTCGGCGATCGACAACTGGGGCACCAGCGCCAGTTCCTGGTGGATGATGATGATGCCGATTTCTTCGCTGTCCTTGATGCCGCGGAAGTGCCGCGTCTGGCCCAGGTAATCGATGTCGCCCGTATAGCTGCCATGGCCGTAGACACCGCTCAGCACTTTCATCAGGGTCGATTTGCCGGCGCCGTTTTCGCCGACGATGGCGTGGATCTCGCCGCTGCGTACCCGCAGGTTGACATTGTCGAGCGCCACGACGCCCGGGAATGTTTTGCGTATCCCGCGCATTTCCAGGATAGTGTTCGTCATATAACCTCTCTGGCACGGCCGCGTTGGTCGGCGCCGGTCGTGCGGCAGTCTTGTTCTGGATCGTGCATGAAGCGAAAGGCCCGGCAGCGCCGGGCCTTCAGTACCGTCGATGCTTATTTCACTTGCGCTTCCGTGTAGTAGCCGCTGCCGGTGACGAGCACCTGCTTCCAGTTCGCCTTGTCGACGGTGACCGGTTTGAGCAGGTAGGACGGCACGACCTTCACGCCGTTGTTATAGGTCTTCGTGTCGTTGACGGTCGGGACTTTGCCCGACATCATGGCGTCGACCATGTTGGCCGTCACCTTGGCCAGTTCGCGCGTGTCCTTGAACACGGTCGACGCCTGTTCGCCGCGGATGATCGATTTCACCGACGGGATTTCCGCATCCTGGCCCGTCACGACGGGGAACGGCTGCTTCGGCGTGCCGTAGCCGACGCCCTTGAGCGAGGACAGGATGCCGATGCTCAAGCCGTCATATGGCGACAGCACCGCATCGACCCTGGCATTGCCGTAGTAGGCGCTGAGCAGGTTGTCCATGCGTGCCTGCGCCACGGCGCCATCCCAGCGCAGGGTGGCCACTTTTTCCATGCCCATCTGCTTCGAGCGCACCACCAGCTTGCCGCTGTCGATGTAGGGTTTGAGCACCGACAGGGCGCCGTTGTAGAAGAAGTGCGCGTTGTTGTCATCGGCCGAGCCGCCGAACAGTTCGATGTTGAACGGGCCCTTGCCTTCCTTGAGTTTCAGCGCCGATTCGATATAGCCCGCCTGCAGCACGCCGACCTGGAAGTTGTCGAAGGTGGCGTAGTAATCGATGTTTTTCGTGCCGCGGATCAGACGGTCATACGAGATGACCTTGATGCCCTTGTCGGCCGCCTTTTGCAGCACGTTCGACAAGGTGGTGCCGTCGATGGCGGCAATCACCAGTACCTTGGCGCCCTTGGTGATCATGTTTTCCACCTGCGCCAGCTGGTTCGGGATATCGTCGTCGGCGAACTGCAAGTCCGTCTTGTAGCCGCGCTCCTTGAATACCTTGACCATGTTGTCGCCGTCGGCGATCCAGCGCATGGACGACTTGGTCGGCATCGAGATGCCGATCGCGCCCTTGTCGGCGGCGCTTGCCACGGGCATTACCGCCATGCCGGAGATGGCCAGCGCCAGGCTCGCGGTCAGCATTTTCATTGTTGTTTTCATTTCAGGTCTCCACCGTCTTCGATAGTTGAATGTGCCAGGGCCGTCGTCCCAGTGGGCGGGCTCCGTGCGGATGGCCGATTGCAGGCCACGGCTGATACTAGTTTGTCCATCCATCCCTCACCAATCACTTTTTTCGCATAGGCGATATCCAAAACGATATCGATGGGTCAATTGATGCAATGCGCCATGTCGTCCCTTCCCGCCTGCTGGCAAGGCGGAAACGGGGGCCGGGCGGCGGCTTTTTTTGGTGCGCTGCAATACCAATAATCATCATGCAATTTGGTGATTTTCGTAATTGCGGCGACACAGGCCGGCGCGCAGAATCGGTCCGGACTTGAAGACCGGCCATCCCGTCACGACCTTTTGAAAGCTTGCCATGCAGCCGATTTCCCCCGCTTCCCTGTTGCCCGCCGACCTGGCGCAGGCCCTCCTCATCGGCCGCATCTGGCGTGACGGACCCTGCGTCGTCGCCGTGCGCGGCGGCGAGGTGGTCGACATCACGCAGACGGTGGCGACCGTGGCCGAGCTGTTCGAGCGCGGCGATGCGCTCGATATCGCCCGCCATGCGCCCGGTATCGCGCTCGGCTCCGTGCAGGCGCTGCTGGCGCAGGCGCTGGCCGCACCGGCAGGTGAGCCGCTGCTGCTGGCGCCGTGCGACCTGCAGGCCGTCAAGGCCTGTGGCGTGACCTTCGCCGTCAGCCTGCTGGAACGGGTGATCGAGGAACAGGCGGGCGGCGATGCGGCACGCGCCGCGAGCTTGCGCACCGCGCTGCAAACGACCCTGGGCGGCGATTTGTCCGCCTTAAAACCCGGCTCGGAGGCGGCGCAGCGCCTGAAACAGCAGCTGCAGCAGCGCGGCGCCTGGTCGCAATACATGGAAGTGGGCATCGGCCCCGATGCGGAAGTGTTTACCAAGGCGCAGCCGATGTCGTCGGTGGGCTGCGGCGCGCAGGTGGGCTTGCTGCCATCGTCCGCCTGGAACAACCCGGAGCCGGAGATCGTCCTGGCCGTCAACAGCCGCGGCGAGGTGCTGGGGGCGAGCCTGGGCAACGACGTCAACCTGCGCGACATCGAAGGGCGCAGCGCCCTGTTGCTGGGCAAGGCCAAGGACAACAACGGCTCCTGCGCCATCGGCCCCTTCATCCGCCTGTTCGACGAACACTTCACGCTCGACACCGTGCGCCAGGCCGAAGTGTCGCTGCTGATCGAAGGCGCGGACGATGGCTTTGTGCTCGAAGGCGCCAGCTTCATGCGCGAGATCAGCCGCGACCCGCTCGACCTGGTGCGCCAGACGGCGGGCCAGTACCACCAGTATCCGGACGGCTTCATGCTGTTCCTCGGCACCATGTTCTCGCCCGTGAAGGACCGCGGCGCGCAGGGCGGCGGCTTCACGCACCACCTGGGCGACCGCGTGACGATTGCCAGCGCCGCGCTGGGCGCGCTGGTCAACGACGTGCAGCGCTGCGATGCGATCCCTCCCTGGACGTTCGGCGTGCGCGCGCTGTACCAGAACCTGGGCCAACGCGGTTTGCTTTGATCCGATTATTTTAAAAAGAGAGACACCATGCAGCATGCAATCTATCCCAGCCTGGCAGGTCAGCGCGTCGTCATCACGGGCGGCGGCACCGGCATCGGCGTGGCCATCGTCGAGGCGTTCGCGCGCCAGGGCGCCCACGTCACTTTCTTCGACATCGCCCGCGAGGCGTCGCTGGCGCTGCAGGAAAAGCTGGCGCACCTGCCGCAGCCGCCCGTGTTCCGCTATTGCGACCTGACGGACCTGGCCGCCCTGGCCGCCACCTTCGCCGAGATCGAGCGCAGCGCGGGCGCCACGGATATCCTCGTCAACAACGCCGCCAATGACGACCGCCACCAGCTACAGGACGTCACGCCCGCGTACTGGGACGAGCGCATCGCCGTCAACCTGCGCCACCAGTATTTCTGCGCCCAGGCAGTGGCGCCGGCCATGCGCGCCAAGGGCAGCGGCGTGATCCTCAACCTGGGCTCGATTTCCTGGCACCTGGCGCAGGCGAACCTGTCGATCTACATGACGGCGAAAGCCGGCATCGAGGGTCTCACGCGCGGCCTGGCGCGCGACCTGGGTGCCGACGGCATCCGCGTCAACTGCATCATTCCCGGCGCCGTGCGCACGCCGCGCCAGGAGCGGCTGTGGCATACGCCGGAAGCGGAAGCGGTGATCCTGCAGGGACAATGCCTGCAGACGCGCGTGGAGCCGGAAGACGTGGCGGCGCTGGCGCTGTTCCTGGCGTCGGACAATGCGGCCAAGTGCGCGGGACGCGAATACTACGTCGACGCCGGCTGGTACGGCGCATGAACATTCCTGCCCAACGCCCGTCGCGGCGCTTCCGCTCGCAGGACTGGTTCGACAATCCCGAGCATATCGACATGACGGCGCTGTACCTGGAGCGCTTCATGAACTACGGCATCACGGCCGAGGAGCTGCGTTCGGGCCGACCCATCATCGGCATTGCGCAAAGCGGCAGCGACATCAGTCCCTGCAACCGCATCCACCTGGAACTGGCGCAGCGCGTGCGCGACGGCATCCGCGACGCGGGCGGCATTCCGATGGAATTCCCGCTACACCCGATTTTTGAAAATTGCCGCCGTCCGACGGCCGCGCTGGACCGCAACCTGGCGTATCTGGGCCTGGTGGAAATCCTGCATGGCTACCCGATCGACGCCGTGGTGCTGACCACGGGCTGCGACAAGACCACGCCGTCGCAATTAATGGCCGCCGCCACGGTGGACATTCCCGCCATCGTGCTGTCGGGTGGTCCCATGCTCGACGGCTGGATGGACGGCGAACTGGTGGGTTCCGGCGCCGCCATCTGGAAGGGCCGCCGCCAGCTGTCCGCCGGCCTGATCGACAACGACAAATTCCTGCAGATCGCCGCCGCCTCGGCGCCGTCGGCCGGCCACTGCAACACCATGGGCACGGCGTCGACCATGAATGCGCTGGCCGAGGCGCTGGGCATGTCCCTGACGGGTTGCTCGGCCATCCCCGCGCCGTACCGCGAGCGCGGCCAGATCGCCTACGAAACGGGACGCCGCATCGTCAACATGGCGTTCGAGGACGTCCGTCCTTCAAGCATCCTCACGCGCGCCGCGTTCCTGGACGCCATCATCGTCAACGCGGCCATCGGCGGCTCCACCAACGCCCAGCCGCATTTGATGGCCATGGCGCGCCATGCGGGCGTGGAACTGCATTCGAGCGACTGGATGGAACACGGCTACGACGTGCCGCTGCTGCTGAACATGCAGCCGGCCGGGAAGTACTTGGGCGAGCGCTTCCACCGCGCCGGCGGCGTGCCTGCCGTGATGTGGGAGCTGCAGCAGGCGGGCTTGCTGCACGCGGAGCGCTTGACGGTCACGGGCCAGACGATGGCGGCGAACCTGGCCGGGCGTGAAAGCGCGGACCGCGAGATGATCCGTCCGTTTGCCGCGCCGCTGAAGGAAAAGGCCGGTTTCATGGCCTTGCAGGGCAATCTGTTCGACTTCGCCATCATGAAGACCAGCGTGATCTCGCCCGCTTTCCGCGAGCGCTACCTGTCGCGCCCTGGCAGCGAGGGCGTGTTCGAGGCGCGCGCCATCGTCTTTGACGGTTCTGCTGACTACCACGCGCGCATCAACGACCCGGCCTTGGCGATTGACGACAGCTGCATGCTGGTCATGCGCGGCGCCGGCCCCGTGGGCTGGCCCGGTTCGGCCGAAGTGGTCAACATGCAGCCGCCCGACGCCTTGCTCAAGGCCGGCATTTTGAACCTGCCGACCCTGGGCGACGGGCGCCAGTCGGGCACCTCGGACAGCCCGTCGATCCTGAACGCGTCGCCGGAAAGCGCGGTCGGCGGCGGTCTGGCGCTGCTGCGCACGGGCGACATCATCCGCGTCGACCTGAACGCGGGCCGCTGCGACATGCTGGTCGAGGCACAGGAACTGGCGCGCCGCGCACAGGAACTGCCGCCGCCCGTCAACGACAGCGCCACGCCGTGGCAAGAGATCTACCGCGCCAGCGTGGGCCAGCTGGAAACGGGCGCCTGCATGGAGCTGGCGCTGAAATACCGCGCCGTGGGCCAGACCCTGCCACGCCACAACCATTGATGTAGGTCGGGTTGGCGCTCCGCGCGTAACCCGACACCACCACAGACATAAAATTTTTCAGCAGCACCCGCAGTGAAAAAACGTTGTTAATAAAATCCACAAGGAGACACACAATGAACAAGATCATCAGTGCAGCCATCATGACCGCCATGCTGGCATTGAGCAGCAGCGCCGCCCTGGCCGATGCGAAAAACCCGAAGATCGGCTTTTCCATCGACGATTTGCGCGTGGAACGCTGGACGCGTGACCGCGATTTCTTCATCGCCGCCGCCGAGAAGCAGGGCGCCAAGGTCTTCGTGCAATCGGCCGACGCCAGCGAGCAGCGCCAGATTTCGCAGATCGAAAACCTGATCTCGCGCGGTGTGGACGTGCTGGTGATCGTGCCGTTCAACGCCACAGTCCTCAACAACACCGTCAAGGAAGCGAAAAAGGCCGGCATCAAGGTGCTGTCGTATGACCGATTGATCCTGAACGCCGATATCGATGCGTACATCTCGTTCGACAACGAGAAAGTGGGCGAGATGCAGGCCGAAGGCGTGACCAGGCTGCAGCCGAAGGGCAATTACTACCTGCTGGGCGGCTCGCCCACCGACAACAATGCCAAGATGCTGCGCGAAGGCCAGATGAAAGTACTCAAACCGTTCATCGACAAGGGCGACATCAAGATCGTCGGCCAGCAGTGGGTGAAGGACTGGAGCGCCACCGAAGCGCTGTCCATCGTGGAAAACGCGTTGACGGCCAACGGCAACAAGATCGACGCCATCGTCGCCTCGAACGACGGTACGGCCGGCGGCGCCATCCAGGCCCTGGCCGCGCAAAAACTCGCTGGCAAGGTGCCCGTCTCGGGCCAGGACGCCGATCTGGCGGCGGTGAAACGCGTGATCGCCGGCACGCAGTCGATGACCGTCTACAAGCCGTTGAAAACCATCGCTTCGGAAGCGGCCAAGCTGGCCATCCAGCTGGCGCGCAATGAAAAGCCGGCCTACAACTCCAGCTATGACAACGGCCTGAAAAAAGTCAGCACGGTGCTGCTGAAACCAACGCCCTTGACCAAGGCGAATGTGAACATTCTCGTCGATGACGGTTTCTATACCAAGGCGCAGCTGGGTAATTAATCACCCGCCTGATGTCGGCTTACGCGCTGTGCGCTAAGCCGACCTACGATTGCCTGCATCGGCCGTTATCCGACAATCGCCGGCTCCGGAAACGCCGGTTGTGGTGTCGGCTGTCCGCATCGACCGTAGGTCGGATTAGCGACGCCTTGGCGTCGCGTAATCCGACATTTTCCCGTATCCGCAACGAGAGTGAGCATGTCCGACTATCTGCTTGAAATGAAAGGCATCGTCAAACAATTTGGCGGTGTCCGCGCGCTTGACGGCATCGACCTGCAGGTGCGGGCCGGCGAGTGCATCGGCCTGTGCGGCGAGAATGGCGCCGGCAAGTCGACCCTGATGAAGGTGCTGTCGGGCGTCTACCCGCACGGCACCTGGGATGGCGAGATCCTGTGGGAGGGCCAGCCCCTGCGTGCGCAATCGATCCGCGACACGGAAGACGCGGGCATCATCATCATCCACCAGGAACTGATGCTGGTGCCGCAGCTGTCCGTGGCCGAGAATATCTTCATGGGCCGCGAGCTCACCCTGCCGGGCGGGCGCATGCATTACGCGGCCATGTACCAGCGTGCCGACGAGCTGCTGCGCGAACTGAACATTCCCGAACTGAACGTGGCGCAGCCCGTGATGAATTACGGCGGCGGCCACCAGCAGCTGGTGGAAATCGCCAAGGCGCTCAACAAGAATGCGCGCCTGCTGATCCTCGACGAGCCGTCGTCGTCGCTGACGGCGTCGGAAATCGCCGTGCTGCTCGATATCCTGCGCGCCCTGAAAGCCAAGGGCGTCACCTGCATCTACATTTCGCACAAGCTCGATGAAGTGGCGGCCATCTGCGACACCATCGTCGTCATCCGCGACGGCAAGCATATCGCCACCACGCCGATGGCGCAGATGAACGTCGAGCGCATCATCGCGCAGATGGTGGGCCGCGAAATGAGCCAGCTGTACCCGCAACGCGCACAGCCGGCACCTATCGGCGAAGTGCTGTTCGAGGCGCGCCACGTGAGCTGCATCGATGCCGACAACCCGCAGCGCAAGCGGGTCGACGATGTGTCATTCACCCTGCGCCGTGGCGAGATCCTCGGCATCGCCGGCCTGGTGGGGGCGGGGCGCACGGAGCTCGTCTCGGCCCTGTTCGGCGCCTACCAGGGGCCATGCCAGGCCGAGGTGTGGCTCGATGGCCGGAGAATCGATACCCGCTCGCCGCAGAAAGCGATTGCCATGGGCCTGGCCATGGTGCCGGAAGACCGCAAGCACCACGGCATCGTGCCGGACCTCGATGTGGGACAGAACATCACCCTGGCCGTGCTGGAGCAATTCGCGCGCGCCACGCGCATCGATGGCGAGGCGGAATTGGCGGCCGTGCGCGGCGAGATCGCCCAGCTGGAACTGAAGGCGGCCAGTCCGTCGCTGCCCATCACGAGCCTGTCGGGCGGCAACCAGCAAAAGGCCGTGCTGGCGAAGATGCTGCTGACGCGCCCGCGCGTGCTGATCCTCGATGAGCCCACGCGCGGCGTCGATGTGGGCGCCAAATATGAAATCTACAAATTGATGCTGGCGCTGGCCGACCGGGGCGTGGCCATCATCATGGTCTCGTCGGAACTGGCCGAAGTGCTGGGTGTGTCCGACCGCGTGCTGGTGATGGGGGAGGGCCGCCTGCGCGGCGACTTTATCAACGATGGCCTGAGCCAGGAAACCGTGCTGGCGGCGGCGCTCGATCAGCGTCCGGCGCCCGCCACCAACACCGCTAACAAGGAACCCGCAGCATGAAACCGCACAGTATCAAACAGCTGTTCACCCAATACAAGATGCTGGCCCTGCTGATCGCCGTGGCGCTGATCTGGGCCTTCTTTTCGTGGAAGACGCAGGGCAGTTTCCTCACGCCGCGCAACCTGTCGAACCTGCTGCGCCAGATGTCCGTCACCGGCATCCTCGCCTGCGGCATGGTGCTGGTGATTATCGCCGGCGAGATCGACCTGTCGATCGGCTCCCTGCTGGGCTTACTCGGCGGCATCGCCGCCGTGCTGGACGTGACGCAGCACTGGCCGCTGGCGCTGAACCTGGCGGCGGTACTCGGCTGCGGCCTGGTGATCGGCCTGCTCAACGGCTACCTGACGGCGTACCGGGGCATCCCGTCCTTCATCGTGGGCCTGGGCGGCATGCTCGCGTATCGCGGCGTCCTGCTGGGCATCACGGGCGGCATCACGATCGCACCCGTCTCCGAGCCGATGGTCTACCTGGGACAGGGCTACCTGCCCGCGGTGCCCGGCATCGTGCTGGGCGTCGGCCTGTTCCTGCTGGCCGCCTTCCTGACGTGGCGCGCGCGCGCCAGCCGCGCGCAGCATGGCTTGCCGCAGACGGCGCCCTGGGCCGACGGCTTGCGCCTGGCCGTCATCGGCGCCGTGCTGTACGCCTTCGTGCAAACCCTGAACGGCTATGAAGGCATCCCGCTGCCCGTGCTGTTGCTGCTGGCCTTGCTGGGACTGTTCAGCTACATCACCAGCCAGACGGTGTTCGGCCGCCGCATCTACGCCGTCGGCAGCAATATGGAGGCGACGCGTTTGTCCGGCATCAACGTGAAAGCCGTCAAGCTGTGGATCTTCGGCATCATGGGTTTGATGTGCGCGCTGGCGGGCCTGATCAACACCGGCCGCCTGGCGGCCGGTTCGCCCTCGGCCGGCACCTTCAGCGAACTCGATGCCATCGCCGCCTGCTTCATCGGCGGCACCTCGATGCGCGGCGGCTCGGGCACCGTGTACGGCGCCCTGATCGGCGCGCTGGTGATGGCCAGCCTGGATAACGGCATGTCCATGCTGGACGTGGACACCTACTGGCAGATGATCGTGAAAGGCAGTATCCTCACCCTCGCCGTGTGGGTCGATGTCAGCACGCGGGCAGGGCGTCGTTAACCGTGAAACGATCTGGCACGCGAGGGGACACCATGAAACTGCCGACCGCGCACCGGATCGCGCTGCTGTTCAACGGGAACAAGATCTACGACCGCGACATCATCGCGGGCATCGCCGCCTACCTGAACACCACACGCGTGTCGTGGGACCTGTTCCTGGAAGAGGATTTCCGCTGCCGCCTGCCCGGCATCGAGCGCTGGCAGGGCGACGGCATCATCGCCGATTTCGACGATCCCGCCGTCTGCGCGGCGCTGGCGCACAGCCGCCTGCCCGTGGTGGCCGTGGGCGGCTCGTATGCGCGCGCGGAGGATTACCCGGCCGGCATCCCGTATGTGGCGACCGATAATTTCAAGATCGTCAAGCTGGCCTATGAACACCTGGTGGAAGCGGGCCTGAGCCGCTTTGCCTGTTTCAGTTTGCCCGAGGCCGACGTCAACCGCTGGGCGCAGGAGCGCGAAACGGCGTTTTGCGCCCTGATGCAGCGCGACCACATGCGCGCCGACGTGTACCGGGGCGTCGCCACCAGCGCGCCCTCATGGGACGAAGCGGTGGAGCAGCAGATCGCCTGGCTCAACAGCCTGGAAAAACCCGTCGGCATCATCGCCGTGAGCGACGCGCGCGCGCGCCAGCTGCTGCAAGCGTGCATGCATGCGGGCATCGCCGTGCCGGAGCAAGTGGCCCTGATCGGCATCGACAACGACCCGCTGGCGCGCATGCTCACGCGTATTCCGCTCAGTTCCGTAATCCAGGGCACCGAGGAAATGGGCCGCACGGCGGCGCACCTGCTGCACCAGATGCTCAATGGCGCGCGCCTGTCCGGCACGCGCATCCTGGTGCCGCCGGCCGGCCTGAACGTGCTCGCCTCCACGCGCCACCAGCCCTTCCAGCATCCGCAGGTGATGCAGGCGCGCCATTTCATCCGCCAGTACGCCTGCCAGGGCATCAAGACGGAGCAGGTGGCCGATTACGTGGGCGTCTCGCGCTCCTCGCTCGAAGCGCACTTCCGCCAGGAACTGGGGCGCAGCGTGCACGATGAAATCCTGCATTTCAAGCTCGATGCGGCCAAGACCCTGCTGGCGCGCGGACCGGGACAGGTGGCCGAGGTGGCCGTGCGTTGCGGCTTTACCACGGTGCAGTACATGCACGCCGTCTTCAAGCGCGAACTCGGTTGCACGCCACGCGAATTCCAGCAGCGCAGCCAGCCGCCGCCATGACGATGTTTACCTTGCACAATGCGCGCGGCATGCGCGTGGCCATCGACGCCCACGATGCCAGCGTGCGGTCCTGGTGGGCGCCCGACCGCTATGGCCGCCTGGCCGATGTGCTGGGCGCGGCGCCCCCTGCGGCGCGGTCGGCCAGGGGGTGGCGGTGCGCGCCGCCCGACGACGGCCACTTGCTGCTGCACCTGGCGCACGACGGCCTGTCGGTGCGCCTGGCCTACCGGCTTGATGACGATGGCAGCCTGCACCTCGACTGCGCCGCCACGGCCGATACGGTGTCCCGTTTCGCGCTTGCCGCGCCGCGCTTCAATCTGCAGGGTCATCATGCCGCCGTGGCCGACCATGTGCTGCGCCTGGCCGCCGACCATTATTGGCCTTGGTCCGGCGGCTGCGCCAGCGATGCTCCGCTCGATGTGGCGGGCAGCGCGTTTGACTTCCGCCAGCCGGCGCCGCTCGCATCGCGCCTGGCCTGGCCCGCGCTGGTGCACTTGCCGGGATTTGGGCATGACTTTTACTGGACGGGCAGCGGCCAGCTGCGCGAGGTGGCGCGGGTTGCCGATCCCGCTTCTGGCAGGGTCTTGCGTTTTTCCAGCACTCAGGACAGCTGCCATCTGTCTTCCGATGCGCGCTGTTTTTCCCTGCTGGCGCGGGGCGTGCAATTGCAGCCGGGACAGATGATGCGCTTCACGCTCGCCTACCGTTTGGGCGTACAGGATCTCGACGCGTTTGACATATCCGAACCGGTATCAATGATGTCAAATAAGTGATTGGTCAGATATGCGGGGCAGTTCTACCATGGGGTAGTTTTTCCCTCATTTATTTTTATCCTGACCGACGCTGCGAACCTGCCCATGAACATACTCACCATCGATGCCGGCACCACCAATACGCGTACCTTGTTGTGGCGCGCAGGCGCCGTCGTCGCCCAGGCGCAGCTCGAAACGGGCGTGCGCAATACCGCCATTGATGGCCATAACGGCGCGCTGAAACAGGCGCTGCGCGACACCATCGCCAGCGTGCTGGCCAGCGCCGGCATCGCGCCGTCCGAGGTGGGCCTGGCGCTGGCCTCGGGCATGATCAGCTCGCCCATGGGCGTGCGGGAAGTGCCGCATGTGCCGGCGCCCGCCGGCCTGGCCCAGCTGGCGCAAGGCATGCAGGCGGTGGACTTGCCCGATGTGCTGGCGCAGCCTCTGTGGCTGATCCCCGGCGTGCGCAATCAGCATGGTGCCGTCGGCCTGCATAACGTCGAGGCGATGGACATGATGCGCGGCGAAGAGACGGAAGTCATCGCGCTGCTCGAGCGCCTGCAATTGCGCGGCGCGGCGACCCTGATCATGCCCGGTTCGCATACCAAATTGATCAGCGTGGACGAGCAGCGCCGCATCCTCGGCTGCAGCACCACCATCGCGGGCGAGTTGCTGCAGGCGATCACGCAGCACACCCTGATCAAGCAATCGGTCGATGGCGGTTTTGCGCAAACCCTGGTGCCGAAAATGCTGCTGGCCGGCGCGGCCGCGGCGCAAAAAACGGGGCTGGCGCGCGCCTGTTTCAGCGTGCGCACGCTGGGCCAGTTCAGCGCCGTCGAATGCAATGAGCGGGCCAATTTTCTGATGGGGGCCGTCCTCAGCGGCGACTTGCTGGCGCTGCGCAACAGCACCGCCATCCAGATGCGGCCCGATACGCCGCTCGTCATTACCGGTAAGCCCATGCTGCGCCAGGCGCTCGGGCTGCTGATCGAAGAACACGGATTTTTTTATGGCAAGCGCATCATCGTCGACGACCAGCAGCAAGACTATCTGGCCGGTCACGGTGCGCTGCTGATCGCCGCCGCGCGCGGCTTGATTTCCCCGCAGGAGACAGTATGAGTGACAACAAGAACAAGCGTCCCTTGCGTTCGCAAGCGTGGTTTGGCGGCGACGACAAGGACAGTTTCATTCACCGCAGCTGGATGAAGAACCAGGGCTATCCCGGTGACGCCTTCGATGGCCGTCCCGTCATCGGCATCTGCAATACCTGGTCCGAGCTGACGCCCTGCAATGGCCATTTCCGCGACCTGGCCGAGATGGTCAAGCGCGGCGTGCTCGAAGCGGGCGGTTTTCCCGTTGAATTTCCCGTCATGTCGCTGGGCGAGACGAATCTGCGCCCGACGGCCATGCTGTTCCGTAACCTGGCCAGCATGGATGTCGAGGAATCGATCCGCGCCAACCCGATCGACGGCGTGGTGCTGCTGACGGGCTGCGACAAGACCACCCCGGCCCTGCTGATGGGCGCGGCCAGCGTGGACTTGCCCACCATCGTGCTGTCGGGCGGCCCCATGCTGAACGGGAATTACCGCGGCAAACCGATCGGCTCGGGCACGGACGTGTGGAAGTTTTCCGAAGACGTGCGCGCCGGGCGCATGACCTCAAACGAATTCAAGCAGGCCGAATCGTGCATGTCGCGCTCCGCCGGCCACTGCATGACCATGGGCACGGCTTCCACCATGGCCAGCATGGTCGAGGCGCTGGGCGTGACCTTGCCCGGCAACGCCGCCATTCCCGCCGTCGATGCGCGCCGCAAGCTGCAGGCGCAGCTGACGGGCCGGCGCATCGTCGACATGGTGCATGAAGACCTGAAACTGTCGCAGATCCTCACGCGCGACGCGTTTGAAAACGCCATCATGGTCAACGGCGCCATCGGCGGCTCGACCAATGCCGTGATCCACTTGCTGGCCATTGCCGGGCGCATCGGCGTGGACATGCGCCTGGCCGACTGGGACCGCCTGGGGCGCGACATTCCCTGCCTGCTGAACCTGATGCCGTCGGGCCAGTACCTGATGGAAGATTTTTACTATGCGGGCGGCCTGCCCGTGATCATCCGCGACCTGCTGGGCACATTGCATGGCGAGGCGCTCACCGTCACGGGCGCCAGCATGGCCGTCAACGTGGCCGAAGCGGAAAACTTCAATCCCGAAGTGATCACGCCGCTGGCGCAGCCGTTCAAGGACGAGGGCGGCATCGCCGTCCTGCAGGGCAACCTGGCTCCGCGCGGCGCCGTCATCAAGCCGTCCGCCGCCTCGCCGGAACTGATGCAGCACCGTGGCCGCGCCGTCGTCTTCAACAGCATCGAGCATTATAAAAAGCGCGTCGACGATCCCGCGCTCGATATCGACGCCAGCTGCGTGATGGTGCTGCAAAATTGCGGCCCGCAGGGCTATCCTGGCATGGCCGAGGTGGGCAATATGGGGCTGCCGAAAAAGCTGCTGGAGCAGGGCGTGCGCGACATGGTGCGCATCTCGGATGCGCGCATGAGCGGCACGGCCTACGGCACGGTGGTGCTGCACGTGGCGCCGGAAGCGGCCGTCGGCGGGCCGCTGGCGCTGGTGCGCGATGGCGACATGATTGAACTCGACGTGGCGGGACGGCGCTTGCACCTGGACGTCGACGAGGCCGAACTGGCACGCCGGCGCGCAGAGTGGCACGCGCCGCCAGCGGCCATGAAGGGCGGCTACCAGTCCATGTACATCAAGCACGTGACGCAGGCCGACGAAGGCGCGGACCTGGACTTCCTCGTCGGCTGCCGCGGCTCCGCGGTTCCGCGTGAATCACATTGAAAGAAGGAACAGACATGGGGACACGGGCCCAATTACTGGTCGATGCGCAGAATTTTCTCGGCGAGGGCGTGCGCTGGTGCGAACGCAGCGGCCGCGTTTTCTGGACGAATATCGAAGGCTGCCAGCTGCATGCGCTGGTGCTGGCCACGGGCGAGCGCCAGAGCTGGGCCATGCCCGAGCGCCTGGCCTGCTTTGCGCTGACGCACAGCGACGAGGTGCTGCTGCTGGGACTGGCCTCCGGACTGGCCTGGTTTGACGCGCGCAGCGGGGCCGTCACGCCCTTGCACACGGTGGAGGCGGACCTGCCCATGACGCGCCTGAACGATGGCCGCTGCGACCGCCAGGGACGCTTTGTCTTCGGCACGCTCGACGAGCGCCCGTGCCGCGATGCCATCGGCAGCTTTTACCGCCTCAACCTGGACTTGACGCTGGAGCGCCTGCCGCTGCCGCCGATCGCCATCTCGAACAGCATCTGCTTCAGCATCGATGGCGCGGCCATGTATTTTTGCGATTCGATGCAGAAGGCGATCTACCGCTGGGACGATTACCTGGGGGGCGACGCCAGCCGGGTGCGCGTGTTTGCCGTGCTCGATCCCGGCCCCGGCGCGGCCGACGGCGCCACCATCGATGCGGACGACCACTTGTGGAGCGCGCAATGGGGCGCGGGACGCGTATTGCGCTTCGCGCCGGATGGCAGCGTCGAGCGCGCGATCACCTTGCCCGTCTCGCAGCCCAGCTGCGTGAGCCTGGGCGGGCCGCACTACGACGAATTGTTCGTCACCACCGCGCAGGAGAGTTTGACGCCGGCCCAGCTGGCGGGCGAACCGCTGGCCGGGGGATTGTTTCATGCGCGCCAGGTGGACGTGCGCGGTTTGCCGGAAGTGCGCTTTGGCGCCCTGCCGGCCTGACAGGAGAGATAGCAGATGCAAAAACATACGGTTTTCGAGGGCATTATCGAGCGGGGCATGGTCGGCATCGTGCGCGCCCCTTCGGCGCAGGCGGCCGTGCAGATCGCCGAGGCGTGCATCGCCGGCGGCATCACGGCGCTGGAAGTGGCCTTCACCACGCCCGATACCCTGGGCGTGCTGCGCACCCTGCGCGAGCGCCATGGAGATGACGTGCTGCTGGGCGCGGGCACGGTGCTCGATACGGAGACGGCGCGCGCCGCCATCCTGGCCGGCGCGCAGTTCATCATCTCGCCCGGCGTCAACGTGGAAACCATCGCGCTGTGCCAGCGCTACCAGGTGCTGGCCATGCCGGGCGCGATGACGCCGACGGAAATCGTCACGGCCCTGCAGGCGGGCGCCGACATCGTCAAGGTCTTCCCCGCCGAGATGTTCGGCCCCGCCTACATCAAGGCCCTGCGCGCACCCTTGCCGCAGGCACCGTTGATGCCGACGGGTGGCGTGACGGTGGAGAACCTGCATGCATGGTTTGCCAGCGGCGCCGTGGCCGTGGGTATCGGCAGCAGCCTCAGTGGTCCGGGCGCCACGGGAGATTACGCGGCCGTGACGGCGCGCGCACAGGCTTTTGTCGCGCAGATGGCGGCCGTGCGCAACACTAGCTCTTCAGCCTAGCTCCCACGGTGGAGTAATTCTGCTACGCTAAGGGGGCAATGTCGCCCGCCTCATAGACCAGAATATGTCCAACATCGCCCGCATCCTGCAAGACAGCCGCATCATCGCCATCGTCGGCATGTCCGACAAGCCCGAACGCGCCAGCCATGAAGTGGCAGATTACCTGCTGCGGCAGGGCTACCGCGTGTTGCCCGTCAATCCGGCCCTCGCCGGCAAGGAAGTGCTGGGCCAGCGCGCCTATGCCACCCTGGTGGAGGCTGCGGCGGCCGTGGCGCCGGCGCGCATCGACATCGTCGATTGCTTCCGCAAGTCCGGGGATATCGTGCCCATCGCCGAGGAAGCCATCGCCGTCAAGGCCGGCTGCCTGTGGCTGCAGCTCGACGTCGTCAATGAGCAGGCGGCGCAGCTGGCGCGGGCGGCTGGCCTGGATGTGGTGATGGACCATTGCACAAAAATCGAGCACCGCAAGCTGGAAGTGGCGGCATGAAGGCGCGCACGCAATTTCGCGCCGGTCAGGGCTTCGACCTGAATGAGGACTTCGCCGGCAAGCGCCTGCTGGGCGCCGCCACCAAGGCGGCGAACAAGAAGCTGACGGCGCTCCAGTGCAAGGCGCTGGACATCGAGGAAACCGTGGCGCTGACGGCGCAGATCGCCGAGTGCCAGAGCATGCTGTATGCGCAGCACAAGAAAAAAGTGCTGCTGGTCCTGCAGGGCATGGATACCTCGGGCAAGGATGGCACGGTCAAGGCCATCTTCAGCAATATCAATCCGATGGGCATCCGCGCCGTGGCGTTCAAGGGACCCACCGATATCGAACTGGCGCACGATTATCTGTGGCGCGTGCACCAGCACGTGCCCGTGAAGGGCGAGATCGCCATCTTCAACCGCAGCCATTACGAAGATGTGCTGATCACGCGCGTGCAGGACATGATCGACAAGGCCGAATGCCGGCGCCGCTACGCGCAGATCCGCGATTTCGAGCGCATGCTGAGCGAAACGGGCACCGTCATCCTGAAAGTCTTCCTGCATATCTCGAAGGACGAGCAGCGCGGACGGCTGCAGGAGCGGCTCGACGATCCCGATCGCCAGTGGAAGTTCGATCCCAACGATATCGCCCAGCGCAAGAAGTGGGATGGCTACCAACGCGCCTATGAAACGGCGATCCGCGAGACCGATGCCGATCACGCGCCGTGGTACGTGGTGCCATCGAACTCCAAGACCCAGCGCAACCTGGTGGTCGCCTCGCTGCTGCTGGAAACCCTGCAGGGCATGAAGCTGGAGTACCCGGCGCCGGACCCGAAACTGTCGTCGTTCAAGGTCGAGTAACTACGCGGCCGATTCGGCTGTCCGCCTGCGGAATCGGCCGCGCTGTGGCATAGTATCCCTCGTCGATAATTCAAACCAGACCGGAGATCCATATGCTGCAGTTGAAAGATCCTACCTTGTTGCGTCACCAGGCTTACGTGAATGGAGCCTGGGCGGATGCCGATGGTGGCCAGACGATTAATGTGAGCAATCCCGCCACCGGCGAGCATATCGGCACGGTGCCACTGATGGGCGCGGCCGAGACGCGCCGCGCCATCGAAGCGGCCAATGCCGCCTGGCCCGCCTGGCGCAAGAAGACGGCCAAGGAACGCGCGGCCGTGCTGCGCCGCTGGCATGACCTGATCCTGGAAAACGCCGACGACCTGGCGCTGATCATGACCACCGAGCAGGGCAAGCCCTTGCCGGAAGCGAAAGGCGAAGTGCAGTTCGGCGCCTCGTTCATCGAGTGGTTTGCCGAGGAAGGCAAGCGCGTTGCGGGCGACACCCTGCAGTCGCCATGGCCGGACCGCCGCCTGGTCATCACCAAGGAGCCGATCGGCGTATGCGCCGCCATCACGCCGTGGAATTTCCCCGCCGCCATGATCACCCGCAAAGTCGGCCCGGCCCTGGCCGCCGGCTGCCCGATGGTGTTGAAACCGGCCGAAGCAACGCCGTTTTCCGCGCTGGCGCTGGCCGTGCTGGCCGAGCGCGCGGGCGTGCCTGCGGGCGTGTTCAGCATCGTCACGGGCGCGCCGAAAGACATCGGCGGCGAAATGACCTCGAACCCCATCGTGCGCAAGCTGACGTTTACGGGTTCGACCCAGGTGGGCCGCCTGCTGGCCGAACAGTGCGCGCCGACGATCAAGAAGCTGTCGCTGGAACTGGGCGGCAATGCGCCGTTCATCGTCTTCGACGACGCCGACCTGGACGCCGCCGTGGAAGGCGCCATCGCCTCGAAATACCGCAACGCGGGCCAGACTTGCGTCTGCGCCAACCGCCTGTACGTGCAGGACAGCGTGTACGACGCGTTTGCCGAGAAGCTGGTGGCCGCCGTGGCCAAGCTGAAGGTGGGCAATGGCATCGAGGCGGGCGTGACGCAAGGCCCGCTGATCGACGCCAAGGCCGTCGCCAAGGTGGAAGAGCACGTGGCCGATGCCCTGGCCAAGGGCGGTCGCCTGCTGGCCGGCGGCAAGCGCCATGCGCTGGGCAATGGCTTCTTCGAGCCGACCATCATCGCCGACGTGACGAATGACATGCGCGTGGCCACCGAGGAAACCTTCGGCCCGCTGGCGCCGCTGTTCCGTTTCAAGACCGACGATGAAGTCATCGCCCTGGCGAACAACACGGAATTCGGCCTGGCCGCCTATTTCTATTCGCGCGACATCGGCCGCATCTGGCGTGTGGCCGAAGGCCTGGAAACGGGCATGGTCGGCGTCAACACGGGACTGATCTCGAACGAGATCGCGCCCTTCGGCGGCGTCAAGCAATCGGGCCTGGGCCGTGAAGGGTCGACCTACGGTATCGAGGACTACCTCGTTATCAAGTACATCTGCATGGGCGGTATCTAAGGCCGCCTAGCGTGAGCCGCGGCGCGATCTAGGATGCTTGATTAAATCTACTGCGCGGCGCGCTTTCTGGCCTGCGATGCTCGCTGTACTAAAGTACAGCTGCGCTTCTTAGCCAGAAATCGTTGCCGCTCGCTACGATTTTCTCAAGCATCCGTGACGTCTGTTATCGATGGCTGTTGCGAGCCGATCCTAACCTGTCCAGCATGCCCTTGACCGCTTCCATCTGCGTGCCGCTCTTGCGGTAAAAATCCGGATCGATCGGATTGAGGCTGGTGTAGCCCCAGAAATCCCAGCAGCCTTTCGGGTTGTACGGGTAGACGGCGCTCGGTTCGGCCTGCGGATACAGCACGATGATCTTGTTGGCGTCCGCCACCTGGTTGTAGCCGGTGCTGGTATAGAAGCGGTCACCGATCGCTTGCGTCGTTTGCAGGCAGCCGTGGAACACCACGTGCACGCGGCAGCTCTCGCTGTCGCAGGCTTTCGGGATGTAGGCGTAGCCCGTATTGTTCATGCTGGAGTAGGCGTTCTGGATGAAGCTGCGCTGGTTGAAGGCGATCAGCTTGCCCGTCAGGGTGGTCGACGAAGGCTGCAGGTCCGGGTACAGGTGCTGCAGGATGTCGCGCGCCTGCACGAAGTCGCAGTCGTTGATGAAGGGCGACGCCGTCACGTCGCAGGCCTTGTCCTGGTTGTTGTCGGTGATGATGGCATGGCCCGCGCCGACCGTGTCGACGAAGCGGATCTGCTCGGCCGGCGTGCCCGCCAGTTGATAGAATTTTCCCACCTGTTCCACCACCGGCCGCGTCACGGTCTGGTCTTTCGTTCCGCTGAACAGATATACGCGCTGGCGTTTCAGGTTGGCCGTGTCGTCGATGAGGCGGGCGCGTGCAAAATCGTTCGCCGCGCGCAGCAATTCGCTGGCGACGGGCGGCGCGACCTGCGCGCTGCCCGGATTCATGCAGGTGGTCAGGGCATTCGTCAGGTAGGGAATGTAGGGGAAGCGGCCCGGCTGGCCCGAGCAGAAATACGGGCCGCCGGCGATGATGCCGGCGCCGGCCACCGTGGCCGAATAGGCGACGGCAAATTGCGCCGCCATGAAGCCGCCCGAGGACAGGCCCGACACGGTGGTCTGGCTCAGGTCAGCCTGGTAGCCGGGCAGCGCGGCGGCATCCTTGCTCGCGACGGGCTTGGCGGCTTTGACGGCTTTGGCCGTCGTGGCGGCATGCGCGCCGCCAGGCGCCAGGGTGACGAGGCTGGCGGCCAGCAGGGCGGTGGTTAGTGTGGTCAGGTGCGCGGTCAGGTGCGGGAAGGACATGGTGACTCCACAAGGCAAGGGCAGGAAGGCCGAGCATAGGTAAAAAAACTGTGCGCTGGGCAAGTACTGCACCGTTCTTGATGCCGGTCAAGCAATCGCTGTTGTTGTCGCCCGCATGCGCGTGCGCGGCGTTTGACATAGAATGGTTTTTTTCCGTTCAACCATGGTGCCCCTCATGTCCAAGACCCTTGCCCAGCTGTTTGCGCTCACCACCCTTGCCGCCGGCGCCAGCCTGGCCATGCCGGCCCATGCCGCCGAGACTGCCGCCGCGGCGCCAGCGGCCTGTCCCGCCATCCTCAAGCAGACCTTCAACCGCCTGCAGGATGAAGCGCCGCAAAACCTGTGCCAGTACGCGGGCAAGGTGGTGTTGGTGGTCAATACGGCCAGTTATTGTGGTTTTACCAATCAGTATGAAGGGCTCGAAGCGCTGTACGCCAAGTACGGCAGCAAGGGCCTGGTGGTACTGGGCTTTCCGTCGAACGATTTCGGCAAGCAGGAGCCGGGCAACAGCAAGGAAATCGCCGATTTCTGCTACAACACCTATGGTGTGAAGTTCCCCATGTTCGCCAAATCGGCGGTTTCCGGCCCCGCGCCCAATCCGTTGTACGTGGACCTGATCAAGCAGACGGGCAAGACGCCGGCCTGGAATTTCCATAAATACCTGATCGACCGCCACGGTAAAGTGGTGGAAAGCTTCCCCAGCAAGGTGACGCCGGACGACAAGAAACTCGTTGGCGCGGTGGAAAAAGCACTGGCGCTGTAAGTTGCCGGCATCCAGGCAGGCTTGAACGCCTGCTTTTTTTAATGCCGTGCTTGTCGTCTTGCCATCATTGTCCTAAGCTGGTTGTTCGCGTTTGTCACAACCAAGGAGAACATCATGGCGTATGTCGATGGATTTGTGGTGCCCGTACCGAAAGCCAAGCTCGATACTTACCTGGCCATGTCGCGCACCTGCGGCGCGATCTGGCGCGAATATGGCGCGCTGGAATTTCGCGAATGCGTGGGCGACGATGTCAAGCCAGGCAAGCTGACCTCGTTCCCGCAGGCGGTGGACTTGCAGGATGGCGAAGTGGTGGTGTTTTCCTGGATCGTGTTCGAATCGCGTGCGAAACGCGATGAAATCAACGACAAGGTCATGCAAGACCCGCGCCTGGCCGAGATGATGGACCCGGCCAAGCTGCCGTTCGATGGCAAGCGGATGATCTATGGCGGCTACGAGATGCAAGTAGATATCAAATAACCAGCTTGGCCAGCATCGCCCCGCGCAGCGCATTGCACACGACGATCGCCTCGGCCTGCGCCAGCATGGCGCGCGTGATGATGGTTTCCTGCGCGTTCCAGGCGGGGTCGGCCAGCATGGCCGCGCGCTGCACGCCGGGCAACAGGCCGCAGGACAGGGGCGGCGTGTGCCAGCGGCCATCGAGCTGGACGAAGACATTGCTGCGTCCACCCTCCGTCAGCTCGCCCCGTTCGTTAAAGAACAGCATGTCGAAGCCGCCTTGCGCCTCGGCCGCGCGCCAGGCCGCGTCGTAGCGCGCGCGCACGCTGCTCTTGTGGCGCAGGAACAGGTCGTCCGCTGTGGTGGCGTCGGGCGCCAGCAGGACTGTTACGCTGTCCGGCAAGGCGCTGAGCGCACCGCTTTGCGTCGTGAACCGGCCATCCTGGCGCAGCGCCAGGCGCAGGCGGAAGGGCGCATCGTCGGGCAGTGCCGCGCAGGCCGCCTGTAGCGCGGCGCGCGCGGCACTGTCACTCCAGGCAAAACCGAAGTAGGCGCAGGAGGCGGCCAGGCGCGCCAGGTGCCGTTCCTGCTGGCGGCAGCCATCGGCGCGGCTGGCGTGCAGGGTTTCGAACAGTTCAAAGTCGTTCGTCAGGCCCGTGAGGAAGCGGGCCTTGAGCTGGCATTCCGCAAATTCATCGTGCGGGTCGCTGTCGAGCACGATGCCGGCGCCCACGCCCATTTCGCCGCGCCGCATGCCGCCAGGGCCAGCCGCTTGCAGGGCCAGGGTGCGGATCGGCACGGACATGCAGAAGTCGCCCACCGCGTGAGCGGCGCCGGCGGCTGGTGGATCGAACCAGCCGATGGCGCCCGTGTAGATGCCGCGCGGCGCTTCTTCCAGTTCGGCGATGATTTCCATGGTGCGCCGTTTCGGCGCGCCCGTGATCGAGCCGCACGGGTACAAGGCCTGGAAGATGTCGGCCAGGCTGGCGTCGTCGCGCAGGCGCGCCTGCACGGTGGAGGTCATTTGCAGCACGCTGCTGTAGCGCGTCACCTGGAACAGGGCCGGCACCTTGACGGAGCCCGTGGCGGCGATGCGGCCGATGTCGTTGCGCAGCAGGTCGACGATCATCAGGTTTTCCGCGCGGTTTTTCGGATCATGGGACAGGGCGGCGGCGCGGCGCGCGTTTTCTTCCGCCTGTTCGGCAGGAGCGGCCGGCGCCGTGCCTTTCATCGGGCGCGCCGTCAGCTCTCCTTGCGCATGGCGCACGAACAGCTCCGGCGACAGCGACAGCAGGGCGCCGCCATCGGGCAGCATCAGCAGCGCGCCATACGGCACGGGCTGGCGCGCGCGCAGCCGCGCATACAGGGCCAGGGGCGAACCGAAGGCGTCGAAGCGCAAACGATAGGTGTAGTTGACCTGGTAGGTGTCGCCGGCCACGATGTAGTCGTGGATGCGCTGCAGCGCGCGCGTGAATTCGGCTTGATCCACATTTGCGTGGATAGCGGCCACGCCGGCCGGCGCGGCATCCACGCGTGCGTCCAGCCACTGCTGCACCTCGTCTTGCGACAGCTGCGTGCAATGCTCAAAGACGAGCACTTGCGCCAGTGGTGGCGCGCCGGGGCCGGCCGCGCGCGGCGGCATGGCCAGCAAGTGCGCGCCCAACTCGTAGCTGCACACGCTGACGGCGTACTGGCCGCGTTCCAAGGCCCCTTGCAGCCCTTCGAGCAGGACTGGCCACTGCTCCCCCTCGGTGCACCGCAAGACCGCCACCAGGCCCGTGTACAGGCGCGAACCGGCGCCGGGTGTGCTGGCGTCGTCGAGCAGGGCGAAACAGTCGGTATGCATGGGGACAGCCGCGGTGGTGACTTACCCCAGCAGCATGGCGATTTGCAGCGCCGCGTCCTGGGATGGATTGATCTTGAAGCCGCTCTTGGCGTAGCGGTGCCAGCGTCCGATGACGAAGCTGACGATCAGGGTGGCGCGCGCCGCCACTTCGCTTTCCTTGCCATGGCCTTCGGCGGCGGCTACGCGCAAGGCCTGCTTGAGCGCCAGTTCCACGCGGTCGTAGAACTGGTTCATGCGCGCTTGCAGGCGCTCGTCCTCATTGACCAGCGCATCGCCGATCAGCACGCGCGTCATGCCCGGATTGCTGATGGCGAAATTGAGCAGCATGCCGACGATGTCGCGCGTCTGCGTCATGCCGTCGCTGTGCTTTTCCGCGATCTGGTTGATCAGGCCGAAAACGCTAGCCTCGATGAATTCGATCAGTCCTTCGAACATTTGCGCCTTGCTGGCGAAATGGCGGTACAGGGCCGCTTCCGACACGGCCAGTCTGGCCGCCAGTGCGGCAGTGGTGATCTTTTCGCCTTTCGGCTGCTCCAGCATTGCGGCGAGGGCCTGAAGAATTTGTAGCCTGCGTTGGCCCGGCGGTGTGCTTGCCATATTTTCTCTTGTCGTTAAAAAAAAGCTGTCTTGATGGGGCGTTCCGTCACCGCCGCTAGCGGTGCGGCTTCCGGCGTCAACCGCAAGCCCAGGAGTCCCCTTCAGCGCAGACGGTGAAGGCGGCGTGCCAAATGCCGGACAGATTTTACTTTGACATCGACGTAAGCGGGGCGATTTAACGCTCTGGGCAGCTTTGCCACGCCGATCGGATCGGCCATTTTCAGGTATTGCGTGACCCAGGCCGTGCGCAAGCCCAGTCTTTTTGCGCCCTTCAGGTTGGCCAGGGTGTCTTCCACCAGGATGCAGCGGCCAGGGCGGATCTGGTGCTTGCGCATCAGTTTGCGCAGCATCAGGGTCGATGGCTTGGGCCGCAGCTGGCGGTGCACATGCATCGCCTCGATGGCGATATGCTGCGCAAAGTGCCGCTGCAGGCCCAGATGGCGCATCACGTCGCTCGAGTAGCGCAGCGGCGCGTTGGTGAGTAAAATTTTACGGCCAGGCAGGCGTTTGAGTAAAGCCCCCAGCCCCCGCTCGGCGCGTATCATGGCGCGCAAATCGTCGAACGCGTGCGTCTCGTGGAGGAAGTGCGCTGCCTGCACCTGATGATGCTTGACCATGCCCAGCAAGGTGGCGCCGTAGCGGCGCCAGTAGGCCGCGCGCGCCGCATTGACGATGGCGTCGTCGGCCGGTGTCACGCCGTCGCCCAGTACGCGGGCAATATACGTGTTCATATTGGCCGTGATGGTGGGAAAGATGGCGTGCGAGGCATTGTGCAGCGTGTTGTCGAGGTCAAACAGCCAGACCGGCGACGAGCGGTTAAGATGGGACACAGGCACAGGAGTCTTTAGGCAAGATGATAAGCAAGATGAAAAATTCAACAATCAGGAAAACCATGCGACGCCAGATTATAGTGATGTTTTGCGGATTATTCTTGCTGCCGTTGCCGGCGGCCTTTGCCGAAGTGCCGCCGGTGGCGCAAAACCGGGGCGCCCTGTTCAGGGTGCAGGACGCGGGCCACACCCTGTATTTGTTCGGCACCATCCACGTCGGCGCCCCCGATTTTTATCCGCTTGAGCCGACGGTGACGCAGGCATTGGCAGGCGCCGGGGCGCTGGCGCTGGAGATCGATCCCGGCGCCGACCCGCGCGCCGCCCTGGGCGCCGTGCTGAAATACGGCATGGAGGCGCCGGGCAGCCAAGTGCCGGCCGACTGCCGCCAGACGCTGGCGCCGCGTCTGGCGCCGTTGTTGCAAAAATACGGTATAGCGCCCGAAGCGGTGGCGCCGATGAAACCGTGGATGCTGGCCAGCATGCTGGCCATCGGCGAGTTTTCCACGCTCGGCTACCGCTCCGACCTGGCGGTCGACAATTATCTGTCGCAGCAAGCCAGGGCGCGCAAGATCCCCGTGCTGGAACTCGAGTCGATGGAAGGCCAGCTGGCGCTGTTTGGCGCGATGACGCCGGCCGACCAATGCCGCTTCCTGGAAGACGGCGTGGCGTCGATCGAAGACCAGGAGCAAAGCCAGGAAGCGCGCGAGATCGCCAACGCCTGGCGCACGGCCGACGCGGCCGCCTTCGACAAGCTGGCCGCCAAAGCGGCAACAGACCCCTCGTTCGCCGCGCAGTTCGTGCAAAAGGTGTTGTTAGATGGCCGCAACCCGGCCCTGGCCGACGGCATCGCCAAGCTGCTGGCGCGCGAAAAGTCCAGCCTGGCCGCCATCGGCGTGCTGCATCTGGTGGGAACGAAAAGCGTGCCGGAGCTGCTGCGCAAGAAAGGTTTGAAGGTCGAGCGGGTGTATTAGCTGGCTTAGCCGCGCAACAAACGGCGGCAGAGCAGATGGAAAGTGTTCAGGGCAAGGCGCCGAGCCGAAGACAGTACGAATGGTCGGCGAGGCGAGGCAACGCAGCCATGGACATTTTTCAGATACGGGGATAAGTCGATGGTGCCCTTGACGTGGATCGAACACGTGGCCTCTCCCTTACCAAGGGAGTGCTCTACCACTGAGCTACAAGGGCATAAAAAATCGGCGCTGGGTGAATTGCGCCGAATTATTTTTTAGTGCGAACGGATCATAGTACCAAAAGCCTGCTCGGTCAACACTTCCAGCAATAATGAGTGTTCGATGCGGCCATCGATGATGTGCACCGTGTTCACGCCGGACTTGGCGGCGTCGAGCGCGGACGAGATCTTCGGCAGCATGCCGCCCGAGATCGTGCCATCGGCGAACATCTCGTCGATTTCACGCGCCGACAGGTCGGTCACCAGGTTGCCCTGCTTGTCCTGGACGCCAGCGATGTTGGTCATCATGATCAGCTTTTCCGCTTTCAGGATTTCCGCGATCTTGCCGGCGACCACGTCGGCGTTGATGTTGTAGGCCTGGCCATCCTGGCCGAAACCGATCGGCGAAATGATGGGAATGAAGGCATCGTCCTGCAGCGCCTTGACGACGGCCGGGTTGATCGCATCGATCTCGCCGACAAAGCCGATGTCGAGGAATTCGCCCGGATGTTCGCGGTCCGGCATCTGCATCTTGCGCGCGCGGATCAAGCCGCCATCCTTGCCCGTCAGGCCGACAGCCTGGCCGCCGTAATGGTTGATCAGCATGACGATATCCTGCTGCACTTCGCCGCCCAGCACCCACTCCACCACTTCCATGGTTTCTTCATCGGTGATGCGCATGCCTTGCACGAAGGTGCCTTGCTTGCCGATTTTTTTCAGCGCGTTGTCGATCTGCGGTCCGCCGCCGTGCACCACCACCGGGTTCATGCCGACCAGCTTGAGCAGGATGACGTCGCGCGCGAAGCCGTGCTTCAGGCGTTCGTCCGTCATGGCATTGCCACCGTATTTGATGACGATGGTCTTGCCATGGAAATTGCGAATGTAGGGCAGGGCCTCGGCCAGAATCTGCGCCTTGATTTGTGGCGACACCGCCGTCAAGTCGTCATTCATGTCCAGGTTCAAGTTAGCTAGTTGATTCATGGCGAGTCCGGAAAATAGATTTGTGCGATTTTACAGGGAAGAAGAAAATCCTGGAGGCATTATAGGGCGATCTTGTTGTATTTTCCCTGATGATCCTATAGTCTGGCCCGATATGTCCCCCAGCCAGCCCTTTTACTGCCCGTTACATCTGCGTCGCACCCCGATGCAGCATGACACACACTTGCCAATTCAAACACAGCCATGAGCGTATGCACTCTCTGTGGCGCCACCTTCCAGTGTGGCCAGACTGACCCGCAGGCCAGCGGACCCTGCTGGTGCGTGGCCCTGCCGCCGGCCGTGCCCGTGCCCGGCAGCGCCGCCGTGGGCTGCTGGTGCCCGGCCTGCCTGCAAGCGCATATCGCCACCCTGACACCCCCGGTAAAAGCCATCACGTCGGCCAATTAAACGCTTCGATATAAATTGCTTTGCAATAAACCTTGCATTCCGTAGGGGAATACGTTCAGACTTCAATTTTTAAGAATTTCTTATAGGAAAGTTATGCGCTTCAGGGATATCCGCATCGGCGTGCGCATCAATGCCGGTTATGCCATTTTGATCGTGCTGATGCTGGTCGTCATCGTCCTGGCCGGTAGCCGCATTTATGCCATCGGCGCCGAGACCGACGATATCCTGCAGCGCGACTGGGTCGCCGCCAAGGCCACCAGCAAGATCCATGGGCTGGCGCGCGAGGCGGCCACGCGCATCGGCAACTTGCCGAACCAGCACGAATTGGCACGGCGCCAGGCGAACCAGGCACGCCTGGAGGCGATCAAGCAAGGCATCGATGAACAGGTGCGCATCCTCGATGGTCTCGAGGCGCGGCCGCAAGAACGGCGCCTGCTGGAACAGATGCACCTGGCACGCGCCGACTATTATGTTTCGCTCAAGACGATCTTCGAACTGGTCGAGCGCGGCGAGGATGCTGCCGCGGAGCTGGCCATGCAGACGCAGACCTTGCCGGTGCTGGAAAAAGTGCTGCTGTATGTGGGCCAGCTCGATGACTTGCAGCAGCAACTGATACGCGACAGCGAGGCCAGGATACGCAACGATATCGATACCTCGCTGATCCTGATGGGCGGTATCGGGCTGGCAGCCCTGTTGATCGGCCTGGCCTTTGCCTGGTCGGCGCGCTCGATCACGCGTCCGCTGGGCGAGGCGGTGGCGATCGCCACGCGCGTGGCCAAAGGCGACTTCAGTTCCGTCATCGAAGTGACGTCGCGCGATGAGACGGGCGAATTGCTGCAGGCGCTGAAAAACATGAGTACCAACCTGGCCGTCGAGCAGGATCTGCGCCATGCCGTCGAAGTGGCCGAGGATGCGACCAAGATGAAGTCGGACTTCCTGGCCAATATGTCGCATGAAATTCGCACGCCGATGAACGGCATCATCGGCATGACCCACCTGGCGCTGCAGACGGAACTCACCTCGACCCAGCGCAACTACCTGGAAAAGGTGGAATCGGCCTCGAAGAACCTGCTGGCCATCATCGACGACATCCTCGATTTCTCGAAGATCGAGGCGGGCAAGATGGCCTTTGAAAAAGTCGATTTTTTCCTCGAGGACGTGCTGGCGCAGATCGCCGACCTGTCCGTGATGCGCGCGCAGGACAAGGGGCTCGAACTGCTGTTCGACATCGCCCCCGACGTGCCGAACGCATTGCAGGGCGATCCGCTGCGCCTGGGCCAGGTGCTGATCAACCTGACCAACAATGCCATCAAATTTACGGACAAGGGCGAGATCGTCGTCAGCATCCGCTTGCAGCAGCTGGAAGAACATGCGGCGGTGCTGCGTGTCGACGTGCGCGACACGGGCATCGGCCTGACGCCGCCCCAGCGCAGCAAATTGTTCCAGGCATTTACCCAGGCCGACACCTCCACCACGCGCCACCATGGCGGCACCGGCCTGGGGCTGACCATCAGCAAGCGCCTGGTGGAAATGATGGAAGGCGAAATTGACCTAGTCAGCGAAGCGGGCGTGGGCAGCACCTTTTTCTTCACGGCCCGCTTCGGCCTGGCCGCCGTGCCGCGCGACAGCCTGCCGGTGCCGCCGCAGTTCCAGGGCCTGCGCGTGCTGGTGGTCGATGATAACCCCAGCGCGCGTGAAATTTTCGTCAGCATGCTGACGGCGCTCGGTTTCGATGCGCGTGCCGTGTTTGGCGGCGTGCTGGCCATCGGCGCCGTGGCGCAGGCGCGCACCGAGGGGCGCCCTTACGGGCTGGTGCTGATGGACTGGAAAATGCCGGGCATGAACGGCCTCGATACGCTGGCCGGCATCCGTGCCGATGCCGCCGGCATCGATGCGGCGCCGGCCTGTATCATGGTCACGGCCTTCCATCGCGAAGCACTGCTGGAGGCGGCGCGCCAGCGCGAATTGCCGCTCGATGGCGTATTGAACAAGCCGGTCAGCGCCTCGACCCTGCTCGACCAGATATCGTTCGTGTTTGGCGGCGTGACAGGGCAGAGTCGCAAGACGCAGCGCCAGAGCAGCTACCGCGACGACGAACGCGCCCTGCGCGGCGCCTGGCTGCTGCTGGTGGAGGACAATGAGGTGAACCAGGAAGTGGCGCAGCATATTCTCAACGACGCCGGCATTCGTGTCGACATCGCGAGCAATGGCGCCATCGCGCTGGCGAAGATCGAGGAAAACGCCTATGACGGCGTGCTGATGGATTGCCAGATGCCGGTGATGGATGGCTACCAGGCCACGCGCAAGCTGCGCCAGGATCCCCGTTATTCGGATTTGCCCGTGATCGCCATGACGGCCAATGCCATGGTCGGCGACAAGGAAAAATGCCTGGACGCCGGCATGAACGATTTCATCGCCAAGCCGATCGACGTGGCGCAGCTGTTCGGTACCCTGGCGCGCTGGATCGCGCCGGCTGCGCCGCAGGAAATGACGGTGCTGGTGGCGCAGCCGGAAGCGGAGCTGCCCGTGGTCGCCGGCCTGAAAATGGCGGAGGCCATGCGGCGCGTGGGCGGCAATGCCACGTTGATGCGAAAATTGCTGGATCGTTTTGTGGAAACCCAGTTCGATGCCATGCAGCGCATCGTCGCCGCCATCGAGAACAACCAGCTCGAGACGGCGATCCGCGAAGCGCATACCCTGAAGGGCCTGGCCGGCAATATCGGCGCCGGTGGCCTGGCCGACAGCGCGGCGCGGGTCGAGCATTTGCTCAGCCTGGGATCGCATGACGGCTTGCCGCAGGCGCTGGCGGCCTGCACCCTGGCGCTCGACGAACTGGTGCCGAAGATCGTGCTGGCCATGCAGTCGCGCAGCAATGTGCCCGAGCCAGGCAACACCGTGGTGGCAGCGGTGGACCGGGCACAGCTGGAGGCGGGCTTGCGCGAACTGTCGCAACTGCTGCAGCAGGACGATGCGCAGGCCGTCAAGCATCTCGACGGCATCGGTCCCGTGCTGGTCGCGGCCGGGCAGGCGGAACACGCGCGCCAGTTGAAGCGCATGCTGGGACAATACGATTTCGAAGGTGCGCTGGCGCAGCTGGGCGAGGTGGCCGATGCGCTGGAGCTGACACTGTGACAAGGATAACTATGCAGAGCGAAGGACGGGCATGAGAGCGTCAGCAAGCAAGCCAACCATCCTGGTAGTGGACGACACGCCAGACAATATCGACCTGTTGCGCGCAGTGCTGGAAGACGATTACCGCACCAAGATCGCCGTCAATGGCGAGCGCGCCCTGAAAATCGCCGCCGGCGGCGACCAGCCCGATCTGATCCTGCTCGACATCATGATGCCGGGCATGAGTGGCTACGATGTGTGCCGCGCGCTGAAGGCCGATCCCGCCACGGCCGGCATCCCCGTGATTTTTGTCACCGCCATGAGCGAAGTGGCCGACGAGCAGCTGGGCCTGGCCCTGGGCGCCGTCGACTACATCACCAAGCCGATTTCGGCGCCCATCGTGCTGGCCCGTATCAAGACGCAGCTGGCGATGAAGCAGATGCAGGATTTTTTGCGCGACCAGAATCATTACCTGGAAACGGAAGTGGAGCGCCGGGTGCAGGAAGTGGCGGCGCTGCAGGACGTCACGATACACGCCATGGCGTCGCTGGCCGAGACGCGCGACAGCGAGACGGGCAACCATATCCGCCGCACCTCGCACTACCTGAAGGCGCTGGCCGAGAAAGTGCGCGGCCTGCCGCGTTTCCGCGATTTTTTGACGGACAAGAATATCGAACTGCTGTTCAAGACGGCGCCGCTGCACGATATCGGCAAGGTGGGTATCCCCGACCATATTTTGCTCAAGCCGGGGCGTTTCGAGCCGCACGAAATGGCCATCATGAAGACGCACACCACCCTGGGACGCGACGCCATCCTGGCGGCCGAACACGAGCTGGGCATCGAGGTCGATTTCCTCAAGTACGCGAAAGAGATCGCCTACAGCCACCATGAAAAATGGGATGGCAGCGGTTACCCGCAAGGCCTCGCTGGCGAAGCCATCCCGATTTCGGCGCGCCTGATGGCGCTGGCCGACGTGTATGACGCCCTGATCAGCCGACGCATCTACAAGCAGGGCATGGAGCATGCACAGGCCGTGCAGATCATCGTCGAGGGGCGCGGTTCGCACTTTGACGCCGAGATCGTCGACGCCTTCCTGCAGATCCAGGACCAGTTCATCGCCATCTCCAGCCGCTATGCCGATGGCGTGTGCGAGATCGCCGAGAAGCAGCGGCAGATCGCGCCCTACACCGAAAATATCAGCTGAAGGATTAGCTGACGGTCTTGAAGAAGCGCAGCTGCTTTTTGCGACCGGCGGCTGGCGTCCGGGCCTTTGCCGTCGGCCGCATGACTGCCGCTGTCGCTGCCGCCTGACCAGGCATGGCCGGCGCCGTGCATGCCACGTCCAGATCAGTGCTTAGCTGACGGTCTTGAAGAAGCGCAGCATCTCCCGGCTGGCGTCCGGCCCTTTGCCATCCGTATAGCTGCCGCTGCCGCTGCCGCCGGACCAGGCATGGCCGGCGCCGTGGATGACCCAGTGTTCGCCCAGCGGCGAGCCGTCGGCCTGGCTGTGCGTGGTGCGCGTGTAGCGGTGGCCATTTGGCACGCTGCCGTCGATGGAAGCGGCCCTGGCCGCCTGGCCGCCCGCCTGGCTGCGCACGCCCTGGGCGATCAGTTCATCGCCATTGCGCGGGTTGACGGTGGTGTCGCGGTCGCCATGGAAAACGATGATGGGCACGCCGCCGGCCGGCGCCTGGCGCTGGCCATTGGGCATGGCGCCGCCCTTCATGGCGGCCAGCGCCGACGGCAAGTCCTGCGCCGAGGCGAAGGGCAGGCCCGAATGCACGCCGACGGCGGCAAACAGGTCGGGGTACAAGGTGCCGACGATGACGGCCATGGCGCCACCGGCCGACAGGCCGGCGACGAACACTTCGCGTTCATTCACCGGGTAGTCGTCGATGACTTGCCGCGCGATGCCGGCGATCAGCGACGGTTCGCCCTGGTCGCGCTGCTGGTCGATGGCATTGAACCAGTTCCAGCAGCGCGAACTGTTGGCACCCTGCGTCTGCGCCGGATAGACGACAAAACATTCCTTTTCTTCGGCCAGCGCATTCATCTGCGTGCCGGCGGCGAAATCGTCGGGATTTTGCGTGCAGCCGTGCAGCATCACGATCAGTGGCATGGCCTGGCCGTGATAGCTGCTGGGGATATACAGTTTGTAGGAGCGCGTGCCCGCATGGTTGCGGTACACGCCGTCGATGAACTGCGCGCCAGCGGGCATCTGCGCCGGCGCGGCGGCCGGCGCGTTGAAACCGGGCGGATGAAAATTCGGCATCTCGAAGCTGGGCATGTCGAAGCTGTGCTGGCTCAGGCCGGCGGGCACGCCCAGGCGCGCCATGAAATCCTGCGCGAATTCCTGCGCCGCCTGCGCGGGCGTGGGTGTGGGCGGCACCGCGTCAGCTTGCGGCGCCTCGGTCCGGGCCTGCGCGGGCGGTGGCGCCGGTGGTGGATTAATGTCGCGCATCGGCTGCGCTGGCGGCGCTTGCGTGGCTGCCGCCGGCGGCGTCAGGCCGGCGGCAGACAGCGCCTGCTGGATCGCTTCGGTGGCGGCGGCGGGGCCGCTGCCCATCAGATTACGGGTCGCTGCGCGCATCTGCGCCAACATGTTGAGAGGTAGTTTCATGACCATCCTTAACGGTGTCGCGCATCGGCCGGGTCATCGCCGCGAACCGATACGCTAGTGAATTCGCCCTGCGAGCGCCGTCTTGACGACGGTGCTGGCGTGCAGGGCACCTAATACGAAAATCGACTCGATGGTGGCCAGTGCCAGTTCCACGGAGACGTCGCTGGCGATGCTGGCCAGTCCCAGCACCTGGATCTGCAGGCGCTGGCCGGCTGCCTGGATCGCTTCCAGGTCGGCGCGCGAATAATGCTGCATGCCCAAGACCAGGCTTTTACGGGCGACGGTTTGTTTCACCACGTCGGCGTGGATACCCAGCTGGTTGCGGATGGCCGTACGGATCAGATCCGTGCGGTTGGAATAAAATCCCTCCTGAACCAGCAAATCGATCTGCCCCAGGTCGATCAAGCCGAGGTTGATCGTGATTTTCTCGGATTCCCCAATTTTGGGCTTGTTGTCTTGCTTGGCCATATCTCTCCAAAAACTCCACGTGGCATCCAATTGCCATCTGTATGGATGGTAGTATAGTTGTGAAATATCTCAAGTCAAGCAGGATCTGGCCTGATCGTGTTGTAGGACGGGCACCCGCAGAGTGAAAATGGCGGCAAAATAAATTTCCGGAAGATGCGTTTTTGATCCTGCTTTCGCTTGGAAATGTATTCATAGAAACATTGCATGCCGAGGCCATCGCCTCGCCAGCACGGTTTCGCGGCATAATGCAAGCCTGTACAAACACCGATGCCGCTCCATGATGGTCGCTCCGCCACCTCCGCCACCTCCGCCAGCCGTTCCGCTCCCCTTGCCGTCACCGGTACCGTCGCCCTGCGTCAGCCTGTGCAAGATGAACCGTAACAGCGGCTTGTGCGAAGGCTGTTTGCGCACGCTCGACGAGATCATCGCCTGGAGCAAGGCTGACGACGACTTCAAGCGCGCCGTGTGGGCCGCATTGCCAGGACGCGAATCGCTGCTCGATTTCGAGTCCGACTACTGAGGAAATCCATGCCGCGATCGCCAGCGCTGTTGCCCGATGCCATGCAGGTGTTCGAACGCGGCTGGCTGTCGTCGAATAACATCCTGTTCCAGGGCCGGGACGACACGGTCCTGATCGACAGCGGCTATGTCACGCATGCGCCGCAAACCCTGGCCTTGCTGCGCCACAGCCTGCAAGGACGGCCGCTGGACCGGCTGTTCAATACGCACCTGCATTCCGACCATTGCGGCGGCAACGCGCTGCTGCAAGCCGCATACGGCTGCCAGACGGCCATTCCCGTGTCGGAGGCGGACAAGGTGCGAGTATGGGATGTCGATGCCCTCAGTTTCCAGGCCACGGGCCAGCAATGCCCGCGCTTCGGCTTTGACGCCACCGTCTCGCCCGGCGATACGTTGACGTTGGCCGACATGGCCTGGCAGGCGCTGGGCGCACCGGGCCACGACCCGCACTCGCTGATTTTTTACTGCGCCGACGAGGGCATCCTCATTTCCGCCGACGCCCTGTGGGAAAACGGCTTTGGCGTGATCTTCCCGGAACTCGATGGCGGCTCCGGCTTTTTGGAAGCGCGCGCCACCTTGGACCTGATCGCCAGCCTGGACGTGCGCGTGGTGATACCCGGCCACGGGCGGCCGTTCCAGGACGCCGCCGGCGCCCTGCAGCGCGCGTATTCGCGTCTCGATTACCTGGCGTCGGACCCCGTGCGCAATGCGCAAAATGCGGTGAAAGTGCTGCTGAAATTTTTGCTGCTGGAACGTCAGCGCATCGCCCTCGCCGCCATACCGGCCCTGCTGCGCGGCATGCCCATCTTCGAAGAGGCCAACCGGCGCTTCCTGCACCAGGAGGCGGCCGCGCTGGCCGAGTGGGCCGTGTCGCAGCTGGTGAGGGCTGCAGCGGCGCGTGTTGAGGGTGAGTACTTGCTTAACGAGGGCTGAAACGGTCGGGTGATAAATTCAGCACGATCGTACTTTTTCTGCACTATAATCAACGTTCAGTGTGTTCCTCATCCCGATCAACTTTCCAGCGAGTCCGCCATGGCATTGCCTGTTGCGTTGCAAAACCTCTCCTTACCCGTTATCGCCTCGCCGATGTTCATCGCCAGCGGCCCGGCCCTCGTGGCGGCGCAGTGCAAGGCCGGCATCGTCGGTTCCTTCCCGGCCCTGAACGCGCGTCCCGCCGAATTGCTCGACACGTGGCTGACGGACTTGCAGGCCGAACTGGCCGCCTTCCAGGCCGCCAATCCCGATAAAAAAGTGGGGCCGATCGCCGTCAACCAGATCGTGCACCAGTCGAACGACCGCCTGGCGCATGACGTGGAAGTGTGCGTGAAACACCGGATTCCCATCATCATTTCCTCGCTGCGCGCACCGCCCAAGGAAATGCTCGACGCCATCCACAGCTATGGCGGCATCGTGCTGCACGATGTGATCTCGATCCGCCACGCGAAAAAGGCGCTGGAGGCGGGCGTCGACGGCCTGATCCTGGTGGCCAGCGGCGCCGGCGGCCATGCGGGCACCCTGTCGCCATTCGCGCTGGTGGGCGAAGTGCGCAAATTCTTTGACGGTCCGCTGGCGCTGTCGGGCTCCATCGCCACGGGCGACGCCGTGCTGGCCGCACAGGCCATGGGCGCCGACTTTGCCTACATCGGCTCGCGCTGGCTGGCGACCAAGGAATCGAACGTCAGCGACGGTTACCGCGACGCCATCGTCGAGTCTGCCGCCTCGGACATCGTCTACACGAACCTGTTTACGGGCGTGCACGGCAATTATCTGAAAAAATCGATTGTCGCGGCCGGACTCGATCCGGAAGCCTTGCCCGAAGCGGACAAGAGTTCGATGAATTTTGGCTCCGGCAGCGCCAAGGCCTGGCGCGACATCTGGGGCGCGGGCCAGGGCGTGGGCTTGATGGATGACGTGCCGAGCGTGGAAGAGATGGTGGCGCGCCTGAAGGCCGAATATGATGCGGCGCGCGCGCGGCTGAAGCTGTAACGCTGGTGCTGCGGTGGTGGTGTCGGATTACGCTGCGCTAATCCGACCTACGTCCGACCTGCCGCGTCAACCATGGGTAGGTCGGATTAGCGCGCAGCGCGTAATCCGACAACACCACAATCACTCCTGCTTCAAATCCTCGGGCTTGATGGCCCACAGCCCTGGCAGGTTGCGCCAGTAGCCATACGCATCCATGCCGAAGCCGACGACGAAGCGGTTCGGGATCACCAGGCCGACGATGTCGGCTTGTACAGGTTTCTTCTTGCCGATGGCCTTGTCGGCAAACACGGCCAGGATCACTTCCGAGGCGCCCATGTCCAGCAAGCGCTGCTTGACGTGCGCCAGGGTTTCGCCTTCGTCGAGAATATCGTCGAGCACGATGACGGTGCGGCCCGCCACGTTCGAACGGGGGATGACTTTCCACACCACTTCGCCACCCTTGTCGTCGTCGCCGTAGCGGCTCACATGGATGTAGTCGAATTCGAGCGGGAAGCTCAGTTGCGGCAGCAGGTTGCCCGTAAACACGACGGCGCCGCCCATCACGCCCAGCACCAGCGGGAATTCCTTGGAATCCGCGGCGTTGAAGCGCGTGTTGAGCACATCGGCCATGCGCGTGATCGACGCCTGCACGGTATCTTGGTCGAACAGCAGTTCCGCGTTCTTGATCAGGTCACGGGCACGGTTGTGATGAAATTCTTGCATGGACTCTTGCATGGCGATGAATGGGGCTGATGGTCAATGCGGGTATTATCCCGCAAATCGGCCTTATTTGTAATCGCGCATGTCGTCGATGACCTTGCCATCCTGCGCCAGGCTGCCCACGGCCACCAGCACCACGTCGCCGCGCAGCTTGGTCAGTTCGCGGATCGAGCCGATGATGGCTTCCACGCCGCTGGCGTCCGTCGGATCGTCGACTTCGCAATGCAAAGCCATCTCGTCGTTGGCCATGCGCCCGGACACCACCAGCCGCGCCTTCCTGATGTGCGGATGGCGGCGCGCGATCTCGTGCACCTGCGACGGATGCACGAACATGGCGCGCACCTTGGTGGTTTGATCCGCGCGCCCCATCCAGCCTTTGATGCGCGTATTCGTGCGCCCGCACGGCGAGTCCGGCGCATTGACCAGCACGGCCGACAGGTCGCCGGTGGCAAAGCGGATCAGCGGATAGTCGGCATTGAAGACGGTGACGACGACTTCGCCCACTTCGCCCGGCGCGACGGGAATGCCGCTGCCCGGATGGACGATTTCGAGCAGGACGTTTTCGTCGACGACCATGCCCGGATTGAGCTTGCCATTGCTGGCCGTTTCATAGGCGATGCTGCCGATATCGGCCGAGGCATAGGTCTGGAACACGTGCGGCACGCCGTTCTCGGCAAACCAGCTGCGCAAGGACTCTGGCAAGGCTTCCGCGCCCATCACGGCTCGGGTGACGCTGCTGATGTCGGCGCCCATTTCGCGCGCCTTCTCGATGATCAGTTTTAGAAATGACGGCGTGCCGATATACGTGTCGGGCTTCAGGTCGGCCATCGCCTGCACCTGCATTTCCGTCTGCCCGATGCCGGCCGGGATGACGGTGCAGCCGATGCGCGCGGCGCCGCCTTCGACCATGAAGGCGGCCGGCGTGAAGTGGTACGAAAAGCAGTTCTGCAGCAAGCCGCCGGCGCGCACGCCGGCCGCATACATGGGCCGCGCGAAGCGCCACCAGTCGGGGCCGCGGCCTTCCGGATCGAAGATCGGGCCGGGCGAGACGAACACGCGCGCCAGGGCGTTTTTCGGCGTCGTGTTCAAGCCGCCGAACGGCAGCGCGCCGTGCTGCAATTGCTTGAGGTCGGACTTGCGCGTCACGGGCAGCTGCGCCAGCGCGGCGCGGCTGGTGATGTCGGCCGCGTTGACGCCATCGAGAATGCGGGCCCAGCCCGGCGCCTGTTGCGCGCGCGCGATCAGCTGCGGCAGGCCGGCCATCAATTCGCGTTCGCGCGCTTCGGGGGCGCGTGCTTCCAGACTATCGAGCGTATCGGTCATGTTGCTGATTCTCCAATGTCACGTTGCATTTTTTTCGTCAGCCCCGCAACAATCAGGCTGTATGAGCGCTGCAGCAGGGCGGCCATTTCGTCATCGTCCAGCGCGTCGGGGCTGGCGACCAGCACCCATTTGGCTCGCGCCAGGTAGGGCGCCGGGCGAAAACCGGGACGGTCCGTCAATTCCAGGAAGCGCTCCGCATCGACCTTGAAGCTGATGCCGCGCGTGCTGTGGTCTTCCGCGCCGCACAGGGCGAACAGCTTGCCACCGACGCAAAACGCCAGCACGTTCGTCCACTTGATGTCTTCTGTCGCGCCGGGAAAGCCGCGGCACACTTGCTTCGCCCGTTCCAGGTCCATGACGGCTTCTCCCGTGTCAGGCCAGCCAGCGCTTGCGGCGGCGATAGAACTTCATGTCGCGGAAGCTCTTGCGCCCGGCGCTGGAGACGCCCAGATAAAACTCTTTGACGTCTTCGTTGCTGGCCAGTTCCTGCGCTTGCCCTTCCATCACGACGCGGCCGTTTTCCAGGATGTAGCCGAAGTCGGCGTAGCGGAGCGCCACGTTGGTGTTCTGTTCGGCCAGCAGGAACGACACGTTTTCCTTGTGGTTCAGATCCTTGACGATGCCGAAGATCTCTTCGACGATCTGCGGCGCGATGCCCATCGAGGGTTCGTCCAGTAAGATCATCGACGGCTTGGCCATCAGCGCGCGGCCGATGGCGCACATCTGCTGTTCGCCGCCCGAGGTGTAGCCGGCCTGGCTGCTGCGCCGCGTTTTCAGGCGCGGAAAGTAGTGGTAGACCTTGTCCAGCGCGTCTTTCAGCTCGCCGCGCGACAGGCTGCGCGTGTAGGCACCCGTCAGCAGGTTTTCCTCGATGGTGAGATGGCCGAAACAGTGGCGCCCTTCCATCACTTGCGACAGGCCCCGCTTGACCAGCTCATTCGGCGTCAATTGATCCACGCGCTCGCCCTTGAACTGGACTTCGCCCTTGGTGACGTCGCCGCGTTCGCCGCGCAGCAGGGTCGAGATGGTTTTCAGGGTGGTCGACTTGCCGGCGCCGTTGGCGCCCAGCAGCGCCACGATCTTGCCTTGCGGCACTTGCAGCGACACGCCCTTCAGGACCAGGATCACGTGGTCGTAGATGACTTCGATATTGTTCACCGACAGGTAGGGCGGCGGCGTTTCCGGTGTTTGCGTGGCAGTGGGTGTCATGGCTGCTTCGTTTTCATGTGATGTTGGTGCTTGTCGGATTACGCTGCGCTAATCCGACCTACGTGGATGCGGCGTAGGTCGGATTAGGCCGCAGGCCGTAATCCGACACCACCCCGAGAGCCGCTTACTTCATGCACGCCGGCGTGATCTTCTTCTCTTCGGCGTACTTGCCAGACGATTCCTCGACGAGTTTACGCACCAAGGCCTTGTCGCCGACGATCCATTTCGGCGTGATGGCGATCCACTTCTTGCCATCCCACTGCTGCACCTTCACGGCGCCCGAACCTTCATGGTCGTCGCAGCTGGTCTTCACGGTGGGGAACATGCCCAGCGCGCCGACGGCCTTCTGGCGCGCGTCGTCGACGTTCAGGTTTTCCAGGCCCCAGCGCATCTGCTCGCCCGTGACAGGCTTGCCCTTGCCGAATTTTTCCTGCGCCACGCGGATCGCTTCCACCCACAGGATGCCGGCTGTCACACCACGCATGTGGTAGACGGAGCCGACGCGCGACTGGTCGGACAGGTTACCCTTGCCGGACGCGTAGAGTTTCTTGCGGATGTCGTCCAGCACGGGGTAGTTGCCCGGCGTATTGAACGTCATCGCCGTGTAGCCCTTGGCCGCATCGCCCGATGGAATCGTGTCTTCCTCGGAGCCGGCCCACCAGACGCCCAGCATTTTGTCGCGCGGGAAGCCGTTGCGCTGCGCCGTCTTGATGGCAACGGAGTTCATCACGCCCCAGCCCCACAGGATCACGTGGTCCGGCTTGGCCTGGCGGATTTGCAGCCATTGCGATTGCTGTTCGCTGCCTGGCGGCGCGACGGGAATTTTCACCAGTTCAAAGCCGTACTGTTTCGACAGCGCTTCGAGCACGGGCAGCGGCTCCTTGCCGAAGGCCGAATCGTGGTACAGGTGGACGATCTTCTTGCCTTTCAGCTTGTCCATGCCGCCATCCTTGTCGCCCAGGTATTTGATCATGGCGGCGGCCTGGCTCCAGTAGCTGGAGATCAGCGGATAGACGTAGGGGAAGACCTTGCCGTTGGCGGCGTCCGAGCGGCCGTAGCCGATCATCGTCATGGGGATCTTGTCCTGCGCCACGCGGTCCAGAATGCCGTAGGCGACGCCGGTGGAGAGGGTTTCGACCAGGGTGGCGCCGCCCTGCTTGGTTTTCAGGCGCTCATAGCATTCGACGCCGCGCGACGGGTTGTATTCGGTTTCGCATTCTTCCCAGCTGATCTTGACGCCATTGACGCCGCCGGCCTGGTTGACCAGGTTGAAGTAGTCGATGGCGCCGCCGTAGAAACCGGAGCCGCCGGCCGCGTAGGGACCCACGCGGTAGGACGGCAGGGCGATGTACTGTTCCTTGTCCTGGGCTTGGGCGCTGCCGGCCATGGTGAGTGCGGCACTGGCGATGGCGGCGGCCAGCATGAGCGATTTGATGTGTTTCATTGTGTGTCTCCTCTTGTTTTATTTGGTATTCAAGTGAACCGACATCGACTGCAAAAACTTAATGGGGGAAGGGCCAGAGTCTCAACTTTTCTTTCGCGATTTGCCACAGCCTGGCCAGGCCGTGTGGTTCGACGATCAGGAAGAAGATGATCAGCGCGCCGAACACCATCAGTTCCAGGTTCGAGGCCACGCTGGTCGGCAATGCCAGGCCGTGCGCGATGGTGTTCAGGAAGACGGGCAGCAGCACGATGAAGGCCGCGCCGAGGAAGGAGCCGAGAATGGAACCGACGCCGCCGATGATGATCATGAACAGGATGCGGAAGGACAGGTCCAGGTTGTACGCTTCCGGCTCCACCGTGCCCAGGTAGGCATACGCATACAGGGCGCCGGCCACGCCGCAGTAGAACGAGCTGACGGCAAAGGCCAGCAGCTTGGTGCGCATCAATCTGAAACCGATCACCTCGGCGGCCATGTCCATGTCGCGCACGGCCATCCACGAGCGGCCCACGTTCGAGCGGATCATGTTCTTGGCCAGCAGGGCCATGCCGGCGACGATGGCCAGCACCAGCAGGTATTTGCTTTGCGGCGTATCGAACTGGTAGCCGAGGATGGTCATCTTCTGCACCGTGATGACGCCCGAGGAGCTGTAGTTGGTCAGGTACGGGATCTTGGTCAGGCACCAGACGACGAAGAACTGCGTCGCCAGCGTCGACGCCGCCAGGTAAAAGCCGCGGATGCGCAGGGAGGGCAGGCCGAAGGCGATGCCCACCATGGCCGCGCACAGGCCACCGAGGATGAACGACACCAGCAGCGGCAGTCCCGGCAGGCGCGCCATGAAGTTATACGAGGCAAAGGCGCCCACGGCCATGAAGGCGGCCGTACCCAGCGACAGCTGGCCCGCGTAACCGGTCAATATGTTCAGACCCAGCGCTGCCAGCGCGAAGATCAGGAAGGGAATCAGGATCGCCGACAGCATGTAGGGCGAGGCAAAATACGGCAGCAGGAAGACGGCGACAAGCAGCGTGGCCGTCAGCGCCAGGCGGTCTTGCCTGATCGGGAAAATCTGGTTGTCAGCCTGGTAGCTGGTCTTGAATTGTCCTGCTTCACGGTAAATCATGGCGTGTCCTTTACTGGCTGTTGGGGTGTTTGTCGGATTACGCCTTCTGCTAATCCGACCTACGATGCTCTTGGGGCCTTATATTCGCCGGATGATCTTCTCGCCGAACAGGCCTTCCGGGCGCACCAGCAGGAACAGCAGGGCCAGCACATACGGGAACCAGCCTTCGATGCCGCCGCCCACCATGGGGCCGAGGTAGACTTCGGCCAGCTTTTCCGACGCGCCGATGATCAGGCCACCGACGATGGCGCCGGGCACTGAGGTAAAGCCGCCGAGGATCAGCACCGGCAAGGCTTTCAGGGCGATGAAGGTGAGGGCGAACTGCACCCCGTTGCGCGCGCCCCACAGCAAGCCGGCTACCATGGCCACCAGGCCCGCCACGCCCCACACCACGGCCCAGATGCGCTGCAGCGGAATGCCCACCGCCAGCGCCGCCTGGTGGTCGTCGGCGACGGCGCGCAGGGCGCGGCCCACCTTGGTTTTCGAAAACAGCAGGGCCAGGCAAATCACCAGCAGCGCGCAGATGCCGGCCGCCACCACATCGAACTGCGAGATGATGATATTGAAATGCTCCATCAGGAAGGGCATCGGTACGTCTTCGATGGGCAGGTCCAGTTTGTGCACTTGCGAGCCCCACATCAGCTGCGCCAGGCCTTCGATGAAAAAGGTCAGGCCGATGGTGGCCATGAAGAGCGTGATTTCCGGCTGGTTGACGAGCGGGCGCAAGACCACCCTTTCAATCGCCATGCCCAGTACGATCATCGTCACCATCGTCAATGGAATGGCCAGCCACAGCGACAGGCCGAACTTGTCCATGATGCCGACGCAGGTGAGGGCGGCGAAAAACACCATCGCTCCCTGCGCAAAATTGAACACGCCCGAGGCCTTGTAGATCAGCACGAAACCGATCGCCACCAGCGCGTACATGACGCCCGACAGCAGACCGCCGATCAGCACTTCAAAGAAAAAATTGATATTCATTGCTATCCCTCGTCTAGTGCGCCACGCCTAAGTAGGCATTGATGACATCCTGGTTGCTGCGCACCTCGTCGGGCGTGCCGTCGCCGATCTTCTTGCCGTAGTCGAGTACCACCACGCGGTCGGAGATATCCATCACCACGCCCATGTCGTGCTCGATCAGCACGATGGTCGTGCCCAGCTGGTCGTTGACGTCGAGGATGAAGCGGCACATGTCCTGCTTTTCTTCCACGTTCATGCCGGCCATCGGTTCATCGAGCAGCAAAATTTCCGGTTCGGCCACCAGCGCGCGGCCCAGTTCCACGCGCTTTTGCAAGCCGTAGGGCAGGCGCCCCACGGGTGTCTTGCGGATGGCCTGGATTTCCAGGAAGTCGATGATCTCTTCGGCCTTCTTGCGGTGCTCGATTTCCTCGCGCCGCGCCGGGCCCCAGTACAGGGCTTGCAAGAGAAAATTCGACTTCATCTTCAGGTTGCGTCCTGTCATGATGTTGTCCAGCACCGTCATGCCCTTGAACAGGGCGATGTTCTGGAAGGTGCGCGCGATGCCGGACTTGGCAGCCGCGTAGCAGTCCATGCCGCGCCGGTGTTCGCCCCGGTAGATGATCTCGCCCTGCTGCGGGCGGTACACGCCATTGATCACGTTCAGCATCGAGCTCTTGCCGGCGCCGTTCGGGCCGATGATGGCGCGGATTTCATGCTGTTTGACGTCAAACGAGATGTCGGTCAGCGCTTTCACGCCGCCGAACGACAGCGAGATGTTCTTCAGGTCGAGGATCACGGGACCCGTCTTGCGGGCCGTGCCGAAATGGGCGTCGGGTTCGTTCATTTGCATCGTGCTGTGCTCCATCATGCGGCCAAGCCCTGGGGCCGATACGTTTTGCTGTCCCAGATCTGCAGGTCGGCGCTGGTTGAACCGGTGCGGCCATCCTCGAATTTCACCTGGGTCTCGATGTATTGCGTTGCCTTGCCCTCATACAGGGCGGAAATGAGCACCGCGTATTTTTCGGCGATGAATTTTCGGCGCACCTTGCGCGTGCGCGTCAGTTCGTCGTCATCCGGGTCGAGTTCCTTGTGCAGCACGAGGAAGCGGTGGATCTGCGTGCGGTCCATCAGCGGATCGGTCGCCAGTTCCGCGTTGACCTGCTCGATGCAGTCGCGGATCAAGCCGTAGGTTTCGGTGCGCGCCGCCAGGTCGGTATAGCCGGCATACGCGATGCCGCGCCGCTCCGACCAGTTGCCCACCGCTTCGATATCGATGTTGATGAAGGCGCACACCTGGTCGCGCGCATGGCCGAAGGCCACCACTTCCTTGATGAAGGGGAAAAACTTGAGCTTGTTCTCGATGTAATTGGGCGCGAAGATGGCGCCGCACGTCAGCTTGCCGACGTCGGCTGCGCGGTCGATGATTTTCAGGTGGCCTTCGCTGTCGAACACGCCCGCGTCGCCCGTATGAAAGTAGCCGTCGGCATCGATCACTTCGGCGGTGGCATCGGGACGCTTGAAGTAGCCGCTCATGGTGGCCGGCGACTTCACCAGCACTTCGCCATTGGCCGCCAGTTTGACTTCCACGCCCGGTGCCGGCAGGCCCACGCTGTCGAACTTGATATTGCCGTCCGGTTGCAGACACACATAGGCGCAGGTTTCGGTCGAGCCGTACAACTGCTTGAGATTGACGCCGATGGAACGGTAGAAGCGGAACAGGTCGGGGCCGATGGCGGCGCCGGCCGTGTAGGCGACGCGCACCCGCGACAGTCCCAGCACGTTTTTCAGGGGACCGTAGACCAGCAGCTCGCCCAGCTTGTAGCTGAGGCGATCGGCCAGCGACACGGGCTTGCCATCCAAAATCTGCGCGCCGCAGCGCTTGGCCACGTCCATGAAATGGCTGAACATGTGGCGCTTGATGCTGCTGGCGTCTTCCATGCGTATCATCACGCTGGTGAGCATGTTTTCGAACACGCGCGGCGGCGCGAAGTAGCACGTCGGGCCGATTTCGCGCATGTCGATCATCACCGTGTCGCCCGATTCCGGGCAGTTGACGGTGAAGCCGGCCACCATGGCCTGCGCCAGCGAAAACAGGCAGTCGCCGACCCATGCCATGGGCAGGTAGGACAGGATGTCTTCCTCGTCGGTGAGCTTGTCGAAGGCCACGCCGCCAACGCCTGCGGCCAGCAGCGCCGTGTGGCTCTGGCATACGCCCTTCGGTTTACCCGTGGTGCCCGAGGTGTACAGGATGACGGCCGAGTCGCTGCCCTGGCCCGCCGCCACGGCGGCATCATAAAAGCCCGGATGCTCGCGGTCGTAGGCCCGGCCCAGCACCTGCAGGGCGGCAAAGGACATCAGCTCCGGCTGGCGGTAATGGCGCATGCCCCGTTCATCGTCGTAGGCGATGTGGGCGATGTGCGGATACAGGGCCTTGAGTTCGAGCAGCTTGTCGACCTGCTCCTGGTCTTCGACGATGGCGTAGCGGATTTCCGCATCCTGCAGCACATAGGCCATGTCGGCGGCCGGCGCGTCCTGATACAGTGGCACGGGCACGCCGCCCAGGCTTTGCGCGGCCAGCATGGCCCAGTACAGGCGGGGACGGTTGTCGCCGATGATGGCCAGGTTCATGCCGCGCTGAAAGCCGATGGCGGCCAGGCCGCAGGCCAGCGCGCGCACCTCGTCGTTGACCTGGGACCAGGTCCAGGTTTGCCAGATACCCAGGTGTTTTTCGCGAAAGGCGGGCTTGTCGGATCGTACTGTCCCGTGTTGCAATAAGCGCCGCGGAAAAGTCGGCATCGTTGCTGTGGTAGTCGTTTGCACCAGTGTCTCCCTGTTGCTTGTCTCAGGCTCCACCTCGTTGGATGGCGCTCTGTGTTTTTATGTATAAGGCGTTTGTGCAATGATAGTAGCCTGCGTTAGTTTGCCGAGTTGTCTTTTCGGGGACATTTACCCACTTTTCGATGGTGCATCGCACAATGACCTACCCTGATATCAGTTTGAAGGATGCCGTGCGCGCGGCCAACTGGGCGCAGCTGCTCGATCCCGTGCAAATGGCCCGCGTCGAGGCGGACGTGTTTGAAACCTTCGTGCCGAAAGGCGGCTTTGTCTGCCGCAAGGGCGAGCCGGTGGACAACTGGATCGGTGTCATCAGCGGCATGGTCAAGATGAATAATTTTTCCGCCTCCGGCAAGGCCATGACCTTCATCGGCGTGCCGCCCGGCAGCTGGTTTGGCGAAGGCTCGCTGCTGAAAAGGGAAATCCGCAAATACGACACCATGGCGCTGCGCGACACGCGCGTGGCGCGCCTGCCCGGCGCCACCTTTCACTGGCTGTTGGAAACGAGCTTGCCATTTACGCGTTTCTTGCTGATGCAGCTCAATGAGCGCCTGGGCCAGTTCATCGGCATGGTGGAAAACGAGCGCCTGCTGGACTTGAACACGCGCGTGGCGCGCTGCCTGGCCTCGATGTTCAACTCGCACCTGTACCCTGGCGTCGATACGCTGGTGCAGCTGTCGCAGGAAGAGATCGGCCTGTTGTCCGGTTCTTCGCGCCAGCGCGCCAACCAGGCCTTGCAGGTGCTGGAAAAGAAAGGCTTGCTGCGCCTCGATTATGGCGGCATCCGCGTGCTGGACCTGGAAGGCTTGCGCCGCTACGAGGCCGATGATGGCGAGTGATGCTTCGATGGCCGACGTGCGGGATCTGACGGAGCAGCACTATCAATCGTTCCTGCAGGCGCGCCTGGCCGGCGCCAAGGCGCTGGCGCGGCTCGATGCGGCCATGCTGGCACGGCATGCCCTGCTGCCCATGCCGATGACCCTGCGCGAACTGGCCTTGCTGCCGCAGCTGCGCGACGCCTCGCTGCTGGCGCTGGCCAGCTCGCCGCACAGCGCTCACTGGAGCCGCGACGACATCGGCGACACGGACCCCGCGCAGGTGCTGGCCGACGACGCGGCGTATGCCGATTTTTCACGCCGTATCCTGGAAGAGGCGGCGCGCCACCTCGAAGCCATTCATGCCGGCCAGCTGCCGTATGTGGCCGATGCGGCCTTCGCCACGGCCGATACCGGCATCCTGGCGCGTGCCGCGCGGGTGGCGTCCTATCGCGATGACGGCTGGTTCGCGCCCGTCATCGCCACCTTGCTGCCGCAAGCGTGCGTGGCGCCCGGCACGGCCAACAGCGCGCCGTCGCAATCGCTGGCCATGGCCCTGGGCCATGGGGTGGAAACCATCCCCACGCAGGCAAGCCTGGAAGCCCTGCGCACGGCGCTGGACCAGGTGCGCCACGCGGGCATTCGTAAAAAACTCGAACGCAACCTGAAACCGGCGGAAAAGGCGTTGCGGGCGCGCAGTGCCTTGGCCGGGCTAATCGCGGTATCATAGGCGCTTCCCAGCACCGCTCTTTTCGGCCCCATGCAGACACCTGACCAATCCACTCCCGCCTCCCGTTTGTCGCAACTGCGCAGCGCCATGCGCGCGCAGCACATCGACGCCTGCATCGTGCCCTCGGCCGACCCGCACCTGTCCGAATACCTGCCGGCGCGCTGGCAGGGCCGCGAGTGGCTGTCGGGCTTTACGGGATCGGTCGGCACCCTGGTCGTGACGCAGGAGTTTGCCGGCGTGTGGACCGATGGCCGCTACTGGGAGCAGGCGGAAACGGAACTGGCCGGCAGCGGCATCGTCCTGAAGAAAATCCCGTCCGGCGCCAGCGTGCTGTATATCGACTGGCTGGGCGAGACCATGCAGCCGGGGCAGACGGTAGCCGTCGATGGCGCCGTGCTGGGCCTGGCCAATGCGCGCCTGCTGCAGCAGGCGCTCGGTGCACAAGTCACTCTGCGCACCGATACCGATGTGCTGCAAGCCGTGTGGCCGGAGCGCCCGGCCATGCCCGCCGCGCCCGTGGTGGAACACGCGGCGGCGTATCCATCGCTGTCGCGTATTGAAAAACTGGCGGCCCTGCGCGCCAGCATGGCGGCGCACGGCGCCAGCCACCACGTCATTTCTACCCTCGACGATATCGCCTGGCTGTTCAACCTGCGCGGCGCCGACGTCAGTTACAACCCCGTCTTCCTCGCGCATGCGCTGGTGGGGCCGGGGCGCGCCACCCTGTTCGTCGCCGACGGCAAGCTGCCCGCTATCCTGCGCGCTACCCTGGAAAGCGAAGGCGTGGACGTGGCCGCGTATGACCGCACGGCGGCCGCGCTGGCCGCGCTGCCGGCTGGCGCCACCTTGCTGCTGGACCCGCGCCGCATCACGTTCGGCACGCGCCAGGCCGTGGCCGAGGGCGTGCGGGTGGTCGAATCGATCAATCCCACCACCCTGGCCAAGTCGCGCAAGTCGGAGAGCGAAGCGGCGCACGTGCGCGCCGCCATGGAGCAGGATGGCGCCGCGCTGTGCGAATTTTTCAGCTGGCTGGACGCCACCCTGGCCGATCCGCAGCACGCACCGTTGACGGAAATCGGCGTCGACGAACACCTGACGGCCGCGCGCGCCCGCCGCGCGAACTTTGTCAGCCCCAGTTTCGGCACCATCGCCGGCTTCAATGCGCATGGCGCCATCATGCATTACCACGCCCATGCGGGTAGCGAGGCCACCATCGAAGGCGACGGCTTGCTGCTGATCGATTCGGGCGGCCAGTACCTGGGCGGGACCACGGATATCACGCGCGTGGTCCCCGTCGGCACGATCACCGCTGAGCACAAGCGCGATTTCACGCTGGTCTTGCGCAGCATGATCGCCCTGTCGCGCGCGCAGTTCCCGCGCGGCGTGAAGTCGCCCATGCTCGATGCGATTGCCCGCGCACCGCTGTGGGCCGAGGGCATCGACTTTGGCCACGGCACGGGCCACGGCGTGGGATTTTTCCTGAATGTCCATGAAGGCCCGCAATCGATTTCCCAGTCGGCCATGCCGGAGCCGCAGACGGCCATGGAGATCGGCATGATCACCTCCATCGAACCGGGCATTTATCGCCCTGGCCAGTGGGGCATCCGCCTCGAGAATCTGGTGCTGAACGTTCCCGCAGGGACGACGCCCTTCGGTGACTTCCTGCGCTTCGAAACATTGACCCTGTGCCCGATCGATACGCGCTGCGTCGAGCGCTCGCTGTTGCGCGACGACGAGGCGGCCTGGCTCAACGACTACCACGCCACCGTGCGTGCGCGCCTCGCGCCGCTGTTGGCTGCGCCGGCCGATGCGCCTGCGCTGGCGTGGCTGGAACAGCGCACGGGAGCCATCTGATGCGATCGACCCGCGCCACGTCCGCCATCGAGCGGCTCAAGGAACGCACCGGCCACCGCCTCTACACGATGGCGCGCACGGGCGATGAACTGTTTTTTCTCACCGAGGGACCGGGCTTGCCGCCTCTGTGCCCGCCGCTGGAACTCGATGCCTTTGTCGCCTTCGTCAATGGCCTGGGACCGCAAAAGGCGCGCCGCGTCAGCAAGCTCGATGTGGCGTTTGAAAAGCAGCTGACGAAAAAGCCCTAGATGCCGACCATCGACTTCCTGCGCGCGTATTGGTCGCCGGCCGAGCTGGCAACGAATGGCGTGATTCTGCTGAACCTGTTGGGCGCGTTGCTGCTGGGCTTGCTGGTGGGTTATGAGCGCTCGTATCACGGGCGCGCCGCCGGCATGCGCACGTATGGCCTGGTCTGCATGGCTTCGGCCGCGCTGACGGTGCTGGGCGGCTATCCGGAGTTCTGGTATGGCGGCCATGGCACCATTGTCGGCAGCGACCCGACGCGTATCATCCAGGGTATCGTCACGGGCGTGGGTTTCCTCGGCGCCGGCGTCATCATGCGCGAAGGCTTCAATATCAGCGGCTTGACGACGGCCGCCTCGATCTGGGCCTCGTCCGTGATCGGCATCATGGTCGGCATCGGCTTTTATCTGTCGGCCATGGGCCTGGCCTTCATGTGCGCGATGGCGATGATTTTTCTGTCAAAATTGGAGAACTGGCTGCCGTCGCGCCACGCAGTGGCCATCACCATGCGCTTCAAGCAAGGCTTTGTCCCGCGCGAAGATGCGCTGCGGCGCATGGCTGCCAAGCGCGGCTACGACATCGCCGGCGGCTCGCTGACCATCGGCAGCACCGACGGCATGCAGGAATGGCGCTTTGTCGCCATCGCGCATGGCAAGAACACGGGTGCCAGCCTGTCGGCCATGTCGGCCGAACTGGCCGCCTTCGAAGGCATCGCCGGCTTCCAGCTGTCGCACGCACGCAACTGAAAAGGATGGACATGGATGCTCAGGCTCAAGACGTACTCGATTTCTGGTTCCTGCCGCCGGATAACCGTGACTACGGCCAGGCGCGCGGGGAATGGTTCCGCAAGGACGACGCCTTCGACGCGCACATACGCGCGCGTTTCGGCACGCTGATCGATGCCGCCATCGAGGGCGGCTTGCGCGCGTGGGAGGCGACGCCGCACGGCGCGCTGGCGCGCCTCATCGTGCTCGATCAATTCACGCGCAATGTCTATCGGGGCACACCGCGCGCCTTTGCCGGCGACGCCCAGGCGCTGGCGCTGGCCGTCGCCTTGACGCAGGCGGGGCAGGACCAGCAATTACCACCGATGCTGCGCGCCTTCGCCTACCTGCCGTTCGAACATGCGGAAGACCTGGCCATGCAGGCGCGCGCCGTCGAATTGTTCCAGCTGCTGTCGCAGGCGCAGCCCGGCTTTGACGGCATGCTCGATTATGCGCAGCGGCACCAGGAAGTCATCGCCCGCTTTGGCCGCTTCCCGCACCGTAATGCCATGCTCGGCCGGCCTTCCACGCCGGAAGAAGTGGAATTTTTGCGCCAGCCGGGATCGAGTTTTTAGAACATCATCATGAATGTCACTTTGAATATCATCGGCGCCGGCCATGTGGGCCGCGTGCTGGGCCGTTTGTTCGCCGGCGTGGACGGGATCGTGGTGCAGGATGTGCTGACGCGCTCGATCGCCTCGGCGCAGGCGGCCGTCGCTTTCATCGGCGCCGGCACGCCCGTCGCCAGCTATGCGGCCCTGCGCCACGCCGATGTCACCCTGCTGGCCGTCTCCGACGACCAGATCGGCCCGGCCTGCGCGGCGCTGGTGGCCGAGGGACGCCAGGCGGGCGCCATCGTGTTTCACTGCAGCGGCGCGCTGGCGTCGAACGTGCTGCTGGCGGCAACGCAGGCCGGTGCGTCGGTGGCCAGCGCCCATCCGATCCGCAGCTTTGCCGACCCGCAGCAGGTGGCCGCCACCTTTGACGGCACGTTTTGCGGCGTCGAAGGCGATCCGCTGGCGCTGGCCTTCCTCACGCCGGCCTTGCATGCCATCGGCGCGCGCCCCGTGCCCATCGACCCGGCCGCCAAGACCCTGTATCACGCCGCTGCCGTGTTTGCCAGCAATTACCTGGTGACCGTGCTCGACGCCGCCCTGCGCGCCTACCAGGCGGCCGGCATTGCCGAGCCGGTGGCGCGCGAGCTGGCCCAGCCTTTGGTGACGGAAGCGGTGGCCAATGTGTTTCGCCTGGGCGCCGCGCCCGCGCTGTCCGGCCCCATCGCACGGGGCGACTCGGCCACCGTGCAACGCCAGCAGCAGGCGGTGCAAAGCTGGGATGCCGCCACGGGGGAGTTGTACCGGGCGCTGGTGGCGCCCACGCAAGACTTGGCCAGGCGCAAGCACGGGGGATGAATCAGGCGGCGTGCACGCCGTTGCGTCCCTGCTGTTTCGCCTGGTACAGAGCGCTGTCGGCGCGTGAAAAGAAGGCTGACTCGCTTTCGTCGCGCCGGTATTCGGCCACGCCCAGGCTGATCGTCACCGGTAGCTGCGGCGCGGGCAGACCGAAATCGTGCTGCTCGACGGCGGCGCGCAGGTTTTCCGCCACGTCCATCGCCTGCGCCAGGCTGCAGTTATTCAGCAGCACCAGGTATTCCTCGCCGCCCCAGCGCGTGATGACGTCGCTTTCGCGCACGCTGGCGCGCGCCACGTCCGCCACGCCACGGATGACCTGGTCGCCCCACAGGTGGCCGTGGGTATCGTTGACGCGCTTGAAGAAATCGATGTCGAACAGGATGGCCGACATCGGCTGCTCGTTGCGTTTGGACAAGAGCATGGCGCGCTGGAACAGCAATTCCAGCGATTGGCGGTTCAGCAAGCCCGTCAGCGCATCGGTCGAGGCGATGCGTTCGATGCGGCGCTGGTAGCGGTTCACCGTCAACAGGGTCAGCAGCAATACCAGCAGGGTGACGCCAAAGCTGATGGCCAGATTCAGGATGAACACGCCCTGCAGCGACTTGACTTCGTCGCTGACATTCTGCTCGACCACCAGATACCAGCCCAGCTCGGGAATGAAACGCGAGTTGACGAGGATTTGCGCACGGCCCAGCTGGTACGACAGGTGCGTCGGTGCGCTCTGGTGGTTGATGATCTGGTCGGCAATGCTGTTCACGCCAGGCAAATTGCGGATGTTGCCGTGCCCCTCGCGCATGGTCTTGCCCGCCAGTACCAGGGCGCCGGCGCCGTCGACAAAGTAGATGTTGCGGTGGAAGCGCGCCTGATAGCGGTCGATGATGTGGCTCATGGTGTCCAGGGTCAGGCCGATGCCCGTGGCGCCGATGAACTGGCCATCGTAATCATAAACGCGGTGGTTGATGAAGATGGTCATACTGTCGCGGTTGGCCATGTCGACGTCGACATTGGTTTCATAATCGGTGCTGTCCATGGCGCGCACGCGGTAGTACCAGAGGTCGCGCGTCGCTTCCGGGCTGACGGATTTCAGCGTGCCTTCAGCATAATAATATTTGCTGCTCTTGTCCGAGACGAGAAAGCTGGTGATGGCGCCGTATTTCTTCTTGACCTCGGCCAGGTAGCGCACGATCTGCGCCGGGTTGCTTTCGCCAGCGAGTATCCAGTCGCGCACGAAGGTGTCGTGCGCCATCAGCGACGAGATGAAGACGGGGCGCAGCATGTCCTTCTGGATTTCCGAGTAAATGTTGTCGCCCGTCAGCGGCAAGGTCTGGTCGGCGATACCATGCTCGATGGCCTGGCGCGAGGCCAGGTAGCTGGCCAGGCTGGTGGCCATGAAGCCCGCCCCCAGGATCAGGGTCAGGAGGATGAGCAGGCGGTACTTGATCGACAGAAGGCGCATGGAGACGTGGAAGTGGCAGGCGGGAAGGCAATCTTTACGCAAGCCAAAAGTATGCAGCAGGCCAGGTATTGGCGCAATGATAACTGGCTTTATTGATAATTTGCGCTGGTATCCGCGACAAGATAACCACGACTTACCAAATAAAAGTGCCGATTTGTCGACAAAGATGCAAATTAGCAATAAGATTTGACGATGGGAATCAATGCGCACCGCCCCTGTCTTGCCGTCCGTTTCAGGCGCAGGACACCACGCGCAGGGAGTGTAGTATGTTATTTTTAAAGAGTACGTCTGTCAGCAAGGCCTCCGGCATTTATGAGGTCGACATCGCCGCCAAACCACCGGGCAAGACCTTTGGCATTTTCCTCGCCACCGATCCCGATCATCCACCGCATGCCTTGCTGGGACAATTGAAGGTGCTCGGCTACGAGAACACCTATAGTTCGCCCTACCTGCACAAGGATGGGGGCAAGGTGCTGGATCTGCATTTCCAGAAGGATGGCACGGATATCTTCAAGGGCTGGAAAACCGAGGAGTGCACACTCAACCTGGCGGCCATCACGGTCCTGTTCGAGGAGCACGGCATCACCATCGCGCCAAGGGTCATGTCGATGGCGGAAGCCTACGCTTAATTTGCTTCAACCCGCCTCCACACCAATGTGATACAGCGCCCACGGGCAGCTGGCGAAACGTTCGGCCAGGGGCAGTGCCGCCACGGCCGCGATGCGGTCGGCATCGTGGATCGCCCATAGCGGCCCCAGGCCGCCGAGCGCCATCGCCTGCCCGTCGAGGTGGGTGGCGACAATAAAGCGCTGCGCGCGCGCCTGTGCCACGGTCAGCGCCGCCGCATAGCCATCCACGGCGCGCAGCAGCAGGCGCACATCATCGTCCTCCGGGGCGCCCGCCGCCTTCAAGACATCGACCAGCAGCGGCCCGCGCAGGGCATGCGCCTTGCCGTCGTATTCCAGGGTGGGGTGGATGGTGCGTGCCGGCAAGTTCGCCAGCGCCGCAAAGTCGAATGCCCGCGCCCGCTCAAAACTGATTTTCTGCTTGTGCATCATCTGGTCGCGCACGGCGTCGAACGGACCCCGGTTGGGTTTGGCGATGCTGCCAGTGATGGTCAGCAAGGCCGGACCGCGCAGGCCGGCGGGCGCGGCCCGGGCGATGGCGGGCAGGGCGCTGGCCGCCATGGCGGCGGCGAGAAACTGGCGTTTGCGCATGCACTTCTCCTGTTCGTCTGAAATTTCAATTGCGCTTAAGTCTATCTTAAGTTCGCTCAACGGTGCGCATTTTACGCTTATTGTCAGTTTGGAATGTCTGCTTACATCTTGTCACAGTTCTTACGGAATGGAGAAAGACGTAGCTTTTTTCGGCTGTTATTGTGTAGTCATCGCACTTCGCTGAACTGCGAATCCAGGCACAAGTCTACGAACATTCACTATTTGAGAGAGAACATGATGAAAAAGAAAATCCTGTTTGCAATGATCGCTTCCGTTACCGCATTCACCGGCATGAGCGCCGCGCACGCTGAAGGCGCCTATGTGGGTGCCGGCGTCACGGGCAACCGCTACAATTTTGATATTCCTGGCGCTACCAGCGCCGATAATCACAGCGGCTACAAGGCCGGTGCCAAGATCTTCGCCGGTTACGATTTCGATAAAACCTGGGCGGTCGAGGGCGGCTATGCCGATTTCGGCAGCAAGGATTACAGCTATGTCACCAGCACCGGCAACGGTTCCGTGAAAAGCGATTCGCACGGCTACTACCTGGCCGGCAAGGCCAGCATGCCGGTGAGCGAGAAAGTCGGCGTGTTCGGCAAGCTCGGTGTGGCCAAGGTCAAGAATAGCCTGAGCGGCACGGGTCTGTCGACCGGCATCAGCGGCAACGACAAGACGGGCGTGTACGCTTCCGTCGGCGCCCAGTACGCGATCAACGAGAAAGTCTCGCTGACGGCGGAAGTGGAGCACTTCGGCAAGAGCGCCGACCAGGGCCGCAAGGCTACCGGCCTCGCTTTAGGCGCACGCTACAATTTCTAATGACTTAGAAATGTGCTGAAAAAAAAGGCAGTTACCGCGAGGTAACTGCCTTTTTGCATTGCTGCACCCGATTTATACGCTGAGCGGTTTGTAGCGGATACGTTTTGGTTTCGCGCCTTCGTCACCGAGGCGTTTCTTCTTGTCGGCTTCGTATTCCTGATAGTTGCCGTCAAAGAAGGTGACCTGCGAATCGCCTTCGAATGCCAGGATGTGCGTGGCGATACGGTCGAGGAACCAGCGATCATGCGAAATGACCATCACGCTGCCGGCAAATTCCAGCAAGGCGTCTTCCAGCGCGCGCAGGGTTTCCACGTCCAGATCGTTCGACGGTTCATCGAGCAGCAGGACGTTGCCGCCCATCAGCAGGGTTTTTGCCAGGTGCAGACGGCCACGTTCACCGCCGGACAGATTGCCGACGATTTTTTGCTGGTCGCCGCCCTTGAAGTTGAAGCGGCCCAGGTAGGCGCGCGACGGCATTTCGAAGCGGCCGACCGTCAACATGTCGGCGCCGCCGCACACGTCCTGGAAGACGGTCTTGCTGTCCGACAGCGAGTCGCCGCGATTCTGGTCGACGATGGACACGCGCGCCGTCTGGCCGATGGCCACTTCGCCGCTGTCCGGCTGTTCCTTGCCGGTAATCATCTTGAACAGGGTCGACTTACCGGCGCCGTTGGGGCCGATGATGCCGACGATGGCGCCTGGCGGTACGGTAAAACTCAGGTTATCGATCAGCAAACGGTCGCCGAATGCTTTCGACACGTTCTTGAACTCGATGACGTCATTGCCCAGGCGTTCGGCCACGGGAATGAAGATTTCCTGCGTTTCGTTGCGCTTCTGGTATTCGTGCTCGGACAGCTCGTTGAAGCGGGCCAGGCGGGCTTTCGACTTGGCCTGGCGCGCTTTCGGGTTCTGGCGCGACCATTCCAATTCCTTCTGCAGCGCCTTCTGGCGCGCCGATTCCGTCGATTCTTCCTGTTTCAGGCGGGCTTGCTTCTGCTCCAGCCAGGTCGAGTAGTTACCCTTCCATGGAATGCCGCTGCCGCGGTCCAGCTCCAGGATCCACTCGGCCGCGTTGTCGAGGAAGTAGCGGTCATGGGTGATGGCCACCACGGTGCCGGGGAAGCGCAGCAGGAATTGTTCCAGCCAGTCGACCGATTCCGCATCCAGATGGTTGGTCGGCTCGTCGAGCAGCAGCATGTCGGGCTTGGACAGCAACAGCTTGCACAGCGCCACGCGGCGTTTTTCACCGCCGGACAGCACGCCGATGCTGGCATCCCAGGGCGGCAGGCGCAGCGCGTCGGCGGCCATTTCCAGCTGCAAATTCAAATTGCCGCCGTCGGAAGTCGAGATGATCGCTTCCAGGCGTGCCTGTTCCGTGGCCAGGGCGTCGAAATCGGCGTCTTCCTCGGCATACGCGGCGTACACGGCTTCCAGCTTGGCTTGCGCTTCAAATACCTCGCCCAGGCCCGATTCGACTTCCTGGCGCACGGTTTTTTCCGGGTCCAGCTGCGGTTCCTGCGGCAGGTAGCCGATGTTCAGGCCCGGCATCGGCACGGCTTCGCCCTGGATGTCGGTATCGATGCCGGCCATGATTTTCAGCAGGGTCGATTTGCCGGAGCCGTTCAGGCCCAGCACGCCGATCTTCGCGCCGGGGAAGAAGGAGAGGGAAATATCTTTCAGAATCTGGCGCTTGGGCGGGACGATTTTGCCCACGCGATTCATGGTGTAGACGTAATTTGCCATTAGAAATCTCGGGTGATATACAAAGACGGACAGGATACGGTAAACGCCCGCTTCCGGCCAGCGCTGCGCGCTGCGGAAACGGACGCTAGGCGGTGGCGCGCGCGCGGCGGCTGTTCCACAGCCCTTCGGCCGCATACAGGCCCAGCGCCGTCCAGATGACCAGGAAGCCCAGCATGCGTTCGGGCGTGAACGATTCGTGGAAGACCCACACGCCGATCAGCAGCTGGCCCGTGGGGGCGATGTATTGTAATAAGCCCAGCACGGCCAGCGGCAGGCGGCGCGCGCCGGCGGCAAACAGCAGCAGGGGGATGGCCGTGATGGGGCCGGACGCCAGCAGCAGCGCGCGCGTGGCGGACGAGTCAGTATTGACGAAGCCGCTCTGGCCGTGCCAGGCCAGCCACAGCATGTAGGCCAGCGCCAGCGGAAACAAAATCAAGGTTTCGAAGGACAGGCCTTCCAGCGCACCGAGCGCGGCCGTCTTGCGCAGCAAGCCATAGCCGCCGAAGGTGGCCGCCAGCAGCAGGGCGATCCACGGCACTTGCCCCGCCTGCCAGGTGAGCCAGGCCACGCCGCAGGCGGCCAGGCCGATGGCCAGCCACTGCAGGCGGCGCAAGCGCTCGTGCAGCAGCATAAAGCCCAGCATGACATTGATCAGGGGCGTAATGAAGTAGCCGAGGCTGGCGTCGACCACGTGGCCGTTGTTGACAGCCCAGATATAAATGAACCAGTTGGCGGATAGCAAAAACGCACTGGCGACGAAGCCGGCCACGACCCTGGGCTGCGCTTTCAGGCTGCCCAGCCAGCTCCACTGGCGGCGCACGGTCAGCACGATGCCTAGAAACAACAGCGACCAGACCATGCGGTGCGCCAGAATTTCCTGTGGTGCGATCTCGCCGATGGCATGGAAATACAGGGGAAACAGGCCCCAGCACAGGAAGGCGAGGGAGGCGTACAACATGCCTGGATTCATGATGGGGTTCGCTGGAGAGTAGACAGTCTGTCATTATGGCTGAAAACATCGGGGGCTGCCCGGCGCCGCTGGCGAGGCGTAGAATGGCAACAAATCAATGGCCGCAAGCCCGCGCAGCAAGGCGGAGCGGTACAAAACCACGACTTTGGGGCAGCTGCGGAACCATGCAAAAATACTCTTGCTATTTGCTAATACCTATCATATTGTGCGATGCAACAAAACAAAAACGGGTGCAATCTTGACGTCGGAACATAAAAAAAGCAGCCTGGTCGGCTTGACACTGGCTGCGGTCGGCATCGTCTACGGCGATATCGGCACCAGTCCGCTGTACACCCTGAAGACGGTCTTTGACCCGGCCCACGGGCTGTCTGTCACGCATAACAACCTGCTGGGTATCGTTTCGCTGATCTTCTGGGGCCTGACCCTGATCGTTTCGCTGAAATACGTGACCCTGGTGCTGCGTGCCGACAACCGCGGCGAGGGCGGCATCATGGCCCTGATGGCGCTGGTGCTGTCGTCCGTCAGCAAGTCTTCACGCTGGCATGTGCCGCTGATGGTGATCGGCGTGTTTGGCGCCACCCTGTTCTATGGCGACAGCGTGATCACGCCGGCCATTTCGGTGCTGTCGGCGATCGAAGGTCTGGAAGTGGCCACGCCTGCCTTCAGCCCGTATGTGGTGTGGCTGACGATCGCCGTGCTGGTGGCGCTGTATTCGGTGCAGTCGCACGGTACGGCCGGCATCGGCCGTTTCTTCGCTCCCATCATGCTGATATGGTTTGTCGCGCTCGCCTGTATGGGCGTGCTCAATATCATCAAGTCGCCAGCCATCCTGGCCGCCGTCAATCCGCTGCACGCGGTGGCTTTCCTGCTGGACAATGGCCGCATCGCCTTCCTGTCGCTGGGCGCCGTGGTGCTGGCACTGACGGGCGCCGAGGCGCTGTACGCGGACATGGGCCACTTCGGCAAGAAGCCGATCCGCATGGCCTGGTTCCTGATCGCCTTTCCCGCGCTGGCGCTGAACTACCTGGGCCAGGGCGGCTTGCTGCTGGCGCACCCGGAAGCCATTTCCAATCCGTTCTACCAGCAGCTGGGCGCCTGGAGCGTGTATCCGCTGGTGATTTTGTCGACCATGGCCACCGTGATCGCTTCGCAGGCGACCATCTCCGGCACCTTCTCGATGACCAAGCAAGCCATCGCGCTGGGCTTCTTGCCGCGCATGCGCGTGCGCCACACGTCGGAAAGCGAAATCGGCCAGATTTACATTCCTGCCGTGAACTGGCTGCAGCTGGCCGTCGTACTGCTGGCCGTCGTTGGTTTTGGCTCGTCGGAAAAGCTGGCCGCCGCCTACGGCATCGCCGTCACCGCCACCATGCTGTCCACCACGATCCTGACCTTCTTCGTCATCCGCTACCGCTGGAAGATGAATTTGCTGCTGTGCTGGGCCGCCACGGGCTTCTTCCTGTTCATCGATGTGAACCTGTTCGCGGCCAGTTCCCTGAAACTGTTCCACGGCGGCTGGTTCCCGCTGTTGCTGGGCGCCGTCCTGTTCATCATCATGCTGACCTGGAAACGGGGCCGCCAGCTGGTGTTCCAGAACCTGGAAAAGCACGCGATCCCGCTCAACGAATTCCTCTCGTCGCTGTTCATCGCGCCGCCGCTGCGCGTGCCCGGCACGGCCATCTTCCTGCGCGGCGAAACGGATGGCGTGCCGCATGCGCTGCTGCATAACTTGCTGCATAACAAGGTGCTGCATGAGCGCGTCATTTTCCTCACCGTCTTCATGCATGAAGAGCCGTGGGTGTTGCCATCCGAGCGCGTGCGCGTGGTGGAACTGGGCCACCAGTGCTATCAGGTCAATGTGCATTACGGCTTCAAGGATGAACCGGACATTCCGGCGGCGCTGGCGCAATGCGCCGAGCAGGGACTCGATTTCGAGATGATGGAAACGTCGTTCTTCATCGCGCGCCAGACCATCATCTCGACGCCGGGGGCCGGCATGATGCCATGGCGCGAGCACCTGTTCGTCACCATGTCGCGCAATGCGCGCACGGCGGCCGACTACTATCAGATCCCGAGCAACCGGGTGATCGAACTGGGTACGCAGGTGGAAATCTAGATATTTTGACAATGTTGTTTCGACGCAGCATTTAACGCCGGGCTTACGTCTGCTTACAAATGGGCCCGGCGACACCTGTTAAACTCCAGCCCGTACCGGTCCGCACCGTACGGGCTCCAGTCACACACCAATATTTAAAGGGAAACCATGAAATCGGTATTTCAATTGATCGCCACGCTCGCTTGTGCCGTGGCCCTGACCGCCTGCGGCGCCGCCGCCAACACGGAAAAGCCGGTCGTGCTCGACCCGAATACGCAAGTGAAAGAACTGGTCATTACCAATCCGGTGGTCGGCACCGGCACGGAGGCGGTCGCGGGCGATACCCTGAAGGTGCTTTACACGGGCTGGCTGTATGACGCAAGCAAGCCTGACAACAAGGGCAAGCAGTTCGATTCGAACCAGACAGGAGCCGGTTTTGACTTCGTTCTGGGCAGCGGCACGGTTATCGTGGGCTGGGACCGCGGCCTGCTCGGCATGAAGGTCGGCGGCACCCGTATCCTGTCGATTCCGTATACCCTGGGTTATGGCGAAAGGGGGGCGTCGTCGATTCCCGCCTACGCGGGCTTGCTGTTTGAAGTCAAGCTGATCGGCGTGGAGAAAAAGAAGTAGGCACGCGCAGGGGAGCCAATACCAAGGGCGATTCCACGGAATCGCCCTTTTTGTTTTGCGGGCCCTGTCTGCGTCAGGCTGGCGCCAGTTCCTGGAAGTAATACGTGGCGCCACCCAGATCGGCCGGCGCGTCATATTGCAGCACCTGCGTGCGGCGCAGCGCCACCGGGGCGCTGAAGGCGGGGCCGTCGTAGACGAAGGTGTGGAATTCGCCGTTTTCGCCGCAGGCGTCGACACCGGGCGGCAGGTCGGCCAAAAAGGCGGCGTCGAACTCGCGCCCGCAAAATTCGCGTGGCAGGTGCTGGCCATTGATGCACACGACGATGGCCTTGAAGCCGGCGGCGAGAAATTCGTCGACCAGCGCGCGCCGCGCTTCGCCCCACAGGGGCAGATGGGCCGTCAGGCCGGCCGCGGCGCAGACTTTTTCTTCCCAGTCGCGGTGCGGCTGCAGGTCGATGTCGCCAAACAGGGCGTGCGCTATGCCCTCGTCTTTCGCCGCGCGCAACATGGCGATGAATTGTTCCTCGTAGCTGGCCCAGCTGGCGTGATAGCGCTGCAGGCGCGCCCCCAGGCTGGCCGCCTGCGCTTCGAGCAATTCCGGCGGCACGCCGTGCGAGCGCGATTTGCGGCCATCTTCATCCATGGCCGTGATCAGCAGCGGCACGCGCATGCCGGCGTTGCGCGCGCGCCACAGGGCCAGGCAGGAATCCTTGCCGCCGCTCCAGGAAATGAGGGCCGTCGTCATGCCGGTTTCTCCGCGCGCAGCATGTCGACGTGCTGTATGCCGTCTTCGTCGTAGGGGGCGCTGACGGTGACAAAACCGAACGACTGGTAGAAGCGCTCCAGGTAGTGCTGCGCACCGATGCGAATGGCGTGGCCAGGATGCTGGCGTTCGGCGTGCGCGATGCCCTCAAGCAGCAGCTGCTTGCCGGCGCCCGTGCTGCGCGCCTCGGGCGCCGTCAGCACGCGGCCCAGCGACATTTCCACGTATTTGGCGCCCGGCGCCAGCACGCGCAGGTAGGCGGCCAGCCGGCGCTGGCCATCGACCATTTGCCAGCCCAGCAAGTGCATGGCTTGCTGGTCATGGCCATCGAGGTCCGGGTAAATGCACTGCTGTTCGATGACGAACACGCGCTGGCGCAAGGCCAGCACCTGGTACAAAGCGTGGGGGCCGAGTTCGTCGAACGTGTTCCATTGCCAGGCGATCATGCGTACTCCGAAAAAATCAGGAAAAGAGCGTCATTCTAAAGGCACACGTGAAAAAAAACCGCGCTGCCTACATGGCAGTGCGGTTTTGATGGCGACGCGCGGCAGTTATGCCAGGTGCGTTCAGACGATCGTCAGGGTGACGTCGATGTTGCCGCGCGTGGCGTTCGAGTACGGGCACACGATGTGGGCGGCGGCGACCAGCGCTTCGGCGGCGGCGCGCTCCATGCCCGGCAGCGAAATTTTCAGTTCCACTTCGATGCCGAAGCCCGTGTCGATGGCGCCGATGCCGACGTTGCCTTCGATGGACAGGTCTGCCGGCAGGGCGATCTTGTCGCGGCCACCGACGAATTTCATGGCGCCGATGAAGCAGGCCGAGTAGCCGGCGGCGAACAGTTGTTCCGGATTGGTGCCCACGGCGCCATTGCCGCCCAGTTCTTTCGGCGTGGTCAGCTTGACGTCCAGCACATTGTCGGACGACACGGCACGGCCTTCGCGGCCTCCGGTGGCGGTGGCTTGTGCGCGGTACAGGACTTGTTTGATCGACATGGTGGTTTCCTTGAGTAAATTAAATAGTTAACGACTAAATAGTGTGCTACTTGTTTCATGGACGAGTGCCCCAGGATGCCCGTCTGCAGAAGCGCTTGCCGGCGTCCATGTGCTCAATATATATCGTGCGCTATTTAATTGCAAGCGATTTTATTTTCAGGCGACGCACATTGGTACTTTATTTTGCTGCCTTTGTCGCCAGTATTGCCCTTCCATCGCATAATGGCCACCGTCGCCGGGGGCGATGGTTATGCTGGGCTCACTTTACACCCCAAGGAAAAAATCATGACTAGCCTCTTCTTTATCCTGCGCATCACCCTGGCCACGATGCTCACCTACATCATCGCCACGGCGATCCTGGTGGAGAATTTCCTGCGCTATCTCTTCGGGCATACGGAAGGCTTTTTTGTCAGCGTCGGCGCGCTGCTGGCCGGCGCCGTCATCACGAATGCGTTTTCGCACGTGCGCCGCGTGCGCCTGATCGCCGGCGCCGTCAACCCCGGCACGCTGTCGAGCCGCCAGCGGCGCCAGATCGAGATCCCGTTCGAGGCGGGCGAGGCGTTCGACATGATCGACGCGGCCATCCGCGAATTGCCGGGCAGCGAAGTGGTCGAAAGCGCGCGCGACAGCCTGCAGGTGCAGGCGAGAGTGCGCCGCGCGGCACCGTACACGCACACGGGCTTGCCCCGCATGCGCGTGCTGGGTTTCCTCGAGCCGCGGCCGAACCAGATCCTCGCCACCGTCACGCCGAATGGCGAGGCGGGCAGCGTGACCCTGATCTGCGAGCCGGCGCGCAATGCCTGGACCGACTGGTTCCTCGTCGACCACGGCAGCAACCTGGAAAACGCGGAAGCGGTGACGCGCGCCATCACGCGCCGGGTGGCGCAGCGCCGCCGCGGCGAGCAGGCCGAAGCGCGCCAGACGGTGACGGAAAAGGAACTCACGGTGGCCAAGCTGAGCCTGCTGCACGCGCAGGTCGAGCCGCACTTCCTGTACAACACGCTGGCCAGCGCGCAGCTGCTCACGCGCAGCGACCCCGTGCGCGCCGATGAAATGCTGGGCAACCTGATTCTGTATTTGCGCCACTCGCTGCCGCGCACGGAGCAAGCCATGTCGACCCTGGGCACGGAGCTGGAACGGGCGCGCGCCTACCTCGACATCCTGAAAATCCGCATGGGCGCACGCCTGAACCTGCAGATTGAGGTACCGCAATACCTGCGCCAGGTGGAACTGCCGCCGATGATGCTGCAAACCCTGGTGGAAAACGCCATCAAGCATGGCCTGGAGCCCAAGAGCGGCGGCGGCACCGTCTGGATCATGGCGCGTAGCGGCAATGGTACGGTGATCGTCACGGTGGCCGACGACGGCAAGGGTTTCAGCGACGACGGCGCCGGCACGGGCATCGGCCTGCGCAATGTGCGCGAACGCCTGCGCCTGACCTACGGCCATGCCGCCGCGTTTGCCATTGTCGCCAATTTTCCCGATGGCGTGACGGCCACCATCACGGTGCCCGACAGCACGGCGCAGGGAGTGTCGTATGCATCCGCCTGAGATGACCTGCGTCATCGCCGAAGATGAAACCCTGCTGCGCGATGCGCTGGTGGCCCTGCTGGCCGAAGAGTGGCCCGACTTGCGCATCGTTGCCGCCTGCGACGACGGCGGCACGGCGCTCGACGCCATCGCCACCCTGCGACCCGACGTCGCCTTCCTCGATATCCGCATGCCGGGTTTGACGGGGCTGGAAGTGGCCGCTGGCGCGCTCGACGCCAGTCCCGCCACCCAGGTGGTGTTCGTCACCGCCTACGACCAGTACGCGATCGATGCCTTCGACAAGGGCGCCGTCGATTACTTATTGAAACCCATCGCCCGCGAGCGCCTGCAGGCGACCTTGCAGCGCCTGCAGGCGCGGGCCGGCAAGGGAACGGTGGGCGACGGCGCGCTGGCTGGCTTGCTGCAGCAATTGAGCAGCGCCTTGCCGGCGGCGGCCAAGTCGCCGCCGCTGGTGTGGCTGACGGCCAGCAGCGGCAAGGATACGCGCCTGATCATGGTGGAAGACATCGCCTATTTTCAGTCCGATACCAAGTACACGGCCGTCATGACGGCGGACGGCGAGGCGCTGCTGCGCAAGCCGATCCGCGAACTGCTCGACGTGCTCGATCCGGCCATCTTTAAACAGATCCACCGCTCCACCATCGTCAACATGAAGATGGTGGCGTCGGTCACGCGCGACGAAGTGGGACGCGGTGTGTTGCGCCTGAAAACGCGGCCGGAAACCCTGGCCGTGAGCCAGCCGTTCATGGCGCTGTTCAGGAATATGTAGCGTTAGTCGGCCGTCTCGAAACCTTCAAGCACGTTCACCACATTGATGCCCAGTTCCTTCACCGCATAGCCCCCTTCGAGGATGAAGGCGGTGGGCAGGTTCAGATGCGCCAGGCGTTCGCCCACGCGCAGGTAGTCGCCGCTTTGCAGGGCGAAGTGCGACAGCGGGTCGCCGACGAAGGTGTCGACGCCGAGCGACACCACCAGCGCGTCGGGCGCGTACATCTTGATGCGCAGGCAAGCCGTTTCCAGCGCGGCAAACCAGCTGGCCGTGGTGCTGCCGGCCGGCAGCGGCAGGTTGACGTTGTAGCCGAGCCCGGCGCCGCTGCCCGTCTCATCGGCGTGGCCCAGGTAAAACGGGTATTCGCTGCGCGGGTCGGCGTGGATCGAGGCGAACAGCACGTCGTTGCGCGCATAAAAGATGCTTTGGGTGCCGTTGCCGTGGTGGTAGTCGATATCGAGGATGGCGACCTTGCTGGCGCCGTCGTCGAGCAGGTGCTGTGCGGCCAGGGCCGCGTTGTTCAGAAAACAGTAGCCGCCAAAGAAATCGCTGCCCGCATGGTGGCCCGGCGGGCGCGTCAGGGCGAACGTGGCGCGCTCGCCCAGGCGCAGCGCGTGCGCCGCGTTGACGGCGCAGTCGGCGCCCGTCTTGGCCGCCGTCCACGTGCCGGCCGTCAGCGGCGTGCCGTTATCCATCGAATACAGGCCCAGCTTGGCCGTGAAGTCGTCCGGTTCGATATCGCTGCGCAAGGTGCGCACGGGCCACACGGAGGGCAAGGCATCCTTGTTGGCATTGTCCGGGTCGAGCGCCAGCCAGTCGTGCCAGGCGTGGCGCAGGAAGTGCAGGTAACGCGGTGTGTGGATGCGCTCCAGCGACGTCAGCGGTACACCGTGCGGTGTGACGATGCGGCCCAGGTTGCGCCGTCCCAGTTCGGCCACCACCATGTCGGCCCGTTCGGGCGTCTCGAAGCAGGGCACCATAGTGCCGCGAAATAGCTCGAAGCGGCCCCGGTGCTGGCTGTGCAATTCATTGTAGAAGGTCAGCATCGGGGCGTTTTGTGCAAGCTCAGGTGTGCGAGCACAGGGTGCTGGCGCGGTAGGCGGCGACGAAATCGTCGAAGCTGCCGGCGGGCGCCGCTTCCATGGCGCGCTGCTCGGCCAGCGAGCTGGCGGCCATCGCGTCGAAATACGCGCTTTGTTCCTTGCTTGCTGGCTGCGCGCGGAAGTAGGCGGCGTGGCGCTCGCTCTGGCGCAGGCCGAAGGCGGCAAACGAGCCGCCGTTGGCGCGCAGCTCGGCCAATACCTTGGCCGATGGCGTCGTGTCCGGGTCGGCCAATTTGGCTGCCTGCGCCGCCAGGCTGTCCGCGTGTGCCGTGCCGCCATGCCGTGCGTCAAGAAGGGCCGCCACTGGCGCGATACGCGCCAGCAATTGCTCACCCCATGCCTGCAAGCTGATTTCCTCGCCATCGCGGTGCAGGGTCAGGCCCGGCGTGCGGCCTTCCTTGACGGTGCGGGCGAAATTGTGCGTGTAGCAGGCGCTTTGCTCGGCAGAAATCGGTGCACTGTCATCGAGCGCGCAGAACAGCAAAAACGCGTCGAGGAAGCGCCCCGTTTCCAGGCTGATGCCGACCGGTTCGAACGGGTCGACATCCATGCAGCGCACTTCGATGTATTGCACGCCGCGCAGGCACAGGGCCTGGATGGGGCGCTCGCCCGTGCGGATCACGCGCTTCGGGCGGATGGTCGAATAGTATTCATTTTCGATCTGCAGCACGTTGGTGGACAATTGAATCCACTCGCCATCCTTCTTCGTGCCCAGCGCCGCATACGGCGGGTAGGGATCGTTGACGGCATGCGTGAGCGCGCTGACGTAGTCTTCCAGGCTGTTTTCGTGCGGGCGCAGGCCCGACTGGGCATCGTTCTGGTAGCCGAGGTCGCTCATGCGCAGGCTGGTGGCGTACGGCAGGAACAGGGTGTCGTCGGACAAGGTGTCGAGCTTGTGCGCGCGCCCGCGCAGGAAACCGGCCGACAGCGCCGGCGAAGCGCCGAACAGGTACATCAGCAGCCAGCTGTAGCGGCGGAAATTGCGGATCGTCGCCAGATAGCTTTCCGACTGCACGTCTTTCGGCGAGGCAGCTGCCTGCGTCGGGCTGGCGCTGGTGTCCGGGTTGCTGGCGAGCACTTGCCACAGCTGTTCGTCGAGCGAATAGTTGTAATGGATGCCGGCGATGCATTGCATGGCCTTGCCGTAGCGCAAGGCCAGGCCGCGCCGGTAGACGTGCTTGAGCATGCCCATGTTCGACGTGCCGTAGTTGGCGATTTCGATCTCCGCCTCGGGCGGCAACTGGCAGGGCATCGACTGGCTCCACAGCAACTCGTCACCGAGGCGGCTGTAGGCGTGGCGGTGCACGGTATCGAGCTTGCTTAATGTCGTGGCGATGTCGCTTTCAGCCGGGGTGATGAATTCGAGCAGCGCTTCGGCGTAGTCGGTGGTGATTTCAGGGTGCGTCAGTGCCGAGCCCAAGGCGGCGGGGTGGGGCGTGGAAGCCAGATGGCCGGCAGGGTCGACGCGCAGGGTTTCACGCTCGATGCCGCGCAAGCCGCCCAGCAGCGCGCGGTTGGCATCTTCGGTCAGCAATGCCAGGCGGCGAGTCAACAGGTTGGGCAATTTGAGCTTCCTTTCTTGTGCAGCATATAAATAATTTGTGCTGAGATTAACCGAATTTTGGCAAATGCGTCGGCGCCGGCCCAAAAAACGCCGCGTCGCCAGCGTCCGCCCCGGGCAAGAAGGGCGGCGCTTCGGTCAGGAATGCGCTTGATATTTTAACAAACTGCGGGGGGATCTGGCGCGCCGCCGGGTCAAGCTTTGCGCAGATGGCGGTCAGCCCAGGCGGGCGCCGCTGACGCGCTCGATGCCGGCCAGGTCGCGCCAGCTCTGTACTTTGCTGTAGCCGGCGTCGGCCAGCAAGCCGCGCACGGATGCCGCCTGGTCATAGCCGTGCTCCATCAGCAGCCAGGCGCCCGACGCCAGGTGGCGACCGGCGCCGGCCACGATGGTGCGCAGGGCCGACAGGCCGTCCGCGTGGTCGGTCAGCGCACCGGCCGGCTCGAAGCGCAAATCGCCTTCGGCCAGGTGGCGGTCGCCGCTGGCGATGTAGGGGGGATTCGAGACGATCAGGTCGAATTTTTCCGTGCCCAGCGCTTCGAACCAGTCGCTGGCCATGAAGGTGATGTTGACGCCGTTGGCGCTGGCGTTGCGGCGCGCCACGGCCAGGGCCGTGCTGCTGACGTCCAGGGCCGTGACGACGGCGTCGGGCCGCGTGTACGCCAGCGCGACGGCGATGGCGCCGCTGCCCGTGCCCATGTCGAGCACCCGTCCGCCGGGCGGCAGGCGATCGAGCGCCAGTTCCACCAGCACTTCCGTGTCGGGGCGGGGAATCAGCACAGCGTCGCTGACTTCGAATGGCAGGCCGAAGAATTCACGTTGGCCGACGATGTAGGCGATCGGCTCGCCTTGCAGGCGGCGCGCCAGCAAGCCTGACAGGCGTTCGGTCTCATCAGAAGTGAGCACACGCTCCGATTGCGTGATCAGCGAGACGCGCGACAAGCCCAGCGCGTGGCCCAGCAGGATGCGGTTGTCGAGCGGATCGAGCAGCGGTCGGATTTGCAGCGCGCCGACAGTGCTGCCGGCGGGGATCAGTGTTTCTGGCATGGTGCTTTCAATTATTTCTGACGGCGCAGCAAGGTCCACAGCAGGCCGATGGCGAAGATGGCGAACCAGATGAACGCCCATTGCGGGATCGACAGGCCGAAAAACGGCTCGCCGGCGTTTTCGCAGGCGCCATACGATTCAAACATGAACGGCATGAGTTGCGCCGTGAAGATCTTGTTCAGCGCCGTTTCCACCGGGTCGATGCCGCACGAGAAGCCGGGGTTGGCCAGTACGTACAAATGCTTGGCGCCCACGCCCAGGCCGCCCAGGGCCGCCAAGACACCGATGCCGGCGCCGATTTTCGGGCGGTTCGCGGCTGCGCCAGCCAGGCAGGCGATGCCGATGGCGAGGAAGAGATAGCGCTGGATCACGCACAGCGGGCACGGCGCCATGTGCATGGCATGCTGCAAATACATGGCCACGCCCAGCATCAGGAAACACAGGGAGGCGATCAACAGGAGGACGGTGCGTGAATTTTTCATGGGCGACACGGTGAGGTGGATGGAATCGAGCTGGTCATTTTCGCACAAGGCCGGATTTTTATTGCTTAGCCGCTACTTAAAGCTGTCGGCTTACGCGCTGCGCGCCAAGCCGACCTACAAATTGCGGCGTAGGTCTGCGTAGGTCGGCGTAAGCCGGCACAACGGCGCCAGCGTTTAGTCGCCTAAAGCAGCCAGCAGCTCCGCCTGGTGCTCCGCCGCCAGCGCATTCGTCAGCTCCGTCAAATCCCCATCCATGATGAAGTCCAGCTTGTACAAGGTCAGATTGATGCGGTGGTCCGTCAGGCGGCCCTGCGGGAAGTTATAAGTGCGGATGCGCTCGCTGCGGTCGCCCGAGCCGATCAGGCTCTTGCGCGTGGCCGCTTCCTTCGACTGCTGTTCGCGCAGCTGCACGTCCTTGATGCGCGCGGCCAGCACTTTCATCGCTTGCGCCTTGTTCTTGTGCTGGCTGCGGTCATCCTGGCACTCCACCACGATGCCGGTCGGCAAGTGGGTGATGCGTACGGCCGAATCGGTCTTGTTGATGTGCTGACCGCCCGCACCCGAGGCGCGGTAGGTGTCGATGCGCAGGTCGGCCGGGTTGATGTTGACGTCTTCCACTTCATCGGCCTCGGGCATCACCGCCACCGTGCAGGCCGACGTGTGGATGCGGCCCTGCGTTTCCGTGGCCGGCACGCGCTGCACGCGGTGGCCGCCCGACTCGAATTTCAGCTTCGAATACGCACCATTGCCGACGATACGCACGATCACTTCGCGGTAGCCGCCCAGGTCGGAGTCGGACGACGACACCAGCTCGACTTGCCAGCGGTTGCGCTCGGCAAAGCGCGAGTACATGCGTAATAAATCGCCGGCGAACAGCGCCGATTCATCGCCGCCCGTGCCGGCGCGAATTTCCAGGAAGATATTGCGCTCGTCGTTGACATCCTTCGGCAGCAGCATGGTTTGCAATTCGCGTTCCAGGCGCGCCATGGTGGCTTTCGCCGCCTCGATCTCTTCCTGCGCGAATTCCTTCATGTCCGGGTCGCCCAGCATCTCTTGCGCCGTGGCGATATCGTTGCCCGCTTCCTGGTAGGAATGGTACAGGGCCACCAGCGGGCCCAGTTCGGCGTGCTCGCGTGTCATCTTGCGGTAGCTGTCCATGTTCGACGTGGCGTCCGGGTGCATCAGCAGTTCGTCGAGTTCGACCAGGCGGTTCGCCAGTTGATCGAGTTTGCCCAGCATGGATGGTTTCATAGCGATTCGCGGTAAAAGAGTGTAGGGATGGTGCGGGTCCGGCACGCCCGGCAGGCGGGCAGGGGTAGCCGCGCGCGGGCGGCCAGCGCGGCTGCGCTAACGGCGGGGGCGGAACAGTTTCGGCAGCAGGGTGACCAGCTGCTTGCGCTCGTCGCCTTGCGCCTGGTGCAGCGCCTGCTGCGGGCCGTGCAGGAACTTGGCCGTCAAGCCTTTCGACAGCGCTTCGAGCACGGCGTCGATGTCGGCGCCCTTGGCCAGCATCTTGCGCGCCCGTTCCACTTCCATCAGGCGCAGCGCTTCGCTGTTTTCATGCAAATGCTGGATGACGGGCACCATGGCGCGGTCGTCGACCCAGCTCATGAACGATTGCACGCGCGTCTCGATGATGGTCTCTGCTTGCGCCACGGCCGCTTGCCGGCTTTCCAGGCCCGTCTGCACGACCTTGCCCAGGTCGTCGACCGTGTACAGGAAGACGTCGTTCAGGCGGCCCACTTCCGATTCGATGTCGCGCGGCACGGCCAGGTCGACCATGAACATGGGTTTGTGGCGGCGCGCCTTGATGGCGCGCTCGACCAGACCCAGGCCCAGCAGCGGTAACGATGACGCCGTGCACGAGATGACGATGTCGAACTGGTGCAGCATTTCTGGCAGGTCCGCCAGGCGGATGGCCTTGCCGTTGAAGCGGTGCGCCAGTTCCTCGCCCCGTTCCATGGTGCGGTTGGCAATCGTGATGCTTTTCGGATTTTGCGCGGCAAAGTGGGTGGCGCACAATTCGATCATTTCGCCGGCGCCGATGAACAGCACGTTCTGCTCGGCGATCTTGTCGAAGATGCGCTGCGACAGGCGCACGGCGGCGGCCGCCATGGACACGCTGTGGGCGCCGATTTCCGTGCTGCTGCGCACTTCCTTGGCGACCGAAAAGCTGCGCTGGAACAACTGGTGCAGATACGTGCCCAGGCCGCCCGCCTCGTCGGCCGTGCGGATGGCGTCCTTGATCTGCCCCAGGATCTGCGTTTCGCCCAGCACCATCGAATCGAGCCCGGAGGCGACGCGGAAGGTGTGGCGCACGGCATCGTGCTGCGGCAGCATGTACAAGTGGGGGCGCAGCTCGCTGTAATTGAGCTGGTGATAATCGGCCAGGAAATGCGCGCCCGCGTCGAGCGGGTTCGGCACATGGCTGGCCGCATACAGCTCGGTGCGGTTGCAGGTCGAGAGAATGGCCGCTTCGTCGTTGTCGCGCAGGTCGATGCGCTGGAACCAGGTGCGCGCCGCCATCACCGCCGAACCCAAGTGCTCAGGCGCAAACGCCAGCTGTTCGCGGAGCGACACTGGAGCGGTGGTATGGTTGAGGCCGACGGCGAGCAGTTGCATTTCAGGGCTGTTGGGAATTCTTATGCCGACATTATAACGCCTTGTGCCCGCGCTTTGAGCAGTTCGCCTGTTTTCACCCGGATGCGTGGGCGTCACCCGCCCAGTTTTTCCAGGCGATAACCATAACTGTAGACGGGCACGAGGCGGTAGCCGTGTTCCGGTTTCAGCTGCAGCTTGTTGCGCACGCGCGAGACGTGGGTATCCATGGTGCGCGAGGGCAGGGCCGTGTCGCGCTGCCACACGGCTTCGTGGATGTAGGCGCGCGACAGGGGACGGCCCATGTTGCGGAAAAACAGCAGCGCCAGGGCGAATTCCTTGTGCGTCACGTCCAGCACTTCGCCATCCTTGAGCAGGCGGCCGGGGCGGGTTTCAAACGTGTAATGACCAAATTGCAAATACTCGGCGCCATTCTGCGCCGGGTAGGCCACGCGCAGCAGCGCCTGGGTGCGCAAAGTCAGTTCGCTGCGCCGCAAGGGCTTGATCATGTAGTCGTCGGCACCGGCCGTCATGCCGGCCACCACATCGTCTTCGCCCGAGCTGTTGGTCATAAACAACACAGGTGCCTTCGGCGCCAGTTTTTCCCGGGCACGGCGCAGTACTTCGGCGCCATCCAGATCGCTCACATGCCAGTCGAGGATGAGCATGTCGCAACTGTCCTTGCGCAGTTGCCCCAGCATTTCCTTGCCACTCTGAAACTCGTGGCAAGCGTGGCCTGCGGCGGTGAGCACCTGGCAGATCAGTTCTGCCTGACTATGGTCGCTATCGAGTACGGCAATTCGCATAATGGGCTGGAGTGTGTAGCAACAAACAGACGGTCCGCTCTGCTTATCGTAATGTTAAGGAATGCTCAAGTGAAATATAACAGAGATTGCAACTGTGTCCAGTGAAATCGGTGGCCACATTCTTTACGTTACACTGGTTCATCTACCCCCCTACTAGCGGAGAAACGCGCATGGCAGACAAGAGCAGTACCGATTGGACCCTGATACCGGCCAGTCGTGCCGAAATCGAGCAAGTGCGCGAGCGTTGCCGGCGCCTGGTGCAGCGGCGTGCCGTGATGTCGGCGGGCGCCTCGGCCATTCCCATTCCCGGCATCGACCTGATGTCCGATGTCGGCCTGTTTTCCATGCTGATCAACGATATCAACCACGAATTCGGCCTCACGCCCGAGCAGATCGAGCGCCTCAACCCGCAGTTCAAGCTGATGGCCTACCGCGCGGCGGTGGGCATGGGTGGCATGCTGGTGGGGAAGCTGGTGTCGCGCGAACTGATCCTCCAGCTGCTCAAGCGCAGTGGCGTCAAGATTGCCACCAAGCAGGTGGCGCGCTTCGTGCCGTTCGCCGGGCAGGCGGTGGCGGCGGTCATCGGCTACGCCGTGTTCCGCCAGATCGGCAACCAGCACGTGAATGCCTGCGCCGCGGTGGCGCAGGAATTGCTCACGGTCAGGCCGGAGTAAAGACCTTAAGCGTCCGGCAGCACCACGTTGACGTCGAGTACCTCCAGGTTGCCCTGGCGGTCCAGCGAGATCTTGATGTCGTCGGCATTGACCTTGGTGTACTTGGAAATGACGGCGATCAATTCCTTGTGCAGGGCGGGCAGGAAGTCCGGACCACCGCGGCCGCTGCGTTCGCGGGCGATGATGATCTGCAGGCGTTCCTTGGCGGCGGTGGCCGTCTTCGGCTTGGGGGGGAACAGGAAAGAAAGCAAGGCCATATCACTTCGCCCCAAAAATGCGCTGGAGTAATCCAGGCTTTTCATAGTTGGTAAAGCGCAACTCGACCTCTTCGCCGAGGAAACGCGAGACCACGTCTTCATAGGCTTGCGCCACGTCCGTGCCCTTGAAGTGGATGGCCGGATTGCCCTGGTTCGAGGCGGCCAGCACTTGTTCCGATTCCGGAATGATGCCCACCAGCGGGATGCGCAGGATTTCCTGCACGTCCTGGTAGGACAGCATTTCATCCGATTCCACGCGCTTCGGCGAGTAACGGGTGATCAGCAAATGTTCCTTGACCGGTTCGCCGCCCGTCTGCGCGCGGCGCGACTTGGCTTGCAGGATGCCCAGGATGCGGTCCGAATCGCGCACCGACGACACTTCCGGGTTGGTGACGATGATGGCTTCGTCGGCGAACGTCAGCGCCATCAGCGCGCCATGCTCGATGCCGGCCGGCGAATCGCAGATGATGAACTCGAAACCCATGTTGATCAGGTCGTTCAACACGCGTTCCACGCCTTCTTCCGACAAGGCATCCTTGTCGCGCGTTTGCGACGCGGGCAGGATGAACAGGTTGTCGCAGTGCTTGTCCTTGATCAGGGCCTGGTTCAGCGTGGCTTCCTTGTTGATCACATTGATCAGGTCGTAGACGACGCGCCGTTCGCAACCCATGATCAGGTCGAGGTTGCGCAGACCCACGTCAAAATCGAGCACGGCTGTCTTGTGGCCGCGCAGGGCCAGGCCAGTGGAAAAACTGGCGCTAGAGGTCGTCTTGCCGACACCGCCCTTGCCGGACGTCACAACAATAATTCTTGCCACAAATAATCCTTTTCAGATATCTCTTGAATTGTGCAGCTTAAGAGCGGTTCACGGGAGTGACCGGATTGACAGAGTGTATATCGATTCTGTCTCCAGCCAAACGAATTTGCGCCGGTCCGCGTGCCATTTCCGCCGGGAAACCATCCTCGAACGTGCGGTAGACGCCGGCGATCGACACCAATTCAGGCTCCATGGCCAGCGCGAAAATGCGCGCCTGGGCATTGCCCGAGGCGCCGGCCAGCGCGCGGCCATACAGCGAGGAATACACATGGATGCTGCCGTCGGCGATGATTTCGGCGCCATTGTTCACCACGGCGGTGATGATCAGGTCGCAGCCGCGCGCATAAATGCGCTGGCCCGCCCGCACGGGCGTGTCGATCACCATCACTTGCGCTTCGGCGCCCGCCTGGGCGGCCGCCGTGGGCGTATCCTTGGGCGGCGCATCGTCGCGCGTCTTGCCGCTATCGAGGCTCAAGCCTTGCGCCAGGATGGCGTCCTGCAGCTCGGCTGGCGCATTGCGCACGGCCACGGCATTCAAGCGGTATTTTTTCAGCAAGGCCACCAGCGAAGCCCAATCGACGGGCATGCCGCCAGGCGGCAAGTCGGCCACGTCCAGCACGGCCAGGTCATCTTCGAAAAAGTCCGCCACGCCTCCCGTCATGTCGCGCAAGGCGGCATCGAGTGCCTGCGTATCGGCGCTATGCACAATGGCGGAAACGGCGACGACGGTGGAAATCTTGATTTCGATAGGCTTCTGCGACGGGCTTTTGGACATAAACATTATCAAAGTGAAACTGCGGCAGGCCAGATGTTCCGTACAGCAACAATGGGAGCAGTAAATTTCTTGCATTCTACTGCAAAAAAATCGGCATCAGGGGCCTGGCGCGTGCTATTCCGTAGGGCAACAGTGACTTCTTGTCAAAAAACAAGGGCGGCGCCCCGGAAAACCGCTGCGCCGCCCCAAGAGCTGCTGAGAATGCGCCCTGACGGCGCGCTGCTCGATCAAGCCGCGCGCATCTGCTGCGCCGCCGCCACCATATTTTTTAACGCTGCCTCCGTTTCCGTCCAGCCGCGCGTCTTCAAGCCGCAGTCCGGGTTCACCCACAAGTTGGCCGGGGGAATGACGGCGCTGGCTTTTTGCAGCAAGCGCACCATGTCGACGGTCGAGGGGACGCGCGGCGAGTGGATGTCGTACACGCCGGGGCCGATTTCGTTCTGATACTGGAACTGGCCCAAGTCCGTCAGCAACTCCATGCCCGAGCGGCTCGTCTCCAACGTGATGACGTCGGCATCCATGGCGGCGATCTGCGGCAGGATGTCGTTGAACTCGGCATAGCACATGTGCGTGTGGATCTGCGTCGCGTCGCTGGCCACGGACGCGGCGATGCGGAAGGCGCGCGTGGCCCAGTCCAGGTAGGCGTCCCACTGGCCGCGGCGCAGCGGCAAGCCTTCGCGGACGGCCGGCTCGTCGATCTGGATGATGCCGATGCCGGCCGTTTCCAGGTCTTGCACCTCGTCGCGGATGGCCAGGGCCAGCTGCAGCGCCGTGCTGGCGCGCGGCTGGTCGTCGCGCACGAACGACCATTGCAAGAGCGTGACGGGGCCCGTCAGCATGCCCTTCATCGGTTTATGCGTGAGGCTTTGCGCGTGCACCGTCCAGGCCACCGTCATGGCGGCCGGGCGCTGCACGTCGCCGTAGAGGACGGGCGGTTTGACACAGCGCGAGCCGTACGATTGCACCCAGCCCAGGCGCGTGAAGGCGAACCCGTCCAATTGCTCGCCGAAGTATTCGACCATGTCCTTGCGTTCCGCTTCGCCATGCACGAGTACGTCAAGGCCCAGCGCTTCCTGGCGCGCCACGGCATGGGCGATTTCGGCGCGCATCTGCTGTTCATAGCCTGCGCTGGCCAGTTCGCCCCGTTGATGGCTGGCGCGGGCGGCGCGGATGGCCGCCGTCTGCGGGAAGGAGCCGATGGTCGTCGTCGGGAAGTCGGGCAGCTGGAAACGCGTGCGCTGCACGGCCTGGCGCAGCGGGAAGCTGGAATCGCGGCGGTCGACGGTGGGCGTGAGCGTTTGCAGGCGCTGCGTGACCGAGGCACGCTGGACGCGGGGGCTGGCGCGCCGCCCGGCGATGGCCAGGCGAGAAATGGCCAATGCGGCCAGCGCGGCGGCGTCGGGATGGCCGGCCAGCGCGTTTTTCAGCAGCGACAGTTCCGTCAGTTTCTCTGTGGCAAACGCCAGCCAGCTCTTGATTTCCCCGTCGAGCGCCGTTTCCGCTTCCAGGCTGAACGGCACGTGCAGCAGCGAGCACGACGGCGCCAGCCATAGCTGGCCGTTGCGCCTCGCTGCCAGCGGCTGCAGCACGGCCAGGGCCGCGTCGAGGTCGGTGCGCCAGATATTGCGCCCGTCGACGATGCCGATCGACAAGACTTTATGCGCGGGCAACCAGTCCGTCACGCTGATCAATTCATGCGGCGCGCGGATACCGTCCACGTGCAGGCCGGCCACGGGCAGGCGGCAGGTCAGGCTGAGGTTTTCTTCCAGCGGCGAGAAATAGGTGGCCAGCAAGATGTTCACGCCCACCTGGTTCAGCTGCCAGTACGTGCTTTCGAAGGCGCTGCGCCAGGCGCTGGGCAAGTCCAGGCCCAAAATCGGTTCATCGAGCTGCACCCACGTCACGCCTTGCTGTTTCAGGCGGTCGAGCAGGGCGCCGTACACGGGCAGCAATTGTTCCAGCAGGGCCAGACGATGGAATCCAGACTCGCCCGGCGTCTTTTCCTTGCCCAGCCAGAGGAAGGTGAGGGGGCCGATCAGGGCCGCCTTGACCTGGTGGCCCAGTGCCTGCGCCTCGGCCACTTCCGCCAGCAGGCGCTCGCAGGCTAGCGAAAACCGGGTCTGCGGCGACAGTTCGGGCACCAGGTAGTGGTAATTGGTGTCAAACCACTTGGTCATTTCCAGCGCGGCAGTGCCTGCGGCGTTGCTATGGTGCGCGTGGCCGCAGTGCGCGTGTTGCGCCTGCGTTGCTTCACCGCGCGCCATGCTGAAATAGCGCGCCAGCGGCGATTGCTCCGGCGTAAAGTGGAAACGCGCCGGTTCGCAGCCCAGCAGCTGGATATGGTTGGCCACCTGGTCATACAAGGCGAAGTCGCCCACGGTGACGTAATCGAGCCCGGCATCGCGTTGCAAGGCCCAGTGGCGCGCACGCAATTGCTGGCCCGTCGCTTCCAGGGCGGCCTCGGACACCTCGCCACGCCAGTGGCTTTCCAGTGCCAGTTTCAGTTCACGCGCGGCGCCGATACGGGGAAAGCCAAGGATGTGGGTACGAATGGTCATGATGTCATCGAGATTTAATGTGAGTGCGCTAGAGTGTGCGGCAACTTGGGCTATAATCAAAACGAAACATTTTGCCGAATAACATGAAAATAATTCACGTACATCCCCCCATTTCCCGATGCTAGAAATCCGTCACCTGCGCACCCTGAGTGCCTTGCGTTCGTCCGGCAGCCTGGTGCGCGCCGCGCAGCTGCTCAATCTGACCCAGTCGGCGCTGTCGCACCAGATCCGCTTGCTCGAAGAGCGCTATCAGGCGCCGCTGTTCGAGCGCAAGTCGATGCCGATCGCGTTTACGGCCACGGGCAGCCGGCTGCTCGAGCTGGCCGACAAGCTGCTGCCCGAGATCGAGCTGGCCGAGCGCGACGTGGCGCGCCTGTCGCAAGGCGACAAGGGGCAGCTGCGCGTGGCGCTCGAATGCCATACCTGCTTCGACTGGCTGATGCCGGTGATGGATGCGTTCCGCCAACGCTGGCCGGAAGTGGAGATCGACCTGGTGTCGGGCTTTCACAGCGAGCCGGCGGACTTGCTGCGCTCGGGCGAGGCCGATCTCGTGATCGGTTCGCCTTACGGCCCCGACTTCACCGTGTTTCCCCTGTTCCGCTTTGAAATGCTGGTGGTGATGGCGCAGAAGCACCGGCTGCAAGCGCAGCGCCGGCTGGTGGCGGCCGACTTCACGGGCGAGACCCTGATCACGTATCCGGTGCCGGAAGAGCGCATCGATCTGATCCGCGAAGTGCTGCGGCCTGCCGGCATCGAGTTTGAACGCCGCACGGCCGAACTGACGGTGGCCGTGCTGCAACTGGTGGCGAGCCGGCGCGGCATCGCCGCCTTGCCGAACTGGGCCATCAAGAATTACGTCGATTACGATTATGTGGTGGCGCGTCCGGTGGGCGAGCAGGGCCTGTGGAGCGACTTGTACGTGTCCGTGCCGCAGCAGTTGCAGGACAAGGCGTATGTGCGCGATTTCGTCAGCGTGATACGCGAGCAGTGCGCGGCCTCGCTTGACGGTATCAAGTTGTTGTCCTGATCAACGTTGAGTTGGAAACAAACCAACAGCAAAGCTTGATAAATATCAAGGTTCAGCAATGAACCACCGCTTACAGTTGAGCACTGTGCGGCGCAACATGGCGCTGCCTACTCTTTGGGGAGGAACACGATGTTTTCATTTTCCGAGCAATGGGCACTCGCCGGCAAGGCCGTGGTGGAAGCACAATTGATCAGCGCGCAAGCGTATGCCCGGGCCGCCGTCGAGAGCGGCGCCAGCGTGCTGGATTTGCAGCTCGACGCGGCCCGCGCGGCGTTGGCGGCCGCTACGGTGGCGGGCAATCAGCTGCTGTCCGTGAAGGATACGCAAGCGCTGCTGGAACTGTCGCGCACGCAGTCGCAACTGGCCATTGAACGCATCGGTGCCTATGGCCGCCAGGCAAAGGATGTTGCCCAAGAAACCCAGGAGAAATTCGATACGGTGACAAAGGGTGAGTTTGCTGCATCGCGTCAAAAATTCGGCGAGCTGGTGCAGGTGGTAAAGCAAACGCCCGTGCCCCTGATTATTCCCTTCAATAATTTTCTAAAAACCACTTTCAGCGGCGCCGATGAAGGGTATGATAAAAATAAAAACACGCGTCCCGCTCGTCAAGCGTAGGCGCGTCGCGGCCCGGCAGCGGCTATCCGCCGCGCCAGGCCGCCCGCCGCCACCGCAGGGCAGGCCGCCATCGCTGCCGCCTGCGGTGTGGCGCTGGAACTGTGGCGCATGCCACGCTAGAATGAAACACAGCTTGCTGTGTCTTCCCGGATTCATTGGATTGTATTAATACCTTCACCTTGGCCCTCGTGGCCTGCATATCGGAGAAATAAATGGATGATGTCGTAATCGTGGCCGCCGGCCGTACCGCAGTCGGCAAATTCGGTGGCAGTCTGGCCAAGATTCCTGCGTCCGAACTGGGCGCGCATGTAATCAAGGGCTTGCTGGCACAAACCGGCATCGACCCGAACCTGATCGGCGAAGCGATCCTGGGCCAGGTGCTGACGGCTGCCGTCGGCCAGAACGCCGCGCGCCAGGCTGTCATCAAGGCTGGCTTGCCCAGCTCCATCCCGGCATTCACCATCAACAAGGTATGCGGCAGCGGCCTGAAGGCCACGCACCTGGCGGCGCAAGCGATCAAATGCGGCGATGCCAACATCATCATCGCCGGCGGCCAGGAAAACATGAGCGCCTCGCCGCACGCGATGAACGGCTCGCGCGACGGTTTCCGCATGGGCGACTTCAAGATGGTCGACACCATGATCGTCGACGGCCTGTGGGACGTGTACAACCAGTACCACATGGGCATTACGGCGGAAAATGTCGCCAAGAAATACGAAGTGACGCGTGCCGAACAGGATGAATTCGCGCTGCAGTCGCAACTGAAGGCGGAAGCGGCGCAAAAAGCGGGCAAGTTCAAGGATGAAATCCTGCCGCTGGAAATCGCCAACAAGAAAGGCACCGTGGTCTTCGACAGCGACGAATACATCAAGCCGGGCTCGACCCTGGAATCGCTGACCGGCCTGCGCCCCGCGTTCGCCAAGGACGGTACCGTCACGGCCGGCAATGCTTCCGGCCTGAACGATGGCGCCGCCGCCGTCATCATGATGTCGGCCTCGCAAGCGAAAGAACTGGGCTTGAAGCCGCTGGCACGCATCAAGGCCTACGCCTCGTCGGGCCTGGACCCGGCCGTCATGGGCATGGGCCCTGTCTCGGCGTCGCGTCTGTGCCTGAAAAAAGCCGGCTGGACGCATGAAGAGCTGGACTTGATGGAAATCAATGAAGCGTTTGCCGCGCAAGCGATTGCCGTCAACAAGGAAATGGGCTGGGATACCAGCAAGATCAACGTGAACGGCGGCGCGATTGCCATCGGCCACCCGATCGGCGCGTCCGGCGCGCGCATCCTGGTCACCCTGATCCACGAAATGATCCGCCGCGACGCCAAGAAAGGCCTGGCAGCATTGTGCATCGGCGGCGGCATGGGTGTTGCCCTGGCGATTGAGCGGGATTAATCGCTAGCGCCGAACCCGGGCCGTCGCGCGCAGTGCGTGACGGCCCGGGTTCGCTGCGGTACGCCGCCGTTACACGGCGGATGTGGATAGCTTTAAGCAAATGATTAACTTTTTAGCAACAGAACGACACTGAGGGGATGAAAAATGGCAAGAGTTGCATTGGTAACTGGTGGCATGGGTGGTCTGGGCGAAGCGGTCTGTTTCAAGCTGGCGGCGCTTGGCTATCGCGTGGTCACGACCTATTCTCCAGGCAATCAGAAGGTCGAAGAATGGCTGGCGACGACCAAGGACATGGGCTATGACTTCAAGGCGTATCCGTGCGATGTGGCCGACTACGATTCGGCCGCTGCCTGCGTGGCTGCCGTGGAAGCGGACATCGGTCCTGTCGACGTGCTGGTGAATAACGCCGGCATCACGCGCGACATGACGTTCAAGAAGATGGACAAGCCGAACTGGGATGCCGTGATGGGCACCAACCTCGACTCCGTTTTCAACATGACCAAGCCTGTCTGCGACGGCATGGTGGAACGCGGCTGGGGCCGCATCATCAATATCTCGTCCGTGAATGGCCAGAAGGGCGCCTTCGGCCAGACCAACTATTCGGCCGCGAAAGCCGGCATGCATGGTTTCACCAAGTCGCTGGCGCTGGAAGTGGCGCGCAAGAACGTTACCGTCAACACCATTTCGCCAGGCTACATCGGCACCAAGATGGTCATGGCGATTCCGCAGGAAGTGCTCGACAGCAAAATCATCCCGCAAATTCCGATGGCGCGCCTGGGCAAGCCGGAAGAAGTGGCTGGCCTGGTCGCTTACCTGGCTTCCGATGAAGCCGCGTTCGTCACGGGCGCGAATATCTCGATCAACGGCGGCCAGCACATGTCGTAATCGTTGTTGCCGTAAAACAGAAAAGACAGCCGCGGCTGTCTTTTTTTATGCTGGCGAGCAAAACAGGGCTAGCGTGCGCTTTGCCTTAAAATCAGTATTTCTTCACCGCATCACTCTCCATGACCCTTGTTCCTGCCTTGCGCCGCGCCAGTGTGGCCGTCATCCTTTTCCTGGGCGCCAGCGCGGCCCAGGCCGGCGTCGCGTTCCACGTCACGGTGACGACCGAGCGCGTCAACCAACCCGGCGTGAACACCAGCCTGCCCGCGCGCGATACGCAGGACAGCGATGTGGTGCTGGGCCCGCATTACCTCAGCGTGCGTGAGGGCAAGAGCTTGTCCGTGTTTGACTTTGCCACGCGCCGCCGCCACGTCATCGATACGGCGGCGGGAACCTATGACAGTTACTCGCTGTTCGACGCCGTCGGCTTTCGCGCCATCGAGCTGCGCCACCGGCAGGGTATCGCCGGCATCCTGCAGGCCGGCAAGCTGGAACAGCATGCGACCTTGCCCGTGTATGAAGAGCAGACGTTATCGGTGCAGGCGGCAAGGCGGCGCGGCGCACTGGTTCCACAGGTGCTCGACGGCGCCGTGCTGTGGTCGCTCGACGGGCAGCCCCTGCTGCGCCTGGATATTGCTGGAAGCCCCGTCAGCGGCGACGATGGCGCGGCGTTTGCCCAGTACTTGCGCTACACCTGGGGCGGCCACCCGCTGGTATTGAAAATGCTGGCCGACGGCAAGCGCATTCCCGCCGCATTCACCTTGCACTACCAGGAGGTGGGCGGTACGGTCACGCGCCATTTCCGCATCAGCGCCATGACCGCTGGCGCACCGGCCACCTATACCTTGTCCGCGTACCGGCCCCGCCCGCTGGCGGCCGATGCACCGGTGCTCGAACGCGTGCTGGCGCAGGCGGCACGGTTGCCGCCGCCGGGATCCCAGGCGCCTCAGGCACATCTCGCGCTGCGGGCCGAGGCGGAAAAGCTGTTTGCCGCAGAAAAGCCTTTCGAGGCGTTTTTGACCATGCTGGAAGACCATTTTTCCACAGGCGAACTGGTCGACAAGCTGTCGCCCCAGCAGATACTGGCCATGCAGGAATGCGAGCCCATCCATGACTTGACGCGCGCGCTGCTGGCCAAGGATCAGGACGGCATCGCTGCCGCGCTGGCCACCGTGCAGGAATTGAGGAAGCAAACGGGGCTGGAACAGCCGGTACTGGCTTTGTTCGAGGGAAATCTGCGCGCCAAGCTGGGGCAATGGCCGGCAGCGACCGCGCTGTATCTGCAAGTGCTGCAGGCAAGACCGCAGATGGCGGCCGTGTACCAGGACCTGGGCGACGCGCTATACGCGCAATTCGATGCGCCGAACGCCTGGCGCAGCTGGGATGCGGGCCGGGCCATGGCGCCGTCGCTGCGGCAATTTCGCAAGGTCAACGATCTGGAGCGCAGCCTGCTGGCCGATTACCCTGCCTTCTTTGCCGATGGCATGGCAGGTCAGCTGAAAATTCAGCCCAGCACCAGCCGCCCGGCCAGCAAGACGAAGACGGTGGGCAGCACGAACTTGCCGTAAGGCGAAGGTTTACCGCGCAGGCGGCGCGCCAGGCGCGCGGCCAGCACGGCGTACAGGGCATCGAACAGCAAGCCCACCAGCACCAGGACCGCGCCCAGGCGCAGGTATTGCATGCCGACCTGTTCGCTGCCGACGACGAATTGCGGCAGGAACATGCTGCAAAACAGCAGTGCCTTCGGGTTGAGCAGATTCGTCAGGAAGCCGCGCACCAGGCTGGCGCGGGCGCCGTGCGCCGTGGCGGGGGCGGCTTCTTCCTGTGCCGTGCTTGTCGACAGGGCCGACTGCAGCAGGCGCAGCGCCAGATACAGCAGATACGCGGCGCCCGCCCATTTGACCCACTGCAAGGCTTGTGGATGCGTGACCATCAATGCCGCCAGGCCCGCGCCCGACAGCGCCACGTGCACGGCGCGCGCGCCGGCGATGCCCACGGCCGTCACCAGCGCCGTGGCCACGCCGCGCGCGGCGCCCGTCGCCAGCACCAGCGCCATGTCGGGGCCGGGTAATAAAAAGGCGCCGGTCAGTGCCAGCAGGTACATCAGGAAGGTAGAATCGGACATGGCGCAGCTCGGTCACAGGCAAAAAGTAAGGGCGGGAGCAACGGCAGTTTGCTGCATGCTCGCCGGGCCCCATTATGTTCTTGTCGCGATGAAATGTGCTTGCTTTTCCTGCCCTGCATGCCCTAGTATTCGGGTAGATTCCACTCGTATAAAAACAAAAATTAGATGAAAATTCCAGAAGTTAGCCTCGACGCCACCGATTTGCAGATACTCAGGCTGTTGCAGGATGAAGGAAGGCTGTCCAACGCGCGCCTGGCCGAGCGCTTGAAGCTCAGTGAAACCCCCGTCTGGCGCCGCCTGCGCCGCCTGGAAGAGGAAGGCTTTATTACCGGCTACCAGGCTTTGCTCAACCGCAAGAAACTGGGCATCGGCCTGGTGGCATTTGTACGGGTCGTGTTTGCCAACCATGGCGGCGAGCAGCCGTCGCAGTTCGAGCAAGCGATCGCGACGATTCCCGAGATATTGTCGTGCCACAATGTGGCGGGCGAAGCCGATTATTTCCTGCAAGTGGTGGCGCGCGACCTGGAAGCGTATGGTGAATTCGTCTCGACCGTGTTGCGCCGCCTGCCGGGCGTGGCGGAAATCCAGTCCAGCCTGTCGATGCGCGAAATCAAGTCGTCGAACCGCCTGCCCTTGCTGCTGGCCTGAGGCGCCGGGGGCGCACTATAATTGAGACAGTTGCCAGGAATCGTGCCTGGCGCCCTGACCGCCATTCCAAGGACCGCTCGCCATGCCCGATTCTTTGTCACCCCTGTTTCCCGCCCTGACGCCGAACCGGCACGGCATGCTGGCGGTCGATGACATCCACACCATTTACTGGGAAGAGTGCGGCAATCCCGACGGCATTCCCGTGCTGTTCCTGCATGGCGGCCCGGGCGCGGGCCTGTCGCCGCAGCACCGCCGTTTTTTTGACCCGCAGCGCTACCGCGTGATCCTGTTCGACCAGCGCGGCGCGGGCAAGTCCACGCCGCTGGGCGAATGGCGCAACAACACGACGCAGCTGCTGATCGACGATATCGAAGTGCTGCGCGCCCAGTTCGACATCGACCAATGGCTGGTGTTTGGCGGCTCCTGGGGCTCGACCCTGGCGCTGGCGTATGGCCAGGCGCATCCGGCAGCTTGCCTCGGCTTCGTGCTGCGCGGCATTTTCCTGTGCACGCAGGCGGAAATCGACTGGTTCATCGAAGGCGTGCGCTGGTTTTATCCGGAACTGTACGCGGAATTCGCCGCGCCGATTCCGCCAGAGGAGCGGGGCGACTTGCTGGCCGCCTACGTGCAACGCATCCTCAGCAGCGACCCCGCCGTGTACTGGCCCGCCGCGCGCGCCTGGAGCCGCTTCGAGGGCCGCCGCGTGTACCTGATGCCGCAGCCGGAAGATGCGCCGAACGATGCGCTCGACCTGGGCGTGGGCAGGCTCGAATCGCATTACATGGCCAATCTCGGTTTCTTCGAGGAAGACCAGCTGATCCGCAACATGGGGCGCATCGCGCACTTGCCGGCCGTCATCGTGCAGGGACGCTACGACGCCATCTGTCCGCCGCTGTCGGCCTACCGCCTGCAGCAGGCCTGGCCCGGCGCGCAGCTGGAGATGATCCCGGACGCGGGCCATGGCGCGCTCGAGCATGGCATCGCTTCGGCGCTGGTGCGCGCCACCGAGCGCTTCGTCCCGGGGCGCGGCTTCGCATGACATTTCAACACGCCGGTTGGCAAAGCGGCCAGCCGGCGTGCGCCACCTGCTACACTAGCGCCTGTGCCGCCGCCTTCCGCGGGCGGCAGTGCGACCTTACCTTTTTTTACCCATGAACATACAGATCGGCGACATCGGCCATATCATCCAGCTGGCGATTGCGCCGGTTTTCCTGCTGACCGGCATCGGCACCATGCTGGTCGTGCTGACCAACCGCCTGGGCCGCATCATCGACCGCACGCGCGTGCTGGAAGACCGGCTCGACATCGGTTACAACGATTTCTATATGGATGAGTTAGATACGCTCTATACGCGTACCCATCTGATCAATTATTCGATCTCGCTGAGCACGGCCTGCGGTTTCTTTGTCTGCATCATCATCGCCATGCTGTTTCTGGGCGATATCATGAACCTGACGCTGGATAAATACATCGCCGTGTTCTTCGTGCTGGCCGTGATCTGCCTGATCGGTTGCTTCACCTATTTGCTGCGCGAGATTTACCTGGCCGCCACCGCCCAGCGCATCCGGCGCCATATCCGCCCGCCCCGCTAGGCGGGCCGCGCCGGTTTTACCTTCCATATTAAGAACGAGTCAAGCATGCACGATTACAAACGCCCCCCCACCCTGCACCGCTACGGCCAGCGCAGCGAGCTCGAATTGGCCTTGAGCCTGGGCCAGTTCCGCCTGATGCCGGCGGGCAATTGCCTGACCCTCAGCTTTTCGCAAGTGTGGGACAAGCAACTGTTCGACCTGTTCGCCCCGGCCGACAGCTGCCTGATCATCCATAACACGGAAGAATTCGGCGAACGCCTGCACCGCGCCGTGCAGCGCACCCTGCCCAGCTGGGCAGGCATCGACGGCGTCGTCGAATACGGCCAGCGCGCCGCCCTGGGCGCTACCTTCACCAAGACGCGCGCCGAAGCGCCCGAGCAGGAATGGCTGTTCGCCTGGCGCTCGATGCAGCCGCAGGCCAGCCTGAACCCCGTCACGGTCAAACTGGGCAGCCTGGAAAATTTCGCGGAGCTCCGCGACCGCGACACGTATCTGGCTTGATTTAGCCTGCCTTTTCCGCGTGCTGGCTGTCGATGCGGGTGAGCACGGCCGCCATCATGCGCTCGATATCGCCGCGTATCATGGTCGTGCCCAGCATGCCGGGCACATAGAAGCCCGGCATCAGCCGGCTGGAAAAGACGATGCGCGTGCCGCCTGTCTCGGGGATGGGGTACAGATTCCAGCGCGATTCGTAATGCCGCATGTCGCCGGAGATCAGGGCGATGTCGATGGCCGTCAACGGCGTCTCCGTGGCCCGCACCACCAGGTGGATGGCGTGGTTCATGAACAGGAAGCGCGCCATGCCTTGTTGCTCGATGATGACTTCATTGCCGTTGCGCGACAGTACGCGGCAGGAGCTGAGGTCGGGCACGAATTCATGCATGCGCTCGTACGTCGTCAAGGTTTTCCACACGGACGCCGGCGGCGCCTGCACGCTGCCGCTGGCATCGACTTCATACATGCGCTGCCCGTCGATCTCGATGCGCTTGACCTCGACCTTCAGCTTGTCCAGGCGTATCGCCTGTGCCAGCGCGGTCGCGGGGACGGCGCACAGCATCAGCAGGCAGAGGAAGAGTCGCTTCATGCTACCTAGCCTACGGGAAACTAGCGCCCGGCACAAGCTGTACCCGTCGCCGGCGGGCGCGTCCGGCGATTTAGAACTCCCGGTCTAGAGAAAGTCGCTGCGCTGGCCGGCAATGCTTGTTACCGTACGGCCTGCATACCACCCTCTATCGGACCGACCATGACTGCCTATCCCCATCTGCTGGCCCCGCTCGACCTGGGCTTTACCTCTTTGCGCAACCGCGTCATCATGGGGTCCATGCATACGGGCCTGGAAGACCGGTTCTATCATTATGGCAAGCTGGCCGCGTTTTACCGCGAGCGGGCGCGCGGTGGCGTGGGGCTGATCGTCACGGGCGGCATCTCGCCGAACCGCCAGGGCTGGCTGCTGCCGTTCGGCGGCACCTTGAATTTCCTCGGCGACGTGCCGAATCACCGCAAGGTGACGCGCGCCGTGCACGAGGAGGGCGGCAAGATCGTCATGCAGATCCTGCATGCGGGCCGCTATGGCTATCAGCCGTTCGTCGTCTCGGCATCGGCCAAAAAATCGCCGATCTCGCCGTTCCGCCCGCGTCCCTTGAGCGAGCGGGGGATAGCCCGCACCATCTGCGACTACGTGCGCTGCGCGCGCCTGGCGCAAAAGGCCGGCTATGACGGCATCGAAGTGATGGGCAGCGAAGGATACCTATTGAACCAGTTCCTCTGCGCGCGCACGAATCTGCGCCAGGACCGCTGGGGCGGCACGATCGAGAACCGCATGCGCCTGCCCGTGGAGATCGTGCGCCGCATCCGCGCCGCCGTCGGCCCCAACTTCATCATCATGTACCGCCATTCCCTGCTCGACCTGGTCGAGGGTGGCAACACCTGGGACGACGTGGTGACGGTGGCCAAGGCGCTCGAGCAGGCCGGCGTGACCATTCTCAATACGGGCTTCGGCTGGCATGAGGCAAGGGTGCCCACCATCGTCACCTCGGTGCCGCGCGCCGCCTTTGCCAGCGTGGCGGGCCGCTTGCGCCGCGAAGTCACCATTCCCGTGGTGGCCTCGAACCGCATCAACATGCCGCACGAAGCGAACGCCATCCTGGAGCGGGGCGACTGCGACCTGGTGTCGATGGCGCGCCCTTTCCTGGCCGACCCTGACTTTGTCGCCAAGGCCGCTTCCGGCCGCGCCGACGAAATCAACACCTGCATCGGCTGCAACCAGGCGTGTCTCGACCACACCTTTGCCAACAAGCGCGCCAGCTGCCTGGTCAACCCGCGCGCCTGCCATGAAACGGAACTCGTGTACGCGAAAAAGGCCGTGCCGCGCCGGGTGGCCGTCGTCGGCGCCGGGCCGGCCGGCCTGTCGGCCGCCTGCGTGGCCGCCGAATGCGGGCACACAGTGACCCTGTTCGACAGCAGCGACAGCGTGGGCGGCCAGTTCAAGGTGGCCATGCAGATACCGGGCAAGGAAGAATTCACGGAAACCATCCGCTACTTTGCCCGCCGGCTGGCGCTGCTGGAAGTCAAGCTGCGCCTGGGCCAGCGCGTGACGCGTGAGCAATTGCTGGCCGGCGGCTATGACGACGTCATCGTCGCCACCGGCATCAAGGTGCGCCTGCCGGCCATTCCCGGCATCGACCACCCGAAAGTCTTGTCCTACCTGGACGTGCTGCAAGCCAAGAAACCCGTCGGCGCGCGCGTGGCCATCATCGGCGCGGGCGGCATCGGCTTCGACGTGGGAGAGTATTTGCTGCACGACCCGGCGCACCCGCTGCCGCAATCCGTGGCGACCTGGGCGGGCGAGTGGGGCGTGGACCTGAATGCGGCGACCGGCGGCGGCCTGGTGCCGCCCGTGGCGCCTGCGCCCGTGCGGCAGATTTTCCTGTTGCAGCGCAAGACGTCGAAAGTGGGCGCGGGCCTGGGCAAGACCTCCGGCTGGGTGCACCGCGCGGCGCTGGCGAGAAACGGTGTGGTCATGCTGGCCGGCGTGAGCTATGACAAGATCGACGCGCAGGGCTTGCACATCACCGTGGGCGGCGAGCAGCGCCTGCTGGCGGTGGACAACGTGGTCATCTGCGCCGGTCAGGACAGCTTGACGGAACTCATGCCGCCGGTCGACAAGGATGGCAAGCCCTTGCAGGCGGGCGGCCCGCGCTTCCATAAAATCGGCGGCGCCGCGCTGGCGGCGGAACTCGATGCCAAGCGGGCCATACGGGAAGGCGCGGAGCTGGCCGCCAGCCTGTAAAAAGAAAGCCTGCCGGCTGGGAAGCGGGCAGGCTTGGCTTGCAGGACGAAAGGGTGCTGGCTTAATGCGCGCCGTGGCCCTTGCTGGCCGTCTCAAAACTCTGCAGCACGTGCTCGGCCATGCCATTGGCCAGCTCGTGCTCGCCAATGAAGACCTTGCCCGCGTTTTCCGCGCGCAGCAATTCGGCCTCTTCCTCGCTGTGCGTGCGCACCACCGTCAGGATGGCGGGGTTCAGCGCGCGCGCCGTCTCGATCATGGCGCGCACGTGGAAGGTGTCCGGCGTGGCGATGACGAGCATGGTGGCGTGCGTGATGTGCGCCTGGATCAATACCGCCGGTTCGCCCGCATTGCCGGCCACGGCCGGAATGCCCTGCCTGCGCAGCTGGTCGACGATTTCGCGGTTTTCCTCGGCGACGACAAAATGGATGCCGCGCTCCATCAGGGCGGCGGCGATACGCCGGCCCACGCGGCCGTAGCCAACCAGCACGACTTGGCCCGACAACTTTTCCTGCGGCACCGTCATCGGCAGCTCGGCCAGCGGGTCGGTGGTGCGTTCGAACTTGCGCGCGAAATCGCTGTTGCCGATCACGCGCAGCAGCGGCTTGGCCAGGCTGAACACCAGCGGGTTGAGGGCGATCGACAGGATGGCGCCGGCCAGGATCAGGCTTTGCCCTTCCTGTGGCATCAGGCCCAGGGACAGGCCCAGGGCGGCCAGGATGAACGAGAATTCACCGATCTGCGCCAGGCTGGCCGAGACGATGATGGCGGTTTTCGGCGGATAGCGCAGGGCCATCACCAGCAAAAAGGCGGCGATCGACTTGCCGAAGATAATGATGGCGCACACGGCCAGCACTTGCAACGGCTTTTCGATGAGGATGTTCGGCTCGAACAGCATGCCGACGGACACGAAGAACAGCACGGCAAACGCGTCGCGCAGGGGCAATGACTCTTCCGCGGCGCGATGACTGAGTTCGGATTCGCGCAGCACCATGCCGGCGAAGAAGGCGCCCAGCGCGAACGACACGCCGAACAGTTTGGTGGAAGCGTAGGCGATGCCGACGGCGGCGGCGATCACGCACAGGGTAAACAGTTCGCGCGAACCGGTGCGCGCCACTTGCCACAAAATCCATGGGAACAGCTTGCGGCCCACCACCAGCATGAAGACGATGAAACCGGCCACTTGGCCCAAGGTCACGGCCAGGGTTTGCCACAGGCTGGTGGCCTCGGCATCCGGCGCGACCTTGCCACCGAGCACACCGGCGAACGCCGGCAGCAGCACCAGCACCAGCACGGTGACGAGGTCTTCCACCACCAGCCAGCCGACGGCGATGCGGCCATTGAGCGAGTCGAGGATGCCCCGCTCTTCCAGCGCGCGCAGCAGCACCACGGTACTGGCCACGGACAGGGCCAAGCCAAAGACCAGTCCGCCACCGAGGGTCCAGCCCCACCAGTGGGCCAGGCCCATACCCATCGCTGTGGCGACGCCGATCTGCAGGACGGCGCCGGGTAGCGCAATCTTGCGCACGTCCCACAAATCGTCGATGGAAAAGTGCAGGCCGACACCAAACATCATCAGCATCACCCCGATCTCCGCCAATTGCCCGGCTATTTCCGCATTCGCCACAAAACCGGGCGTGGCCGGTCCGATGATGATGCCGGCGGCCAGATAGCCGACCAATGCCGGCAGTTTCAGGCGCGCGGCGATGAAGCCGAAGATGAGGCCGACCCCGAGGGCGGCGGCGATGGTGGTGATCAGACTGATGTCATGGGGCATGCGTGGTGGGTTCCTTATGGGGACGTGCGGATGGAAAAAGAGGGCGTTCAGCGATTGAGTATAAACGCAACAAAGCTGCGGCTGGAATTTTCCTGCCGCTTTTTTTACAAAAAATTTGCGCTATATCTTCGTCCAGCTGGCCACGAACGCATGCCATCGACTGCGATCTGCGTCTAATTGAGGCAATCAGGCGCAGATCCCTCCCAACGCTTACACCTTGCGCACGACCACGCAGCCGATGGAATAGCCGGCGCCGAACGAGCAGATGACGCCGGTGCTGCCCGCCGCCATGTCATCCTGATAGGTATGGAAAGCGATGATGGAACCGGCCGACGAGGTGTTGGCGTAGGTGTCGAGGATCACGGGCGCTTCGTTGGCCTCGGCGTCGCGGCCCAGGATCAGGCGCGCGATCAGCAGGTTCATGTTCAGGTTGGCCTGGTGCAGCCAGTAGCGGGAGACTTGCGCCACTTCCACGCCGGCCTTGGCCAGGGTCGCCTTGATCATCTCGGCCGCCATCGGGCACACTTCCTTGAAGACCTTGCGGCCTTGCTGGCGGAACAACTTGTCGGCCTTGCCCACGCCGGACTCGTCAAAACGGTTGAGGAAGCCGAAATTGTTGCGGATGGCGTTAGAGAAGCGCGTTTTGAGTTCCGTGCCGATGATCTCGAACTGGTGCGTAGAGACGGCCGTGTCCTTGGCTTCGACGATGATGGCGGTGCAGGCGTCGCCGAAAATGAAATGGCTGTCGCGGTCGCGCCAGTTCAGGTGGCCGCTGGTGATTTCGGGATTCAACACCAGCACGGCGCGCGCCTGGCCGCTTTGCACGGCGGCGACCGCTTGCTGGATGCCGAAGGTGGCGGACGAGCACGCCACGTTCATGTCAAAACCATAGCCGTCGATGCCCAGCGCATCCTGCACTTCCACCGCCATGGCGGGATAGGCGCGCTGCATATTGCTGCACGCCACCAGCACCATGTCGATGTCGGCCGGTGTGCGGCCGGCGCGCGCCAAGGCGTCACGCGCGGCGGCGACCGCCATTTCCGCCTGCAAGGACAGTTCGTCATCGCCCCGTTCCGGGATGCGCGAGACCATGCGCGCCGGATCGAGGATGCCTTCCTTTTCCATCACGAAGCGCGACTTGATGCCGGATGCCTTTTCGATGAAGGCCACGCTCGACAGCTCCAGCGCCGTCACCGTGCCTGCGGCGATCGCGTCGGCGTTGTCGGCATTGAACTTTTCCGCGTAAGCATTGAAGCAGATGACCAGCTCTTCGTTGGAGATCGAAAATGGCGGCGTGTACAGTCCGGTACCGCTGATGACGACTTGTTTCATGATTAAACTTTCAAATTTGGCAATCGGCGCGCTGCCGATAAGTGAAGCAAATTTTACACAAACGTGCTCGACTGTAGAGAGTTTCGTGTTGCGGGGCAGGGGGAAGTGTGGCGGAAGATTGATTTTTGTCGCGAGGACGGGGTAACGGGGGGCAGACCCGGCGGGTCTGCCCCCCAATTGCCTACTTCTTCTGTTCTTTCTTGACGTCGGCTTGCACCACCACCGGTTCGGCCTTGGCCAGTTGCACCGGCAGACCCTTCAGGTGGTTCAGCGCCTGGTGCAATTGAAAATCGTCCTGGCTGCCAAATTCCAGCGGCTTGCGGGTTTTTTCCAGGGCGATGATACGCAATTGCTCTTCCATCTCGTCGTTGACGGGGGCGGCCTTGGCGCCGTTGTTGGCACTGCCTTGGTCGCGGTCGTTGCTCAGGTGCTTGGTCAGGTCCGCTTCGCGGATGCGCAAGCCGTTCAAGCCGTCGCCGTCCGCATTTTCATCGACCAGCAGGTCGGGCACGATGCCCTTGGCCTGGATCGAGCGGCCGTTCGGCGTGTAGTAGCGGGCCGTTGTCAGCTTGACGGCCGTGTCGGCCGTCAGCTGGCGGATGGTTTGCACGGAACCCTTGCCGAAGGTTGGCGTGCCGATGATGGTGGCGCGCTTGTAATCCTGCAGGGCGCCGGCGACGATTTCCGAGGCCGAGGCCGAACCCGTGTTGACCAGCACCACCAGCGGCACTTTCTTGATAGCGGCCGGCAATTTCGCCAGCGCATCGCCTTCGGCGCGGAAGGTATAGTATTCGGCGCGGCCATAGAACACCTGTTTCGAGTCCGGCAGCTGGCCGTTGGTCGAGACGATGGCCGCGTCCTTCGGCAGGAAGGCGGCCGAGACGCCGATGGCGCCTTGCAGCACGCCGCCCGGATCGTTGCGCAGGTCCAGCACCATGCCCTTGATGTTTGGATCTTGCTGGTACAGCGCCGTGATCTGCGCGGCCATGTCGTCGACGGTCGGTTCCTGGAATTGCGATACGCGCAGCCAGGCGTAGCCCGGCTCGACCATCTTCGCCTTGACGCTCTTCTGGTGAATTTCCTCGCGCGTGATGGTGAAGGCCAGCGGCTGTGGTTCATCCTTGCGGGCAATGGTCAGCGATACCCTGGTGCCCGGTTCGCCGCGCATGCGCTTGACGCTGTCGTCCAGGCTGACGCCTTTCACGGGCTGGCCATCCAGGCGTGTGATGAGGTCTCCGGCCTTGATTCCGGCGCGGTAGGCGGGTGAATCCTCGATGGGCGAGACGATCCTGATGTAGCCGTCTTCGCTCATGCCAATTTCAATGCCGAGTCCGACAAACTTGCCTTCGGAGCCTTCGCGCAGCTCGGCGTAGGCTTTCTTGTCGAGGTAGGCGGAATGGGGGTCGAGCGAGGCGACCATGCCGGAAATGGCGTCTTCCAGCAGTTTCTTGTCTTCCACCGGCTCGACGTAATCGGACTTGATCAGGCCAAACACATCGGCCAGCTGGCGCAGCTCTTCCAGCGGCAGGGGCGGCTCGACGGTCTTTTGCGCCATGGCCGAAAATTGCAGCGACACGGCGACGCCGGCCACCACGCCCAGGCCGATCAAGCCGGTATTTTTGAGTTTGCCCATCATTGCACCTTTGCAGCTAGCGTGTCTTGCACAAGCGCCAGTCCCCGTGGAGCGGCGCTTTCCTGAAAGTATAGACCTGAATCTCTGCCGGCGTGGGCCGGCCGTGGAAAAAGCGTGCCTTGGCCCAGTCTACGCGCGAAAGCGGGGCTGTCAGCTTGCCATATGTTGCGGTTTTGTATGCGATGTATGGTTACTCTTGAGGGGAGTAAGCATTTGTAAGAGTCGAAAAAAAGCGTGTGCGGCGGCCCTATAGTGGACTCGCATTCTCGACCCGAAGTGGTTTTGCCTGCGTCTGCGGACGCAGGCTTTTTTTTATCCGGAGCCCCCATGACATCGCTGACCTTTTCCCCCGCCGTGCGCCGCCTCGGCCTGGCTTTCCTGCTGGGCACCACCGCCTTGACCGCCTCGGCCGTGCCTATCGCCGAGATGCGCCTGGAAGACTTGCTGCCGATGGCGCCCGATTTCAGGATGGAATTGAAACTCAATGCGAATCAAACCACCTTGTGGCAGCAGGTGGAAGGAAAAACCCGTCAACTCTTGCGCGAACGCAAGGCGCGCCGCGAACGGCTGCAAGCGGCTGTGACGCAGGGCTTGCAAACGCCCCGGCTGGAGTTGCGCGACCTGCTCGCCGGCCTGGACACGGAAAGCACGCAGAGCCTGGCTGAAGAAAAGCAGGTGCGCGAGTGGTGGCTCAGCGTCAACGATGCCCTGGACGAACAGCAGCGCCAGTCGGTGGCCCAGTTCATCGCCGGCCAGATGGCGCGCGTGATGGATGCCGCCGTACCCCGCAGTGAATCGCGCGGCGCGCCCCCTGTCGAACACGGCGGGCGCAAGGGCGGCAAGGGAGGCATGGGCAGCGGGGGCGCCGGCATGACGCTACCCGGCAACTGAGGGGCAAGGATGGCCAAATGGCATGCTCGCGTGCTACATTCCTGCAGCGCCTGGCGCGGCGGGCTATCCGCCCGCAGCTATCTGCCCGGTCTTTTTTTGATATGCCCCATAAGGACAATCCGTGAATCGCTATCTCTTGAGCAGTCTGACCCTGACCCTGCTGGCTGCGTTTGCCCATGCCGCCGAACCCGTATCCGCCGCTGCCGCTCCAACCGTGGCTCCAAGCGCCGCGCCTGCCGCCGCTGGCGTCGTTTCCGGCATCGATGTGCAGTACATCGACCCTGCCGTGCGCGTGCAGGACGACTTTTTCACCCATTTGAATGGCAAGTGGCTGGCCACGGCCGAGATTCCTGCCGACAAGTCGAGCTGGGGTTCGTTCGCCAAGCTGCGTGACGACACCACGCCGCAATTGCGCGGCATCATCGAAGCCACGCAACAAGATAAAAACAAGAAGGCCGGTTCCGAAGCACAGAAAATCGCCGACCTGTACGCCAGCTACATGGATGAAGCCCGCCTCGACGCGCTGGGCACGAAGCCGCTGGCCGGCGAACTGAACCGCATCCGCTCGCTGCGCGACAAGAAGGGCGTGCCCGCCCTGATCGCCCACCTGAGCCGGACGGGTGTGGCTACGCCGTATGCCGTGTACGTGGGCCAGGATGCGCGTGCCTCCACCAAATACGCCGCGTATGTGAGCCAAAGCGGCCTGGGCATGCCCGACCGCGACTACTACCTGGAAGCCAAGCAAGCTGGCGTGAAAGAAAAATACCAGGCGCACGTGGAAAAAATGCTGGCCATGGCCGGCGACAAGAACGCCGCTGCGCACGCCAAGGCGGTCGTTGCGCTGGAAACGGCGCTGGCCGAAGTGCAATGGACCAAGGTCGAGAACCGCGACCCCGTGAAACGCTACAACAAGACCGACATCAACAAGCTCAATGACCTGACCCCCGGCTACGACCTGAAGTCCGGCCTGGCGGCCCTGGGCATCGCCAACAAGGTCGATTACGTCATCGTCAACCAGCCTAGCTACCTGGCCGGCTACAACAAGGTGCTGGCATCAAGCGACCTGGACACCCTGAAAGCCTACTTCGAATGGCACTTGCTGCGCAGCTACGCCGGCTACCTGTCGAAAAACTTCGTCGACGAGAGCTTTGCCTTCTACGGCACGGTACTGAGCGGCGTGACGGAAAACCAGCCGCGCTGGAAGCGCGGCGTGGGCGCCGTCGAAGGCGTGCTTGGTGAAGCGGTGGGCAAACTGTACGTGGCGCAATATTTCCCGGCAGAGCGCAAGGCGCACATGCAGGAACTGGTGAAAAACGTGCTGGCCGCCTACAAGGACAGCATCGATACGCTGGACTGGATGAGCCTTGACACCAAGAAAGAAGCGCAAGCCAAGCTGGCCAAGTTCACGCCGAAGATCGCCTATCCGAACAAATGGCGCGACTACACGAAGCTGCAAATCGTCCAGGGTGACCTGGTGGGCAACATGATGCGCGCCGCCAACTTTGGTTCCGCGCGCCAGGTGGCCAAGCTGGGCAAACCGATCGATCGCGAAGAGTGGGGCATGACGCCGCAGACGGTGAACGCCTATTACAGCTCGACGATGAATGAAATCGTCTTCCCCGCGTCCATCCTGCAGCCGCCGTTCTTCGACGCCAACGCGGACGACGCCGTCAACTATGGCGCCATCGGCGCCGTCATCGGCCATGAAATCAGCCACGGTTTCGACGACAAGGGCAGCCAGTCCGATGGCGACGGCAATTTGCGCGACTGGTGGACCCCGGCCGACCGCAAGAACTTCGCTGCCAAGGCCGATGCGCTGACCAAGCAGTACGATGGCTACAGCCCCTTGCCTGGCTACCACGTCAACGGCGCGCTGACCCTGGGCGAGAACATCGCCGACAACTCGGGCGTGGCGATCGCCTATAAAGCCTACAAGATCTCGCTGGGCGGCAAGCCGGCGCCCGTGCTCGATGGCTTGACGGGCGACCAGCGCTTCTACATGGGCTTTGGCCAGGTGTGGCGCAGCAAGATGCGCGAAGCGCAGCAAATCGTGCAGATCAAGACCGATCCGCATTCGCCGGGCCAGTACCGCGCGAATGGCACCATGGTCAACCAGCCTGGCTTCTATGAAGCGTTTGGCGTGAAACCGGGTGACAAGATGTATGTGGCGCCGGAAAACCGCGTGATCATCTGGTAAACGTCATTTAGCCAGGTAGGTCGGATTAGTACGGCAACGCCGTGCGTAATCCGACAATGCCACTGGCGCGAACAATTTTGTCGGGTTACGCCCCCTGGGCTAACCCGACCTACGCTCAAAATCCGTATCTTTTTTGCATTTCCCGCAAAGTTCTTTCTCCGCTTTCGGCCGGTATGCTACAGTCAAAAACCGGGCCAGAAGCCCTGGGCCTTCTGACCCTTATATTCCACACAATACAATATAGAGGACAACCGTGAATCGTTATTTGTTAAGTGCATTGACCCTGAGTTTGCTGGCCGGCGTGTCCGGCATGGCTGGCGCCGCCGATTCTGCCAAGAAAGCCGCTGCTGCTCCCGCCACGGCCGTCGCCGCTGCCGCGCTGACGTCCGGCATCGCCGTCGAATACGTCGACCCTGCCGTGCGCGCGCAGGACGACCTGTTCCAGCACCTGAATGGCAAATGGCTGGCGGAAACCGTGATTCCTGCCGACAAGTCGAGCTGGGGCAGCTTTGCCAAGCTGGCCGACGATACGCAAACGCAGTTGCGCGGCATCGTCGAAGGCGCGGCTGCCGACAAGGCCCGCGCGGCCGGCTCGAATGCCCAGAAAATCGGTGATTTTTATAACAGCTTCATGGATGAAGCCAAGCTGGAAAGCCTGGGCCTGACGCCGTTGAACGCGGAGCTGGCGAAGATCGCCGCACTGCAGGACAAGGCGGAATTGCCTGCCGTGATCGCCCACTTCAGCAAGCTGGGCGTGACCTCGCCGTACGATTTCGGTATCCATCAGGACGCCAAGGATTCCACCAAATACGTGGCCGACATCGTGCAAAGCGGCCTGGGCTTGCCTGACCGCGATTACTATCTGGAAGCAGGCAAGGCCGACACGCGCGCCAAATACCTGGCCCACGTGGAAAAAATGCTCAGCTTGTCCGGCGATGCGAATGCTGCCGCCAACGCCAAGGCTATCCTCGCGCTGGAAACGGATCTGGCCAAGGCGCAATGGAGCAATGTGCAGAACCGCGACCCCGTCAAGACGTACAACAAGGTCGAGCTGGCGAAGCTGGCCGCCATGGCGCCAGGCTACGACTGGGCCCGCTACCTGAAAGACACGGGCATCGCCGGCAAGGTCAATTACGTGATCGTCAGCCAGCCCAGCTACCTGAAGGGCTTTGCCGAGATCGCCAACAAGACGCCGCTGGACACATGGAAAGCGTACTTCCAGTGGCACTTGCTGCACGCTAACGCCGGTTACCTGCCGAAAGCCTATGTCGATGAGAACTTCGCCTTCTATGGCACCACCCTGACGGGCGTGACGGAAATGCGTCCGCGCTGGAAACGCGGCGTGGGCGCCGTCGAAGGCGCGCTGGGTGAAGCCGTGGGCCAGCTGTACGTCGCGCAATATTTCCCGGCCGAGCGCAAGGTGCGCATGGAAGCGCTGGTGAAGAACCTGATGACGGCTTACAAGCAAAGCATCGACAAGCTCGACTGGATGAGCCCCGTCACCAAGAAACAGGCGCAGATCAAGCTGGCCAAGTTCACCACCAAGATCGGCTACCCGAACAAATGGCGCGATTACTCGGGCCTGACGGTGGCGCCGGACGATTTGATCGGCAACATCCAGCGTTCGCACTTGCTCAACTACAACCGCGAATTGAACAAGCTGGGCCAGCCTATCGACCGCGACGAGTGGGGCATGACGCCGCAGACCGTGAACGCCTATTACAACCCGGAACTGAACGAGATCGTCTTCCCGGCCGCCATCCTGCAAGCGCCGTTCTTCGACGCCAAGGCGGACGACGCCGTCAACTATGGCGCCATCGGCGGCGTGATCGGCCATGAAATCAGCCACGGTTTCGATGACCAGGGCGCCCAGTACGACGGCGACGGCAACCTGCGTGACTGGTGGACCAAGGCCGACCACAAAAACTTCGCCAAGAAAACCAAGCAGCTGGTGGCGCAGTACAACAGCTTCAGCCCCATCCCTGGCCATTTCGTCAACGGCGAACTGACTCTGGGCGAGAACATCGCCGACAATTCCGGCGTGGCGATCGCGTATAAGGCGTACAAATTGTCGCTGAATGGCAAGCAAGCCCCCGTCATCGACGGTTTCACGGGCGAGCAGCGTTTCTATGCGGGCTTTGCCCAGGTCTGGCGCATGAAGATGCGTGAAGCGCAGCAACTGGTCTTGCTAAAAACGGACCCGCACTCGCCAGGCCAGTTCCGCGCCAACGGCACCATGCGCAACCAGCCCGGCTTCTACCAGGCCTTCGACGTGAAACCGGGCGACAAGATGTATCTGCCACCGAAAGACCGCGTCATCATGTGGTAAACCATCTTTCGGCTGGATAGAAATACGTTAGCAATGCCGCCCGGTTCGCGCCGGGCGGCATTTTTTTTGCTTGCTTGCCAGCCGTACACAGCGAAGTGTTGCGTGCGTCGCCGGTGATTTTCCTTGCTCGTTGACAACGAAGTTTGAAGCGCCTATATCTGGATGAAAACAATAATAAACCTGTGTAGCGCCCCGTGTGTCATCAAAAAGGAAACATTGTGAGAGACATATTCCGTACCAGCCAAGCCCGTTTTATCACCCTGTTCAGTCTTGTTTTTGTGGTGCTGCTGGTCATGACCCTGGCCGTCATCCATTTTTTCGTCACGCCGGATTTGAAACGCACCGAGGGCATGGTGGTCGGTTTTGACGTCAGCAAAATTTCCACCAGGATTACCGAGCAGTTGCGGCAGGTGGAGGCGCAGCAGCGCAGCATCACCCAGACGGTGGCGCTGATGGACAGCGCGGCGATCGACGTCCTGCTGCCGGGACTGGTCGACCAGTATTCCGACCCGAATGTGTTTGGCGGCGGCATCTGGCCACTGCCGAAAAAGCGCGATCCCGAGCGCGACAAGTTCAGCACCTTTTTCGCCCGCGACGCCTCCAACAAGCTGGTCGTCAACACCCACTGGAACTCGCCGGAGTCGTTGAAGTACTTCGAGCAGAGCTGGTATCTGGGCGGGCTCAAGTCTGCCAAGGGGCATTGCGACTGGGCCAAGGCCTACAAGGACGACGCCAGTGCGCAGCCGCGCACCAACTGCGCCATGCCGATCTACAAGGATAACGAGTTGTACGGCGTGTCCACCATCGATGTCACGCTGGGCTTTTTCAACCGCCTGGTGGCCGACATGGAGAAAACGATCCACGGCCAGATCCTGATCGTCGAACGCGACGGCAAGATCATCAGCAACAGTACGTATATCAAAGACGAGATCGTACTCAAGAAAGTCGAGGATCTGGCGTCCAGTTCGCCGATGGTGGCGGAAATCGGCCGCCTGCTGCCCAAGCTCGATGCGCAGGGCGTGGCCGAATCGGAGTATCGCAGCGACGGCACGCCCCACACGCTGTTTCTGAAGGCGATACCGGGCAGTCCGTGGGTGCTGGCGACCGGTTTGCCGACCAGCCAGCTGACCGAGCAAAGCGACCGCATCTTGAGCAAGCTGGGCATGGTGCAGATCCCCATCGCCCTGCTGCTGCTGGCCATGTTCATCGGCAGCATCCGCCTGTTCATGGGACGCCTGGGCGTACTCAAGAGCAATATCGATGCGCTGTCGGCCGGCGACGCCGACCTGACGCGGCGCCTGCCGGGCGGCGGCGGCAGCGAGTTCAACGATGTGGCCGGCAGTTTCAACGCCTTCATCGAGCGGCTGCAGCAGATGATGCGCGAAATCGGCACCAGCACGGCGTCGATCGCGCTCGCCTCGCGTGAAATCGCCAGCGGCAACCAGGATCTGTCGGCCCGCACCGAAAGCCAGGCCAGCGCGCTCGAGCAGACCGCCGCATCGATGGAGGAGTTGACCGGCACCGTCAGGCAGAACGTCAGCAGCGGCCAGGAGGCCAACCGGCTGGCGCTGGACGCCTCGAAGGTGGCGGCGCGGGGCGGCGCGGTGGTGACGCAGGTGGTCGAGACGATGGGCGCGATCGAACACTCGTCGAAGAAAATCGCCGACATTATCAGCGTCATCGACGGGATCGCGTTCCAGACCAACATCCTGGCGTTGAACGCGGCCGTCGAGGCGGCCCGGGCCGGCGAACAGGGCCGCGGCTTTGCCGTGGTGGCGTCCGAGGTACGCAACCTGGCGCACCGCTCGGCCACGGCGGCCAAGGAGATCGGCGCGCTGATCGTTGAATCGGTGCACAACGTCAACGCCGGCACCAAGCTGGTCGACCAGGCTGGCGCCACCATGCACGAGATCGTCGCCGGCACCGACAAGGTTGCCAACATCATCGGCGAGATCCTGCTGGCCAGCCAGGAGCAGGAAACGGGCATCGGCCAGGTCAACCAGGCCATTGTTCAGCTCGACGACACCACCCAGCAAAATGCCGCGCTGGTGGAGCAGGCGGCAGCGGCAGCCCATTCGATGCAGGAGCAGACGGCCAAGCTCGAACAGATCATCGGGGCATTCAAGCTGTAGCGCACCGCGCACGGATGTGAAAAAGCCGCCCGGTTCAGTTTGACCCGGGCGGCTTTTTCACATCCGCGGCAGCCTTTGGGGGCCGCTGCAACGCGCCGCTTGACGCGGCATCGCGCTTATTTCTTGGCTTCTTCGGCTGGTGCGCCAGCGCCGTCAGCGGCCGCGGCCGGTGCCGGCACTTCCGGTTCCTTGAACTTGCCGCCCGACGCGTTGGCAATGTAGACGACGGCGCGCGCCACTTCGACATCGTCGAGGTCGGGATTGCCGCCCTTGGCCGGCATCGCGCGCAAGCCTTCGATGGCGTGTTTCAGGACCGTATCGTAGCCCTGGGCCAGACGGGCCGACCAGCCGCCCGCATCGCCAAACTTCGGTGCACCGGCCACGCCGGCGCCATGGCACGCCACGCAGGTCGCCGTGTAGACGGCTTCGCCGCTTTGCAGCACCTTCGGACCGCTGGCATCCTTGAAGGTAAAGCCGGCGTTGGCGACGGGGCTCAGGCGCTCGGCAATGGCTTCCGGCGACTGGCTCTCCGTCCCTGCGCCCGTCAGTTTTTGCGCCGTGACGAACTGCACCAGCAAGATGATGCCGATGACGGTGACGAGGAAGAAGCCAGCTACGGCGGCAAGCAATTGTTTAGGCGTTTTGATCGCTGATTGTTGTTCGTTATGTGCGTCGCTCATGATGTCCTTAGTCCAGATTTGAAACTGATGGCCGTGTAAGGTAGCATTTTTACATGCTTGTATGTAAACCTTTATGAAACCCACAATTATAGGCACAAAAATTGAGCAGCGACATGCAATTGCCAGCGATACGACAGTTTCCGTAGACGTAGGTAAAGAAAAACGGTATCCTTCGCATCACTTCAGAAATTCCCCCTACGCGGCTGTAGCTCAGTGGATAGAGTATTGGCCTCCGAAGCCAAGGGTCGTGGGTTCGATCCCCGCCAGCCGCACCAAGACAAATCAAGGCTCTTCGCCAGATTTCAGTAGTATTCCTATTCAAAAATCGTATTATTTCGAGAATCTGGCCTAGTGTCCATGCGTTTCCGATGGGAAGATCGCGGACAAATTTTTTGCTATCGCACATAGGATAAGATGACCGTCTCACCACGATACTTCAGCCTCGCTTCAACATGATAGAAGACATCAAAAAAACACTCTGGGCTACGGCCGACAAACTGCGCGCCAACATGGACGCCGCCGAATACAAGCACATCGTTCTTGGCCTCATCTTCGTCAAATACATCTCCGATACTTTTCAGACTCGCCGCGACGAGCTGACGCGTCGCTTTGCCGACGCCGCTGACGACTACTTCTTGCACGACGTTGACGCCGACATGCTGGCTGAAGAGCTTGAAGATCGCGATTACTACAAGGAAGTCAACGTATTCTGGGTGCCGGAAGCGGCTCGCTGGGAAGCGCTGCGTGCGCAAGCCAAGCAAGCCGACATCGGCAAACGCATCGACGATGCGCTATCCTTGATCGAGCTGGAAAACCCGAAGCTCAAGGGCATCCTCGACAAACGCTACGCGCGGGTACAACTACCGGATGGCAAGCTTGGCGAACTGGTCGATCTGGTCTCGACCATCGGCTTTGGCGAGTCCGGTGACACGGCCAAGAACCATGCGCGCGATTTGCTAGGGCAGGTGTACGAGTATTTCCTGGGTCAGTTCGCCAGCGCCGAAGGAAAGCGAGGCGGTCAGTTCTACACGCCGGCTTCCATCGTCAAGACCCTGGTCGCCGTGCTGGCGCCACACCACGGCAAGGTGTACGACCCATGTTGCGGTTCGGGTGGCATGTTCGTGCAGTCGGAGCGTTTTATTGAAGCGCACGGCGGCAAGATTGGTGACGTGTCGATCTACGGCCAGGAAGCGAATCCTACAACGTGGCGGCTGGCGGCGATGAACCTGGCCATTCGCGGTATCGATTTCAACCTGGGCAAGGAGCCGGCCGACACCTTCGTGCGCGACCAGCACACCGACCTGCGCGCCGACTTCGTACTGGCCAACCCACCGTTCAATATTTCCGACTGGTGGCATGGCAGCCTGGAAGGCGACCCGCGCTGGGTCTACGGCACGCCGCCGCAGGGCAATGCCAACTATGCGTGGTTGCAGCACATGTTGTACCACCTCAAGTCCACTGGCCGCGCCGGTATCGTGCTGGCCAACGGCTCCATGTCATCGAGCCAGAACAGCGAAGGCGATATCCGCCGTGCCATGGTCGATGCAGACAAGGTCGAAGTCATGATCGCGCTGCCCGGCCAGTTGTTTTTCAATACCCAGATCCCAGCTTGCCTGTGGTTCCTGGTCAAGGAAAAGCGTGCCCGTCAAGGCGAGGTGTTATTCATCGATGTACGAAAACTCGGCAGCATGATCAGCCGCGTGCAGTGCGAATTCAAGGATGAAGTGATCGACAAGATCGCTGGTACTGTAGCGGCATGGCGTGGCGAAGTGGATGCGGGCGAATATCAGGATGTGGCGGGCTATTGTCGCAGCGTCGCGCTGGCCGAGATCGGCGAGCATGGACATGTGCTCACGCCGGGCCGTTACGTGGGAGCCGAGGCCGTCGAGGATGATGAAGAAGGCTTTACCGAAAAGATGCAGAAACTGACAGAAACTCTGGGCGAGCAGATGTCCAAGGGCGCGGAATTGGATCAACTGATTCGCCAAAAGTTGGGAGGGCTGGGGTATGAGTTCTGAGTGGCGAAGCGGAAGACTTGGTGAATTTGTTGAATTAAAGCGTGGTTATGATTTACCACGAGCTAAGAGGGTCGGGGGGATATACCCATTAGTATCGTCCGCCGGAGTAAGTGATTGCCACGACGTACCTATGGTGCGTGGGCCTGGGGTTGTTACAGGTCGATACGGAACTATCGGACAAGTTTTTTTCGTTCGCGACGATTTTTGGCCGTTGAATACAACTTTATATGTTCGTGATTTCAAGGGTAATGATCCCGAGTTCATCAGCTATTTCTTGAGAACGGTTGATTTTTTTGCCTACTCTGATAAGGCGGCAGTGCCAGGGGTTAATAGAAATCACCTTCATGAAGCACTCGCAATCATGCCTGCCCTGCCTGCTCAAAAAGAAATTGCAGCGGTTCTTGGCGCGCTTGATGACCGCATCGCACTCCTACGCGAAACCAACGCCACCCTCGAAGCCATCGCCCAAGCCCTGTTCAAGTCGTGGTTTGTGGATTTCGATCCCGTGCGCGCCAAGCAATATGGGCGCATGCCAGAGGGCATGGGCGACGCAACGGCGGCGCTGTTCCCGGATAGCTTTGATAAATCGGAGTTGGGGACCGTGCCGAAGGGTTGGCAGATAGCGACTTTAGCCGACGTGTTCGACATCAACCCAAAACGTTCTCTCAAGAAAGCAGTTAGCGCGCCGTACCTTGACATGGCGAGCCTGTCCACCAGTGGGCACTGCGTTGAAGCGCCTATCCAACGTGACATGGGTTCTGGTGCAAAATTTCGCAATGGCGACACTTTGCTGGCGCGCATCACGCCTTGCCTGGAGAATGGCAAGTCGGCGTTTGTTGATTTTCTTGTGGATGATCAGATCGGATGGGGATCAACGGAGTTCTTGGTACTGCGCCCCAAAAAACCACTTCCAGAATATTTCGGCTACTTGCTGTGCCGGCACCCGGAATTTAGGGAGTTCGCGATTCAGAGCATGTCTGGCACCAGCGGGCGCCAGCGCGTTCAAAATGATGTGCTTGGGCGCTACATGCTTGCCGTACCGGATGAAAATGTCGCTTCTGCATTTGCCCGAGTTGTGGAAGTGATTCAAAAAAGCATTGCGGTAAATCATAAAACAGGGCGTACTCTAACTGCGCTTCGCGACACTCTGCTCCCCCGCCTGATCTCCGGCCAGTTGCGCCTGCCAGAAGCCAAAACAATCCTTGAGGAATCCATCGCATGATCACGCTTGAGCAAGTTGACCGCTGGCTGTCTGGCGCACCTGAAACCGAGCATCTGGAATTCAAGGAAGCGAAGCAGCAGTACGACACGGACAAACTGCTCAAGTATTGCGTGGCGCTTGCCAACGAAGGTGGCGGTTATCTGGTGCTGGGCATCAGCGATAAACCTCCGCGGCGTGTCGTTGGCACTAAGGCGTTTCCTGATACTGGTGCGATCAAGGGGCGCATTCTTACTGCGCTTCAGTTTCGGGTCGAAATTGAAGAGCTGCAACATCCTGACGGCCGCATTCTCGTTTTTGACATTCCCGGTCGCCCCATTGGCACTCCCCGGCATGTTAACGGAATGTATCTGATGCGTTCAGGGGAAGAACTGGTTCCGATGTCGCCAGATCAGCTGGGCCGCATTTTTGCGGAAGGAAAGGCGGATTTTCTCGCACTCGATGCTTCGGCCCTCATCAATGCGGACGAAGTGGTTGCGGCGCTTGATGTCCAGACTTTTTTCGATCTGATCAAGTTACCGCTGCCGGCAACGCGCGAGGGCGTCCTGGCGCGCCTGGTCAGTGAAAAGCTGGTGCGTCCGCTTGCCGGACAATATGCGATCACGAACCTTGGCGCTTTGCTGCTGGCAAAAGACATGCGCCAGTTTGCGTCCCTGGTGCGCAAGACGGTGCGCGTGATCAAGTATCGGGGCAACAACAAGTTGCAGACTGAACGTGACCTGATTGGACAGAAGGGATATGCCGTAGGCTTTGAAAGCTTGATTACCTATGTCAATGGTCAGTTGCCGGTCAATGAGGTGATTGGCCAGGCGTTACGCGAAGAGGTGCGCATGTTTCCCGAGCTGGCCATTCGTGAACTGGTTGCCAATGCCTTGGTGCATCAGGACCTCGAAGCCACAGGCAGTTCGGTGATGATCGAGATTTACGCGGACAGGATTGAAATTACCAACCCCGGCCAGCCATTGATCCCTACCGAGCGCTTCGTTGATGAATACAGTTCGCGCAATGAAAAACTGGCCGATTTGATGCGCCGCCTGGGCATCTGTGAAGAAAAAGGCAGTGGTATCGACAAGGTGGTGTCCAGCACTGAATATTACCAATTGCCTGCGCCCGAGTTTCGTGTTGCGCCAATGCATACGACGGCCGTCCTGTTTGCGCACAAGGAATTCGTGGATATGGATGCCAAGGAGCGTGTCAATGCCTGCTACATGCATTGTTGCCTGAAATATGTCAGCAATGAAAAGATGAGCAATCAAAGTTTGAGGGAGCGCTTCAAGCTCGACGATACGCGGGCCAAGGTGTCTGCCGTGTCGCAAATTATTGCTACGGCGGTAGAGCAAGACAAGATCAAGCCGGACGATCCTGAAAGCCTGTCCAAGCGCTATGTCAAATACGTTCCATATTGGACATAAACTCATTTAATTACAAACGTGATTATTCCCTAAATTTTTGCGTAACCATTTGAAAATAAACATAATTTTCATTCAATCGCTAATGTCACCTGCGCTGGATAGCCCAGCTGTTATCATCGGAATAAGCTTTTCAATTTGGTATTTATGCAATAATATTGTTGCTTAGAAGAACGATTTGGCAATGCACATTGAACATTGCTTTTCCGATCATTAAAGCGCGTGTATTGAACGTGTCGATTTTGGCGCCGTTTTTAAACATATTTGATCAACGTGTCGATTTCATCGACATATGCGGGCCGCTTGATGACTGAAGACCAACTCGAACAAGAAACTCTGACCTGGCTGGTTGATACCGGCTACCGCCACATCTACGGACCGAACATAGCGTTGGAAGGCGACGCCCCCGAGCGTGTCAACTACACGCAGGTGGTACTGGTTGAGCGCTTGCGCAGCGCCATTGCCAGGCTCAACCCTTCGGTCCCGTTGGTGGCCCGCGACGACGCGTTACAGCAGGTCTTGAACCTCGATACGCCCGTATTGTTGTCGGCGAATCGGTTGTTCCACCGTCTGCTGGTGAATGGCGTGCCTGTCGAATACCAGCGCGACGGTGAGACGCGCGGCGACTTCGTGCGCCTGATCGACTTCGCCGACGTGGCGGCCAACGAGTGGCTGGCGATCAACCAGTTCTCGATCAAGGGTGCCAAGCATACGCGGCGCCCTGACATCATCCTCTTCATCAACGGCTTGCCGCTGGTACTGCTGGAGCTGAAGAACCCGGCCGATGAAAATGCCGACATCTGGAGGGCATACGACCAGATTGAGACGTACAAGGAACAGATACCCGACGTGTTCCAGTACAACGAGGTGCTGGTGATCGCCGATGGTAGCGAGGCGCGCATGGGATCGTTGTCCAGCAATGCTGAGCGCTACATGGCGTGGCGCACCATCGACGGCGTAGCGCTGGACCCGCTGGGGCAGTTCAATGAACTGGAGACTTTGGTGCGTGGTGTGCTGGCGCCGGCTTACCTGCTGGACTTCCTGCGCTTCTTCGTACTGTTCGAAGACGATGGTACTTTAACCAAGAAAATCGCCGGCTATCACCAGTTCCATGCGGTGCGCGCGGCGATTGCGCAGGTGGTCGCCGCGTCGCGTCCAGGGGGCGGCCAGAAAGGCGGCGTAGTGTGGCATACCCAAGGATCGGGCAAGAGCATCACCATGACCTGTTTCGCTGCGCGCGTGATGCGCGAGACGGCAATGGAAAACCCGACCATCGTCGTCATCACTGACCGCAATGATCTCGACGGGCAGTTGTTCGGGGTTTTCTCGCTGTCGCAGGATCTGCTGCGCGAGCAACCTGTGCAGGGCACGACGCGGCAGGATTTGCGTGCCAAGCTGGCGAATAGACCATCGGGCGGCATTGTCTTCGCCACGATTCAGAAATTCATGCCGGGCGAGGATGAGGACACGTATCCGCTGCTGTCGGATCGCCACAACATCGTGGTTATCGCTGACGAGGCACATCGGACCCAGTACGGTTTTGAAGCCAAGCTAAAGACTCGCAAAATACCTTCCCGCATGTTGCGAACTGGAACGCTGCCCGCGACGGAATTCGGTGCCGCCGAGGCGCCAGCGCAGTATCTGGAGCGGTATCAGGTAGGTTATGCGCAAAATCTGCGCGATGCGCTGCCGAACGCGACCTTCGTTGCCTTCACTGGCACTCCGGTATCGAACGAGGACCGCGATACGCGCGCCGTGTTTGGCGACTATATCCACATCTACGACATGCAGCAGGCGCGCGACGATGGCGCCACGGTGGCGATTTATTACGAGTCGCGGCTGGCCAAGCTTGGCTTGAAGGAAGAGTCACTCGCCGGCCTCGACGATGAGGTGGATGAGCTGGCGGAGGATGAGGAGGACGAGCAGAAGGCACTGCTCAAGAGCCGCTGGGCCGCGCTGGAAAAAGTGGTGGGTGCCGAGCCACGCATTCAGCGGGTCGCGGCTGATCTGGTCCAGCATTTCGAGGAGCGGGACAAGGCGCAATCCGGGAAGGCCATGGTCGTGGCCATGAGCCGTGACATCTGCGCTCATCTGTACAAGGCCATCATCGCCCTGCGGCCTGATTGGCACGACGATGATCCAGAGAAGGGTGTGATCAAGGTGGTGATGACTGGCTCGGCCAGCGACAAACCGCTGCTACGGCCGCACATCTACTCAAAACAGATCAAGAAACGCATGGAGAAGCGCTTCAAGGACCCGGATGATCCGATGCGGCTGGTGATCGTGCGTGATATGTGGCTGACCGGCTTTGATGCTCCCTGCGTGCACACCATGTATGTGGACAAGCCCATGAAGGGCCACAACCTGATGCAGGCAATCGCACGCGTCAACCGCGTATTCAAGGACAAGCAGGGCGGCCTGGTCGTTGACTACATCGGCATCGCCAGCGACCTGAAGCAGGCGTTGAAGGAATACACCGCTAGCAAGGGGCGAGGACGCCCCACTGTAGACTCGCACGAGGCGTATGCCGTGCTGGATGAGATGATGGATGTGCTGCGTGCCATGTTACATGGTATCGACTACAGCGGTTTCCTGACGGGTGGGCACGGCATACTGGCCAAGGCGGCCAACCACATACTCGGACTGAAGGATGGCAAGAAGCGATTCTGCGATACTGCACTGGCCATGTCGAAAGCCTTTACGCTGTGCTGCACGCTCGACGAAGCCAAGGCCGTGCGCGACGAGGTCGCGTTTTTCCAGGCCGTCAAGGTGCTGCTGACCAAGAAGGAAATCAGCAGCAAAAAGCGAACAGACGAGGAGCGTGACTTGGCGGTCCGGCAGATCATCGGTTCGGCGCTGGTCTCGAATGAGGTTGTCGACATCTTCAATGCCGCCGGCCTGGAGAAGCCCAATATTGGCATCCTCGATGACGATTTCCTCAATGAGGTACGCAACCTGCCCGAGCGCAACCTGGCGGTTGAATTGCTGGAGCGCTTGCTTGAGGGAGAGATCAAGGCCCGTTTTGCCACCAATGTGGTGCAGAACAACAAGTTCAGCGAGATGCTGGTCAACGTGATCAAGCGTTATCAGAATCGCTCCATCGAGACAGCCCAAGTCATGGAAGAGCTGATCGCGATGGCGAAGAAGTTCAAGGAGGCAGTCGGCCGGGGTAGCGACCTTGGCCTCAATACCGACGAGCTGGCTTTCTACGATGCGTTGGCGGAGAACGAGGATTCGGCACGGGAGTTGGGTGACGAGACGCTAAAGAAAATCGCCCATGAGCTGGCAGAGAGCCTGCGGCAGAACGTCAGCATCGACTGGGCTGTACGCGATAGCGTACGGGCCAAACTACGCTTGCTGGTGAAGCGAATTCTGCGCAAATATAAGTACCCGCCCGTCAAGCAGGATACTGCGGTACAACTGATCCTGGAACAGGCCGAGTCGCTATGTGTGGAATGGAATTGAACGATTAAACGGCACGTTGTTGCTGGGGTTGTTAGCGGCGTCGGGATGAAATCCACGTCGGCGCCAATACGTATTCCTACAACAACAACCCTGGCAACACCTGCGCCGCCGCCTTCGACGAGGCCGGATTCTGGATTGTGATCAAGACACCTTCCGTTAGCACAACAAGGCCCAGTCGGCGCCTATCGAGTAACTACCGTCGTTTTCCCTGAGCATGTTTCCCGCCAGGAAGAGCACGACTTCCGTCAGGCCCCCGGCGTCTTCCTCCGTATTCGTCCATCCCGTCACTTTTCCCCCCTGACGCCCCTGCCGTTGTCGGTTTGCAACCTCCCAAGCGCTCCAGCCGCCGATATCAAAATTGATATCGAAACAGTGGAAAAATTGATTGGAGAGATTATCGCCCAGCCCCTAAGATAAACGCCGAGCATGCGCACGACATGCAAGCGGTACAACAATATCAATACAATATCTGGAGATTCATGATGCGCCACGCCACCGGCCCGCTCGCGGCCACTTTCCCTCGTCCATTCATGTTGAAGGCAGCCGTTGCGGCATTGGCCGGTATCGGCCTGCTGAGCACGGCTTCGGTCTGGGCGCAGGAGGCCGTGGTGGCCGATGCCAGTGCCGAGCCTGCGGCGGAAGTGTCGGTCGTGACCGTCAGCGGCGTGCGCCGCTCGGCGCAGAATTCGCAGCAGATCAAGATGCGCGCGGACCAGGTCATCGACTCCATCGTGGCCGACGACATCGGCAAATTCCCCGATAACAACGTGGCCGAAACCCTGGCGCGCATTTCCGGCATCCAGATCCGCCGCGATTCGGGCGAGGCGAGCGCCGTCATGATCCGTGGCTTGCGCGATGTCACGACCCTGCTCAACGGCCGCGAACTGTTCACCACCACGGGCCGCTACGTCAACCTGGCCGACATTCCCGCCACCATGCTGCAGCGCGTGGATGTGTACAAGTCGCAGGGCGCGGACCAGGTCGAAGGCGGCGTGGCCGGCATCATCGACGTGCGCACGAATCGCCCGTTCGACTTCAAGGAATTTACCGCCAGCGTGAACACGCGCGCCGTCTACAGCGACAAATCCAGGGCCACCGATCCGAACATCAGCGGCATGGTGACTAACCGCTGGAAGACGGGCATCGGCGAAGTGGGCGCGCTGCTGGGCTTGTCGCAGCAGCAGCACCGTTACCATGAGGAGCGCGCCTTCAGTACGGCCCCCGTGGATAAAAGTTTCCTGTCGCCTGGCTTGACGGGGCCGGACCAGGTGGGCTTGCTGCCGATCAAGGGCGACCGCCGCCGCAGCACCGCCAATGCCGTGCTGCAATGGCGTCCGAACGCCGACGTCGAACTGTACGCCGAGGGCATGGCCACGCGTTTCCTGCTCGATGCCGAATCCGATTACTTCGTCGGCTTGCCCTGGTGGGGCACGCCCGTGTCGGCCACCAAAATTCCCGGCAGCAACCAGCTGCAAACGCTCACCTCGACCAACGTCAACACCATCATGTCGACGCAGGCGAACAAGAACCAGACGAAGACGCATCAATTTGCCGTCGGCGGCTTGTGGGATATCAATCCGGAATGGCGTTTCACGTCGGAAGTGGCCAGCACCAAAAGCAGCTATACCTGGCGCAACCCGATTCTCGACGCCATCACCGTCGTGCCGAACGCCACCATCAATACCAACCAGAACGGCACCCTGCACGTCGATTACACGGGCATCGACTTGCAAGATCCGTCGAACTACCATCTGAAGGGCTTCTTCGACCGCTATGGCCGGGACCAGGGCAGCTCGAACGATGTGCGCGCCGATCTGGCGTACACGCCCAGTGCCGGCGGCTTCTTCAAGGAAATCAGCGTCGGCTTGCGCGGCGTCAAACGCGAAGCCGAATCGATCAAGAGCTTCGAGGGCAATGCGGAAGCACCGGACGTGTCCGGTGCAGCGTTTCCGTTCAATCGCCAGAGCGTGACGTCGATTCCCGGTTTGAATTGCCTGTCGGAACCGATGTCCAGCGGCGGCCCCGACTATGGCTTGAAGCAGTGGTACACACCGTGCGCCAGCTTTCTGCTCAATAACACGGGCACCATCCGCCAAGCCGTCACGGGCAGCAGCGCGGCGCGCGCCATGGACCCGGGTTCGTTCTTCAAGGACACGGAAAAGACGTATTCCATCTACACCAAGGCGAAGATCGCTTTTAAACTGGGCGCCTACCCCGTCGACGGCACCGTCGGCGTGCGCGTCGTGCGCACCGAGCAAAGCCTGCAAGGCAACAGTTCGCAGGATGGCGTCTACACGCCCGTCATCAGCGACACGGCCAGCACCGACGTGCTGCCGAGCGTAGCCCTGAAGATCAAGCTGCGCGCCGACCTGGTGGGCCGCTTCGCCGCGGGCCGCACCATCAGCCGCCCCGGCTTTGCCCAGCTGAACCCGGGCGTGGCCCTGGTCAACTCGACGGAAACGGTGAAGGCGACGGGCGCGGGCGGCAATCCGAACCTGAAACCGGTGATGGGCGACAATGTCGATGCCGCACTGGAATGGTATTTCGCGCCGGCCGGTTCCGTCACGGCCACCGTGTTCCACCACAAGTTCGACGGTTATATCCAGCAACGCATTGCCAGCGAAACCATCGCCGGCAAGACTTATGACGTGGACCGCCCGTACAACACGGCGGCCGGCAAGCTGCAGGGACTGGAAATTGGCTACCAGCAGTTTTATGACGGTTTGCCGGGTATCTTGAGCGGCCTGGGCTTGCAGGCGAACGGCACCTACATGAGCGGCAGCACCGACGACGAGACGGGCAGCCATGCCATCACGGGCGTGTCGCGCTATGCCTACAACCTGGTCGTGCTGTACGAAAAAGATGCGTGGTCGGGCCGCCTGGCTTATAACTGGCGCTCGAAATTCATCGACAGCTACAAGCAGGGCGGCCCCGGCCTGGACTTGAAAGTGGCGCCGACGGCCCAGCTTGACGGATCGCTGTCGTACAAGATCAATGAGCAGTTTACCGTGACCCTGGACGGCAATAACTTGCTCGACACCAAATTCAAGGATTACTGGAACGAGGCAGGCGTGTATCCGCGCGATACGCGCCGTTATGACAGGACAGTCGGCCTGTCTTTACGCTGGAAAATGTAAAACGTCCATGGCTGCGTTGCATTGCCTCGCCGTACTCCTCGTACTGTCTTCGGCAACGCGCCTTGCCCTGAACGTTTTACATGAGTGAAAAAAGCAGTATCCAAGGGCGTTGCCATGGTTTCGGCCGGCAGCGCCCCTTGCGTTGCAGTTGGGCAGTCAGACACGATTCATCATCAAAAGAATGGACGGAAAGCATGGAGACGCAAAAATTATCCACCGTTGAAAAGGTCGGCTTCGGCGCCGGCGACATGGCGCTCAATGTCGTCATCTCGTCGATGATGCTGATCATCACCTTTTTCTATACCGATATCTATGGCTTGAAAACCACGGACCTGGCCCTGCTGTTCGTGGCCGTCAAAGTGGTGGGCGCCATCGCCGACCTCGTCATGGGGCAGATCACCGACCGCTACAGCTTTGCCTCGGGCCGCTACCGCCCGTATCTGCTGTGGCTGGCCGTGCCGTTCGGCGTCAGCGTGTTTTTTGTGTTCACCACGCCGGAATGGGGCTATGACGCCAAATTGATCTGGGCGTATTCCACGTATATCCTGATGACGATCATGACGGCCGGCGTGGGCATCCCTTACATCTCGCTGATCAGCGGCCTGACCAGCGATCCGCACGAGCGCCTGTCGGCCAATGGCTACCGTCTGTTCTTTGCCAAGATCGGCGCCTTCATGGTGACCATCGTCGTGCCGGTGCTGTCGCAGCGCTGGGGCGGCGGCAACCCGGCCGTCGGCTACCAGGCGGCCATGGCCGTGATGGCGGTGATGGGCGTGGCCCTGTTCCTGTTCTGCTATTTCACCACCACCGAGCGCGTCGTGCACGTGGTGGAAAAACAATCGTTGCTGGAACAATTGAAGGTGCTGCTGCAAAACGACCAGTGGCTGGTGCTGTGCGGCGTGTGCGTCACGGGCACGGTCGGCTACGTGGTGCGCGGCTCCGTCGCCATTTATTACGCGAAATACTATCTGGGTGGCAGCACGGAAACCGTGGCCGCCTTTCTGACAACGGGCGTGGTGGCGGCCATCCTGGCGATGATCGCCTCGACCTGGATCACCAAGTTTTACTGCAAGGTGAAACTGTTCCGCTACTCGCAAATCGGTGTCGCGCTGATCAGCCTGGCGATCTACTTTTTTGTGACGCCGAGCGACACCGTGCTGGCCTTCGCCCTGTATTTCCTGCTGTCCTTTGTGGTGGATTTGCACGCGCCCGTGTTCTGGTCGGCGATTGCCGAAACCATCGATTATGGTCAAGTCAAGACGGGCAAACGCGTCTCCGGTTTCGCCTTTGGCGGCATCTCGGTGTGCCAGAAGGCGGGCATGGCCGTGGCGGGCTTTTTGGTCGGCATGCTGCTGTCGTACTTCGACTACCAGCCCAACCATGAGCAAACGCCATTCGCCCTGAACGGCATCGCCCTGATGCTGTCGATCATCCCCGGCTTCTTTCACCTGCTGATGGGCCTGCTGATGTTCAAGTACCGCATCAGCGACAGTTATTACACGGGCGTGAAAACCGAAATGCACAAGCGCGGCTACGTGGCCGCGTAAGAATCATTGAATGGAGCAAGCAACATGGCAGACATCTTGAAACCGCTGATCGAACAGCGCGCCGATCCGCACATTTACCGCCACAGCGACGGCTACTATTACTTTACGGCCTCGGTGCCGCAGTACGACCGCATCGAACTGCGCCGTGCCGACAGCATCGCCGGCCTGGCCGACGCGCCAACGGTCGACGTGTGGCACAAGCCGGACACGGGGCCGTACAGCGAGCTGGTGTGGGCGCCCGAGCTGCACTTCAACCAGGGCGCCTGGTATGTGTATTTCGCCGCCGCGCCCAGCCGCGAGATCAAGGACAAATTGTTCCAGCACCGCATGTATGCGATCCGCAATACGAACGCCAACCCGCTCGAAGGCGAGTGGGAATTCATGGGCCAGATCGACACGGGCATCGACACCTTCTGCCTGGACGCCACCACCTTTACGCACGACGGCGTGCTGTACTACCTGTGGGCGCAGAAAGACGTGGCCATCGAGGGCAATTCGAACCTGTATATCGCGCCGATGGCCACGCCATGGCAGCTGGCCGGTCCGCCCGTGATGCTGAGCAAACCGGAATTCGACTGGGAAATCCGCGGCTTCTGGGTCAACGAAGGGCCGTCCGTACTGAAGCGCAACGGCAAGATCTTCATCAGTTACTCGGCCAGCGCCACCGATGAAAACTACGCCATGGGCTTGCTGTGGGCCGACGAGTCCGCCGACTTGCTCGATCCGGCGGCGTGGACGAAGTCGCCCGCGCCCGTGTTTGCCACCTGCTACGAGCACGGCATCTACGGCCCCGGCCACAACAGCTTCACCACGGCCGACGATGGCGACGGTGTATTGCTGGTGTACCATGCCCGTACCTACACGGAAATCGTTGGCGACCCCCTGTGGAACCCGGACCGCCACACGTTTGTCAAATCGCTGCGCTGGGATGCGCAAGGCATGCCCGTGTTTGGCCGCTCCTCGACCCTGTAAAACCTGGACCCGACGCCATGACCCCAGTTGATTCTGTTTCAGTGACGCCAGCGCCGTTCGGCATCCTGCCCGACGGCCGGCAGGTGACCGTGTTTACCCTGACGAACCGCCAGGGCATGCAAGTGAAGGTGCTCGACTTTGGCGCCATCATCAGCGCAATCCAGGTGCCCGACCGCGACGGCACTGTTGCCGACGTGGTGCTCGGTTTCGAGCGTCTCGAACCCTACCTGGCCAACAGCGCGTTCCTGGGCGCCGTCATCGGCCGCTACGGCAACCGCATCGCCGAGGGACGTTTCAGTCTCGACGGCAAGGATTACCAGCTGGCCGTCAACAATGCGCCGAATCACCTGCATGGTGGCAACCAGGGCTTTCACCAGGTGATGTGGCAGGCCGCGCCGTTCACGAAGGATGGCGCGGTCGGCATCACGTTTACGCGCAGCAGCCCCGACGGCGAAGATGGCTATCCGGGCAAGCTTGACGTCACGCTGACCTATGAACTGGATGACGACAACGCCCTGAGCCTGCGCTACCACGCCGTAACGGACCAGGCCACGCCGATCAACCTGACCAACCACAGCTATTTCAATCTGGCGGGGCAGGGCACCATCCTCGGCCACGAGGTGGCGATCGACGCGGACCGCTACCTGCCCGTCGATGCGGGGTCCATCCCCACGGGCGAACTGGCGGACGTGAGCGGCACGCCGTTCGACTTGCGCCAGAGTACCGTCATCGGCGACAGCATAGCTCTGCCGCATGAACAACTGCGCATCGGGCGCGGTTACGACCATAACTTCGTGCTCAATCAAAAGGCAGATCACAGGCTGAACCTGGCCGCCACCGTGCGCGAGCCGCAGTCGGGACGGGTGATGCAGGTGTACACGCAGGAGCCCGGTGTGCAGTTTTATTCGGGCAATTTCCTCGACGGCAGCCAGCACGGCAAGCAGGGCCCCATTCCTTATCGCGGCGCGCTATGCCTGGAAACCCAGCATTTCCCGGACTCGCCGAACCAGCCCCACTTCCCGAACACCATCTTGCGCCCGGGTAAGGAGTATCGGACGCACACCGTGTACCGCTTTTCCGCCGAGTAGCCACCCCGGCCAAAACAGCCCACGCCCTGCCGCCACGCGCCCGCAGGGCGTTTTCATTGGGACATGCCGATATCGTTTTCGATATCGGAACGCATTAAAAATTGATTGGAAAGGCATGGCAGGATTCTTTAGTATTCCAACATCGCTGCCCGGGCCGACGACCTTAGATCCGGCATGGCACAACCAGGAGAATGGCATGTCTGAGACAAAAAAGAAGGTGGCCCTGCGCTCGGCCGAGTGGTTCGGCTCGCAGGACAAGAACGGCTTCATGTACCGCAGCTGGATGAAAAACCAGGGCATACCTGACCACGAATTTCATGGCAAGCCCATCATCGGCATCTGCAATACCTGGTCCGAACTGACCCCGTGCAATGCGCATTTCCGCCAGCTGGCCGAACACGTCAAGCGTGGCATTCTGGAAGCGGGTGGTTTCCCCGTGGAATTCCCCGTCTTCTCGAACGGCGAATCGAATCTGCGCCCCACCGCCATGCTGACGCGCAACCTGGCCTCGATGGACGTGGAAGAATCGATCCGCGGCAACCCGATGGACGCCGTCGTGCTGCTGGTCGGCTGCGACAAGACCACGCCGGCGCTGCTGATGGGCGCGGCCAGTGTCGACATTCCCACCATCGTCGTCAGCGGCGGCCCCATGCTGAACGGCAAACTCAATGGCAAGGACATCGGTTCCGGCACCGCCGTGTGGCAGTTGCACGAGCAGATGAAGGCCGGATCGATCACCTTGCACCAGTTCATGTCGGCCGAATCGGGCATGTCGCGCTCGGCCGGCACCTGCAACACCATGGGTACGGCCTCGACCATGGCCAGCATGGCCGAAGCGCTGGGCACGTCGCTGCCGCACAACGCCGCCATCCCCGCCGTCGATTCGCGCCGCTACGTGCTGGCGCACATGTCGGGCATCCGCATCGTCGAAATGGTGCACGAAGACCTGCGCCTGTCGAAAGTGCTGACGCGCGAAGCGTTTGAAAACGCCATCAAGGTCAACGCCGCCATCGGCGGTTCCACCAATGCCGTGATCCATTTGAAAGCCATCGCTGGCCGCATCGGCGTGCCCCTGGAACTGGAAGACTGGACCAAGGTCGGCCGTGGCACGCCGACCATCGTCGACTTGCTGCCGTCGGGCCGTTTCCTGATGGAAGAGTTTTATTATGCGGGCGGCTTGCCGGCCGTGATACGCCGCCTGGGCGAGGGCGACTTGCTGCCGCACAAGAATGCGCTGACCGTCAATGGCAAGTCGATCTGGGACAACTGCGTCGAAGCGCCGATCTACAACGATGAAGTGGTGCGCACGCTGGACAACCCGCTGCTGGCCGATGGCGGCATCTGCGTGTTGCGCGGCAACCTGGCGCCACGCGGCGCCGTCTTGAAACCGTCGGCCGCCTCGCCGCATCTGATGCAGCACCGTGGCAAGGCCGTCGTCTTCGAAGATTTCGAGCACTATAAATCGCGCATCCTTGATCCGGACCTCGATGTCGATGCCGACTCCGTGCTGGTCATGAAAAACTGCGGCCCGAAAGGCTATCCGGGCATGGCCGAAGTGGGCAACATGGGCTTGCCGCCGAAACTGCTGGCGCAAGGTATCACCGACATGGTGCGCATCTCGGATGCGCGCATGAGCGGCACCGCCTACGGCACCGTCGTGCTGCACGTGGCGCCGGAAGCGATGGCGGGCGGCCCGCTGGGCATTGTGCGCGATGGCGACATGATCGCCCTCGATTGCCACGCCGGCAGCCTGAACATCGACATCAGCGACGCGGAAATCGCCGAGCGCCTGGCGAAGCGCGAACTGGGCAGCGCGCCCGGACCGAAGAGCGGCTACCAGCAGCTGTATATCGAACACGTGTTGCAGGCCGATGAAGGCTGCGATTTCGACTTCCTGGTCGGCAATCGCGGTTCCGCCGTGCCGCGCCACTCACATTAAGCGGAGACAATTATGCTGTTGCTGCAATTTACGAATGAACATGGCGGCCGCCTCGTCGGCCTGCTGCAAGACGACGTCATCCGCGTCATCGAAGGCTACAACACGACGTATGCGCTGGCGCAAGACGCCATCCGCAAGCGTATCAATCTGGCCGAGCTGGTCAACGCCACCGTCGGCAACACCACGCATGCCTATGCGGACGTGGCCGCCGCCGGACGCGTGCTGGCACCGCTCGACCACGCCGATGAAGCGCACTGCTACGTGACGGGTACGGGCCTGACCCACCTGGGCAGCGCCGGCGCGCGCGACGCCATGCACAAGAAGATCGGCGGCGACGCGGAGTCCTTGAGCGACTCGATGAAAATGTTCCGCCTGGGTGTGGAAGGCGGCAAGCCGGCCGATGGCACGGCCGGCGCCCAGCCAGAATGGTTCTATAAAGGCGACGGTTCCATCGTGCGCGCCAGCGGCCAGCCGCTGCGCATGCCGGACTTCGCCCTCGACGGTGGCGAAGAGCCGGAAATCGCCGGCCTGTACGTGATCGGCGACGACGGCCAGCCGTATCGCGTCGGCTACGCCATCGGCAATGAATTCTCGGACCACATCACGGAACGCCAGAATTATCTGTACCTGGCCCACTCGAAGCTGCGCATGTGCAGCGTGGGACCGGCCCTGCTGGTCGGTGAATTGCCCGCGCACATCGCCGGCGCCTCGCGCGTGCTCGATGCGGCCGGCAAGGTGCGCTGGGAAAAGGCTTTCGTCAGCGGCGAAGACAATATGTCGCACACGATCGCCAACCTGGAACACCATCATTTCAAGTATCCGCTGTTCAAGCGCCCTGGCGATGTGCACGTGCACTTCTTCGGCACGGCCACCCTGAGCTTTGCCGATGGCGTGAGCGTGGCGCCGGGCGAAACCTTTGAAATCGAAGCGCCGGCCTTTGGCCCTGCCTTGCGCAACCGCCTCGACGTCTTCCCAACCGCATTTGCGAAAGTGAGCACATTATGAGTTTCCATATCACCGGTGAAGCATTGATCGGCGGCGTCGCCGTCAAGGGCAATGGCGGTTCCTTCGAAGCGTGGGACCCGGCCGCGCGCGCGCATATCGCGCCCGCCTTCCACATGGTGGACGCCGCGCAAATCGACGAGGCCTGCCGCCTGGCACAGGCCGCGTTCGACCCCTTCCGCGCCACCAGCGACGCGCAGCGCGCCGATTTTCTCGACACCATCGCCGCGCAAATCGGCGAACTGGGCGACGACTTGATCGTGCGCGCCATGACGGAAAGCGGCTTGCCGCGCGCGCGCCTGGAAGGCGAACGCGGCCGCACGGTCGGTCAGTTGAAACTGTTCGCCGGCTTGCTGCGCGAAGGCTCGTGGACCGATGCGCGCATCGACAGCCCGCTGCCGGACCGCGTGCCGCCGCGTCCTGACTTGCGCTTGCGCATGATCGGCCTGGGCCCCGTCGCCGTGTTTGCGGCCAGTAACTTCCCGCTGGCCTTCTCGGTCGCCGGCGGCGATACGGCCTCGGCTCTGGCGGCCGGCTGCCCTGTCGTGCTGAAAGCCCACTCGGCCCACCCTGGTACCTCCGAGCTGGTGGCGCGCGCGATTGTCAAAGCCATCGAGATTTGCCAGCTGCCGGCAGGCGTGTTCGCCTTGCTGACGGGCACGGGCAATGGCATCGGCCAGACGCTGGTCGCCCATCCGGCCATCCAGGCTGTCGGTTTTACGGGCTCGCGTTCGGGCGGCATCGCCCTGATGAAGGTGGCGGCCGAGCGCCCGCAACCGATCCCCGTGTATGCGGAAATGAGCAGCATCAACCCCGTGTTCGTGCTGCCGCAGGCGCTGGCCGCCCGTGGCGCGGCGATCGCCAGCGGCTTTGCCGCCTCGCTGACGATGGGCGTGGGCCAGTTCTGCACCAATCCCGGCCTCGTGCTGGGTCTGGAAGGCCCTGACTTCACGGCCTTTGCCGCCGCCGCCGCCGAAGCGCTGGCACCGGCGCCCGCCGCCACCATGTTGACGGCCGGCATCGCCAGCAGCTATGCGAAAGGCGTGGCCGCCCTGGCGCAGCACGCCGACGTGACGCCGCTGGTGCACAACACGGGAGAGGAGGGCAAGGGCGCCGCCGCCCTGTTCGTCACCTCGGGCGAGGCGTTTTTGGCCAGGCACGATCTGCGCGATGAAGTCTTCGGTCCCGCCTCGCTGCTGGTGGCCTGCCGCGACATCGAACAATTGCTGGCGATCACGGAAAGCCTGGAAGGCCAGCTGACGGCCACCTTGCAGATGGATGCCGGCGACGTGGCAGATGCGCGCCGTTTGCTGCCCGTGCTGGAACGCCGCGTGGGCCGCATCCTGGCCAACGGTTTCCCGACCGGTGTGGAAGTGTCGACGGCCATGGTGCACGGCGGCCCGTTCCCGGCCACGTCGGACGGCCGCAGCACGTCGGTCGGCACGGCGGCCATCAACCGCTTCCTGCGTCCCGTGTCTTACCAGAACCTGCCGCAGGACTTGCTGCCGGAGTCGCTGCGCGACGATAATCCGCTGGGCATCTGGCGCCGTCACGATGGCGTGCTGGGCAAGCGTTAATTGTAGAAAATAAAAAATACACAGGTGGAGACAAGATGAAGCAATTGGCGAAATATGGCAGCTTGCAGGGCAAGCGCGTGTTCATCACGGGTGGCGGCAGCGGCATCGGTGAATCTTTGGTGGCGGAATTTGCCGCCCAGGGCGCGCTGGTGGCGTTTGTCGACATTGCCGTGGAAGCGAGCGAGGCCCTGTGCCGCCGCCTGGCCGAAGCGGGTCTCGCGGCGCCCTTGTTCCGCCATTGCGACATCACGGATATTGCATCGCTGCAAGCCGTCATGGCGGAACTGGCTGGAAAGCTGGGCGACTTCGATATCCTCGTCAACAATGCCGCCAATGACCAGCGCCACCAGGCGCAGGACGTGACCCTGGAATACTGGAACGAGCGCATTGCGATCAATCAGCGTCCCATGTTCTTCACGTGCCAGGCCGTCTTCGAGGGCATGAAGCGCCAGGGCGGCGGTTCCATCATCAACGTCAGCTCGATTTCCTGGCACATGAAGTCGGGCGGCTACCCCGTGTATGCCACCACCAAGGCGGCCGTCGTTGGCCTGACGCGGGGCCTGGCGCGCGATTATGGCGCCCATAATATCCGCGTCAATACGGTCACGCCCGGCTGGGTCATGACGCAGCGCCAGATCGAGCTGTGGGTCGACGAGGCGGCGGAAGCGGAAATCAAGAAAAGCCAATGCTTGCCAAGCAAGCTGATGCCACAGGACATCGCCGCCATGGTGCTGTTCCTCGCCTCCGATGACGGAGCGATGTGCTCCAGTCAAGAGTTCATCGTCGATGCCGGCTGGATATAAGCCTTAGCGCGTCGTTTAATTCGCGCCGGTACTGACCGGCAACTCCGATCTTGAAACACCGCTCTTGCCGCCCCAACCCCGCGGCAGGAGAGGCATCGCCATTCCAGATTGTGCCGGGGTTGACCCCGGCCCTTGCTTTTCACTTAAAAACAGGAGACAGCATGAAATGTATCCATACCAGCATCGTGGCCTTGAGCCTCGTCGCCGGCAGCGCCTTTGCCGCGCCCGTCAACGTCACCATCGACGTGGCCAGGCCCGGTCCCGTGATCAATAAAAACGTCTATGGTCAGTTCGCCGAGCACCTGGGGACCGGCATCTACGAAGGCATGTGGGTGGGGCCGGAGTCCAGCATTCCGAACACCAAGGGCTGGCGCAACGACGTGCTGGGCGCGCTGAAGCAGTTGCACGTGCCCCTGGTACGCTGGCCGGGCGGCTGCTTTGCCGATGAATACCACTGGAAGGACGGCATCGGCGCGCGCGAGAAGCGTCCGACCAAGGTCAACACCAACTGGGGCGGCGTGGAAGAGTCGAACGCCGTCGGCACGCATGAATTCTTCGACCTGGCGGAATTGCTGGGCGCGCAGACCTATATCAACGGCAACCTCGGTTCCGGCACGCCGCAGGAAATGTCCGAGTGGCTTGAATACATGACCTCGGACAGCAAGTCGACCCTGGCCGAGCTGCGCCGCAAGAATGGCCGCGCGCAGCCGTATAAAGTCGATTACTTTGGCATCGGCAACGAAGCCTGGGGTTGCGGCGGCAATATGCGCCCGCAGTACTATGCCGACCTGTACAAGCACTATCACACCTTCATGAAGACGCCGGAAAGCGCGCGCCCGAAATTCATCGCCAGCGGCGGCAATGACGACGACATCAGCTGGTCCGGCACCTTGAGTCGCGAGATCAAGCCGAACATGATGGACGCCATCAGTTTCCACTACTACACGGTGCCGACGGGCGTGTGGGAAAAGAAGGGCGCCGCCACCGGCTTTGGTGAAAATGAATGGATTTCCACCTTGAGCCGCACCCTGCGCATCGATAGCTTGATCAAGAACAATCTCGCCGCCATCGACAAGAACGATCCCTCGAAAAAGACGGGCTTGTACGTCGACGAATGGGGCACCTGGTACGACGTGGAACCGGGCACCAACACGGGCTTCCTGTTCCAGCAAAACAGCTTGCGCGATGCGCTCGTCGCGGCACTGAACTTCAATATTTTCCATCAACACGCGGACCGCGTGCGGATGACGAATATCGCGCAAATGGTCAATGTGCTGCAGGCCATGATCATCACGGACAAGGACAAGTATTTCCTCACGCCCACGTATCACGCGTTTGAAATGTACGTGCCGTTCCAGGATGCCACGACCCTGCCGGTTGCCATCAGCGGCAATGGCAAATACAGCCTGGGCAAGGTCAGCATTCCGGAAGTGAGCGCCTCGGCCGCGCGCGCCAGGGATGGCAAGGTGTATTTGTCGCTGGTCAACACGAACCCGCACAAGGCGGTCGACGTCAGCGTGGCGCTGGCCGGCAAGCAAGTGGCCAGCATCACGGGCCGCGTACTGACCGCCGGCAAGATGGATGCCGTCAACAGTTTTGCGCAACCGCAAGCCGTGCGACCGGTGGCGTTCAATGCCAAGGCGCAAGGCGGCAAGCTGACCGTGTCGGTGCCGGCCAAGGCCGTGGTGGTGGTGGCGGTCGAATAAACCTGCCGATGTTGATGTATCCAGCCGGCCCGCATGACGGGCCGGCTGGCCATGTGGAGAACACGATGCAATTTTCAACAATGATGGCCTTGGCGGCCATGCTTGCCTTCAGCCCCGTCCAGGCGGCCCAGGTCAGCGTGCACGACCCCGTGATGGCCAAGGAAGGCGACACGTATTATCTGTACAGCACGGGTCCCGGCATCACCTTCTACAGCTCGAAGAACATGCGCGACTGGCAGCCGGAAGGGCGCGTGTTCGCGGGCCAGCCCACGTGGGCGAAAAAGGCCGCGCCATCGTTTGACGACCATATCTGGGCGCCCGACGTGCAATTTCATGACGGTAAGTATTACCTGTACTACTCGGTCTCCGGCTTCGGCAAGAACACGTCCGGCATCGGAGTGACCGTCAACACCACCTTGAATCCCCGTTCGCCCGACTACCGCTGGGTCGACCAGGGCATGCTGCTGCAATCGGTGCCCGAGCGCGACGAGTGGAACGCCATCGACTCGAACATCATCACCGATGCGGCCGGTACACCTTGGATGTCGTTCGGTTCGTTCTGGAACGGCATCAAGCTGGTCAAACTGACGCCCGACTGGACCCGCATTGCGGAACCGCAAGAGTGGCACTCGCTGGCGCGCCGCGCGCCGCTGCCGCCACGCGCGGGCGAATTCAAGCCCGCGCCCGAGGAAATCGAGGCGCCGTTTATCTTCCAGCGCGGTAACGATTACTTCCTCTTCGTCTCGTGGGGCCTGTGCTGTCAGAAGGAAAAAAGCACGTATCACCTGGTTGTGGGGCGTTCGACCAGCGTGACGGGGCCGTATCTGGACAAGAACGGGCGCGACATGGCGCAGGGCGGCGGCACGGTGGTCTTGAAAGGCGACAAGGACTGGCAAGGCCTGGGCCACAACAGCGCCTACACGTTTGACGGCAAGGATTACCTGGTGCTGCACGCGTATGAGACGGCGGACAATTACTTGCAGAAGCTCAAGATCTTGCCCATGACGTGGGACCAGGATGGCTGGCCGCAGGTGGACCCGCGCGATTTGCACCGCTATCACAGCCGCGAATTGCCCGCTGCCAAACGTTAAGGGGCCAGGAGCGGTGCGCCAGGTGATACGCAAATCGGTATCGCAAGCGAAAAAGAATTGATTGGATGGCTATGTTGCTTTCTCCTACCATGGGTTCATAAAAAACCGCCCATCCGGCATCCGGCTGTGATGGTATTCCAAAAAAAACTGGAGACAAGAATGACATTGACACGCCGCACACTCCTCGCCAGCGCCATGCTGCTGGCCTTTTCCGCCACCACCTTCGCGACCTCGTCCGCCTTCGCCGCCAAGCCCCTCGTCATGGGCTTTTCGCAGGTAGGCGCCGAGAGCGAATGGCGCACCGCCAATACCGTCTCCATCAAGGATGCCGCCAAGAAAGATGGCGTCACCCTGAAATTTGCCGATGCGCAGCAAAAGCAGGAAAACCAGGTCAAGGCCCTGCGCTCGTTCATCGCGCAAAAAGTCGACGTGATCGCCTTCTCGCCGGTCGTCGAATCGGGCTGGGATACGGTGCTGCGCGAAGCCAAGGCCGCCAAGATTCCCGTCATCCTGACGGACCGCGCCGTCAACGTGGCCGACAAATCGCTGTACGTGACCTTCATCGGTTCCGACTTCGTGGAAGAGGGCCGCCGCGCGGGCCAATGGCTGCTCGAGCACGCCAAGAAAACCCCGGATGCGACCCTGAACATCGTCGAACTGCAAGGCACGGTCGGTTCCGCGCCGGCCATCGACCGCAAGGCGGGCTTCCTGGAAGTGGTGGGCAAGAATCCGAAGATGAAGATCATCCGTTCGCAAACGGGCGACTTTACGCGCGCCAAGGGCAAGGAAGTGATGGAAGCGTTCCTCAAGGCCGAAGGCAAGAAGATCAACGTGCTGTACGCGCACAATGACGACATGGCCATCGGCGCCATCCAGGCCATCGAAGAAGCGGGCATGAAGCCGGGCAAGGACATCATCATCATCTCCATCGATGGCGTCAAAGGCGCGTTCGAAGCGATGATCGCCGGCAAGCTGAACGTCACCGTGGAATGCAGCCCGCTGCTGGGCCCGCAGTTGATGTCGATCGCCCGCGATGTGGTGGCCGGCAAGCCCGTGCCGGCGCGCATCACGACGGTGGAAGGCGTGTTCCCTGCCGAGGTGGCCGCCAAGGAATTTCCGAACCGTAAGTACTAAGCTTGCCGCATGATGAAGACGCAAGCGCATCACACGGCCGCGCCGGCTCCCTTGCTGGAGTTGCGCGGCATCAGTAAAGCCTTCCCCGGCGTCAAAGCCCTCAGCGACGTTGCCCTGCGCCTGTATCCGGGCGAAGTGCATACCTTGATGGGGCAAAACGGCGCCGGAAAGTCGACCCTGATCAAGGTGCTGACGGGCGTGTACACGCCCGACAGCGGCCAGATCCTGTTTGAAGGCAAGCCCATCGCCCCCGCGTCCACCTCGGATGCGCAGTTGCTGGGCATCAGCACCGTGTACCAGGAAGTCAATCTGTGCCCGAACCTGTCGGTGGCGGAAAACATCTTTATCGGCCGCTACCCGCGCCGCTTTGGCATCATCGATTGGCGTGCCATGCAGCAGCAAGCGCGTGCCTTGCTGCTGCAATTGCAGATCGATATCGATGTCACGGCGCAACTGTCCAGCTTTCCATTGGCCATCCAGCAAATGGTGGCCATTTCGCGCGCGCTGAATATTTCGGCCCGCGTGCTGATCCTCGACGAACCCACGTCCAGCCTCGATGAGGCGGAAGTCAATCTGCTGTTTACCGTGCTGCGCCGCCTGCGCGAGCAGGGCATGGCGATTCTGTTCGTCACCCACTTTCTCGACCAGACCTACGCCATTTCCGACCGTATCACCGTCATGCGCAATGGCGAGCGCGAAGGGGAATATGCGTGCAGCGAACTGTCGCGTCTGGCGCTGGTGAACAAGATGATCGGCGTGGCGGCCGACACGCAGGAACAGGCGCTGGACCTGGCGCAAGAAGCGGGCCCCGCCAGCTTTGGCCCGACTGTGCTCGAAGCGCAGGGCCTGGGCCGCAAGGGCGCCTTGCTGCCCATGGATTTCCACATCCGCCAAGGTGAATTGCTGGGCCTGGCCGGCTTGCTGGGGTCGGGCCGCACGGAACTGGCGCGCTTGCTGTTCGGCGCCGACAAGGCCGATTCCGGCGCCATCACCATGCAGGGCCAGCCGCGCCAGTTCCACGTGCCGCGCGACGCGATTGCGCGCGATATCGGCTTTTGCTCGGAAGACCGCAAGCACGAGGGGGCGATTTTGTCGCTGTCCGTGCGCGAAAACATCATCCTGGCCTTGCAAGCCCGCACGGGCTTGCTGCGCGCCATCCCGTTCAAACGCCAGCAGGCGCTGGCCGACGAATATGTGAAGGCGCTCGGCATCAAGACGGCCAGCATCGAAACGCCGATCGGCAGCCTGTCGGGCGGCAATCAGCAAAAGGCACTGCTGGCGCGCTGGCTGGTGACCTCGCCCGCCATGCTGATTTTGGACGAACCGACGCGCGGCATCGACGTGCGCGCCAAGCAGGAAATCATGACTTATGTGAGCAAACTCTGCCGCAAGGGCATGGCGATTCTGTTCATCTCGTCCGAATTGCCGGAAGTGCTGCGCTGCAGCGACCGTATTGTGGTCATGCGCGACCGCAAGGCCTGCGGCGACTATGCGCGCGGCGAGCTGGATGATAGTTCGGTGCTGCAAGTGATCGCCGGAGACGCCACATGAGTTTATCCACGCCATCGAGCGCGCCACTGGCGCGTCCGGCTTCCACTACAGGGACGTCCTTGCATACCGTTTTACACCATCCCCTGAGCCGGCCCCTGGCCGCGCTGTTGCTGCTGTTGCTGGTCGACTTCTTTGCCATCCCCGGCTTTTTCCATCTGGAGATCCGCGACGGCCACCTGTACGGCAGCGTGATCGACATCGTCAACCGCGCGGCGCCGCTGATGCTGGCAGCCTTGGGCATGACCCTGGTGATCGCCACGCGCGGCATCGACATTTCCGTGGGCGCCGTCGTGGCCCTGTCCGGCACCGTGGCCGCCATGCTGATCGGCGGCACCATGGTGATGGAAAATGGCGTGCCGACCTATGTGAGCAACATCCCCATGGGCTGGGCCCTGGCGGCGGCCCTGGGCGCGGCCCTGCTGTGCGGCGCCTGGAATGGCGTGCTGGTGGCGGGTCTTGGCTTGCAGCCCATCGTCGCCACCCTGATCCTGATGGTGGCGGGGCGCGGCCTGGCGCAATTGCTGACGGATGGGCAGATCGTTACCGTCTACTATCAGCCCTTCTTCTTCATCGGCAGCGGCTATCTGTTCGGCTTGCCGTTCTCGCTGTTCCTCGTGGCGTTGGTGTTCCTCATCACGGCCGTGCTGATGCGCAAAACCGCCCTGGGCCTGTTCATCCAGGCCGTCGGCATCAACCCCGTCGCCGCGCGCCTGGCCGGCATCAAGACGGCCACCCTGATCTTTTTCGTCTACGTGTTTTGCGCCGCCTGCGCGGGCTTGTCGGGGCTGATGATCAGCTCGAACATCAAGAGCGCCGACGCGAACAACGCGGGCTTGATGCTGGAACTGGACGCCATCCTGGCCGTGACCCTGGGCGGGACGTCCTTGGCCGGCGGCAAGTTCAGCTTGGTCGGCAGCATGATCGGCGCGCTCATCATCCAGACTTTGACCTACACGATCTATTCGCTGGGCGTGCCGCCCGAAGTGAACATGGTGGTCAAGTCGGTCGTCGTCTTCCTCGTCTGCCTGTCGCAATCGTCGGAGTTCAAGCAATTGCTGCATCGGAGAAAAGCATGAAGGGCTTGCTGCATACCCCGTATTTCACCTCGCTCGTCACCGTCTTGCTGCTGGTGGTGATGCTGGGCCTGGGCGGCGCCGCCTATCCGGGCCTGCTGTCGACGCAAGTGATCTTCAACCTGTTGATCGATAACGCCTTTTTGCTGGTGATTGCCGTCGGCATGACTTTCGTCATCGTTTCCGGCGGCATCGATCTGTCCGTCGGCTCCGTGCTGGCTCTGTCAACGATGATCGCCGCCTGGCTGCTGAACGTGGCGCACTGGCCGCCGCTCTTGGTGATCGTCACCGTGCTGGCGCTGGGCACCGTCTTTGGCGCCAGCATGGGCGCGCTGATCCATTATTTCAAGTTGCAGCCCTTCATCGTCACCCTGGCCGGCATGTTTCTGGCGCGCGGGCTGTGCTACTTGATCAGCATCAATTCCATCACGATTGACGATCCGCTGTTCGTCGCCATGTCGCAGACGCAATTGCAATTTCTCGGTGGTTTTGTCTCGCCGGGCGTGGTGATCGCCGTGGCGACGTTACTTTTGGCCATCTGGCTGGCGCACGCCACGCCGTTCGGCCGCGCCGTGTATGCGATCGGCGGCAATGAACAGTCGGCCCTGATGATGGGGCTGCCAGTAGGCCGCACCAAGGTGCTGATCTATGCCTTCAGCGGTTTTTGCGCCGCGCTCGGTGGCGTGCTGTTTTCGTTCTACATGCTGTCCGGCTATGGCTTGCACGCGCAAGGCACGGAACTGGACGCCATCGCCGCCGTCGTCATCGGCGGCACCCTGCTCAGCGGCGGCTACGGCTATGTGGCCGGTGCTTTGTCCGGCGTGCTGGTGCTGGGCACCATCCAGACCCTGATCGCCTTCGACGGCACGCTCAGCTCTTGGTGGACCAAGATCGTCATCGGCGGCTTGCTGTTCGTCTTTTGCGTCGTGCAAAGACTGATGGCCATGGGCCAGAAACATACCAACGGGAGTTAATTGATGTTGAAGCAGAATAAACGTGCCGCAGCCATCGGCATGGCGGCGGCGCTCGCCTGCGCCACGTTCGGTGCGCAAGCGGCCAACCCCATCGTGAAAAACATCTACACGGGCGACCCGGCCGCGCTGGTCGACAATGGCAGGGTGTATTTGTACGTGGGCCACGATGAGGCGAGCGCCACGGACACGGATTACCGGATGAATGAGTGGCGCGTGTATTCCTCGTGCGACATGGCGAACTGGACGGACCACGGCTCGCCCGTGCGCTTTTCCACGTTTGCCTGGGCCGGCAAGGATGCGTGGGCGGGCGACATCGTCAAGCGCGGCAGCAAATACTATTTTTACTCGACCGTCGACCACAAGACCATCCCGGGAAAAGCCATCGGCGTGGCCGTCTCGGACAGCCCGACCGGTCCGTTCGTCGACGCGCGCGGCAGCGCCCTGATCACGAACGACATGACGAAGCAGACGGCGATTCCCTGGGACGATATCGACCCGGCTGTTTTCATCGATACGGATGGCCAGGCCTACATTTATTGGGGTAACACGGTCTTGAAATACGCCAAGCTGAAAGCCAACATGACGGAGCTCGATGGCCCGATATTGACCTTCGGCATGGATGCGTTCACGGAAGCGGCGTACATGCACAAGCATGCGGGCACGTATTACTTGTCGTACTCGCGCAACTTCCCCGAAGAAACAGCGTACTCGACGGGGCCGACGCCGACAGGCCCGTGGCATTTCCGCGGCGCCATCATGGACAAGAATGCCGTGGTGAAAACCATCCACCAGGCCATCATCGAATTTAACGGCAAGTCCTACATCTTCTATCACAACGACAAGTTGCCCGGTGGTGGAGAATACCGGCGTTCCGTGGCCGTGGAAGAGCTGAAATACAAGCCCGACGGCACCATTGAATTCATCCAGCAAACGGCTGGCCCGGCAGCCAACCCCAGCGCCGCCTGCAAGGCATCCTGAACGCAGTTTGACGACGCTCAAAAAGGAGACACACCGATATCTGGAATATCGATATTGAGTTAACACCGATATCGATCATGATATGATTTATTCATGGATACCCTCAACCCCAACTGGTTCTTGCGAGCCCGCCTGAAGACGCGGCAATTGCTGCTGTTGATCGCCCTTGACGAGCAGCGCAACATCCACCGCGCGGCGGAAGAATTGCACATGACGCAGCCGGCCGCGTCCAAGCAAATCAAGGACCTGGAAGAGATGCTCGACGTGCGCCTGTTCGACCGGTTGCCGCGCGGCATGGAGCCGACCATCTACGGCGAGACGATGATACGCCACGCGCGCATGGCCCTGACGAGCCTGTCGCTGGCGCATGACGACATCGTCGCGCTCAAATCAGGCCTGACGGGCCAGGTGGAGGTGGGCGTCATCATGACGCCGGCCATGGCCTTGCTGCCCCGGGCGATTGCGCGCATCAAGCAACAGGCGCCCTTGATGCGCATCGGCGTGCACCTGGAGCACAGCAATACCCTGATGGACATGCTGCAGCACGGCACCCTCGACTTCATGATCGGGCGCATCCTGGAAAAGGAAAGCAGCGCCGGCCTGATCTACGAGGAATTGACGGAAGAGCCGGCCAGCGCCGTGGCGCGCAATGGCCATCCGCTGCTGTCGCGCAAGAATCTGCAGTTAAAAGATTTGGCGGGCCAGCCGTGGATCTTGCCGCCGCAAGGCAGCATCCTGCGCCACCGCTTCGACATGATGTTCCGCCGCGCCAGCCTGGAGCCGCCCGTCGACGTGGTCGACACCACCGCCTTGCTGCTGATCACGTCCCTGCTGCAGCAAACGGATTCCCTGCACGTGATGCCGACGGAAGTGGCGCATTACTACGAATCGTTGAACGTGCTGAGCATCCTGCCCATCGAGCTGCCATGCAAGATGGATGCGTTCGGCATCATCCGCCAGCAGGATCATCTGCTGTCGCCGGGCGCGGATATGCTGTTGAAAGCAGTACGCGCCACGGCCGCCGACATGTATTGACGATCACCGAATAAAACGTCCATGGCGTTGTTGCCGTGCCTTGTCGTACATTCGTACTGCCTGCGGCACGGCGCCTAGCCCTGAACATTTTCTTCGGCGCCGTCAACGACTTCGGCGATTTTTACTGCGAATAGCTCAATCGGGGACTTCAAAGAAAAACAGCTGCACCAATCGGCCATTTTCCGGCGTATCGCCAAACACATTGCTGATCGAGTGAAAGAAGTGGCCCTTGTACACGATCAATCGGTTGTGGCGCATCGGCACTTCCAGCAGCGCTTGCCAACTGTCGCGCTGTTCCTGCAAGTCGTTGAATTTCTGTACTTTACTGTTCGGCAGCCAGCGTCTCTGGAAATCCTTGAAGCTGGCATAGCCGCCCGCTTTCACGTCCGTTTCCGGCAGGCGACGGTACCAGCCGCTGGGCTGGTGGCGCCAGAAGGTGGTGCCGCCCTGGCACTGCTCGGGCGGGTTCAGATACAGCACGCCCGCATAGAAATTGAAATTGTTGCCCGTCTCATTGTCCACGTGGATATCCGTGCGCGCCATGGCGTCCGCATAGCTGAGGCGATACGAGCCATTGTCGGGCGAAATGAAACGGATGGGGCGGCCCAGCGCCGTGGCGATGCGTTCCATGACGGCCTGGCTGGGCTGGCCCGCCGTCTGGCTGCCCGGATAATTCTGTCCCGCATAGCGCTGCTGCTCGAACGGCAAAGCCAGCGCCTGGGCGCGCCAGGCGGCGGGGTCGGGCAGGACGTCGTCGAGGATGTGCAGGTCGGTTTCGCGGATAAAATCGTGCAGGGTGTGCGCGACATTGAGCGTCGTCAACGTTTCGGGATGTTCCGCTTGCGGACTGGCAAAGCCGATGCGGCACGTGTGCGCCAGCGCCGGATGCAGCTCCAGCGCCTGCGCGTAACGCTCCAGCGCCAGTGCCTGCTGTCCCGTGCGGTAGTACAGCTCGGCCAGGCCCTGCAGGGTTTGCCAGCGCTGCGGGCGCAGGACGTGGGCCCGTTCCAGTTCGGCGATGGTCTCCGCCAGCCGCTGTTTCCCCAGCAGCAATTCCGCATGAAGAATGGCGAAATCGTGCTCATGCGGCGCCAGCCGCGCCGCCGTGGCGTAGCTGGCCAGCGCCGCCTCGTTGTCCGTGCCGCGCAGCACGTTGCCGAGGTTGTAGTGAAACAGAGGGTTCTCCGGCTGCTGCTTGAGCGACAGTTTTAACAGGCCCAGGCCGAGGGTGCCCTGGCCCAGCTCCAGCATCGCCAGGCCCTGGAAATGCTGCGCTTCGGCCAGGGCCGGGTCCTGTTTATAGGCAGCCTGGTAAGCGTTGATCGCCTCGATCAGCTTGCCTTGCTGCTGCAGTTGCCGGCCCTTGGCCAGCTGTTGTTCCGCCAGTGTCTGTTCGCCCATGTTTCACTCTCGATGCAATGTGGCGAACAGTGTAACCGAGGCTGTTCTACAGCGCCTGGCTGACGGGAATTTCCTGTCCGTTCAGCTTGATCGCCACCTTGACGATCTGCGCCTTGACCTGGTTGCTGGCCATGTCCGCTTCCTGGGCGTACGCATACACGACGATGGCGAAGTCCTTGTAGCCGCTGCGCGCCGCCTCGATCTTGCGCGCCGCTTCCTGGTCCACTTTCAGCAAGGAATAACCGTCGCCATTCGTGAACGCCAGCTTGTAGTCGCCATTGTCGTACATGTAGTAATACGTGCCCGCCTCGGCGAATTTGGCGGGGAAGGCGGCCTTGTCCATGGCGTACGGCGACAGCGCGCCCTGGCCATTGATCTGGTAGCGCAGGTAGCGTTTCGTTTTCGCTTCGTTGACCTTGGCGTCGATCTGCGGTTTCAGCGCGTCGAGCACTTCCTGCTTGCGGAAGGCATCGTTGCTGCCCGCATATTCGCGCGAGATGCGTTGCGCCACGGCCGCATAGTCGGGCGGCACGCCGGACAGGGCGATGTAGCTGTACATCAACTGGTTGCCGCTGGTGATGTCGACATAGCTGGCGCTTGGCGTGGCAGCGTCCGCTTGCGGCAGGCTGGCCGCAGCCGCCTTGATTTGCGCTTTCGCTGCCAGGTCGGCCGTGCTGGTGGCGACGGGGGCAGGGGGCGTCGGTACGGCGGAGTCGGTTTTGCCGCAGGCGGACAGGATCAGGGCGATGGCGAGCAGGGCGGGGAGGGTACGGTTCATGATATGTCCTTCAGTGAATGTGTGAGGTGACTTAGCCGATGGTTTTACGTTTGTATTCGCCATAGCCGTAGGCGGCCAGGACGGTGGCAGACGCCAGCAACAGGTAGCTGCCGGCGCCGAACGACATGCTGTGCCAGACCTGGGACAGCATTTCATCGGCCATGCGGCTGGCGATCTCATTGTTGCGTCCGCCCAGCAGGCTTTGCACGCCGGCGGTCGACGCGCTGACCGAGTCGCGCACGGTCATGGTCAGCTTGGCGGTGTAGATCAGCAGGAAGAGCAGCGGGGCGGCCTTGCCGAGGGCGGCCTTGGCGTTGTGGATGAACAGGCTGGCAAAACAGGCGCCGATGGCCAGCAGGAAGAAGAAGCGGCCCGAGGTAAAGCTGCTCCTGGCCCCTTGCGACAGGCGCTCCAGATTGTCGATGGGCATGCCGAGCATTTCCCAGAAGCTGAAACTGCTGTTGCCATACAGGCGCATGTCCAGCACATTGAACAGGAAGGCGCCTGCCAGCAGGACGCCGATGCTGGCGAGTACTGGCAGTCCCAGCATGGCGACGGCCTTGCTCCACAGTTGCTGGCCCTTGGCGCGCGCCAGTTTTGCCGCGATGGCCATGTCTTCCTGTGCCAATTGCTGCGTAGAGACGACGTGCAGGGTCTCGATGGCGCCGGTGGCGTCGAGGCAGACGTCAACCACGGCATTCAGGGCTGGCGCGGTGTCCGAGCGCCAGTGCTTGCTGACCTCAAATGGATATTGCACGCCATCCATGCTGACGGTGCCGAGGCCGCTCGCTTGGTAGGTCATGATGCGGCCCCGTTGGCCGGTGGTGCTTGCTGCCGTGCTCGATGTTTGCATGGGATTTCCCTGGTCACTGTCATGCTGTATTGCATGTACCCACGGATAACGGGGGCAGTTCAGGGAAATCCAAAATTATTTGAAACTATTTTTTCGGCGGCTGTAAAACATCCTTGGCGGCGCCCTGGTAATCCTTCATCAAGCCCATGAAGGCATCCTGCAAATGCCGGGCCGCATCCTGCGGTGGCGCGCCCGTGCGCCGCGCCAGGTCGAATTTATACGCGTGCGCGGCCGTGTAGCCCGCTTGCGAAGCGGCGTCCAGCAGTACGCCGGCGCGTTTTAATGAGGCGGGATCGCCCTTGACCATCAGCAATTCGGCCAGATAGGTCTGGGCAATCGGGAAATCCTTGGCGGCCGCCTTTTCCAGCCACTGCATGCCCGCCTTCGGCTGTTTGACGCCGGCATCGCCGCCGCCGATGCCGTAGCCGAGGGCCGTCAGCGCCACCAGATCGCCGCCGCGCGCGCGCTTTTCCAGCTGCTGGCGGGGAAATGGCCGCGCCGCGATCTGCATGCGGATTTCATGGTTGATGTCTTGCAGCACATTACCTGGCCACACCTTGGCGCCGGATGCGGCCTTCTTTTCCACCGCTGGCGCAGGCGCAGGCGAGCGCACGCTGCCCTGGCCTTGCGCGCCGGCCAGCACGCCGGCTGGCGGCTGGCTGACGCCCTTGCCGCTGCCCATGTTCAGCACCAGGCGCGCCGACGTTTCGCCGAACGAGACGCGCGGCTTTTGCACATCGTGCGTCATGGCGGCGACCCGCGCCGCCACTTGCGAAAACACGTCACCCATCGGCAAGCCCGGCGCATCGAGCGCGTCGAGCAGGGCGCTGGTATACGGGCTGTTGCGCGAATCGGGCGACCAGAAATCACGCGCCAGGGCGCCCGGTCCCGCCGAATAGGCGATCACCACACCGCGTGGCGCTTGCGTGTCGGCAAAGCCGTGGCCGGCCGCATTGCTGCCGCCGGGCACGGGCAGCATTGCACCGCCGCGCGTATATTCCTGGCGGCAAGCGTCGAGGATCAGCACGGCGCCGCGCGCGCCCGTGCGCTGCAAGTCGCCCGCCAGGCTGGAGACGGAGACGCCCTGGGCGGCAATCGTGGCAGCACTGAGCGCATGCATGTTGGCGCCCAGCGGCAGCACGTAATTGGCCTCGCCCGCCTGCGCCCCGTGGCCCGCGTAAAACACGAGGGCGATATCGGCGCCGCGCGCCTGCGTGGAAAACTCGGCCGACGCCTTTTGCAGCTGTTGCGCATTGATGTCCGTGCGCAACAGTACTTCAAAGCCCAGGCGGCGCAAGCGCTCGGCCATGGCGCGCGCATCGTTGACGGGATTCAATAGCGGCTGCGGATAGGCTGCGTTGCCGATCACCAGGGCGATGCGCTTGCCGGGAGCTGTTTGCACAGGGACCGGCACAGCGGCGTGCGCCACATTGCTGCCCAGCAAAAAGAACAGGCTCATAAACAGGGGAATCAGGCGATGCATGGGCTTCTCGGGAATTGTCGTGAAAGTAACAAAAGTTAGCGATTTTTACTGTGATATGAGAAAATTGCTTAAATGCATTTTACCTTACTGACAAGTTTCTCTTGTCTGGCCAGCGCATTGCTAGTTTGCCTGTGCGCATCGCCGCCGGCCAGTGGCGCGTGCCGCCCAACACACGATCGGACCGGCTGTGCAATCGGAACAATTTGAACGGATTCATGCTTTCTGGACCCGCCGCCATCAGCTGACACAAGGCGAACTGGGCGAATTTTACCAGCGCGTCATCGCCGCGCTGGCCCCATGCCGCCCGCGCGAGGCGGCGTCGCTCGGTGATTCCCTGGCCGATTTGCGCCACCAGTTCTTCATCGAAAAAGTTCTGCACAGCGACAGCGAGGCGGCGCCCCACCACGTCGGTGCCTTGTTCCTCTACTTCAAGCGTTTCATCATCGACCAGCTGCGCAAGCAGCGTGATGACGACGATGCCGATGCGCAAGAGGGCTGCGACTTGCCGGCGCCCGACGCCTATGCCGAACCGCTGCGCGACTACCAGCTGACGCCACGGCAGGTGCGCGAGGCGGCCGACGTGTTTATCGCCACCTTGCCGCGTGACTTGATCTTGCTGCTGCGCCATTGCGGCTGCGGCGGCATGCCCGTCAAGGAACTGGCCGAGCAGATCGCCTCCGCGCATTACCATGGCGGCAAGCTGGGCCTGGTGCACCGGCAGAAGGGCGATCCCGACAGTGCTGGCCGCCAGGTGGTTGAGCCGGCCCACCGTTCTACTCTGCTGGGCAGCTGGGTCTTGAGCCTGCTCAAGCTGCGCGTGGGCGATGCCCTGACCGCGCGCGACATGCAGGCGGCGCAAATAGTTTTGGATATCTTGTGCCTGGCCGCGTTATCCCTGCAGCTCGACCCGATAGCCACCTCCCCGAACCCTGATGAAAGGCCACCGGCATGACTGCATTGACGCCCTCGCTGGCCATCGTTGCCGCGCGCCTGCCATCTGCCCCATCGTCCGCCGAATTGCTGGACGCCGAGGTGAGCGGCGATACCCCCGACTGGCGTGGCATTGCCGTGCCGGAACACTTAATGCAACGCTTTGCGCGCCGCAGCGATGCGGCACCCTTGGCCGCGCGGCCCATCGCGGGCGGACAGATCCACTTGCTGGCGCGCCGTCCCGGCTTTGGCGCCGTGCTGCTCGATGCCTGGGACAGCTCGCGGCAGCGCTGGCGCGGCTGGATCGTCACGCCAGATGCTTCGTATGCGGATGCCTGCGGCCTGGTGGTCGAGCAGCGCGACGCCCCCGCCGACCCGCGCGCGGGGCTGGTGCTGTGCGACATGCCCGTGACCCTGGCCGTGACGGACCTGGGCGCCTGCCTGGGCGTGTTCAGCCAGGAGCGCCTGCAGGCGGCGCGCTGGCTGGAAGCGCATGGCCGCGCGAATCGGGCCGCCGCGGCGCCCGGCGTGATCGCCCGCGTGGCCCTGCCCGGCGGCGACTATGCGCTGACGGGCACGCCCTTGTCGAGCGAACTGGGCAAGGATGGCCGCGTGGCCTACCGGCAACTGCTGCGCCAGGGGCTGCAGCAGTTGCAGATCGCCCCGGCCGATGCCGCCGCGGCACCAGCGAAGGTGCCCATGCAGGCGGCCAATGCCAGCCGCTGGCTGAAGCTCGTCACCGCCGTGGCCGCCAGCGTGATGGTGGTGCAATCGGCCTGGCTGTTCCTGCCGAAAGATCAGGCCGTGGTCGGCAATGCGGAATTCCGCAATGGCGGCAGCGGCGTCGAGACGGGCGTGCGCATGCGCGTGCTGTTCCGCGCCGAGGCCACGGAGGCGGAAATCCGCACCTGGCTGCAGCGCGAGCAGCTGGAAATCGTCGCCGGCCCGGACACCCTGGGCGCCTTCACTGTGCTATCGCGCGACCGCCAGAAAATCTTGCCGCCGCCAGGCCCGGGCAATCCGCTGGCCGTGATCAATCCCTGACCCAGAAATAAGAGAAAGTTATCCAGCATGACAATGTATAAGAGTTTTGCATCCGCGCACTGGCGCAAGCTGATGGCTGGCCTGGCCGCCGGCGTCCTGTTGACGGGTTGCGCCATGACGCCGAACGGTCGTGGCGGCGTGATGGTGGGCCTCGATACGGCCGAGCTGTTCGGCACGCCGATTTCCACCTTCCGCTTGCGCGACGGCACGGAAGGCACCTTGCGCAAGGACCCGCAAGGCAAGTATTCGATCAAGCTGTCGCAGGCGTTTCGCGTCGTGCCGCTGGCCAATGCGATGACGGCCCGCGTGGCGAGGGTGGAAAACGTGGGCGAGCGCACCGTGGTGATCGTGGAAACGCAGGAGCGCGGCTGCGCCTACCGCTATGAAGTGCTGGCTTTCCAGGGCACGGATGTGCTGCAGTGGACGGTGGGCAATTGCAAGGACCGCCCCCGCGTGGAACTGGCGGCGGACGCGAAATCGCTGAATATCGACTTTCCCAACTACAACCGCCTGTCACGCATGATCTACACGGACAACCGCCTGCTCAACGCCAGCGTGGCCGTGCCGCCCGGCGTCGATACGCGCGCCCAGCCGTTTGCCGACGACGCCTTGCGCGCCACGGGTCCCGTCATGACGACTTTGCCGGCTGGCGACGGCAGCGGCCGCGTGATTCCGGCGCCGCCGGCAGCCGCCCCGGCGCCCGCCGCCGCGCCGAAAGCGGGTAACCGAGCCAGCGCCAGGCCGCGCCGCCAGGAGACCCCGGCCAGGGCGCCCGCCGCCATCAGCCTGCCCGCGCCGCGTGCCGCAGCGGCTGCCCCTGCGGCGCCGATGATCTTCCAGGCCGAAGAGATCAAGCCCGTCGTCATCGATCTGAGGAAATAAGATGGCCGCGAGTTTGCGCAGTCTGCAAATCCGGCAGACCTTGATCCTGATCGTCCTGACGATCATGTATCTGTGCTTCGAGCTGGGCTTCAATGCCCGCCTGCTCGACGTGGTGGGCGGCGACGTCAAGCCGCACGACGTGGAGGGCGTGGAATTCTATGGCCGCAGCCTGTCGGGCATCGCCGCCGCGCTGGTGGTGCTGCAACTGATGTGGCGCCGCCGCCTGAAGAACAATGGCAGCGGCCCCAGCTGGAAAAAGATCATCTTCTGCTGCGTCGCCACGGCGGCGGTCGTCTTCGGCATTTTGAAGACCACGGTCACGGTGCTGGTGGAAACGCGCGATGCGCAGTTTCGCCGCCTGGCTTTCAATACTACCCTGATGCAGCGCTCGCTGGTGGGCGGCAGCCTGCAACTGCAGGGCCTGGTCGATGATCCCACCCTGTTCGCCAAGCCCGAAGGCAAGGCCTTCCTGGCGCTGTTCCCCTTCCTGGCCGTCTCGGTCGGCCACCTCGACGAGCGCATGGAGCCGGCCAAGGAACAGTTGATCAATTTTAATGTCCGCAAGATCGCCGGCGGCGCGGCCGGTTACTACGACAAGTACCAGCAGGCGATCGGCGAGGTGCACGAGAAGTGGAAATTGTATTCGGGCATCATTCCCGACGACGATGCGGGCTTGCGCCAGCAGCAGGAATCGGCCTGGAACGATTACCGGCAAAGCCTGTCGCGCCATGGCTGGCAGCCGCATTCCGTGCCGGCACGGCGCAAGGCGGCCGTGGTCAACAATGTGCGCAAGAAGGTGCCCGTCTCGGCCAACTGGCATCCGGCCGATCAATTGAGTTTCCGCGCCGCCGTCAAGCGCCGCTATGCGTCGGAAGCGGCCAGCAAGGGTTTGAACATCAAGGGCGACCGCATTCCGCCCGGCTTGTCCTTCCCCGCCTTCGTGGCGCGCCCCGGCATCCAGGCCGTGCTGCGCGACGGGCCGGACGGCGGCGACGGCAGCGAAGCGAGCAAGGGCTTGCGCTTGCCCAAGGGCGCCGTGGTGCAGGACACATATGCCAGTCCCGCCGAGTTCAGCCGTCTGTTCGATCAGTTCGCCGCGCGCCAGACGGCGGAAAAGCTGGTGGAGTACCGCGCCAGCCGCAGCGACTTCGAGGTGGGTGGCAAGTACTATGCAGAGGGCAAGGAAGCGGCGCGCGCGGCCATCGTGCCGCCCGTGGCCCTGTTCTTTTCGCTCTTGGGCGCCATCGGCCACTTTTCGAAACTGCTGTACCTGATCGCCACGGTGGGCTTGCTGGTGCTGGCGGCGCGCCGGGGCGAGCAGGCGGGCGCCGACGGCCAGCTGAGCCGCCGTTCCGCCTGGATCGCCACGGGCGTGCTGGCCGGCGCCTTCCTGGGCACCTGGGGCATCTTGTCCCTGCTCGACAACAACGTCACGAAGAGCGACTTGTTCCGTCAGATGCTGGACTGGAACCGCCAGGCGGCCGACGACAGCACGCGCTGGCAAATCGCCGGCAAGGGCTTGCTGGCCAATATCACGCATGTCGTGGCGGTGGGGCAGGGTTACAGCTACCCCGTCAACGAAGCGATCCGCATCCACGTTTTGCAGGGAATCGAATATGGTTATCATCCGCAACAAAAATAAGGCGGCCGCACTGGCCTTGCTGCTCTGCATGACCAGCACGGCGGTACAGGCCGACTGCCTGGGCATGAAGGTGCATGCCCACCGTGGCGCCGGCAATGCGCCGGAAAACTCGCTGAGCGCGCTGCGCAACACGTATTTCGGTACCTGGGACGGCGTCGAGACGGATTTGCAGCTGCTGGGCGACGGCAGCTGGGTGGTGCACCACGACTTGCTGACGGGCAGAGTCGTCGATACGGGCTCGCCCCGCACCGTGAAACAATTGACGGCCGACGACTGGCGCGCCGCCAGCATGAAGAACCGCGGCGTGGTCACGGCGGAAACGCCGCCCTTCGTCAGCGATATCGCCGGCCTGGCGACGGCGTTCCCGAACAAGACCCTGAACGCGGAAATCAAGGATGTCGTGTCGTCGTGCGCGCCGATCGCCACCCTGGTGGGGCAATTGCGGGCAAACATCAAGCATGGCAACTGGTTCCTGACCTCGGGCGTGCCGAACAACCTGGCGTGCGCGCGCCGCGCCGATCCGCAGGGTTATCTGGGCTTGCTCGTGTTTGACGCGCGCAATGCACAGGCGGCTGGCGCGAACCGGGTCAGCCGCTATATCGCGAAAAATGCCCGCCCACCCAAGCTCGACAAACCGTGGCTGCAGCGCGTGCAGCAGCAGATCGGCATGCCCGTCGGCGTGCACGTCGATGCGCGCAGCCTGGACGCCAATCCGAATCTGCTGGCCGACGCGGCCAGCCTGAGCATGCCCGTCTTCGTCTACGCCGTCGATGGCGACTCGGCCCTGGCCGCGTCCTTGCTGCGCGCCCGGCAACGCAGCCACCGCTGGCCCAGCGGCGTCATTCTTGACGGCAATCCCGAAACGTTTTGCGCGATGATGAAATAAGTACTCCCTGATCTGCTGCACGGCGGTTTTGCCGTGCAGCAGAGCGCCTTGCAGCCCCAGAAATAGCCGCGTCCAACGGCCCGCGCCGGGCCGGTTTTTGCCCATTTTTTGCGCACCGCAGCATCGATAATGTTTGCATCGCGCGCGCGACTGGCCTATAAATGTAATCGATTACATTTATGTGAAACTCCCCATGCCGCCAGCCGTCCCGTCTTCCTTGCCGACAGAAACCGTCTCCATCAGCGCCGTCGCCGCGCATGCGGGGGTGTCGGTGGCCACCGTCTCGCGCGTGATGAACGAGCAGGCCGGGGTGCGGGCGCCCACGCGCGACAAGGTGCTCGCTTCCGTGGCGGCGCTCGGCTACCGCATGAACCACCTGGCGCGCAGCCTGCGCACGGCCGAGAGCCGCATGCTCTTGACCATGGTGCCCGACGTGGGCAACCCGTTTTATGCGCAGATCGTGCGCGGTATCGACACGGTGGCGCGCGAACACGGCTACTTCGTGCTGCTGTGCGACACGGGCGCCGATGCGGGCCGCGAGCGCTCGTATTTCGACTTGCTGCGCATGCACCGCGCCGACGGCGCCATCTGCCTCGATCCGGACACGGTGCAGCATGCGCTGTCGCATGAATCCGTCAGCCTGCCGTGGGTGGCGTGCTGCGAATTCGACCCCGCCGTGGCCGTGCCCTATGTCGGCATCGACAACCACCGCGCCGCCTCCGACGCCGTCGCGCATCTGCTGGCGCGCGGCCATACGCGCATCGGCCTGATCAATTCGGACGAGCGCTATCTGTACGCGCGGCAACGCCAGCAAGGCTATCTGGACACCCTGGCGGGCGCCGGCCTGCCCGTGCAGCCGCAGTGGGTGCACACGGTGCAAAGCCTCGACTATGAAGCGGGCACGGCCGCCACCCTGCGCATGATGGCGGGACCGGATGCGCCCACGGCCATCTTTGCCGTGTCCGACACCCTGGCCATCGGCGTCTTGAGCGCGCTGCGCCAACTGAAGAAACGCGTGCCGGAAGAAGTGGCCGTCATCGGCTTCGACGATATCGCCATCGCCGCACAGATCGACCCCGGCCTCACCACCATCGCGCAACCGATGCGCGAACTGGGCGAGACGGCAGCGAGACTGTTGCTGCAGCGCCTGGCCAACCCGGCGGCCAGCGTGCCTGGCGTGCTGCTGCCACACCGGTTAATTCTGCGAGGGAGTGCATAGTGAGCGTTGCCGTCGGTTTTGATGGGGTCTGCAAGGATTTCGGTCCCGTGCGCGTTTTGCATGGCGTCAGCTTTACCCTGTCGCCCGGGCGCGTGTATGGCTTGCTGGGCGAAAATGGCGCCGGCAAGTCGACCCTGATGAAAATCCTCGCCGGCTATGAGAGCGTGAGCGAAGGCCAGCTGCTGATCGATGGCCAGCCGCAGCGCTTCAGCAGTTCGCGCGCGGCGGAGTCTGCCGGTATCGTGCTGATCCACCAGGAATTCAACCTGGCCGAGCACCTGACGGTGGCGCAAAACATGTTCCTGGGCCATGAGAAAACGCGCGGCTGGCTGCTGGACGAGGCCGCCATGCGCGAAGAAGCCTCGCGCTATTTGAAACAGGTGGGGCTGGAGGTCTCGCCCGACAGCAAAATCCGCGACCTGATCGTGGCTGAAAAGCAGCTTGTGGAAATCGCCAAGGCCCTGTCACGCCGCGCCCGATTTTTGATCATGGACGAACCCACGGCCACCCTGACGTCGTCGGAAACCCGGCGATTGTTCGCCGTCATGGCGCAGCTGAAAGCGGACGGCGTCACCATCCTCTATATTTCCCACAAGCTCGATGAAGTGGAGCGCAACACGGACGAAGTCATCGTCATGCGCGACGGGCGTTTCGTCACGCGCGAACCGACGGCCAGCCTGACGCGCCAGCAGATGGCGAACCTGATGGTGGGGCGCGAATTGTCCGACATGTTCCCCGCGAAAGTGGCGCTGGCGAAAGAAGCTCCTGTGTTGCTGAAAGTGGAGGGTTTGTGCGTGCCCGGCTGGTCGAAGGACCTGTCGTTCGAGGTGCGCGCGGGCGAAGTGCTGGGCTTTGCGGGACTGGTGGGCGCGGGGCGCACGGAATCGTTCGAGGCGCTGCTGGGCTTGCGCCCGCGCAGCGCGGGCAAGATCGAGCTCAATGGTCAGCCCGTCGACATCCGCACGCCCAGGCAGGCCATGCAGCATGGCATGACGTATCTGAGCGAAGACCGCAAGGGCAAAGGCTTGCACGTGAATCTGGGATTGCGCGAAAACCTCACCATGATGACGCTGCAGCGCTATGCGCGGCCGTGGCTCGATGTCAAGGCAGAGAAACAGGCGCTGGCCAAGGCGGTGCTGGACTTCAATATCCGCACGGGCGACCTGGACAGCCGCGCGCGCATGCTGTCGGGCGGCAATCAGCAAAAGCTGGCGCTGGCGAAATATCTGCATTCGGACCCCCGTGTCGTCGTGCTCGATGAACCTAGCCGTGGCGTGGACGTGGGCGCCAAGCGCGACATTTACTTTCTGATCCACCGCCTGGCCGCCGAAGGGCGCGCCGTGATCGTGATTTCATCGGAACTGATCGAATTGATTGGCCTGTGCCACAGAGTCGCAGTGATGCGCGCCGGCACCTTGCAAGCCACCCTGTCTGCTGACCACCTTACCGAAGAGGAGTTGATTGCCCATGCAACCGGCACGCACTGACACCACTGTATCCCCGATAGCTCGATTCGGCGCGCGCATCAAGGGATTTGGCCCCGTGCTGGGCCTGCTGGCCCTGTGCATCGCGGGCACCTTGCTCAATGGCGACTTCGCCACCCTGGACAACCTGATGAACGTGCTCACGCGCACGGCGTTCATCGGCATCATCGCCGTGGGCATGACCTTCGTGATTATCTCGGGCGGCATCGATCTGTCGGTCGGTTCGATGGCGGCCCTGATCGCCGGCTGCATGATCTATTTCATGAATGCGCTGGCGCAAGGGGCGGGCGGCGACTTGGCGCCGATCACCATGTTGGTGCTGGGCATCGCCATGGCCTTGATCCTGGGCGCCGGATTCGGCCTGATGCATGGCTTGTTGATCAGCAAGGGCAATATCGAACCCTTCATCGTGACGCTGGGCACGCTCGGCATCTTCCGCGCCGTATTGACGTACCTGGCCGATGGCGGCGCCCTGACCCTGGACGCCACCCTGTCCGAGCTGTACAGCCCCGTCTACTACACGAGCGTGCTGGGCGCGCCTATCCCGATCTGGATCTTTTTGTTCGTCGCGGCGGCCGGCGCCATCATTCTCAACCGCACGACGTTCGGCCGCCATGTGCAGGCGATTGGTTCCAACGAGCAAGTGGCGCGCTATGCGGCCATCAATGTCGACAAGGTGAAGATCGCCACCTACATGCTGCTGGGCGTCTGCGTGGGCATCGCCACGGTGCTGTACGTGCCGCGCCTGGGCTCGGCCACGCCGACCACGGGCTTGCTGTGGGAACTCGAAGCGATCGCCGCCGTCGTCGTCGGTGGCACGGCCCTCAAAGGGGGAGAAGGGCGCATCGTCGGCACCGTCATCGGCGCCATCCTGCTCTCCGTGATCAGCAATATCCTGAATTTGACCAGCATCATCAGTGTCTACCTGAATGCCGCAGTGCAAGGCGTGGTGATCATCGCCGTCGCCTTCCTGCAGCGAGGCCGCAAATAAAACAAGAGCGGCGTTCTGAAAGGGCGGCCAACGGGCGCCCACAACCTTGGAGGAGAGCAGCATGAAGAGCTTTAGACGGGTAGCAGGGGTAGCAGGGATGGCAGTGCTGGTGATGCAGGCGTGGGCGCTGCCGATGGGGCAGGCGCAGGCGGCAGAGAAATTGGTCGTCGGTGTGGCCATCCCCACGGCCACGCACAGTTTCACGTCCGGCATCGTGTGGTGGGCGAACCAGGCCAAGGCGGAGCTGGAAAAAGCCCATCCGGGCGTGAAAATCATCGTCAAGACGGCCGCCACGGCGCCCGAGCAGGCGAACCAGTTGCAGGACATGTTGACGGTGAACAAGATCAACACCCTGGTGATCTTCCCCATCGAATCGGCTTCCCTGACGCAGCCCGTGGCGCAAGTGAAAAACAAGGGTGTCTACGTGACGGTGGTGGACCGTGGCTTGACGAACACGCAGTCGCAGGATGCCTACATCGCGGGCGACAACACGGCGTTTGGCAAACTGCCGGCCGAATACCTGGCGAAAAGTTTGAATGGCAAGGGCAATATCGTCGTGCTGCGCGGCATGCCAACCACCCTGGACAACGAGCGCTACGATGCGTTTTCTGCCGTGATGAAAGGCCATCCCGAGATCAAGGTCCTGGACGCCAAGTATGGCAACTGGAACCGCGACGATGCCTTCAAGGTCATGCAGGATTACCTGACCCGCTTCAAGCACATCGACGCCGTCTGGGCCGCCGATGACGACATGGCCATCGGCGTGCAGAAGGCCATCGCGCAAGCCAAGCGCACGGACATCAAGCAAGTGTTCGGCGGCGCGGGCGCGAAGGGCGCCGTGAAGAAGATCATGGACGGTTCCGACCCGCTGATCGTGGCCGACGTGTCGTACTCGCCCAAGTTCATGTACGACGCCATCAAGCTGACGACGGAAGCGCGCCTGAAAGGTGATAAATTGCCGGCCAACACCATCATCCCTTCGGTGCTGATCACGCGCGAGAACGCCAAGCAGTTTTACTTTCCGAACTCGCCTTTTTGATTTTTTCGTAATGCACCCAACAGCAAGTGCTGGGGGCAGACCCGTCGGGTCTGACCCCGGATTTTGCCCTTGGGGTTGATAAGGACTTTTTATGAAAACCATCCAGGGCCCGGCCATCTTCCTGGCCCAGTTTCTCGGCGACGAGCCGCCGTTTGACTCGCTCGAGCACCTGGCGCAATGGGCGGCCGGCCTGGGCTACAAGGGCTTGCAGCTGCCCACGGCGCCGCGCCTGTTCGACCTGGAGCAGGCGGCGGCCAGCCAGCAATATTGCGACGACGTGAAAGCCCTGCTGGCGCGCCACGGCTTGCAGGTGACGGAATTGTCGACGCACTTGCAGGGCCAGCTGATCGCCGTGCATCCCGCGTATGACGCGCTGTTCGACGGCTTCGCGCCCGAGCACGTGCGCGGCGACTCGGCCGCCCGCACGGCCTGGGCCACGCAGCAGCTGCTGTGGGCGGCCAGCGCCTCGCAGCGCCTGGGCCTCACGGCGCACGTGACGTTTTCCGGCGCGCTGGCCTGGCCGTATCTGTATCCGTGGCCGCAGCGCCCGGCGGGCCTGGTGGAAACGGCGTTCGCGGAACTGGCCCGGCGCTGGCTGCCCATCCTCGACGCGTTCGACGCGGCCGGCGTGGACCTTTGCTATGAACTGCATCCGGGCGAGGATTTGCACGACGGCGTGACGTTCGAGCGCTTCCTGGCCGCCGTCAACGATCATCCGCGCGCGTCCATCTTGTACGACCCCAGCCACTTCGTGCTGCAGCAGCTCGATTACCTCGCTTTCATCGACATTTATCATGCGCGCATCAAGGCCTTCCATGTGAAAGATGCGGAATTCCGGCCCAATGGGCGCCAGGGCGTGTATGGCGGCTATGGCGACTGGCAAGACCGGGCCGGGCGCTTCCGCTCGCTGGGCGATGGGCAGATCGACTTCAAGGCGATTTTCTCGAAGCTGGCGCAATACGACTTTCCAGGCTGGGCCGTGCTGGAATGGGAATGCTGTCTGAAACATCCGGAAGATGGGGCGGCCGAAGGGGCGCGTTTCATCCGCGAGCACATCATCCACGTGGCCGAACGCGCGTTCGACGATTTCGCCGGCAGCGCGGTGGACCAGGAGCAAATTCATCACTTGCTTGGCTTGAAATAGGGAGACGACATGCAGCGACGCTTACGGCTGGGCATGGTAGGGGGCGGGCAGGGCGCATTCATCGGCGCCGTGCACCGCATCGCGGCGCGCATCGACGATCAATATGCACTGGTGGCGGGCGCCCTGTCGTCCGACCCGCAGCGCGCGCGTGACAGCGGCGCCGCGCTGCACCTGGCACCCGAGCGCAGCTATTGCGATTACCGCGCCATGGCGCAGGCCGAAAGCCAGCGCGCGGATGGTATCGAGGCCGTGGCCATCGTCACGCCGAATCACTTGCACGCGCCCGTCGCCACGGCGTTCCTGCAAGCGGGCATTCACGTGATCTGCGACAAGCCGCTAGGAATATCTCTGGCGGAGGGCCAGGCGCTGGCGGCGCTGGCGCAACAGAAAAATGTGCTGTTTGCGCTCACGCATACCTACAGCGGTTATCCGCTGCTGCGCCACGCGAAAGCCATGGTCGAGGCGGGCGAGATCGGCGCGCTGCGCCTCGTGCAAGTCGAGTATTCGCAGGACTGGCTGGCCGATGCGATCGCGGCAGGCGGCATGAACGAAGGCAACTGGCATAACGACCCGCACAAGGCGGGGCCGGGCGGTACCCTGCTCGACGTGGGCTTGCACGCGTATCACCTGGCGCAATTCGTCAGCGGACTCACGCCGCATGCCGTGCTGGCGGAATTGTCCACTTTTGTTCCGCACCGTACACTGGACGATCACGTGCAGGTGATGCTGCGCTACGCCAACGGGGCCAAGGGTACCCTGTGGGCCAGCCAGGTGGCGACGGGCTGTGAAAACACGGTGCGATTGCGCCTGTTCGGCAGCAAGGCGCAGCTGGACTTTGACCAGGAACAACCGAATGCGCTGTGGTGTACGCCGCAGGGCGGCAACCGCCAGCTCTTGCGTCCGGGGCGGGTCGACAGCGCGGCGGCGCGCCATGCCACGCGCGTGCCGGCTGGCCATCCGGAAGGCTATCTGGAAGCGTTCGCCCAGCTGTACCTGGACGCGGCCTTGCATATCCGCGCGTTGCAATCGGGCTTGCCCGTGCCGGAAGCGGCGCGCTGGCTGCCCACCGTCACCGATGGCGTGGCGGGCCTGGCCTTTGCCGAGGCCGTGCTGCGCAGCCATGCGGCGGGCGCGCAGTGGACGACCTTGGCAAGCTGACTGTTACACTGGGCGCATGAGCGCGCCCTTGACCATCACCACCTTTACCATCACCATCGTCCCGCAAGGCTGGCAATTCACGGCCGACGCGGGCACGACGCTCCTGGCCGCCGCCGAGCTGGCCGGCATCCGCCTGCTCAGTTCCTGCCGCAACGGCACTTGCCGTACCTGCCTCTGTCACATGCCCGAAGGAAAGATACGCTACACGGTGGACTGGCCCGGCATCAGCCCCGATGAACGGCTCGACGGCTACATCCTGCCCTGCGTGGCCGTGGCCGAGAGCGATCTCACGGTGCAGGCGCGTGCCGTGCACACGGGCGCCTGACTCAGAAGGGCTTGCCGCCCTTCAGACGCTGCAGCAGCGCGTCCACGCTGTCGCTCACGGGCAAGCCGTGGCGGCGCAGCAGCTGCACGTGCAGTACCAGGTTTTCCAGCACCAGCTTGGCCGCCACGGCCAGCAGGGCCAGGTTGCGGTCTTCCGGGCTGAAGCTTTCCATCGCATCGGCCATCTCGCACAGGTGGTTGGCGATCAGTCCGCGCAATTCCTGCTCGTCGAAAGGCAGGTCGGCAAAATCGATGGGATCGGCCACTTCCACTTCCTGCATCAGCACCGCTAGTTCTTCCGGGGTAATCGTCATGCCTGGCCTCCTTGTGTGCTTGGCCCTATTTTAGGGCATGCGCCATTGTATCGTCGGCAAAGCGGACGAGAATGAGTCGAGGCCCATGACGTCGAAGGCAGCATGGCGCACTCGCATTTTACGCAGCAACTGGCACGTTTCCTGGACGCTCCCACGGTGGACGTGGACGTGGCCGCGCCGCGCCTGCGCGGCTACATGCGTCGACGACGCCTTGCGGCCTGACAGTCAAGTCGATATCTGCAGGCACTTTCTGGAGGTCAAGCATGGGACCAGGCAGGGCTCAACGCGCCTATCTCGGCACCCGCAAGGGGCTGTTCCAGTTCGATGTCGATGCGGCCGGCGCCTGGTATTCGAGCGACGCGGGCGAGCATTGGCAGACCATCTCTGCCCACTTGCCGCCCGTTTATGCCGTCTGTTTTGCCACGCCGTAGTAGCACAGGAAGATATCGACGGCCAGTTCCACCACTTCGCGCCGGCGTGCCGGGCCCAGCAGAGGTTCACCGAGGGTGATCTGTGGCCAGAATGCAAAGGTTTTTAATGGCGACATCAGCAGGTGCGCCACTTCCACCGTCTCGCCCGCCTTGATGCGTCCATCTTGCTGCGCCGCGCGGATCCAGAGATACAGGCCCGTTTCCTTTTCATTCAGGCGCGCCACCATCGCTTGCGCGCGCGCGGGCGAGTGGATGGTTTCGCCAAAGATCACGCGCGCCAGGTCGATGAATGCCGGGTCGCACAGCAAGCCCATTTTCTGCTCGACCAGGGCCAGCACCTGCGGGCGCAGCGGCTGGTCCGCAAGATAAGGTACGGCGGGCTGGGCCACGCTGCTTTCCCACATGCGCCGCAGGATTTCCGCGAACAACTCGTCCTTGCTGGGGAAATGGTTGTACACGGTGCGCTTGGAAACGGCGGCCGTGGCGGCGATCCTGTCCATGCTGGTCGCGTCAAAACCGTGCTCGCGGAACTCGGCGATGGCGGCATCGACGATGGCGACGCGCTTGCGGTCGGTGAGGCGTTGCGGTGCGGCCATGGCGGGAAATCTCCTTTGAAAACAATATTTTACACCTCCTGGTTTACTTTGCCCGGAATAGGAACTACACTGTGTAGTGTAATTTAATCCTTGTGTTTTATTGACCGGATCGCATATGCACCGCATCTTATTCTTGGGAGTCCTGATCATCATGAGTTCTTGCACTTTGCGCGCGGCGCCTGTCACGCCGACTGAATCGCCACAACGCCAGGACGGCAAGTTTCGCAATCCCGTGCAGATGCACAAGCTGGGCACGGCAGCCACGCTCAAGCTGATGTGGACCTTCTTCTTTGACAAGCCCGACAGCACAGTGCCGGCCGCTGCCGTGCCCGTGCAAGCCTTGACCCAGGCGCAATTGCTGGCCGCGCCCGACAACAGCCTGTTTCGCCTCGGTCACTCGACCCTGCTGCTGAAACTGAACAAGGAATTCTTCCTCACCGATCCCGTGTTTTCCGAGCGTGCCTCGCCGGTGCAATGGGCGGGTCCGAAGCGTTTTCACCAGCCGCCCATCAGCATCGCTGACTTGCCGCCGATCAAGGCCGTCATCCTGTCGCATGACCATTACGACCACCTCGACCATGCCGCCGTGCTGCAACTGGCCGCCAAGACCGAGCATTTTGTTGCGCCGCTGGGCGTGGGCGATACCCTGCTTGCCTGGGGCGTGCCGGCTGCCAAGGTGCGGCAATTCGACTGGTGGCAGGGCACCACGATTGCCGGCGTGAAACTCGTCGCCACGCCCTCGCAGCATTTCTCGGGACGCGGCTTGTTTGATGGCAATCAAACCCTGTGGGCGTCGTGGGTCATCGACGCGCCGGACGTGCGCGTGTTTTTCAGCGGCGACTCCGGCTATTTCGACGGTTTCAAGCAGATCGGCGACAAGTACGGCCCGTTTGATGTGACCATGATCGAGACGGGTGCGTATGACAAGTTGTGGCCGGACGTGCACATGCAGCCGGAAGAAACCCTGCAAGCCCACCTGGACGTGCGCGGCAAGTGGCTGATGCCCGTGCATAACGGCACCTTTGACCTGGGGCTGCACGCCTGGCATGAACCGTTCGACCGCATCACGGGGCTGGCGGCCAAGCAGGGTGTGCACCTGGCCACGCCGCAGATGGGCGAGACGGTCGACCTGACGCAACCGCAGAAGGGGAATAAGTGGTGGCTGGCGATGCTGGAAGAGGAAATGGCCCGGTAAAGCTGGTTCAGGCCGTCACGTTGATCAGGCGGCCCAGGGTCTGGCCATAGCTGTTCAGCTGGGGCGTGCTTTTCGGCGTGGCGGGGAGCGCTTGCTGCGGCACGGCCAGCTTGATCGCCTGATCCAGTTGCGGCGCCTTCACGGCGGCTGGGGCATCGGCCTGGGCTTGCTGGCTGCTGCGCTGCGTCTGGCTCAGCGACTCCTGTTCCCGCGCCAGCGACTGGCGGCTTTGCGCCAGTTGCTCCTTGTCGCGCTGTACCTGGTTCTGGCCTTGCTCGACCCGGCGTTGCGCCGTGGCCAGCGAGGCTTGCAGATTGTTGACGGACGTTAGCGTGACCACATTGTTCACCTTTGAGAAAGTATGTCCAGGCGTGCGCAGAAGAGGAAGAATGCAGGCCGGGGGGCGCGACATGTCTGCAGGTAATCTTCACCTGAATCAAGAGTAGGACAAATTCTCGCATAGTTCCAGCTAATTATGTTTTCTTGATAATTTTATCGTGTGCGCCCTGTGTTGCCGAACTGGCATGACGACGATGGCGATGCGATGCTCAAAGTGAGTGCACGCTTCGGCTACTTGCCTTTTCCTTTCTGCCATGGCCGATGCCGCGCTGCGAAGATGGCGGGACGGGTCACATTCAAAGCATTGTTTTTTAAATAGTCAATGTGTTGTTGTTTTTCTACCATGACGACGCACGGTAATGCGCGGCCTGCTTGGCGCTCTGGGCTATAATTGACGACCAGAGTTGGTTTTTTTTGCCATACAGACAGGTCGTTAACACATGAATCTCAAGAGCCTCGCAATTGCCCTCGGCATGTCGAAAACGACAGTCAGCAGGGCGTTGAACGGCTATCCGGAAGTCAATTCCCGCACCCGTGAAATCGTCCTGGCCGCCGCCAAGAAAGTCGGCTACCGGCCCAACCCGCTGGCGCGCAGCCTGGCCGTCGGCCGTACCAATGTGCTGGGCATGATCTATCCCCTGCTGCCCAGCGACCTGGGCGACAGCGTCTTTCTTTCCGTGGTCAATGGCATGTCGGACGCCGTGGAAGCGTCGAAGATGAGTCTCATCATCGCCCCCGTGTCGCCGCAGAACGAACAGCCCTCGTATGAAACCATGGTGCGCGGGCGCCAGGTCGATGGCCTGGTGGTGGGCCGCACCAAGGTGGTCGACGAGCGCATCGCCTACCTGACGAAGGTGGGCTTTCCGTTTGTCGCGAATGGCCGCACGCGCATCGACGCGCCGTACGCGTATTTTGATTACGACAACGACACCGGCATCGACCTGGCCGTGTCCTTCCTGGCGGCGCATGGCCACCAGCGCATCGCCCTGCTGAGCGCGCCGCTGGACTTGCATTTCGCCTATGAGCGCAAGGAAAGCTTTATCCGCTGCATGGCGCAGGCGGGGTTGCCGCTGGACCCCCACTATCTGCTCGACAATACTTTTGATCGCCGCAGCGGCTACCAGGCCATGCAGCAATTGCTGGCCTGTTCGCCCCGTCCCACGGCCGTCATCGTCGACAACCACCTGTCCGGCGTGGGCGTGGTGCGCGCGCTGATGGATGCGGGCATCGAGATCGGCAAGGAAATCTCCGTCATCGTCTGGGGCAATGTGGAAGACACCTTGATCGGCATCAACGTCACCACCATCGACCAGCCCGACCTGCGCCGCGCCGGCGCCAAGATGGTGGAAATGCTGCAATCCTTGCTGGCCGGCACGCCGCCGGAACGGTTGCAGGAAATCTGGCAACCGGTGTTGTTGCCGGGAGCGACCGTGGGGCGTTGCGCGGATTGAATCAGCATGTATTGCAAGTCCGGGACTCGCCCCGGACTTGGTTCTACGGTATCTAATGCTATCTCTTACGCTGTTTTCTCGGCATCTTCCGCAGGCAAATGCATCAGGACGGTAGCCTTCAATTGTTCTGCATGGGTGTACAGATCGTCTAGGCTGGCAATGGGGAACTTTTCCTCTTCCCTCTTTTGATTGAACAGGCCAACGGCAAGTTTTTCAGTATTGTTGAAGCGTAGGCGGCAAACTGGCTTACGATTATTGTCGTCTAATAAGATTGCACAGTAACTCTGCGAATCACGCATGACAATGCGGCGCGAACTGACAACACCGCGCAGTATCGCGCGGATGATGTGCAATCCTTCGATCTCTTCTGGTGTCGTGATGATCGGGTTTTCAACGACACCTTCAGGAGGAATGACTGGCGCCAGTTCTTGTGCCGGCGATGATTCCGGCGTCATTGCACCCTTGAGGCGATCATTGATGCGCTCCCCCAATAATTGCTCAAATGCCCGTTTAGTAATGACGGTAAATTGATCTTTGACAGCGGGTGTAAAGCGCTTTCCTCCGAGTAAATCTGATGACAGTATTTTTACAAATTCTTCGGAGGGATTGAGTGTCCATTCTGCCAGGCGATTCTGGATGGCACGCGTATATTTTAGATCGTTCGCTGTCGTCAATATGGTATCGACGTCGAATTGGGATTTTGCAAATTTCTTGAGTTCATCCACATCCCGCTCTTTGAAGTCCAGAATATTAAACTCAAAGAAGGGTTTTTCGTCCATCTTGTTGGGTTGCTCAAGGTCGGTGAAGAATTTATAGGTAAGTCCATTTGTCAAGACACCGAATCGTGCTGCGGTGACATGGAAATATCTGAACAACTGCCCAGCATGATTGATGCTCAGGTCTCCACCACTTTTCTTGCATTCGAAGAGAATAATTGGCTTGCCATCACTGAGAATTGCATAATCGACCTTCTCTCCTTTTTTTGTGCCCACATCGGCAATTAATTCTGGTGTCACTTCCGTGGGATCGAATACGTTGTAGCCCAACATCTGGATGAAAGGCATGATCATCGCGTTTTTTGTGGCTTCCTCCGTTTGGATCATATCCTTGGTCGTTGCGATTCGGGAGGCAAGTGCTCTGAGTTGGTCGATTAAATCCATTGCTTTTCCTATGACGTGGGTAGAAATGCGTGAACGTACTCGTTCCTGTTGACGTACAGAATGAACGAATAAGTTTTGCACGAATTTCATCTTTATGGCAATGAAAATCGAATTTTATGAAAAAGGAAAATTCAGAGAAAAATTATGAGACGATTTAGATAACGTAAATGAAATTATTTTTATTGAAAATATGAACAATTTAATATTTCTTGAAAAGCCGCCATCACGAGTCCTATTGGGATTGGCGAAGGCAATCAGATGCTCGATAAGCCGCTCTTTATTGCCAGACAGGCTCAGCTTCCAATCCAGTTCATTGATCTCATGCGGCACTGGGTCGCGACTGGATTTAAGCAACGATATTGCCTGGATGACCCAATGTATTGTCATGTGATTGTAAGTGACTGATTTTTATGGTTAATTTGTGTTTGTCGTTTTTCTGGTGTGATAAAAAATGTACAGGCTTGAATAAAAATGCGCTATGCCGGCAGTGTGTACTGCTGCCGACATAGCGCATCGTGAATCAAGTGCTGTAGCTTAGAGTCTTAGGCCGCGCGCTTGCTTCCATCAGCCAGTACCGCCAGCAATCGCGCCTTGTCCTGGCGATACGTGGCGACGGCGGCTTCCTTGACGTGGCCGAAGCCGCGGATTTTTTCGGGCAAGGATGCCAGTTCCACACAGGTGGCCAGGTTCTCCGCCGTCAGCTTGACCAGCAGTCCCGCCAGCAGTTCGCGGTATTCGACGATCAGCGCGCGTTCCATCTTGCGCTCGGCTGTATAACCGAAGAGGTCGAAGCTGCTGCCGCGCAAGCCCTTGGCTTTCGCCAGCAGCTTGAAGGCGCGCCACATCCAGGAACCGAACTCCGCTTTCACCAGATGCCCTTTCGCATCCTTTTTCGCGAACAGCGGCGGCGCCAGGTTGAATTTCACGGAGAAATTCCCCTCGAACTGCTGCTGCAATTGCTCCACGAAACGGCCATCCGTGTACAGGCGCGCCACTTCATACTCGTCCTTGTAGGCCAGCAATTTGAAGTAGTTTTTCGCCACGGCCGTCGACAGTTTCTGGCCCAGTCCCAGGGTGTTTTCGCGGTCGCGCACCTGTTTCACCAACGTCAAATAGCCATCTGCATACGCGGCATTTTGATACGCGGTGAGGAACTCCACTCTTTTCTTGATGACGCTATCGAGGCTTTGCGGCAGCTGCACCAGGATCGCTTGCGACGGCGTGGCGATCTGCGTGACCTTGCGCACGTCGACGGCGGCGCGGCGGCCCCACAAAAAGCTCTTCTTGTTCGACTCGATGCCCACGCCATTGAGTTCGATGGCGCGCAGCAGCGCCGCTTGCGTCAGCGGGATGCGGCCCTTTTGCCAGGCGTAGCCGAGCATGAACAGGTTGGCGGCAATCGAGTCGCCCATCAGCGCGGTAGCCAGTTTTGTGGCGTCGATGAAGTCGGCCGCGTCCGCGCCGCCCACGGATTCCTCGATCAGCTGGCGCACTTCCGCCGTTGGATATTGCCAGTCGGCATTCTGCGCAAACGTGCCCGGCGGCTGTTCGTGCAGGTTGACGACGGCCAGGCTTCTACCAGGACGCATTTTCGACACGGCATCCTGCGCGCCGGCCGTCAGCATGTCGCAGCCTAAAATCAGGTCCGCTTCGCCCGTGGCGATGCGCTGCGCGCGGATGTGCGCAGGGGACTTGGCGATTTTCACGTGCGAGGTGACGGAACCGTTCTTTTGCGACATGCCCGTCATATCCAGCACGGACGCGCCCTTGCCTTCCAGGTGCGCTGCCATGCCCATCAGCGCGCCCACGGTGATGACGCCCGTGCCGCCGATGCCGTTGATCAGGATGTTGTACGGCGCGTCGCAGGCGGGTAATTGAGGTTCCGGCAGCGGGCCGAAGTTGTCCGTCTCGCCCGGCTTGCCAGCGCCCGTTTTTGTCTTCTTCAGGCTGCCGCCTTCGACGGTGACGAAGCTGGGGCAGAAACCCTTGGCGCACGAGTAATCCTTGTTGCACGAGGATTGGTCGATGGTGCGCTTGCGGCCAAATTCCGTTTCCTTCGGCAGGATCGAGACGCAGTTCGATTGCACGCCGCAGTCGCCGCAGCCTTCGCAGACGGCGTCGTTGATGACCATGCGTTTGGCCACGTCCGGATATTCGCCTTTTTTTCTTCTCCGGCGTTTCTCGGCGGCACAGGTCTGGTCGTAGATCAGCACGGACACGCCGGCTACTTCGCGCAATTCGCGCTGTACGGCGTCCATGTCCTTGCGGTCGTGCAAGGTCACGTGGGCGGGCAGGTTGCTGCGGTCGCTGTAGCGCGATAAATCTTCCGTGACCAGCGCGATGCGCGCGATGCCCTCGGCCGCCACCTGCTGCGCCATCATGGGCACGGTGATCAGGCCGTCAACGGGCTGGCCGCCCGTCATGGCGACGGCGTCGTTATACAGGATTTTGTAGGTGATGTTGACCTTGGCCGCCTGTGCGGCGCGGATGGCCAGATAGCCGGAATGGAAATACGTGCCGTCGCCCAGGTTCTGGAACACGTGCGGCAGCATGGAAAACGCGGCCTGGCCGATCCACGGCGCGCCTTCGCCACCCATGTGCGTGGTCAGCTTGTTCATTTCCGGGTAGATCGAGGTGGCCATCACGTGGCAGCCGATGCCGGCCAGCGCCAGGCTGCCGTCGGGCACCTTGGTCGAGGTGTTGTGCGGGCAACCGGAGCAGTAAAACGCGGGGCGGAACGGCGTATTCACGGCCTTTTTCAATACCGCATCCTTGGCGTCGAGGAAACTTAATCTCGCCTTGATCAGGTCGCAGGTGACGGGATCGGAAATCAGGCGCGCGATGCGGCTGGCGATGACCCGTGCCACTTGCGAGACGGAAAAGTCCGCCTTGGACGTGAGCAGCCATTCGCCGCGCGGCGCCACCCATTCGCCTTTTTCATCGAACTTGCCGATGACACGCGGACGCACATCGTCGCGCCAGTTGTACAGCTGCTCTTTTAATTGGTATTCGACGATCTGGCGTTTTTCTTCGACCACGAGAATTTCATCGAGACCTTGCGCGAATTCGCGCACGCTGTCCGGTTCCAGCGGCCACGGCATGGCCACCTTGAACAGCCGCATGCCGACCTCGGCCGCCATCTGTTCGTCGATGCCCAGCTCTTCCAGCGCTTCGAGCACGTCCAGGTAAGACTTGCCGGAGGCGATGATGCCCAGCTTGGCGTTCGGGCTGTCGATGGTGGTGTGGTTGAGCTTGTTTTCGCGCGCGTAGGCCAGGGCTGCGTAGATCTTATAGTCCTGCATCAGCGCTTCCTGATTGCGCGCCTGCTGGCCCAGCGGGATGCTCGACAGGCGCGCGTTCAGGCCGCCTTCGGGCATGATGAAATCGTGCGGGATTTTGACTTCCACGCGGAACGGATCGGCGTCGATGGAGGCCGACGATTCGACCGTGTCGGCGAGTGCCTTGAAGGCCACCGTGCAGCCGGAAAAGCGCGACATGGCCCAGCCGTGGATGCCCAGGTCCAGGTATTCCTGCACATTGCACGGATACAAGACGGGGATCATCGAGGCGGAGAACAAATGGTCGGACTGGTGCGGCAGGGTCGATGAGTAGGCGCCATGGTCGTCGCCGGCCACCAGCAGCACGCCGCCCAATTTGGATGTGCCCGCATGGTTCATGTGCTTGAAGACATCGCCGCAGCGGTCCACGCCCGGACCCTTGCCGTACCACATGGCGAATACGCCGTCGTACTTGGCCGGGCCGATCAGGTCCACTTGCTGCGAACCCCAGACGGCGGTGGCAGCCAGGTCTTCGTTGACGCCGGGCACGAACTGCACGTGGTGCGCTTCCAGCTGTTTTTTCGCTTTCCACAGGTTTTCATCGAGGCCGCCCAGGGGCGAACCGCGATAGCCGGAGATGAAGCCGGCCGTGTTCAGGCCAGCGGCCTGGTCGCGCAGGCGCTGCATCATGGGCAGGCGCACGAGGGCCTGGATGCCCGACAGGAAGATGGCGCCGGAAGTGGCCGTGTATTTGTCGTCGAGGCTGACGCTGGTCAAACGGGAAGTGTCGGGGGGTGTAGATGGCGCGGCACCGGCGTTTCTCACGAACGCTGCGGAGCCGTTTTCCGTGGTCACGGACATGGCTGTCTCCAAAAGGGTGTTTCAGATAACGGCTGTACAAGGAGCGCACCCGGTAAGGCGCGCGCTGTGCAGACGGGATGGCCGCGTATGGGCGGCACATAACTATTTTAAATTTAAAATAGTTAATGTGGTCAGTGTAGAACGACTGCGGGGAAGGGGCAAATACGCTTTGACGATGGGGGTATAAGAAATACTTATGCCATGGGTGAGAGCACGTGTGCCCCCACCCAGCGCCCGCTGCCGCACAGCTCGGCGGCCACTTGCAGCACGAGCTGCTTCACGGCGTTGCCCGCATTCGTCAGGGGAATGTTTTTTGATGCACACAGGGCCACCGTGCGCGACAGCACGGGGCTGTGGATGGCATAGCTGCGCATGGCGCCGCTGTCGAGTTCGGCCAGCAGGGGGGCGGCCGGCAAGATGGTGGCGCCCATGCCGGCCAGGATGGCCGATTTCAGGATGGCGATCGAGTTGATCTCGATCACGTTCGCCGTTTCCAGGCCCAGTTCGCGCGCGCGGCTGTCGATGCGCGGGCGCACGCCATGCTGCAGACCCGGCAGGATCAGGGTGGCGCTCAACGCTTGCGGGAACGACACGGCATGGCCGGCGGGCGCGAACGGCGAATCGCTGCGGCAGATAAAACGCATTTCTTCTTCCACCAGGGGGCTGCAGGCAAAGGGCGTGAGTTGGCCATCGTCGAACAGCACGGCCAGGTTGATGCGGCCCGATCTGAGCTGTTCATTGAGGTTGCCCGTGATTTCTTCCGTCAGTTGCAGGGTGATCTCGGGGTAGCGTTCGCGCGCGGCCAGCAGCAGGGGCAGGGCCAGCGCGCCGGAGATACTGTGCGGCAAGCCCAGGGTGACATTGCCGGACGGGCGCGAGGCGCTTTGCGTGACGGCCGAGCGGGCGTCGGCCACCTGTTTCAGGATCGCTTGCGCGTGTTCGTAAAATACCTTGCCCGCGTCCGTGCTGAGCACGCCCTGGGCCGAGCGGTGCAGCAGCTGTACCCCCAGTTCTTCTTCCAGCTGGCGCAGCTGCTGCGTCAGGGCCGGCTGCGCCACATGCAGGACCAGGGCCGCGCGCGACAGCGAGCCGTGGTCAACGATGGCAACAAAGTAACGTAATTGGCGCAGTTCCATGGGTCCCAAGAGCGGTGCGTTGAGGGTGCGGTGAGCGGAAAAAAAGGGTGTTGCGCCGCAGCGCCGAACGCGGCCAGCAGAATAACAATTTTGTTATACTCATTCTAGCGCCTTCGGTGCTCCAGACGCGTACTTGTGGGATGACAGCATGCTCAAGAAAGTTGATTCGTCTCAATTAAAAGTGGGCATGTATGTCCACGACCTCAGCTGTGACTGGATGACCCATCCGTTCGTGCGCAACCGTTTCCTGTTGCGCAGCGACGATGAAATCCGCAAGATCGTGCAAGCCGGCATCCACGACGTGGTGATCGACAGCGGCAAGGGCCTCGATGTGCAGGATGCGCCTACCGTGGCGCAGGCGCGGGCCGAGACGGAACGCGAACTGGTGCAGATCGCCGCGGCGGCGCCGCAGGTGGTCACGCGCGTTTCGCTGGGCATGGAACTGGCGCGCGCCACGCAGGTGCGGCGGCAGGCATCGAGCCTGGTGCGCACGGTGATGGCCGATGTCCGCCTGGGCAAGGCCGTCGAGATCGACCGCGTGCAGCACACGGTGCAAGATATTACCGAATCGATTCTGCGCAATCCCGGCGCCCTCGTCGGCTTGTTGCGCATCAAGAACAAGGACGACTACACCTTCCTGCACTCCGTCAGCGTGTGCGCGCTGCTGGTGGCGTTTTGCCGCTCGCGGGGCGTCGATGGCGCCACCACGCACCAGGCCGGCCTGGGCGGCTTGCTGCACGACACAGGCAAGGCGCTGGTGCCCGATAGCGTGCTGAACAAACCAGGTCCCCTGACGCCGGAAGAATTTTCTCTGATCAAGCGCCATCCGCGCGATGGCTACGATATCCTGTGCCGCTCGCCGGAGCTGGGCGCCATACCCCTCGACATCGCCTTGCACCACCATGAGCGGCGCGACGGCAGCGGCTACCCCGATCATCTGGCCGGTGACGCCATCAGCGAGCTGGCGCAGATGGCTGCCATCGTCGACGTGTATGACGCGCTGACGTCCGACCGCAGCTACCACAAGGGCATCGCCGCCGCCGAAGCCCTGCGCAAGATTTATGAATGGAGCAAATTCCATTTCAACCCCGTGTTCGCGCAGGACTTCATGCGCTGCGTGGGGATCTATCCGGTCGGTACCATGGTCATGCTGGAATCGGGCCGCCTGGCCGTCGTCATCGAAGCGCACGAGAGCAATCTGCTGGCGCCGAAGGTGAATGTGTTTTTCAGTACGAAGAGCAATGCCTACATCAAGCCCGAGACAGTCGACCTGTCGCGCGGCTTCGGCTTCGGCGGCGGCGACAAGATCGTCGGCCATGAGTCGGCTGCCAAGTGGCAAGTCGATCCCATGCGCTTTTTATCGCTGGCGGATGCCTAGAAGAATTCCGCCGTATCGTTCGAGGTGACGGTCGTCAATAAACCTTTCGCTACCAGCTCGTCGTAATGGCAAGCCAGGTTGCGGCCATGGCTTTTCGCGTAGTACAGGGCCTGGTCGGCGCGGCCGAGGATGATGACGGGCGCCTCGTAGGCGTTGATGCTGACGAAGCCCACGCTGACGGTGACTCTGCCCACTTGCGGGAAGTCGTGCGTTTCGACATTGGTGCGGAAGCGGTCGATGATCTTCTGCGCATTTTCCAGGGTGATCGAGCGCAGCAGCACGACGAATTCCTCGCCGCCGAAGCGGAAGATGCGGTCTTGCGAGCGGAACGACGATTGCAGCTGGTTGGCGATCAGGATCAGCACTTCATCGCCATACAGGTGGCCAAACTTATCGTTAACCAATTTGAAATGATCGACATCGATCACGGCCAGCCATTGCCGCTCCGTGTCCGTATGGTGGCGCCGCTCTTCATCGATGGGAAGCGGCTTGTCCGCTTCCGGTTCGCCGCGGCTGTGCAGGATTTTCGCCAGTTGATCGTCGAAGGTCTTGCGATTCAATAAGCCGGTGAGCGAATCGCGTTCGCTGTAGTCGAGCAGGTTCTGGAAATTGCGGTACACGCTGACGATGCCGCCGATCACCTGGATGGTGGCGCCCGTGTAGGGCGTGGGGTTGGTGATTTCCAGGCAGGTGGTGACCTGGTCGCCGATCCAGATGGGCAGCCACAGCAGGTGGCGGCCGTCGGCGCACAGGGTGTCGGCGCTCGCTTCATGGCGCTTGATGCAGGCGGCCAGGGCCGGGTAGTCGGACAGCGGTTCGCCTGGCAGGGTAGGGTCGTTATGCTCTTCCATGCGGGCCACGCTGCCCGCCACGATGATGGCCCGCGACCGCACGAACACCTGGCCACGCACGCTGGTCAGTGCCAGCACACGGGTTTGCGACGCGGCAGCGAGCTCTTGAACCGCCGAGATCACGGAGATGTCGAGCATCGTGTGGTCGCGGTGCCCGGTCATGTCCACCATGTGTTTCAGTAGGGAATCCATTGTCGTTCTCTGGAAAGTAGTCACACAAGTGTCGTCATCGCAGCATTGCATCAAGCAAGAGCATGTTCGCGTCCGTCTACAAGAAGCCAAGATTTATTTGGTGGCATGACGCTCTTTACCGCAGGGCGAGAGGCCGTTCCAAAGAAGAGCTAAGCAGGATAATGTCTTTTTGCCTAATAGGCAATTAACGTATGCAATATTTCATGTAAATACATGAGATTCATGCACTGCGTTGCAAAAAACTTGCCTTGACGCAGACTTTCAATCCTGATCGCAACAATTGTTTGCGTCCGCCGTCATTTCAACAAGGTTTGATAATTTCCATATGGAAACTTGTGGCGCGTCAATTTGCCAAATGATGGACGCTTTATAGTCAATGCAATGGCGCAGAAATTTACGGCAGGAAACATATTAGCAGGAATGGGCAATGTTTCACACCCGATTGCGCCAGGGACTTGTGATTCACTTTTGGGAGCTTGTCATGCATACCTTCCTGTCGGCAGTACAGCAATTTGTCCAAGATGAGGATGGCATTACGGCAATCGAATACGGCTTGATTGCGGCCTTGATGGCGACGGCCATCACGGCCGGTTTCTTGCTGATCAAGACCAACCTGCTGAGCGTCCTCACCGACATTTCCACGAACCTGGTGTTGAAGCCCTAAGCGGGTGCCCGCCATCGGCCGGCTGGTGGCGGGTTTTTTTCAGGAGGTATGCGATGTCTGCAACTGCCTTGTGCGACCTGCTGCTGTTGTGTTTTGTGACGGGGGCCGCCGTCAGCGACCTGGTCCGCCGCAAGATACCGAATGGTTTGGTGCTGTCCGGCATCCTCGCCGCGCTGGCCTTGCACCTGTGGCTGTGGCCGCAAAGCGTGCCGTCGTTGTGGCTGGGCGGCATGGCGACGGGTTTCTTCCTGTTCCTGCCTTTATATGTGCTGCGCGGCATGGCCGCCGGCGACGTCAAGCTGATCGCCATGGTGGGCGCCTTTGCCGGCCCGTGGCCCGTGCTGCAGATCTGTTTCGCCACCTTTGTGCTGGGCGGCCTGATGGCCGTGCTGATGATCACCTGGCAGGGCAAGTGGCGCGCCTGCCTGGGCAATCTGCGCCAGCTGCTGTGGCCGACGATCGCGCGCATGGCCGGCATACCCCTGGCACCCGCCGCACTGGGCAGCGGCGCCAGCGTGGGCAACATGCCGTACGGACTGGCCATTGCCCTGGGCTGCCTGGTGGTGCAAGGGCGGTATTATTTCTAATTGGCATTCATTGCTCTGAATCAATGGGCGCCAGTCCCCGCTGGCTAGAATGAATTCTGTTCAATGCAGTCTTAACCGGCTTGGAGACACAGGATGACCGAGGTCGACTATTCCATGAGCACCGAGAGTGCGCCGCGCCCCGCCGACGCGAACCTGATGCCGCCCTTGCCGCCGCAGCCGAAGAGCTTGCGCGAAACGGGCCTGGAGCGGCCGCTGGTGGTTGAACTGATCGCCAAGCTGATGTATGTGAGCGGCAAGACGCACCTGTCCGCCATGACGACGCGCTTGCGCCTGTCGATCAATGTCTTGCGCGAAGTGCTCGATTTCATGGTGGCCGAGCAGATGGCCGAAGTGGCCTGGCGCGGCGAATCCGAGATCGACGTGCAGTATCAGCTAACGGGCGCCGGCAAGCAGCGCGCCAGCGCCTTCCTTGAGCGCTGCGCGTATATCGGCGCCGCCCCCGTCACCCTGGAAGCGTACCGCGCCATGGTGGCGCGCCAGTCGTGGCTGGTACAGGAGCAGCGCGTCGGCAGCGATGACCTGGCCGCCGTGCTGGGCAGCGCCCATGCGGGGCCGGGCATGCTCGACGTGGTCGGTGCGGCCCTGCATTCGGGGCGCTCGCTGCTGCTGTACGGTCCGCCCGGCAGCGGCAAGTCGACCCTGGCGCTGCAACTGGGACAATTGCTGCACGGTCTCGTCGCCGTGCCCTACGCCATCGTCGTCGGCCAGGACATCATTCAATTGTACGATCCGGCGCAGCACCTGCCGCCCGCGCCGCAGCATGTCAGCCATGCGCGCCAGGCGCTGGAGCGGCGCAGCACGGATATTCGCTGGGTGTTGTGCCAGCGTCCCGTGATTCACGTGGGCGCCGAGCTCGACGCGGGTATGCTGGAGCTGCGCCATGACGCCAGCGGCGGCTGCTACCAGGCGCCAGCGCATGTGCGGGCGAATAACGGCATGCTGATCATTGACGACCTGGGCTGCCAGCGCCTGGGTGCGCAAGAACTGTTGACGCGGCTGATGCAGCCGCTGGCACGGGGCAGTGACCAACTGGGCCTGCCTGGCGGCGTGCAGATCAGCGTGCCGTTCGACAATGCCCTGGTGCTGGCCACGAACGTGCCGCCGGGCGAGCTGTTCGATCCTGCCTTGCTGCGCCGCATCGGCTACAAGGTGCAGGTGGGGCCGCTGGCCGAGAGCGCCTATCGCGCCCTGTTTCGCCAGCAATGCCGTCTGGCCGGCATGGCCATCGACGAGCTGGCCCTGAATCACCTGCTGCAGCTGCATGGCGCGCAGGGACGGCCCTTGCTGGCCAGCTATCCTGGTGAATTGCTGGCGCGCATAGGCGACTTTGCCGGCTTTGCCGGCTGTGAAGCGCGCCTGACGGTGGCCGCCCTGGACCAGGCCTGGAGCAGCCTGTTTGCCAGCTGCGACATGCCGGCCGCCAGCCTGTGCGAGCGTATCGCATGAAGAACCGGCGCGCCCTTCTGATGATGGGTCTGGCTGTGGTGCTGGGCCTGCTGGCCGTGTTGCTGGCCTCGCACTGGCTGCTGCGCCAGACGCCTGCCGGCAAGGGCAAGATCGTCGTCGCCGCCAGCGATGTCAACCTGGGCCAGCGCCTGACGCCCGAGATGCTGCGCCTGGCCGAATGGCCGGCGGAAAGCTTGCCGCAGGGCGCGCTGCAAGACCCGGCGCCACTGGCGGGACGGGTGCTGAAAACCAGCGTGCTGCGCGGCGAACCGCTGAGCGAAGCCAAGCTGGCGCCGGTGGGCACCCTGGGCGGCCTGTCGGCCCTGATCACGGAAGGGCGGCGCGCCATCACCGTGCGCGTCAACGACGTGATCGGCGTGGCCGGCTTCGCCTTGCCGGGCAACTATGTCGACATCATCGTGAGTACCCAGCAAGATGCCGGCGACCGCGCGTTTCCGCAAAGCCGCAACATTTCGAAGATCGTGCTCGAACGCATCCTGGTGCTGGCCGTGGCGCAGGAAGTGGGGCGCGACGAGACCAAGCCGCGCGTGGTCAATGCCGTGACCCTGGAAGTGACGCCGGAACAGGCGGAAAACCTGGACCTGGCGCGCAGCGTGGGCAGCCTGTCGCTGGTGCTGCGCAACCAGGTCGACCCGCAGCCGGGCGTGACGGCGGGTGCCACCAAGCTGACCTTGCTGGGCGGGCCGCATGAAGCCGAGTCCGCGCCTGCCGCTGCCCCCGTGCTTGCCGTGGCGCCGCGTCCGGTGCGCGTGTCGAAGGCAGTGCCGGAAGCGGCGCGCCAGTGCAGCGGCGTCATCGACGGGACGCGCCAGTCGCGCGAATGTTTTTAGCCAACCATGGACACGCTCATGAACCGCGCCCTGCTGACACTGTGCTGCCTGCTGTTGCCGCTTGCCGGCGCGGCGGCCGATCCTGGCCCGCGCTGCGGCGGCGAAGCGGCGACACCCGGCAACCTGCAGCTGCAGGTGGGCAAGTCGAGCATGCTGCGCCTGCCCGAGGCGGTGCTGGCCCGCAGTGTCGGCAATCCGGCCGTGCTGCAAGCCATGCTGGTGGCGCCCGACACTTTATATGTGGTCGGCGTCGATGTGGGCAGCACCAACATGATCATCCAGGGCAAGAGTGGCGTGTGCAGCGTGGTGAACGTCAGCGTCAGCATGGACCCGGCCGGCTTGCAAGCGACCCTGGCGGCCCTGATGCCGGAAGAGCAAGCCATCCGCGTGACGGCCGTGGCCGATACCCTGGTGCTGTCGGGCACGGTGCAGGATGCGGGCGCCGTGCTGCGTGCCGTCGAGCTGGCGCACGCGTATGTGCGTCGTGCAACATCACCGCTGGCGCTGCCCAAGCCCGCCGATGGCGCCGCCGCGCCGGCGGCGGCCACGGCGTCCGCTGGCGGCACGGGTGGCGCGCACAGCCGCGTCATCAACATGCTCGACGTCAGTGCACCGCAGCAAGTGATGCTGGCCGTGCAGATTGCCGAAGTGTCGAAGTCGCTGCTGGAACGCCTGGAAGTGGGCGCCACCCTGCGTTTTGCGTCCGGCAGCTGGGCCACCACCTTGCTGTCGAATTTCCTCAGCGGCACGGCCAATGGATTGCTCGACGTGCGCAAGTCGAATGGCCGCCAGCAGCTGACCATCGAGGCGCAGAAACAGGATGGCCTGGTGCGCATCCTGGCCGAGCCGACGGTGATGGCGATCAGCGGGCAGGAGGGCAGTTTTCTGGCTGGCGGCAAGATCTTCATTCCCGTCGGCCAGGACAACAACAAGATCACGCTGGAAGAACGCGAGTATGGCGTCGGCCTGCGCTTCACGCCCACCGTGCTGTCGGGCGGGCGCATCAATTTGAAGGTGGCGCCGGAAGTGTCGGAACTGTCGCGCGAAGGCGTCGGCATTTCCGCCGCCGGCGTCAGCGGCCGTTCGATCCTGCCCGTCATCACCACGCGGCGCGCCTCGACCACGGTACAGCTGTACGACGGCCAGAGCTACGCCATCGGCGGCTTGATCAAGAACAACCAGGTGAGCAACATCACGGGCGTACCCTGGCTCAGCGAAGTGCCCATCCTCGGCGCGCTGTTTCGCAGCACGGATTTCCAGCATGACCGCACGGAATTGCTGTTCGTCATTACCGCGCACCTGGTCAAACCGTTGCCGGCGGACGCCGTGCTGCCGACGGCGCAGCTGGTGCCGCCTTCGCGCACGGACTTGATGTTGGGCGGCAAGATGGAAGGCACGCTGGCGCCGCCGCCCGTGCCGCCGCTGCGCGCGGCCAACGGTTTCGAGCTCAAATGAGACGGGGAGAGATGCCATGCCGAACTCGCTTATGATGTCGCTGCGGCGCCTGGCGGCGCTGCTGCTGGCGCTGCAACTGGCCGCCTGCGCGCACGGCAGCACGCCGCAGCTGGACCGGCGCTTCGGCGACGCCGTGCGCCTGGCCATGGCGCAGCAGGTGCGCGATCCGGCCAGCGCCGGCAATCGCACGCCAGCCGATGGCCTCGATGGCCCCAGCGCGCACGCCGTCATGCAGCGCTACCGCGCCTCGTTTGCCGAACCGAATGGCCAGGCGCCGCAGCCGGTGCAATTCATGCTGGGAGGCGGCAATGGCAAATAGACGCCAGCGCCAGCGCGGGGCGATGCTGATCGCCTTTTCCATCCTGCTCATCGTGGTGCTGGGCTTTATCGGCTTGGCCGTGGATGTGGGCATGGTCGTCGGCCGCAGGACGGAACTGCAGAACCTGGTCGACAACGCGGCGCTGGCGGCGGCGCCGGAACTGGTGGGCACGGCCGCCGGCCTGGCCAATGCCGTGGAGAAGGCCAAGCTCAGCGCGGCCGGGCAGAGCGCATATCGGCGCCGCACGCAGGGCGCCATCCTGTCCGACGAGAGCATCCGCTTTGCCAGCGCCTTTGACGCGCCGGCCAGTGCGTGGCAGGTGGCGGCGGCGGTGGCCAACCCGGCCACGGCCTTGTTCGTGCGCGTCGATACGCGCGACAACACGCCGTCGCTGGGCAAGGTGGCGACGGCCTTCCTGGGCGCCTGGTCGCCGGCGCTGCGCACGCTTGACACGGGCGCGCGCGCCGTGGCGGGCCGCACCAGCCTGCGCCTGGCGCCGCTGGCCATTTGCGCATTGTCGTCGGCGCCGCTTGGCCTGCGCACGAATGCGGGGCCGCCCGAACGCAAGGAGGCGCTGGAATACGGCTTTCGCCGCGGCGTCGCGTATAACCTGTTTCAGCTTAATCCGCAGGGGGCCGCGCCCGAGCACTTCGTGCTCAACCCGCTCGGTCCGCTGGGCGCGCTCGGCCCGTCGGCGCAGGTAAGCAACGCCGCCGTGGCGCCGTTCATCTGCAGCGGCAGCATGCTGCACACGGCCATCGGCAGCGCGGCCATTCATGCGCACCGTCCGTTCCCCACCGGCTTGTGGCCGGCATTCAACGCGCGCTTCAACCAGTATGCGGGCAGCGGCTGCCATCCGCTGACGGCGCCGCCCGACGTGAATATCCGCGTCTTTCCCAACGCGGCGGCGAACTGGTGGATGAATATGCCGTCCGCTTCCAGCGCCGCCTCCAGCGGCGGCACGCCCCTGCTCTCCGTGGCCGACCTGCCGGCGGCGGCGGCAGGCGTTCCGGCCACCATCCCGGCCGCCAGCTACGGGCCGCTGTGGTCGTTCGCCAAGGCGGTGCAGTATGCCAACCCGAAGCCGCCCGGCGATTTTGTCGCCTTTCCCAACAGCGCCTGGAGCAGCCTGTATCCAGGCTTGCCCGGCGCGCCTGCCAGCAACAGCTTTTATCCGGCCAGCGGCACGCCCTATCTGGCGCCCGCCTTCCAGACCGCGCCCGTGGGCAACACGGGCGTGGCGCAGCGGCGCGTGCTCAACATCGCCTTGCTGGCGTGCCCCTTGCCGGCCGGCAGCGATGTGCTGGCCAATGTGCTGGCCGTCGGCCGCTTTTTCATGACGGCGCCGGCCAGCAGCGCCATGCTCAGCGCCGAATTTGCCGGCGTGGTGCCGGAGCAGGCGCTGGCCGGCCCGGCGGAGCTGCTGCAATGAAGGCGCCATGCCGCAAGTCATGCCCACGCCGCCAGGACGGCGTGGCCGCCATCGAGCTGGCGCTGATCCTGCTGTTTTTCATGGGCTTGCTGCCCGTGGTGCTGTTGTTCGGCCGTGCGCTGCTGGCCTATACGGCCATGCAAAAAGGCGCGCACGATGCGGCGCGCTACATCGCCACCTTGCCGCTGCCGCAGATGGCCAACGCCACTGCGGCGGAGCAGGGCGCCGCGTTCGCCAGGCAGATGGTGGTGGACTCGCTGCTGGAAACCTGGCCCGACCTGGAACCGGTCAAGGTGCACGTGGAATGCGTGTACAGCGATGATGCTTATCTCTGCGGCACTTTTTCCAGCAAGCCGCTGCAGGTGCGCGTCAAGTTCGGCGCCGACATGCCCCTGGGCATGTTGCCCGACCTGTTGAGCAAGTGGCTGCCGCCGATGGCATCGATACCGTTGCGTGCCAACGCGACCTTGCGCTATGAAAATTGACCTGTACAGGGCGCGCCGGCGCCAGGGCGGCGTGTTCGCCGTCGAATTCGCCATGCTGGCGGTGCTGTTCTTTCTGTTCCTGTTCGCCATGTTGGAAGTGGCGCGCGCCGTGTACGTGTGGAATATGGTGCATGAGATCACCCGGCGCGCCGCGCGCGGCGCGGCCGTGACCGATTTCAGCGACGCCGGCGCGCTGCAGGCCGTACGCACGCACGCCGTGCTGCGCGCCACGCCGGGCGCGCTGCCGCTCGGTGGCGGCATCAGCGATGCGTATGTGCGCATCGATTATCTGTCGCAGGCCGCCGGCGGCGCCGCGCTGGCGGCAGTGCCGGTGACGGTGATGCCGGGCTGTCCGCAACGCAACCGTATCAATTGCCTGGACGATCCGCATGGCGCCAGCTGCATCCGCTTCGTGCGCGCGCGCCTGTGCGTGCCGGGCGATGGCGCGCGCTGCGAGCGCGTGCCATACCGGCCCGTGCTGCCCCTGCTGGGGATGATGTTTCCCTCCGGCGCAGGGGCCGTGCGTTTGCCCAGCGGAACCACCATGGCGGTGGCCGAGTCGCTGGGCTATCCGGATAACCCGAATTTCTGTCCCTGAGCGCCGTCAGACGGTGGCAGCCGACTGTGTTGACCTGAAAGAAGCGAGGAAGTGCGATGAAAGCCTTGATGATTAGCCGCGACGCCAGCTTGCATGAAGAAATCGCCGCGCAAGGCGCGGCCCGCATGCCCGTGCTGCGCCTGCTGGAACGGCGCAGCGGCCTGCGCGACGCCGTCGAGCGCATGCTGCCCGAAGCGCCCGAGCTGGTGATCGTCGACGCCAGCGGCCTTGACGCCGAGGAGGCGGACTTGCTGGAGCGGCTGGCGCGCCAGTATCCGCTGGCCGTGCTGATGCTGCTCACGCGCGGCCAGCAGCAGGATGTGCTGATCCGCGCCATGCGCGCCGGCATGCGCGAAGTACTGCAGCTGCCGCTGGTGCACAAGGCCTTTCACGAGGCGATGGACCGGGTCGATATCCAGGCCGGCGTGACGCAGATGCGCGACGGCAAGGTGCTCGCCTTCATTTCGTGCAAGGGCGGCAGCGGCGCGACCTTTCTGTCGACGAATTTTTCCTACGCGCTGGCCAGCCTGGCCGGCTGCAAGGTGCTGCTGATCGATCTGCACGGCCAGTTCGGCGACGCCACGTTGTACGTGTCGGACCAGAAGCCGGCCATGACGCTGTCCGATATCTGCGCGCAGATCGCGCGCATGGATGGCGCCTTTCTCGCCTCGTGCCTGGTGCACGTGACGCCGAACTTCGGCGTGCTGGCGGCGGCCGACGACCCCGCGCACAAGGTCGACATGCAGCCCGAGCACATGGACCGCATCCTGGCCGTGGCGCGCCAGCACTACGACTACATCGTGCTCGACGTGGGGCGCCAGATCGATGCGCTGTCGCTGCGCGCGCTCGACAATGCCGACGCCATCTATCCGGTGCTGCAGCTGGCCTTGCCCGACATCCGCGACGGGCGCCGTCTGCTCGATATCTTCCGCTCGCTCGGCTATCCGGGCGAGCGCCTGCGCCTGATCGTCAACCGCTATGAAAAGGGCGGGCGCCTGCGCCTGGCGGACCTGGAACAGGCGCTGGGCGCCGAAGTGGTGCACACGGTGCCCAACGATTACATCGCCGCCACGGACTCCGTCAACCAGGGCATCCCGCTGCTGCAGCTGTCGCGCACCAGCGCCGTGGCGCGCAGCCTGGCAGAGCTGGTGGAGCTGGTGACGGCGCGCCGCGTGACGGAAAGCCGCGGCCTGTTCGACCGTTTGTTCAGCCGCAGCGAGGCCTAGGACAGGGATGGATGTCAAGGCTCCCGCCGGGAGCCATCATGGGAGCCGAGATGACTTTACGCGAACGCCTGGCGGCGAATGAAACGGTGCGCCCCGCCAGCAATGGACAAGGGGCGCTGGCGCTGCACGCCTACCAGGAACTCAAAAAAACCATGCACCAGACGATACTCGACCGTATCGACCTGGAACGCTTGAAACGCCTGACGGCGGAGCAGTTCAAGCACGAGCTGGCGCTGCTGGTACAGCGCGTGATCGAGGAAGAGCGCATCGTGCTGAACCAGCATGAGCGCCACAGCCTGGTGCTCGACATCCAGCACGAGATGCTGGGCTTTGGCCCGCTCGAACCCCTGCTGGCCGATGCCAGCGTGTCCGACATCCTCGTCAATACCTGCGACAAGGTGTATGTCGAGCGGGGCGGGCGGCTGCAGTTGACGGACGTGACGTTCCACGACAATGCGCACCTGATGAAGATCATCGAAAAAATCGTTTCGCGCGTGGGACGGCGCGTCGATGAATCGAGTCCGATGGTCGATGCGCGCCTGCCGGACGGTTCGCGCGTGAACGCCATCATCCCGCCGCTGGCCGTCGATGGCCCGATCCTGTCGATCCGGCGCTTTGCCGTGCAACCGCTGACAATCGCCAACCTGCTCGACTACAAGAGCCTGACGCCGCCCATGGTGCAGGTGCTGCAGGCGCTGGGCCAGGCCAAGATCAATATCCTGATCTCGGGCGGCACGGGCAGCGGCAAGACGACCTTGCTCAACGTGCTGTCCGGCTTCATTCCCGGCAGCGAGCGCATCGTCACCATCGAGGATGCGGCCGAACTGGCATTGCGCCAGCCGCACGTGGTGCGCCTGGAAACGCGCCCGCCGAATATCGAGGGCAAGGGCGAAGTGAGCCAGCGCGCGCTGGTGCGCAATGCGCTGCGCATGCGCCCCGACCGCATCATCCTGGGCGAGGTGCGCGGCGCCGAGGCGCTCGACATGCTGCAGGCGATGAACACGGGCCATGAGGGTTCGCTGGCGACCATCCACTCGAACACGGCGCGCGATGCGCTGGCGCGGCTGGAAAACATGGTCGGCATGGCCAGCGTGAACCTGACGCCGCGCGCCACGCGCCAGCAGATCTGCTCGGCCGTGACGGTGGTGATGCAGGTGTCGCGCCTGACGGACGGCGCGCGCAAGCTGGTCAGCCTGCAGGAGGTGACGGGCATGGAAGGCGACATCATCGCCATGCATGAAATCTTCCGCTTCGAGCAGACGGGCGTTGATGCCGAGGGCAAGGTGCAGGGCCACTTCTGCGCCACGGGCGTGCGGCCCCGTTTCACGGAGCGCCTGCGCATGTTCGGCGCACCGGTACCCGATAGTGTTTTTGATCCGGACCGCATCTACGAATAGGAGACAGCATGGACCTGGTGTTCTACGGCTTTGCCGTGCTGCTGTTTGCCGCCTGCATCCTGATGGTGGAAGGCGCCTGGCTGTGGTGGTCGGGCACGCATGGCAGCGCGGCGCGGCGCATCAACCGGCGCTTGCGGCTGATGGCGGCGCGCGGCGAGGCGGGTGGGGAGCGGATCTCCATCCTCAAGCAACGCCGCTATGCGCGTGCGCCCGGCCTCGAGCGCTTGCTGCGGCGCGTGCCGCAGGCGGCGCAGCTCGACCACCTGCTGCTGCAATCGGGCTTGTCCTGGTCGGTGGCGCAATTCATCGGCGTCACGAGTGCCCTGTTGCTGGCGGCCTTGCTGCTGCTGGCGGCCTGGTCCATGCCCTTGCCTGGCGCCTTGCTGCTGCTGTCTTGCGCCGTGAGCGGACCGTGCCTGTTGGTGCTGCGCGCGCGTGCGGCGCGGCTGAAAAAAATCGAGGCGCAGTTGCCGGAAGCGGCCGATTTCCTGGCCCGCGCGCTGCGCGCCGGTCACTCGTTTTCGAATGTGCTGCAGATGGTGGGCGACGAACTCAATGAGCCGATCAGCGGCGAATTCAAGATGGCGCACGAAGAGATCAATTACGGCGTGCCGATGAACGAGGCGCTGCAAAACCTGGCCGCGCGCATTCCGCTGACGGACTTGCGCTACCTCGTCATCGCCGTGCTGGTGCAGCGCGAATCGGGGGGCAATCTGGCCGAAGTGCTGGTCAGCATCGCGCGCATCATCCGCGCCCGTTTGAAACTGCTGGGGCAGGTGCGCGTGCTGTCGGCCGAGGGGCGCATGTCGGCCTGGGTGCTGGGACTGATGCCGGTGGTGATGATCGGCGTCATGGCGCTGGTCAACCCGCAATACATCCGCCTGCTGTGGACCGATCCCAGCGGCATCAAATTGCTGTGGTACGCGGCCGGCATGGTGGCGCTGGGCGTGGTCTGGATGCGCAATGTGATACGTATCAGGATATAACAACAGGGGGTGGCATGAGCGCTTCGCAACTGCTGTTTCTCGTGATTGTCTTCGTCGTGGTGGTGGCGCTTGCCCTGCTGGCGTGGCTGATCTTCTTTCCCGGCGCTTTGCGCCAGCGCCTGTTCGGCGCCACGGCGCCGGCGGCCAGCGATGCGGTGGCCGACTCTGGCTGGGTGGAGCGCGTGGCGCGCGTGGCGCAGCCGTTCAGCAAGCTGTCGCTGCCGGAAGAGGGCTGGGAGCGCTCGCCGCTGCGCACGCGTTTCATGAATGCGGGCTGGCGGCAAGCGAGCGCGCCGGCCCTGTACTTTGCGGCGAAAAGCGTCTTGGCCCTGCTGTTTCCCACCGTGCTGGGGCTGTACGCGGCCAGCGCCATGGCGGCGCAGATGCGCAGCGTGCTGTTGTTGCTGCTATGCGTCAGCGCCACGGTCGGCTATTACCTGCCGAACCTGGTGCTGGCCAGCACGGCCAAGCGGCGCCAGCGCGACATCTTTGAAAATATCCCCGATGCGCTCGACTTGCTGACCGTGTGCGTGGAAGCGGGTCTGAGCCTGGAGCGTGCGCTGGTCAAGGTATCGGGCGAGATCCACATCAAAAGCATGGTGCTGGCGCAGGAATTGCAACTGGTACTGATGGAAATGCGCGCCGGCTTTTCCAAGGAAAAGGCGCTGCGCAACCTGGCCTTGCGCAGTGGCGTGGAAGATGTCGACACCCTCGTCGCCATGCTGATCCAATCGGAACGCTTCGGCACCAGCATGGGCGATTCGCTGCGCGTGCATTCGGAAAACCTGCGCGGCAAGCGCAGCCTGCTGGCCGAGGAGGCGGCGGCGAAGATCGCCCTGAAACTGCTGTTCCCGCTGATATTTTGCGTCTTTCCCACCCTGATGCTGGTGCTCATGGGGCCGGCCGTGATCGAAGTCTATCGCGTGCTCGTGCCGGCCATGGCCAGCCGCTGAAAGGAGTCACCATGCGCTTGACGCTCTCCCGCCTGGCCGCCGCCTGTGCCTGCCTTGGCCTGGCCGCCTGTACCACGCAACTGGCGCATGCGCCGGTGGCGGCGTGGCCTGACGCCGATGCCGCCTATGTGGCGGGGCGCCAGCATTTCGAACGGGGCGACCTGTCCGCCGCGCAGGCGGCCTATGAGCTAGCGCTGCGCCATGCGCCGCGCCACGTGAACGCGCGCAACGGCCTGGCCGTGCTGCACGCGCAGCGCGGCGAGCATGATGCGGCGATCACCCATTGGCTGGCCTTGACGCAGGAAACGGGTATGGCGCGGCCGCAGCAGGCCTATCTGTTCAGCAATCTCGGCCATGCCTATTCTCTGGACGGACGCGATGCGCAAGCGTTGCCTGTGCTGGAACAGGCGTGTCTGCTCGATCCGCTCAATGCGCTGGCCTGGCAGCACCTGGCGCAGGTACTCGAACGGCTGGGACAGCACGAGCGCGCCGCCCTCATGCGGCGCCAGGCGGCCAGCTTGCGGGAACACGACTTGCGGCGCGACCTGGCGGTCTTGCGCGGCGCGGCGGCGCCGCAGCTTGTGCCCGTGCCCGCGCCTGCACCGGTGCCGGAGGCGCCCGCCATGGCGCGCGTGGAGATCACGCAGAGCGATGGCATGGCCCGCTTGCAGCGCGTACCGGCAGCGGTGCGCAGCGTACCGGCCGCAGTGCCCGAGCGGCCCATGCCGGCGGCGTCCGCGCCGCAGCCGCGGCTGGAAATTGTGAATGGCAACGGCGTGCCGGGCATGGCCGCCGCGCTGGCGCGCAGCCTGGCTGGCGCTCCCGTGCAGGTGGTACGCCTGGCCAATGACACCAGCTTCCAGGTGGCGCGCACGCGCGTCGAATACCGGCCCGCGCAAGAGCAGGCGGCGCGCCAGCTGGCCCGCCAGCTGGGGCTGCAAGTGCAAACCCAGGTGCAGACCCAGGCCGCCGACTGCCCGGCCAGCGAGCTGCGCCTGGTACTGGGGCGCGACCTGAGCGACCCCGCCATGTTGCACCGCTATTATCTGCAGCAGTTGCAACTGGCGCGCCAGGCATTGGCGCGGCTAGGTTAAAACATTTCTGCCTGCATGAAAAACACGCGGCGCCTTTGCGGGCGCCGCGTATTTTTCATACTGCTGATTATGTCGGCTGGCGGCGGCGCGTAAAAGCCAGGGCCGCCAGTCCCATGCCCAGCAGGAACAGGCTGCCTGGTTCCGGCACGGCCTGGGGATCGATGACGACGATGTCGGTGCGCGTGGACTTGGCAAAGTTCAAGGTATAGCTGCCGGCGGGCAGGGCGAAATTCGAGGTCAGGGAAAACATCGAAAAGCCGTTCGTGAAGGCGCGCCCGGTGGCGGGATCGTTGGTGCCGGCCGTCATGTTCAGGCTGAACGGGTCGAGGCTGCCGACCGTATGGTTGCCATTGACGTCGCTGCCATTGTTGGCATCGCCATCGGGTGCGAACTGGAAGATCACGCCATCGGCGTTCGCGTGCGACAGGCAGCCGGCGGGGCTGGCGGCATTGCACGAGATATTGAAGATATCCATGATCGACACGTTCGACTTGTCGCCCATGGTCGTCACGCTGGTGCGCAAGTCGCGCCGTCCCATGAAGCTGAAGGTGATGAAGCCGGCGCTCGACAGGGTCAGGTTGACGGAACCGGTGAGCGTGTCGCCGGCCGTGGCCGTGGCGGCGCCGACCGTGTTGCGCTGTGCTTCCGCCACGGCTTGCACGCTGGCGCCGCCATTGAGCATATTGCCGAAGGCGTGCGCATCACCGCGCGCGAATTCCAGGGTGGAACTGGGACTGGGTGCGTAGTGGTTTTGCGGCAAGCCGCTGCAGCCGCCCCCCGAACACACTTGCAGCACGTCGGCGTTGGCGGCCGGCCCCGTATTGACGGCGCGCGGATTGACGGCCACGCCACCTTCGAAGAAGGCGCTGTCGCTGGCATTGCGGTTGGCGCCGGCCAGCGACAAGCTGCCGGCGCTGGTGGTGATGCGGAAATTGTTCAACTCATTGACGGCCAGGCCGTACGCGCCGGCCTGCGCCTGGCCGCTGGCCAGCAGACTTGCCGCCGCCAGTGCACCCAGCCAGCCCAGGGTCTTGCTTCGTGTGTGATCGACGTTCATCGCAGCCTCTTATCGTGGTCAGTCTCGGAAAATCCGGGGGACAAAGAATCCAGAATGACTTGCCTGGATTCATCTCGTAGACAGGGATAAGCAGCTTGCATGCCACACAAAAAAAGTAAATTGAATCAACTACTTGCGCAAAGCGGGCTGAGCTGGATAGGGCGAAGTGTAAGAAAGGCCGACGCCGCTTGGCGGGCGGCGCCGGCCCGCCTCAGGTACCGCGATGATAGCCCAGGTGGCCACCCGAATTGCTTGCGCAACCGCAACCGATGCGCGCCACTTCCTCACCTTCCGTCAATTTCCAGTTGGTAATGGTCGTGTGCTGCCAGTCGATGTCGCTTTTCTTGACAGGTTTGACCGTCAAGGTGCGTTGCTGCACATCCGTGTATTCCATCAGCTCCTCGTCGTCGGCGATGTCGAAATGGCGGTGGATCAGGGAAATACCGAAGCGGTCGAGTGCGCCATAGCGCTGCAGCACGTCGCGCAATTCGCGAAAGCAGGCCAGATCCGCGGGCAGCAGCGGGTCGACGGCGGAAATATCGGCAACGGGTTGCCATTGCATGGCGTGGATGTTCAGGCGGTGCATGATAGGCTCCTGTGCCCCGTGATGAGTGGCCCAGGCTGCCGGAGGGGCGCCGGCACGCCTGGCGAAATACCCATCGTGGCCGCAAAGCTGGTGCGGCGCTTGCGCCAGATCAAAGGTGCGGCACATCGTATCTCGTCCGACATTGCCCGGTAAAATAGGCCATGGCAAACAAAACCCCCACCTTCCCCGGCGCGCGCACGGGCCGCGGCCAGGTCCTGGCCGTGCTGCTGTCGAACCGCGACCAGTCCGGCGCCGAACCGCTGCAAGGCCGCGTCTCGCTGGCCGCCATCGTCAAAGCGCTGAAACGCAAATACCACTGGCCCATCGAGACGCACAGTTTCCCCGCGAATACGCAGGATGGCCGCGCCAGCTGGGCGACCGTCTACAGCTTGCCGGAAAAGGTGATCGAAGCCGCGCTGGAGGCCGGCGGCCGGGAGTGGCTGGAGAGCCGGGCGGTTGTCGGGCGGCGGTGAGTTGCCACCTTACCCTATTCGAGCCGGAAGCCAACCTTCAGCGTGACCTGGAAGTGCGCCACCTTGCCATCGACGATATGCCCGCGCGATTCCGTCACTTCATACCAGTCCATATGCTTGACCGTCAGCGCCGCCTTGGCAATGGCATCGCGTATCGCCTGATCGCTGCTCTCGGTCGACGTGCCGACCAGTTCGATGAGCTTGTAAGTGTGTGCGGACATGATGTTTCCCAGGTAGGCAAGCCAGACATCGGGAGCCTGCTTTGCGCAAGCACGTGCTCATCTTGCGCCTAAATGTGCTGATAGTCATTGCGCGGTGCAGCAATGCGATTGCGAATCTGGCGAAGGCTGCCATCATGCTGGCAACATTGTTTTCGGTTAAAGCCCGGACTTCAGTTGATTTTGTTGGTGTGTGGGTGGAGATAGTCGGCGTTGCGTCCCACGCTATGTGCTCACTTCGGGGCGCGATGAGCGTCAATGGCACCTGAAGCATCCCGCAGGCGCCTGAGAAGAAAAAGGGTTAGCTGCCGAAGCACGTAACCCATGATTTTCTACTTAATTCTAGTGTCGGGTATGGGTTTCGAACTGGACCCAAATCATCACATCCTCTAACTGTGCCTATCAAAGCAAGAAGTTATTGCGTGTAATCTAACTATGGCATTGATACAGGGTTGACACCTCGATCGCCACTAAATTGGTAGTCGTTTGAAGGCACCCTTCGTGAATTTCGATGCATTCAGCCCGGCTTTGATCTCTGAAAAAGGCGGGTCTCCGCAAGGACGATGCACACGAAACACCCCGCTCTTCACCAATTGCGACAATGTTGCCGCGGGCTCCAGCCGAGTATGCTTGTAGGCGATGTAACTGTGATGTTCTACGAAAGGATGGCTTCCGACCTGAAGCTCACAAGTTGCATCGAACGGGACGTTCGGATAGGTCGAACAAACGCATACCAGCGCGCACATGTTGTCAGGATAGCCATCGATGGGCGCTGGGTCATTTAGTACTACAAATAAATGAAACAAACCACCAGGGCCAGATGGTATGAGGAGTGTTTCCTTGGCTTGCGGTAACCACCCGGGCATCATGCCACCGATGTAAAAGCGGCGTTGATCGCCTGCTGCTCACGCAATTGTTTTTTTAGTAATCGTGTCTGTTCATTATTGAATTTAAGTACTTCGAACAATTTTTCTAACGTGATGGGTACTGATGAGCCTTCAGGATCTTCCCACTCAGGACAAATTTTGTGAGTGAGGTCGCGAATCTGATATTTGCTCAAGTGACCAAAATCTTGCCAAGTTTCTGCCAGAACTTCAAACTCGGCTTCAGATAATTCCAGAAGGTCTTGCTCCGGCGAGCGAATCCGACTTGCGTCACGCAAAGCCACAGCATGGTCCTCACGATCCGCGATCCACGCATCCCACCCATTATCTTCAGATGAGGACATTCCGTTAATGCGATTCAATGTTTGAGACAGAACTGGTCCGTGATCCATAGAAACAAGCTTGTCGCCAATGATCGGATCGCCGTACATTTCATATGAGCGCCGTTCTGCTAGATAAAGCAACTTCATTAGCTTAAGTACAGGAAGGCGGCCTTGGGCTTGAAATAAGAAGTAGGCGGCAACCTGCGCGGCCTTCTTTTCGGAGTATAAGTTTTGCATAATTTTGAGCCTCCATCGCATCAATTTTGAGCAATTTGGATAGCTATTTGAGATCAATCTACGCACAAAGTACATCGCTGTCAACATATTGCCGTGCATGATGCTCTGGCCTATGCAATATGTGCGGAAAGTAGATTAAATCAGTTTAACTGTATAAATGTACAGTATTTTTGATAATTGTCAAACGAAATCGATAAGCGCCAGCGTATCGGCTGGATGGCTTTGTCGCTGGACGGGGACGTCGGCCAACGTTCTCCTGCATGTCGCCATGCGGCAAAAAGGGGTCCACTGTGCGCCAGTCTGGAAACCACGATGATTTACGCCCATCGTTGCCAGGGACGTTGACAAGAATCCAAGATGGAAAGTAGTACGTGAGGTGTGATTGCTTGTAATCAAGCGAGGCGCAACTATAAATAAGTTGGCGTTGGCACTTGGTTGGTACTGGCCCAAAAGAAAAGGGCTTACATTTCTGTAAGCCCTTAATATTCTGGTGCCGACTGCCGGTTTCGAACTGGCCACCTGATGATTACAAATCAACTGCTCTACCAAATGAGCTAAGTCGGCAAAAACTGCGCGTTGCGAATTATACGCTATTTAATGCGTGTCAGGGTCGGGCGGCCGCCTTTTTTTGGTGGCTCGTCGTCGCCGGGCGTGGCGTTGTCGCGTTGTTCGGGGGAACTGGTCGGCACGGACGACAGGGTCGGGGCGCTGGAGACCGGGGCCAGCGCTGGCGGCGGCAGGTCGGCGGAGGCCGGGCTGTCGGTCGGCTGCGCGTCGGGGTCATCGTTGCCCAGCACGGGCTCGAAGGCCATGCCCTGGCCGTTTTCGTTGGCGTAGATGGCCATCACGTTGTCGACCGGTACGTAGATTTCGCGCGAGACACCGCCAAAGCGGGCGTGGAAGCGGACGGCGTCGTTGTCCATCTTCAGGCCGCTGGTGGCGCCGAAGCTGATGTTGAGCACGATTTCGCCCTTTTTCACGTATTCCATCGGTACCGTGGTGCGCGAATCGACTTTGACCGCGAGATAAGGCGTGTAGCCGCTGTCGGTGCACCATTCGTAGATGGCGCGCAGCATATAGGGTTTGGTTGAGATTTCAGACATGGTAGGCACTGTGAGGCGGGAGCGCCCCCGCAAGGCGGCGCACCGGTAATTCAAAAGACACAGATACCCCGGCAAGCGTGGCTTGCCGGGAATATCTTAACGGCGCATCACTTTCTCGGATGGCGTCAGCGCTTCGATATAGGCTGGACGCGAGAAGATGCGTTCGGCGTATTTCATCAGCGGTGCGGCCGTCTTCGACAGTTCAATGCCGTAGTGGTCCAGGCGCCACAGCAGCGGCGCGACAGCCACGTCGAGCATCGAGAATTCGTCGCCCAGCATGTACTTGTTTTTCAGGAACAGCGGCGCCAGGGTCGTCAGGCGGTCGCGGATTTCCGCGCGTGCCTTGTCGTGGGCCTTGTCGTTGCTCTTGGCGCGTTCGCTTTCCAGCACGTGCACGTGCACGAACAGTTCTTTTTCGAAATTGAACAGCATCAGGCGCGCGCGGGCACGCATTAGCGGATCGGCCGGCATCAGTTGCGGATGCGGGAAGCGCTCATCGATGTACTCGTTGATGATGTTCGATTCATACAGGATCAGTTCGCGCTCGACCAGGATAGGCACCTGGCCATACGGGTTCATGGTCGAAATATCTTCCGGCTTGTTGAACAGGTCGACGTCGCGCACTTCGAAGTCCATGCCTTTTTCAAACAGGACCAGGCGGCAGCGTTGCGAAAATGGGCAGGTTGTACCCGAATAGAGAACCATCATTTTTTATAGTTCCTTAGAAACAAAGGGGGTGAAGCCGCGAACGGCTCACCCCAGGTCGCTTGTCCACTCATGCGGACAACGCAGAAACAGGCATAAACCGGCCTATGGCCGGCGCCTCACTTATTTGACTTCCTTCCAGAACGACGCGTTAAGGCGCCATGCCAGCAGAGCAAAGACCGACAGGAACAGCAGCACCCACACGCCCAGGCGCTTGCGTGTTTGCTGTGCCGGTTCGGCCATCCACTCCATGTAGCCGACCAGGTCGGCTACCGCATTGTCATACTCGATCTTGTTCAACGTGCCGGGCTTGACCTGCTCGAAGCCGGCAAATTTGTGGATCTTCTTGCCAGCTTCGTGCGGATCATTTTCTTCCACGAACTTGGCAGTCTGGACACCTTGCAATTCCCATAATACATGCGGCATGGCAACATTCGGCAAGACCATGTTGTTCCAGCCGGTCGGCCGAGTGTCGTCTTTATAGAACGTACGCAGGTAAGTATACAGGTAGTCGCCGCCTGTGCCAGCGGAAGATGATTTCGCGCGCGAAATTACCGACAAATCCGGCGGTACGACGCCAAAGAAGGCCTTGGCGTCCTGCGGTGCCAGGCTGGTCGTCATCAAGTCGCCGACTTTATCGCCGGAGAACAACAGATTCTGCTTGATCTGGTCTTCCGTCAAGCCCAGGTCGCGCAGGCGGTTGTAGCGCATCGACACGGCGGCGTGGCAATTCAGGCAATAATTGACGAACAATTTGGCGCCATGCTGCAGCGCTGCCATGTTGGTCTGGCGGTCAGGAGCCTTGTCCAGCGGAAAGCCGCCTTCGCTGGCGAGAGCCATGGCGGGCACGAAGGCCAGGATGGCGAGCAGTTTTTTTGCAATCTTCATATGATGTATGTCCTTTGAGCGTGGCGTGAGAGCGGCTTAATGCGGGTGAAACGTCACACGCGACGGCACGGTCTTGAACTTGCCCATGGCACTCCACCATGGCATCAGCAGGAAAAAGCTGAAGTAAATCAGGGTGCACACTTGCGACACGATGGTTTTCGTATCCGTTGGCGCCTGGGTGCCGAGGTAGCCCAGGATCAGGAACGACAGGCCGAAGATGGCGTACACATATTTGTGCCAGTTCGGACGGTAGCGGATCGATTTCACGGGCGAATGGTCGAGCCATGGCAGGAAGGCCAGGATCACGACGGAACCGCCAAAGAACACCACGCCCCAGAATTTCGCATCGAGCACTTGCGGCAGCATGCCGATGATGGCGACGATGGCGATGCCGGCGATGGCCGACTTGACGGTCGTCGACAGGCGCGACTTGAGCCAGATGAACACCACGTAGGCCGCCACGACACCCATCAGCACGTACATGAAGTCGGCCGTGGTGGCACGCAGCACCGAGTAGAACGGCGTGAAGTACCAGGTTGGCGCGATATGCAGCGGGGTCTTCAGCGAGTCGCCGGGCAGGAAGTTGTTGTATTCCAGGAAGTAGCCACCCATTTCCGGCGCGAAGAACACGACGGCGCTGAAAATGACGAGGAAGATCGATACGCCGAACAGGTCATGCACGGTGTAGTACGGATGCGACGGAATCGAATCGACCGGGTGGCCATCGGCGCCCAGGTTTTCTTTCACTTCGATGCCGTCCGGATTGCTGGAGCCGACTTCATGCAGGGCGATCAAGTGCGCTGCAACCAAGCCCAGCAGTACCAGCGGGATGGCGATCACGTGGAAGGCGAAGAAGCGGTTCAGGGTCGCGTCGGACACAACATAGTCGCCGCGGATCCACAACGACAGGTCAGGGCCGATGAACGGGATGGCGCCGAACAGGTTGACGATCACTTGGGCGCCCCAGTACGACATCTGGCCCCATGGCAGCAGGTAGCCGAAGAACGCTTCGGCCATCAGGCACAGGAAGATGGCGAAACCGAACAGCCAGATCAGTTCACGTGGCTTGCGGTAGGAGCCGTACAGCAGGGCGCGCGTCATGTGCAGGTAGACGATGATGAAGAAGGCCGAGGCGCCCGTCGAGTGCATGTAGCGCACCAGCCAGCCCCACGGTACTTCGCGCATGATGTACTCGACGGAATTGAAGGCCAGGGCCGCATCCGGTTTGTAGTGCATGGTCAGGAAGATGCCGGTGACGATCTGCAAGACCAGCACCAGCATGGCCAGCGAGCCGAAGATGTACCAGAAATTGAAGTTTTTCGGGGCGTAGTACTTGCCCCATTGGTCGTTCCACAGCTTGGTCAGGGGAAAGCGGTCATCGACCCAGCCCAGCGCTTTTTCGGCGACGGGAGCGTCTGCCGGGAATTTCGTTTCTTTAAAAGCTGCCATGATCAAGCCTCGCCTTTCTCGTCTTTACCTATCAGCAATTTGGTGTCGCTCAGGTACATATGGCGCGGCACTTGCAGGTTGTCCGGCGCCGGCTTGTTCTTGAACACGCGGCCTGCCATGTCGAAGGTGGAGCCGTGGCAAGGGCACAGGAAGCCGCCTTCCCAGTCATCGGGCAGCGACGGTTGCGGGCCGGGGGCAAATTTCGAGGAAGGGGAGCAGCCCAGATGGGTGCAGATGCCGACGGCGACGAGAATTTCAGGCTTGATCGAGCGCGCTTCGTTCATGCAGTACGGTGGCGTGAATTCGGCGGGATTGCGTTGCGAATTGGCATCGGCGACTTTGCCATCGGTCTTTTTCAGGGACGCGATCATTTCCGGCGTGCGCTTCAGGATCCAGACCGGCTTGCCGCGCCATTCGACGGTGCGCATTTCGCCGGGTTGCAAGGTGGTGATGTCTACTTCGACCGGCGCGCCAGCCGCTTTCGCGCGCTCCGACGGCTGGAAGGTGCTTACCAAGGCTCCCGCGGTTGCCAATCCAACTACACTGCCCGCCGCGCACGTGGCGACGAGCAAGCCGCGACGGCCTGAATCGACCTGCTTTTCGTTACTCATGCAAACCCCAATCAGTCAAAATGCGAATCTTTATTATGAGTGGCAGCCGCGAAAAACCCGTCGCCGAAGCTCTTTCCCACTGATTGCCGCAACCCGCGTCTTTGCGCGGTAAAGTGGCAACATCCCTGCGGAACTTCGGACTATGGCGCAGCCCATGCCAGTTTCTTGTTGATTATCCGGAAGTGAAAAATCCACTTCTGGCAACCGCAAATTATAAGTGAAGCAAACAACGAATAGAACAAAAACGTTGCTTGTACCATAATTTATATACTTTTGCAGGAGGTGGCTAGTTCTTTCGAACTAGACGCGTCCGGCTGTGCACGAATTGGTCTCGCCGACAACCACAAGTTGGTGTCCCCAGGAATCAATAGTATGATCGGCATGTTTTTATATCTATCCAAAGGAGAAATTCATGGCAATGATGAAAGAATTTAAAGAATTTGCAATGAAAGGCAACGTCGTCGATCTGGCGGTCGGTGTCATCATTGGCGGTGCCTTCGGCAAGATTGTCGATTCCCTGGTGCAAGACGTGATCATGCCGCCCATCGGCCGGATTTTCGGCGGCCTCGATTTCGCCAATTACTACCTGCCGCTGAATGGCCAAGCCACGACGATGACGCTGGTGGAAGCGAAAAAGGCGGGCGCCGTGCTGGCCTACGGTAATTTTCTGACCATTTTGCTCAACTTTATCATTCTTGCCTTCATCATCTTCCAGATGGTGCGCCTGATGAACAAGGCCCGCCGCAGCGAACCGGTCGCGCCGGCACCGGCGCCGGCCACGCCGGAAGACATCGTGCTGCTGCGTGAAATCCGCGATTCCCTGCAGCAGAACGCACGCAACAGCAACAATCTGGCAAAATAAGTCGTTCCGGCACCGGCCGGCTGACCTGGGCTGAGAACTATGCGACGATTCTGGTTATTGTTTGCGCAAACCGTGACGATCGCGTTGGCGCTGTACTTTGTGTACGGCGCGCTGCGCCCGGCCAGCCGGGTACAGCAGCTGGGCTCTCCCGCCAAGCCGGTGCCCGTGGTGGAAACGGCGTCGAGCAGCCTGGCGCCCGGTTCCTACCGCGACGCGGCGGCGCGCGCCATGCCCGCCGTCGTCAACATCCTCACCCTGCAAGTGCCCAAGCGCGGCGCCCATCCGCTGGCGCGCGATCCCTTCTTCAAACGTTTCTTCGGCGAGCGCGACCCGGACGCCGAGGATGGCGAGGACTTGAAAAACAGCCTCGGTTCCGGCGTCATCGTCAGCCATGAAGGCTATGTGCTGACCAACAACCATGTGGTCGAAGGCGCCGACGAAATCGAAGTGGTGCTCACCGATGGCCGCAAGGCGCCTGCCAAGATCGTCGGCCTGGACCCGGAAACGGACCTGGCCGTCATCAAGATCAACCTCGACAAGTTGCCCGTCATCGTGCTGGGCCAGTCGGAACTGGCGCGCGTGGGCGATGTGGTGCTGGCCATCGGCAACCCGTTCGGCGTGGGCCAGACGGTGACCATGGGCATCATCTCCGCGCTGGGCCGCAACAACCTGCACATCAACAGCTTTGAAAACTTCATCCAGACGGATGCGGCCATCAACTTCGGCAACTCGGGCGGCGCCCTGGTCGACACGCGCGGCAATCTGATCGGCATCAATACGGCGATTTACTCGCAAAGCGGCGGCTCGGTCGGCATCGGCTTCGCCATTCCCGTCTCGACGGCGAAAACCGTGATGGAAGCCATCATCAAGGATGGCCACGTGGTGCGCGGCTGGATCGGCGTGGAAACGCAGGACATCACGCCCGAGCTGGCGCAAAGCTTCAACTTGCAGCGCTCAAGCGGCGCCATCATCGCCGGCGTGGTGCGCAATGGCCCGGCCGACAAGGCGGGCATCGTGCCCGGCGACATCCTGCTGACGGTGGAAGGCAAACCCGTCGGCGACACGACGGAAATGCTGAACCTGATCGCCCAACTGCCGCCCGGCGAAAAAGCTAAAATGACGGTGCTGCGCAAGAATCGCGAAGCGGCGCTCGACGTGATGGTGGGCAAGCGCCCCATCCCGAAAGAGCTTTCCAAATAGTTGCTGATCGGAATTTGACACATGCATGTGCGTGATTTGACCCAATTTTTACGTGAACTGAGCGACAACAACAACCGTCCCTGGTTTGTCATGAACAAGCCCCGCTACGACATCCTGCGCGAGGAATTCCTGGCGCTGGTGACGTCGCTCATTGCTGAACTCGGCAAGTTCGACCCGGCCGTGAAATACTGCAATCCGAAGAAGGCCATGTTCCGCATCAACCGCGACGTGCGTTTCGCGCACGACAAGAGCCCGTATAAAACGCGGTTTTCGGCCGCCATCGCGCCGAACGACATGCGCCGCCCCAGCAAGGCGGGCGGTCCCACGTATTATCTGCAGATCGATGGCCAGGGACATTTACTGTTCGGCGCCGGCGAATACATGCCGCCGCCAGGCCGCCTGAAGGCGCTGCGCGAACACATGGTCAACGACGCGCCAGGTTTTTCCAAAGTGCTGAAAAATAAGCGCTTGAAGGCCCGTTTCGGCACCATCCAGAATGAGGGCAAGCTGCAGCGCCCGCCCAAGGGGTTTGACGCGGACGCCGAACATATCGAATTCATCAAGCTCAAAAGCTTTTTTGTCTGGACCGAAGTACCGCTGCCCGTCAATGAGCCCGAGAAACTGCTGCCGACCCTGGCGCAAGGCTTGCAGGACGCATGGCCGCTGGTCGAGTGGATGCGCGGCGCGAAAGAGCCGGAGGAAGTCCCCGAGTAATTGCCGAAGGAGCACATGATGGCGCTGGAGCACGCAAGTTCAGGACAGGTGATCGAGGTATTGCGCAGGGATGGCGACGACCTGTCGCAGTTTTCCGCCATCGCGCTGGCCAAGACGGACGAACTGGAATTGATCCGCATGTGCATGCCCAAGGGCAAGACCATGCCCGAGCATCATGTCTTCGGTGAAATCACCCTGCTGTGCCTGCAAGGGCAGGTGGCGGTGACGGCGCATGGCGGCGTGCACCTGCTGGGGCCGGGGCAGATGCTGTATCTGCTCGGCGGCCAGGCGCATGCCCTGGAAGCGCGCGAAGACAGTTTGTTGCTGCTGACGATATTGATGGCCAAGGCGGGCCGGTAGACCGGGGCCGCTCAGGCCGCCTCGGCGCGCGGATCGCGCGACAGCAGTTGCTGCACCATCACGTGCGGCAAATCGCCATCGAACAGCACGCCGGCCACCGCGTTGGTGATCGGCATGTCGACGCCCATGCGGCGCGCCAGTTCGCGCACGGCCTTGGCGCACGGCACGCCTTCGGCCACATGACCGAGTTCGGCCACGATGGTGGCCAGCGCCTTGCCTTGCGCCAGACCCAGGCCGACCCGGCGGTTGCGCGACAGGTCGCCCGTGCAGGTCAGAATCAAGTCGCCCATGCCCGTCAGCCCCATGAATGTTTCCGTCTGGCCGCCGAGGGCCGTGCCCAGGCGCGTGATTTCCGCCAGGCCACGCGTGATCAGCGCGGCGCGCGCATTCAAGCCCAGGCCCAGGCCGTCGGCCACGCCGGTGGCGATCGCCAGCACATTCTTGACGGCGCCGCCCACTTCCACGCCCACCAGGTCTTCGCTCGCATACACGCGGATGGTGCCGCCATGCAAGGCCGAGACGACGGCGCCGCGCAAGGCGGCGCTGTGCGAGGCGATGGTCAGCGCGCACGGCAAGCCGCGCGCCACTTCCTGCGCGAACGAGGGGCCGGACAGGGCGCCGCCGGGGATGGTATCTCCCAGCACTTCCTGCACGATCTGGTGCGGCAGCAGGCCCGTGCCGCCTTCAAACCCTTTACACAGCCACACCAGGTTGCCGATGGCCTTGTCTTTCAGTTGATCTTTCAGTTGATGCAGCATCGGCCGCAGGCCCGCCACGGGGCAGGCGGCGATCAGGAGGCCGTGTTCGCCGCCGGCATGCGCGACGGCGGCGTCGAAATCGGCGCTGATGCGCAGTTGCGGCGGCAAAGGGAAGCCGGGCAAGTAACTGTTTTCGCCGCTGGCGGCCATGGCGGCCATGGCTTCGCTGTTGCGGCCCCACAGCAGCACGTCGTGGCGGCCGGCAAGGGCCATGGCCACGGCCGTGCCCCAGGCGCCGGCGCCCAGGATGGTGATCTTGCGGGCGGCGGGAATACTATCGGGAGTGACTTCAGGAGAAACTTGCATGCAACCTCAACGGGGCAGGGGGGACGGACGCGGTGCTTACAAGCCCCACACTTCGCTGGTCTTGACGTAGCCGCTCTGGCCATCCTTGTGGCGCACTTTAATCCAGCCGGCGCTTGGCTGCTCGCTCATTTCCAGCAGCACGCCCTTGTCGACGAGGATGATGGCGGAGGCGGTGTCATCGGGGCTGGCGCGCACCTTGAGGTTCGCGGCGCGCGCCACGACGTTGCGCTTGGCCGACAGGCCCTTGGCTTCGGTCCAGGCCATTTCGCCGCTGGCGTCGCGTACCTTGACCCATTCGCCGTAGCTGAGCACGACTTCCAGCGGCATGCCGCGTGGCGCCACGTACAGCTTGCCACCCTTGGCGGACGGCGCGTCGTACAGGATCACGGGGTTTGCGCCCACCGTTTTGAAATCGACGGCGTGACTGGCGGCGGTGGCCAGCAGCAGCACGGCGCCGGCGATCCAGCGGAACTTGCTCAAGAGCGCACTTTTCAACATGATATTTTGAACCTTAACGAAACACGGCGGCCAGGCCGCCGTTTCTTACCTGCAGTATAGAACACTCACAAAACCGTCGCGAGCGGCAGTGCATTGTGGCCGAGAAGCGCAGCTGTGCTAGAGCACAGCGAGCATCGCAGGCCGCAAGGCGCGCCGCGCAGCAGGTTTGGTGAGATGTTCTTAGTGCGTTTCGCTGGCTGCTGGAGCTGCTGCAGCGGCGTCAGCAATAGCTTGCAGACGTTGTTGGTAGAACACTTCGAAGTTGATCTCGGCCAGGTGCACTGGCGGGAAGCCGGCACGGGTGATCACGTCGGCGATGTTGGCGCGCAGGTAAGGGTAGATGATGTTCGGGCAGCCGATTCCCAGCAGCGGATCGAGTTGATCGGCAGGAATGTTGCGTGCTTCGAAGATACCAGCTTGCTTGCCTTCAACCAGGAAAGCGACTTTATCGCCGACTTTGGCGGTCACGGTGATGGTCACGGTGGCTTCGAAGATGCCGTCGGCCAGAGGCGCCGCGCCCACGTCCAGAGCCACTTCGATCGCTGGTGCTTCTTGTTCCAGGAAAATAGCTGGGGAATTTGGTTGTTCCAGCGACATGTCTTTCAGGTAGACGCGTTGGATTTGGAAGACTGGTTGCAGATTTTCGTCAGACATGGAACGCTTTCGTTGTAAAGGACAAGAACGGCACACCGTTCAAATATGGTGCTTGCGGTATTCAAACCGCGCCGGGTAGGCGCGGCCAGATCAGGTGCGAGGGCAATTGTATCAAAACAATACGACAAAAAACCAAGCAATTTCTCGAACCCGCTTTATATCAGGCTGCCGCGCCATTTAACAAGGGGTCCAGCTTGCCGGCTTGATCGAGCGCATACAAATCGTCGAATCCGCCCACGTGGGTTTCGCCCACATAGATTTGCGGCACCGTGCGGCGGCCCGTGCGTTCCATCATCTTGATGCGCTCTTCCGGGTCGAGGTCGACGCGGATCTTTTGCACGGTCACGCCCTTGGCTTCCAACAGGCGCTCGGCGCGCACGCAATACGGGCACACGGCGGTGCTGTAAACAATTACTGGTACGGTCATGATGATTCCTTCGGTTAAGGCCGGCTTACTTCGCCAGCGACAAGGTTTTCAATGGCAAACCCTGCTTTTTCCATTCGTCGATGCCGCCTTCCAGGCTCGTTGCCTCGGCGAAACCGGCTTTGCCCAGCAGGCCGACGGCCGTTGCCGAACGCGAACCTTTCTGGCAAACCACTACAATGGGGCGCGTTTTGAATTTTTCCAGCTCGCCCAGGCGTTTTGCCAGTTCCGGCAGCGGCATATTTTTTGCGTCAGGCAAGTGGCCCGTGGCGAATTCTTCCGCGCTGCGCACGTCGACAATGATGGTCTTGCCGCGGTTGATCAGTTGCGTGACTTCCAGCACGGTCGCGCGTTTGCCGCGCATCGACAGCAGTGGCCAGAGGAGGGCGCCGCCGGAAATAATGACGATGGCAAACAGAAAAATGTGGTCGATAATGAATTTCACGTAGGGTCCAATGGTTTAAGTCAATCCGCGCATTATAAAATAGAAGCTGGACGAGGTCTTTTTACGTTTTGCTTTTTTGATTTGAACCCCTTGAGAAGATAGAACTATGTACAAAATCGTTTTCATGCGTCACGGCGAGTCCACCTGGAATCTCGATAACCGCTTCACCGGCTGGACCGACGTCGATCTGACGGAAAAGGGCGTCAACGAAGCCAGGGCCGCCGGCCAGATCCTCAAGCAGGAAGGTTTTACGTTCGACGTGGCCTACACTTCCGTCCTGAAGCGCGCCATTCGCACCCTGTGGCTGGCGCTCGACGAGATGGACATGATGTATCTGCCGATCAAGAACGACTGGCGCTTGAACGAGCGTCACTACGGCGCCCTGCAAGGCCTGGACAAGGGCGAGACGGCCGCCAAGTATGGCGACGAGCAAGTACTGGTGTGGCGCCGCAGCTACGACACGCCGCCGCCACCGCTGGCGGAAGACGATGAGCGCGCCTCGTTCAACGATCCGCGCTACGCCGGCTTGCCGAAAGCGTCGATTCCGCTGACCGAATGCCTGAAAGACACCGTGGCGCGCGTGATGCCGGCCTGGGACGAGGAAATCGCCCCGGCCATTCGCGCCGGCAAGAAAATCATCATCTCGGCCCACGGCAACAGCCTGCGCGCGCTGATCAAGATGCTCGATGGCATCAGCGACAGCGATATCGTCGGCCTGAACATCCCGAACGGCCAGCCGCTCGTGTATGAACTGGACGCCGACCTGAAACCGATCCGTCATTACTACCTGGGCGACCCGGCAGCGATTGCGGCAGCGCAAGCGGCCGTGGCGAACCAAGGGAAGGCCAAGTAACTTGTTGTCTTTCTTCCGCGGCACAGCAATCGCCCCCTCTGCTGAACGATCCCTGCCGGCGTGGCGCGCCGGTGCCATGCTGTGCGCAGCGCTGCTGTTGTCCAGCGGTGCCGCGCAGGGCGCCAAGCCCACCGAACGCAGCAAGCAGAAGGCGGCCGCGGAAGCACAACGTGCTGGATTGCAACAAAAACTGACGGCGCTCAAGCGCGACATCAGCCGCACGGAAAGCGCCAAGGATGACGCGGCCGATACCCTGGCCGAGTCGGAAGAGGCCATTTCCAACGCCAACCGCGCCTTGCGCGACCTGGCGCAGGAGCAAAGCGCGACGGGCGTGAAACTCAATGCGCTGGGGCAAGAGCACCAGCAACTGACGGCCACCGTCGAAAAACAAAAAACGCAGCTGTCCAAATTGCTGCGTGAACAATATGTTGCCGGCAACGAAGACCGCATCAAGCTGCTCTTGTCGGGCGACAATCCGAACCGCATCAACCGCGACTTGCAATTGATGGCCTATGTGTCGCAGGCGCAGGCGCGCCTGCTCGACGCCTTGCGCGCCAACTTGCTGGCGGTGGAGAAAAACCAGGCGGACGTGCAGAACGCCAAGGATGAACTGGAAGAAATCGCGCAGGAAGAGCGCGACCAGAAGGCCCTGCTGGTGCAAGAGAAGGCGCGCCGCGCCGCCTTGCTGACGAGCTTGTCGCAGCGCCTGGTGGCGCAGCGCAAGGAAGTGGGCAATGTCGAGCGCGACGAACAGCGCATGGGCAGCCTGGTCGACAAGCTGGCGAAACTGATCGAAGAGCAGGCCGCCGCCGCCGCGGCTGAAAAGAAACGCCAGCAATTGCTGGCCGAGCAGCGCGCCGCCGCGAAAGCGGCCGCCGACGCCAAGATCGCGGCGGAAAAGCGCGAACGCTTGCTGGCCGCGCGCGCCAAGGCCGCCCAGGCGCAGGCCGAACGCGAACGCCTGGCGAAAGAACAACAAAACAAATCGGGCAAGATCAAGCCGCAAACGCCGCCAGCGCCGCCCGTGAAACTGGAACCGATCGACGACGACGAGCCGCCGCAGGTGGCCAAGGTGGCGCCGAAGCCGGAACCCAAGCCGGAACCCAAGCCGGAGCCGGAACGCCCAAGCCTGGGCCCGGCCGCGCCGGCCGGCGCCTTTGCCAGCCTGAAAGGGCAGCTGCGCGCCCCTGTGGCGGGCAAGATCGCCGCCCGCTTCGGCAGCAAGCGTGGTGACGGCCCCAGCTGGAAGGGCGTGTTCATCCGCACCGGCGAAGGCAGCGAGGTCCACGCCATCGCCGGCGGCCGGGTGGTGTTTTCCGATTGGCTGCGCGGTTTCGGCAATTTGATCATCGTCGACCATGGCGGCCAGTACATGAGTATTTATGGCAATAACCAATCCTTGCTGAAACGCGTGGGCGATGCCGTCAAGGGCGGCGACGCCATTGCCAGCGCGGGCAACAGCGGCGGCAACGAGGAATCGGGGCTATACTTTGAGTTGCGTCATCAGGGCCGCGCCTTCGATCCAGCCACCTGGGTGAAGTTTTAAGTTCCCCAGCGAATTTGTAGAGGCGAAGAATACATGGGTATCAAAGTCAAAAGTATCGGCCTGATCGGTCTGGGCGTGCTGGCCGGCATCGGCATGTCGCTGCAGTTCCCGGCCGTGGCGCAGAAAATCACGAATGCCCCGCTGCCGCTCGACGAGCTGCGCCAGCTGTCCGACGTCTTCGGCCTGATCAAGTCCGATTATGTCGAGAAGGTGGAAGACAAAAAACTTTTGACGGAAGCCATTTCCGGCATGGTCTCGTCGCTGGACCCGCATTCCGTCTACCTCGATAAAAATGCCTTCAAGGAAATGCGCGAAAGCGTGCAGGGCAAGTTTGTCGGCATCGGCATCGAAGTGAGCATGGAAGACGGCTACGTGAAAGTCGTCTCGCCCATCGAGGACAGCCCGGCCGCCAAGGCCGGCATCCTGGCCGGCGACCTGATCACCCGCCTCGACAATATCCCCCTGAAGGGCTTGCAGCTGGAGGACGTCATCAAGAAGATGCGCGGCCAGCCCGGCAGCAAGCTGGTGCTGACCATGTCGCGCAAGGGCGAAAGCCGCCCGCTGGTGTTCCCCATCGTGCGCGAGGAAATCCGCGTGCAAAGCGTGAAGGCCAAGATGGTCGCGCCCGGCTATGCCTGGCTGCGCATCGCCCAGTTCCAGGAACCGACCGTCGATGATATGGTCAAAAAGATCAACGCGCTGTATGCGCAAGACCCCAAGCTCAAGGGCTTGGTGCTGGACTTGCGCAACGATCCCGGTGGCGTCGTGCCGGGCGCTATCGGCGTGGCGACAGCATTTCTTCCGGGTAATTCCGTGATCGTTTCCACCAAGGGCCAGTTGCCAGAGTCGAAGCAAGTGTTTTATGGCCGCCGCGAATTCTATGCGCCGCCGGGCGCCAAGGCCGACCCGCTGGCCAAGCTGCCGGCCGCGCTGAAAACCGTGCCGCTGGTGGTGCTGGTCAATGCCGGCTCCGCGTCCGCCTCGGAAATCGTCGCCGGCGCCTTGCAGGATTACCAGCGCGCCACCGTCATCGGCACGCCAACGTTCGGCAAGGGTTCCGTACAAACCTTGCGCCAGATCACGGCCGATACGGCCGTCAAGCTGACGACGGCCCGCTACTACACGCCGAAAGGCCGGGCCATCCAGGCGCGCGGCATCGTGCCCGACTTGCTGGTCGATGAAACGGCCGAAGGCGATGGCTGGAACAGCCTGCGCATTCGCGAGGCGGACCTGGAAAAACACTTGAGCAGCAACGACGGCAAGCCGGAAGCGGCCAAGCCGACGATGGAAGGCAGGCAGGATCAATTGGAAGAAGAGCAGCGCCTGATCGCCACAGCGAAAAAGCGCAAGCCGCTCGAATATGGCGCCAAGGATGATTTCCAGTTGCAGCAAGCCTTGAACCACTTCCAGGGCTTGCCGGTGCAGCTGGCCAAGGTGGACCCGAAGGCGGAGAAGATCGGCGCCAAGCCGGAAATCGCTTCCGACATCAAGGCCGATGACAAAAAGATACCTGTGCAAAAACCGTAGTCGCCGCCATGAACGACGCCCAACTGCTGCGCTATTCGCGCCATATCCTGCTGGACCAGATCGGTATCGAAGGCCAGCAAGCCTTGCTCGATGCGCATGTGCTGGTGATCGGCGCCGGCGGGCTCGGCTCGCCCGCGGCCATGTACCTGGCCGCCAGCGGCGTCGGCAAGCTGACCCTGGTCGATGACGATACGGTCGATCTCACCAATCTGCAGCGCCAGATCGCCCACACCACGGCCCGCGTGGGCCAGCCGAAAGTGCTGTCGGCGCGCGAAACCTTGACCGGCATCAATCCCGAGATCGACATCGTCGCCTTGCAGGAGCGCCTCGACGGCGCGCGCCTGGCTGAACTGGTCTTGTCCGCCACGGTGGTGCTCGACTGCACCGACAACTTCGCCACGCGCCATGCCGTCAACCGCGCCTGCGTGGCGGGCAAGGTGCCGCTGGTGTCGGGCGCCGTCATCCGTTTCGACGGGCAAGTGAGCGTGTTCGACCCGCGCGCGGGCACCCAGCCGTGCTACTCCTGCCTGTTTCCGCAGGAGCAGCAGTTCACCGACGAGGCGTGTTCGAGCATGGGCGTGTTCGCGCCGCTGGTGGGCGTGGTGGGCGCCATGCAGGCGGCCGAAGCGCTGAAACTCATCATGGGCGTGGGCGAATCGCTGGCGGGACGGCTGCTGCTGCTCGACGGTTTGCACATGGAATGGAGCAGCATGCGCGTCGCGCGCGACCCCGGCTGCGCCGTTTGCGGTGCAGTGGTCTTGCCGCTCTGAATAGCCCCGCACAAATTTTTCCCCATATGACAGGCTTTGTCATATTTCCGCTTTATACTCTGCACTCATTACTCACCTTCTTCTCTCTTTCTTATGCAAAACGCAGCAAACCATCCGATACGCCAGCGCCGCGCGCGCGGCTTCACTCTGATCGAAATCATGGTCGTGGTGGTGATCATGGGCATCCTCGCTTCGCTGGTGGTGCCCAAGCTGATCGCCCGCACGGGCGAGTCGAAAGTGGCGGCGGCGAAAGTCGACATCGCCACCGTGATGCAAGCCTTGAAACTGTATCGCCTGGATAACCAGCGCTACCCGACCACCGAACAGGGCCTGCGTGCCCTGGTCGAGAAGCCGACCACGGGTCCGGCCGCGAATGGCTGGAAGGCGGGCGGCTACCTGGAAAAGATGCCGAAAGATCCGTGGGGCAACCCATACCAGTTCCTGTCACCGGGCGTGAAAGGCGAAGTCGACATCATTTCGCTGGGTGCCGACGGCCAGCCTGGCGGTAGCGGCGACGATGCCGATATCGGCTCCTGGGAACTGTAAGTTTTCCATTGCATGCCTGCCATGACCACCGGTCTGCGCCAGCGCGGCTTCACGCTGATCGAATTGCTGGTGGTGATGGTCATCATCGGCGTGACCCTGGGCCTGGTGTCGCTGAACGCCATGCCAAATGGCCAGCAAGCGCTGCAAAAGGAAGCCGAGCGCATCGCCCTGCTGCTGCAGCTGGCGCGCGATGAAGCCATCGTGCGCAGCCGGCAAGTGGCGTTCGAGGCGGACGAAAATCACTACCGTTTCCTGGTCCTCAATGAAAAGTTGTGGCAACCCGTGACGCAGGACGATTTGCTGCGCGAGCGCGCGTTTGCCAACACGCCCATGCTGCTCAGCGTGCAGCCGTCGAACAGCGTGGCCCAGCCGCTGCGCATCATCTTCGGCCGCGAACCGGTCGACAAGCCTTTCGTGCTGACCCTGGCCAGCGGCGAGCGCAGCGTGGCCATCCGCGCCGATGGCATCGGCCACTTCACGGTCGAGCAATGATGCGGCTCCCACGTCATGGCCGCCAGCGCGGCTCGCAGTTCGGCTTCACGTTGCTGGAAGTCCTGGTGGCCCTGGTCATCGTCGGCACGGCCCTGGGCGCCTCGCTGCGCGCCGTCGGCAGCCTGACGCAGAACAGCGACGGCTTGCGCAGCGCCATGATGGCCACCTGGTCGGCGGAAAACCATTTGGTGCGGCTGCGCCTGGCAAAAACTTTTCCGCAGACGGGCAAGCGCACGGTCGACTGCCCGCAGGGCGATTTAAAACTCATCTGCGAGGAGGAAGTGGTGGCCACGCCGAATCCCCGCATCCGGCAAGTGCGCGTCAACGTGTATGACGTGCAATATCCGGCCCGGCGCATCGTGCGCCTGGTGTTACTTTCCTTTAACGACTGATGGCGCGCCGTCACCTTCCCGCCAAGGGGTTCACCCTGATCGAGCTGCTCGTGGCGATCGGCATCCTGGCCATGGTCGCCGTGCTGGGCTGGCGCGGCCTGGACAGCATCATGCGTTCGCGTGAAGTGCTGACCGGCCAGCTGGAACAGTCGCGCGGCATGCAACTGGCGTTTGCCCAGATGCAAAGCGATTGCGACCATCTGGCTGGTGCCGGCCAGAGCAATACCCTGCTGAATGGCCGCCTGAATTTGTCGGCGGAAAATGACCGCCTGACCCTGGTGCGCCTGGCCGCATCGGAACAGCAGCCGCAACAGTTGCAAGTGGTCACTTACCGTCTGCGTGGCGGCGTGCTGACGCGGCGCGAGTCGAACGGCACGCGCGACCTGGCCGTGCTCGACACCCTGTGGCAGGCGGCGCGCGACGATACCGATACCTCCAACGCCGACGTGGCCCTGATGCACGGCGTCGACAGTATGGTCATGCGCGGCTGGAGCAATGGCGCCTGGAACGTGCTGACGGCGGGCGCCACCATCTCCACGCAAGTGCCCGGCCTGGAAGTGACCCTGCAAATGCCGGGCCAGGATGCGGGCCTGTCCAAAGTCTTCCTGTTGGGGCCGGGATGAAGCCGTTTATCCGCCCCGGCCGCCAGCGCGGCGTGGCCGTCATCACGGCCTTGCTGCTGACGGCGCTGGCCATCACGGTTGTCGCCAGCCTGTTCTGGCAGCAGCAGGTGCAGGTGCGCTCGATGGAAAACCAGCGTTTGCGCCTGCAGACGCAGTGGGCCATGCGCGGCATGGTCGACTTCGCCCGCTTCTGGTTGCGCCAGGATAATCCCTCGCAAACGGCGCTGGACGGCGTGTGGGCCACGCCCATCGAGGAAGCGCGGCTCGACGATTACGTCGACCGCGAAAAGGTCGACACGGAAAAATTTGACGCCACCGTCTCGGGCCGCGCGCTCGATGCGCAGGCGCGGTTTAATATTAGCAACCTGGTCGCCGCCACGGGCGGCATCAATCCGCAGCAGGTGCTGGCCTATCAGCGCCTGCTGTCGAACCTGCGGCTCGATAGCGGCCTGGCGCAGGCGACGGCCGATGCCGTACTGCGCGCGAAGCCGAAACCGCGCGCCATGGACAGCGGCAGCGACGGCAAGACGCCCGCCGCCGCGCCCGCATCGGGCGGCAGCAGCGAGCCGGTGGCGTTCACGCAGGTCGAGGATTTGCTGGCCGTGCCCGGCTACACGCCGCAGATGATCGAGCAGTTGCGCGATTTCGTCATCATCTTGCCGGAACTCACGCCGGTCAACGTGAATACGGCCCCGGCCGAGGTGCTGGCGGCCGTGACGATGATGTCCTTGTCCGAGGCCAGCGCCCTGACCCTGAGCAATCCGCGCAAAAAGTTTGTCGATTTGGCAAACTTCAAGAATAATATTAATGCCGAACTGATTGCTACCGTGGAACTCGACGTGAAGAGCCGCTACTTCCTCACCGTCATCCGCGTGCGGCTGGACCGCGCCGCCCTCGATGCGGTGGCGCTCGTCAATCGAAAAACGGATCCGCAGCGCACCACCAGCCTGGTCTGGTTGCGGGAAAATTAACCCCTGAAAGCGAGTCACTTTGACAATATTGTATATCCGTCACCCGGCCAGGGCGTCCATCGACAGCGCGCCGGCCTGCTCCTTCGTGCTGGCCGGCGACGGCGGCGCCCTGTTGCAGCAGGGCAGCGCGCCGCTGGGCAGCCTGGGGCAGCTGATTGCCGGCGCGAAGCAGGTGGTCTTGCTGCTGGCGGCGGCCGACGTGACTCTGCTGCGCCTGAAAACCCCGCCGCTGGCCGGCGCCCGCCTGCGCGCGGCCTTGCCGGGCCTGGTGGAAGAACATATCCTCGGCGACACGCAGGATTGCCTGCTGGCGGCCGGTGCGCCCGATGCTGCCGGCATGCGCACGGTCGCCGTGGCGCAGCGCGCCTGGGCCGAGGTACTCGTGAAGGCTTTGCTGGCGCAGGGCGCGCGCAAGGTGGCGCTGCTGCCGTCGCAGCTGTGCCTGCCCTTGCAGCCAGGCAGCGTGACGGCATCCTTGCACGCGGCCGGCGACGGCCTGGAACTGGCCTTGCGCCAGGCGCCGCAAGAGGGCCTGGGCCTGGTGTTGCCGCCCCAGCCGCAACAGGCGCTGCTGACGACGCGCGCGTTTGCCGGCGACGTACCGCTGACGGTCTACGTGGCGCAGGCCGAACTGGCGCACTATCAACAGCTGGCTGCCGGCATGGATGGCGTGACGCTGGAGCCTGACCACTGGGCGCACTGGATCGCCGGCGCCAAGGGCGCTGGGCTGGACCTGGCGCCCGCGCTGGGCACGGCCACGGGATCGGCCACCGAATGGCGCCGCTGGCGCTGGCCGCTGCGCCTGGCGCTGCTGGCCGTGATCGTCAACCTGGCCGGCATGAATATCGAATGGATGCGCCTGAAGCGCGAGGCCGCCACCGTGCGCACCTCGATGCAGCAAACCTTCAAGGCCGCGTATCCGAATGAAGCGCCCGTGTATGGCCTGGAAGCGGAGCAGATGCGGCGCAATATCGCCGCCGCCCGCCTGCAAAGCGGGCAGGCGAGCATGGATGATTTCACCAGCATGAGCGCGGCGCTGGGTGAGGCCTTGGGTGGTCTGGCCGGGCGCGGCGTGGTGGCGTCGCTCGAATACCGCGAGCGCAGCCTGATCGTCACGCTGAAACCGGACATGGTCGACGCCAGCGCCCAGGCGCAGGTGCGCGATGGCCTGGCCGCGCGCAAGCTGGCCTTGAATGAAACGGCGCCGGGCGTGTGGAAGATCACGCCGGCCACGGGAGCAAAAGCATGAGTGCAGCAGTCAACCAGGCGCGCGCCGCATTGACGCGGCAGCAGCAGGCCGTGCAAGCCTTTTGGGCGGAACGCACGCAGCAGGAGCGCAAGCTGCTGGCCATCGGCGGCGTGGTGGCGGGGCTGGCCCTCGTCTACGCGGTGTTTTTCGAGCCGGCCTGGACGGGCCGCATCGCCTTGCAAAAGAGCTTGCCCGAGCTGCGCCAGAACGCGGCCCAGCTGCAGGCGCTGGCACGCGAAGCGGGCGAACTGGCGCGCCAGGCGCCCGTGCAGGTCGCTCCCATGAGCCGTGACAGCATAGACGCGTCGCTGAAAGCGCGCGGCCTGGCGCCGCAATCGCTGTCGCTCACGGGTGAGTACGCGCGCGTGCAGTTGAACGGCGTGCCGTTTGCCAGCGTCATGCTGTGGCTGGACGGCTTGCGCCGCGAAGGCCGCGTGGCGGTGCAGGACGCGAAGATCACGGCGCAGGGCAAGGCGGGGCTGGTCGATGCCAGCCTGACCCTGCACCAGAGTCCGGGCGCGGCAAGATGAGGCGCTTGCTTGGCTGGCTGCTGGCCATCATCGTCAGCGTCTGCGTCACCCTGCTGGTATTTTTTCCGGCCGGCTGGGTCGCGACCATCGTGGAAAAGCAGACGGGCGGACGTTTGACCTTGGGCGACGCGCAAGGTACCCTGTGGCGCGGCTCGGCCTTTATCGGCGGGGCGGCCAGCGCGAACGGCGCCGTGACACCGCTGCTGCCGGGGCGCTTCAGCTGGCGCATTTCGCCGTCCGTGCTGTGGGGATCGGTGGACGTGGAATTGCAGAATGCGCAGGCGCTGTCGCAGCCGGTGAACCTGCGCGGTTCGTGGTCGCACTGGCAGGTCAGCCCGGCGGCCCTGCTGCTGCCGGCCGATGGCCTCGGCGGCCTCGGTGCACCGTTGAATACCGTGGCGCCGACGGGCAGCATGCGCCTGTCGTGGAGCACCCTGCAGCTGGCCCTGGAGCAGCGGCAGTTTTCCGCCGTCGGCCGCACCACCTTGCAGATGACGGACATGGCGTCGCGCCTGTCGTCCTTGCGTCCGCTGGGCAGCTACGAACTCGATTTCGATTGGCAGGGGCAGCAGGCGACGTTGACCTTGCGCTCCATCAAGGGACCGCTGCTGCTCGACGGCAGCGGCAGCCTGCAACAGGGGCGCATGCAGTTTTCCGGCCAGGCCCAGGCCGCAGCAGGATATGAAGAGACCTTGGCGAGTTTGTTGAATTTGCTGGGACAGCGCCGTAGCAATAGCGAAAAAAACATCATCGCCTTAGAGTTCAGACAATGAAAAAACCATCCGTGAGCCCCCATACCTTCTCCTTTTCGCTGCGCCGCCTGTCGGCCGCCGCCTTGCTTTGCTGTTCCGTGGCCGGCATGCCGGCACCCGCCTGGGCCGCACCCGGCGATGAAGCGGCGCTCAATTTCGTCGGCGCCGACATCGAGTCGGTGATCAAGGCCGTGGGTCATTACACCAACATCAATTTCGTCATCGACCCGCGCGTCAAGGGCACGATCACGCTGGTGTCGGAAAAATCGATCAGCAAGACACAGGCCTTCGGGCTGCTGGCCTCCGCGCTGCGCCTGCAGGGCTATGCGGTGGTCTCCGGCGACGGCTACGCGAAAGTGGTGCCGGAAGCGGACGCCAAGCTGCAATCCGTGCCGACCCAGGTGGGCAACGGTGCCAGCCAGGTGAAGGGCGACCAGATCGCCACCCAGGTGTTTTACCTGAACTACGAATCGTCGGCCAACCTGCTGGCCGTGCTGCGCCCGCTGATTTCGCCGAACAACACGATCAATGCCAACCCGGGCAACAACTCGCTGGTGATCACCGATTACGCGGATAACCTCAAGCGCCTGGCGAAGATCATCGCCGCGCTCGACGTGCCCGCCTCGACGGACCTGGACGTGATCCCCGTGCGCTATGCCATCGCGTCCGACCTGGCCTCGATGGTGAATAAACTGATGGAAGGCGGCAATGTGGGCGCCGCCGCAGGGGCCGACGCTGGCAAGGTCTCCGTGCTGGCCGACCCGCGCACCAATTCGCTGGTGCTGCGCGCGCCGTCGGCGGCGCGCGCCAACCTGGCCAAGTCGCTGATCTCGAAGCTGGACCAGCCCACCACGCAGCTGGGCAATGTGCACGTGGTGTACCTCAAAAATGCGGACGCCACCAAGCTGGCGCAAACCCTGCGCTCGGTAGTGACGTCGGACGGCACGGCCGCCACGGCGCAGCAGGGCGTCGGCAACCAGAACACGAACAACCAGATCAGCCAGAACAACAGCGGCATGAACAGCACTGGCCTGGGCGGCAATACGCAAAGCGGCAGCACGGGCGGCGCTTCGCTGAACAACGCGCCGCAGCAGCTGTCGTCCGGCGGCGCGGCCGGTTTCATTCAGGCCGATGCGTCGACGAATACGCTGATTTTGACCTGCAACGAAGCCGTCTACCGCAACCTGCGCGCCGTGATCGACCAGCTCGACGTGCGCCGCGCCCAGGTCTACATCGAGGCGCTGATCGTCGAAGTGACGTCGGCCAAGGCGTCCGAATTCGGCGTGCAGTGGCTGGGGCTGTCCGGCGACAGCACCAGCAACTACCGCGTGGGCGCCTTGCAGTCGTTCGCCGGCGGCACCACCAACAACATCGGCGCCATCGCCACGGGCGGCGGCAAGGTATTGCCGACGGGCGGCCTGACCCTGGGCATCTTCAAGCAGATCAACGGCGCGCTGGGCCTGGGCGCCGTGGCGCATGCGCTGGAATCGGACGGCAACGCGAATATCCTGTCGACGCCGAACCTGATCACCCTGGACAATGAACTGGCGACCATCAAGGTGGGCCAGAACGTGCCTATCCTGACGGGCCAGTACACCAGCACGGCCGGCACCAATACCAATCCGTTCCAGACCATCGACCGCAAGGAAGTGGGTCTGACCCTGAAGGTGCGCCCGCAGATTTCCGAAGGCGGCACCATCAAGCTGGGCATCTATCACGAGACGTCGAGCGTGGACAAATCCACCGCGTCGGCCGTCAGCGGCATCACCATCAACAACCGCGTGATCGAAAACAATGTGCTGGCCGACGATGGCCAGATCATCGTGCTGGGCGGCCTGATCGAGGACACCACGGGCGACAACGCGGAAAAAGTGCGCGGCCTGGGCGACATTCCCCTGATCGGCAACCTGTTCAAGTACCAGACGCGCGAGCGCAAGAAAACCAACCTGATGATCTTCCTGCGCCCGGTCATCGTGCGCAACAAGGAGCAGAGCGGCAGCCTGGCGGCCGACCGCTACGACTACATGCGCTCGGCCGAGACGGCCGCCGTGCCGGCCACGGGCAACCTGATGCTGAAAGACCTCGGTACGCCTGTGCTGCCGGCCCTGCAGGATGGCCAGCCGGTGGGCGGCAACATGGTGACGCGTCCCGTGCCGCCGGCGCCGACCCCGCCGCCAGGCGCGCCGGCCAACGCGGCCACGCCGCCGCAGCCGCTGCTGCAGCAATACCAGCAGCAGCAACAGCCGCAGAAGTGATGGGACAGCCATGAGCAATCTGCTTCCCTACGCCTACGCGCGCGATTTCGGCCTGCTGGCCCGGCCCGGTGCGGTCGATGGCGCCCCGGTTGACGTGCTGGTGGCCGCATCGACGGCGCCGGCGGCCATTGCCGAAGTGTCGCGCCGTTTCGGCCAGATTCAATTGACGGTGCTGCCGCGCGGCGAACTCGATGCGGCCATTGCCGGCGCCTACGCGGGCGGTGGCGGCGACGCCTCGCAGATGGCCGATGAATTCGACGCCGACCTCGATCTCACCAAGCTGCTGCAGGACGTGCCGGCCATTGAGGACTTGCTCGAATCGTCCGACGACGCGCCCGTCATCCGCATGATCAACGCGCTGCTGACGCAGGCGCTGCGCGAAGGCGCGTCCGACATCCACATCGAGCCGTTCGAGCAGACCTCCGTGGTGCGCTTTCGCATCGACGGCAGCCTGCGCGACGTGGTGCGCCCGCGCAAGGCCATCCACGGCTCGCTCATTTCGCGCATCAAGATCATGGCGCAGCTCGACATCGCCGAAAAGCGCTTGCCGCAGGACGGCCGCATCACCCTGCGCGTGGGCGGCAAGCCCGTCGATGTGCGCGTCTCGACCCTGCCCACCGGGCATGGCGAACGGGCCGTCTTGCGCTTGCTGGACAAGGAAGCGGGCCGCCTCGACCTGCAGCACCTGGGCATGAGCGCGCCCATGCTGAAACAGTTCGATGGCCTGATCACGCAGCCGCACGGCATCGTGCTCGTCACCGGTCCCACCGGTTCGGGCAAGACGACGACCCTGTACGCGGCGCTGTCGATGCTCAACGCCACCACCACCAACATCCTGACGGTGGAAGACCCGATCGAGTACGACCTGGCCGGCGTGGGCCAGACGCAGGTAAATCCGCGCATCGACATGACGTTCGCCAAGGCGCTGCGGGCGATTTTGCGGCAAGATCCCGATGTGATCATGATCGGCGAGATCCGCGACCTGGAGACGGCGCAGATCGCCGTGCAGGCATCCTTGACGGGCCATCTGGTGCTGGCGACCCTGCATACGAACGACGCCTCGGCGGCCGTCACGCGCCTGCTGGACATGGGCATCGAGCCGTTCCTGCTGTCGTCCTCCTTGCTCGGTGTGCTGGCGCAGCGGCTGGTGCGCAAATTGTGCGGCTCCTGCAAAACCTTCGATGGCCAAAGCGGATATTGGCAGGCGGTCGGCTGCGAGCAGTGCGGCCAGACCGGCTACCAGGGCCGCGTGGGCGTGTACGAGCTGCTGCGCACGACGGAGCAGATTCGCGCGCAGATCCACAACCGCGCCTCGGAAGCTGAGGTGCGCGCCGTCGCCCTGCAGGACGGCATGACGAGCATGCGCGACGACGGCGAACGCTGGCTGCGCGACGGCACCACCACGCAGGCTGAATTGCTGCGCGTGACCAAAGACTAGGCCCGCCACCATGCCCGCATTCCGTTATGAAGCCGTCGACGCCCAGGGCGCCACCCGCAAGGGCGTGCTCAATGCCGACAGTCCCCGCTCCGCGCGCGCCGAACTGCGCGTGCAAGGCCTGGTACCGCTGGCCGTCGAACCGATCGCCGCGCAGGTCGACGCCGCCGGCGTCACCAAGCGGCGCGGCTTCGGCGAGCGCCTGTCGAGCACCGAGCTGGCCCTGTTTACGCGCCAGCTGGCCAGCTTGCTGGAAGCGGGCCTGCCGCTGGAGCAGGCGTTTTCCGCACTGCTGGAACAGGCCGAGCGGCCGTATCTGCGCGACCTGATCGCCTCGATCCGCTCGGAAGTGATCGGCGGCGCCGCGTTTTCCGACGTGCTGGCGCGCCATCCGCGCGATTTCGCGGAAATCTATCGGGCGCTGGTGGCCTCGGGCGAGCAGATCGGCCATTTGTCGCGCGTGCTGTCGCGCCTGGCCGACTACATCGAGCGGCGCAATGCGCTGGTGCAGAAGGTCAAGCTGGCGTTTACCTATCCGGCCATCGTCACGGTGGTGGCGTTTTCCATCGTGATCTTCCTGCTCACCTACGTGGTGCCGCAGATCGTTTCCGTATTCGCCAATACCAAGCAGAAGCTGCCGCTGCTGACGGTGATCATGCTGGCGCTGTCCGACTTCGTGCGCCACTATGGCATCGTGGTGGGCATCGTCCTGATTGGCGCCTGGTTCGCCTGGCGCCGCGCGCTGCAGCAGCCGGCCTTGAAACGGCGCTGGCATACCTGGCTGCTGACGGCGCCCTTGTACGGCAAGTTCGAGCGCAGCCTGAATACGGCGCGTTTCGCCAGCACCCTGGCCATCACCACGGGCTCCGGCGTGCCGATCCTGCGCGCGCTCGACACCAGCCGCGATACCTTGACCAATGTGGCGATGCAGGAACTGGTGGCAGAAGCCAGCGGCGCCGTGCGCGAGGGCGTCAGCCTGGCGCGCGCGCTGTCGGCGCAAAAGCATTTTCCGCCCATGCTGATCCACATGATACGCGCGGGCGAAATCACGGGCGAGCTGCCGGCCATGCTGGAACGTGCCGCCAGTGCGCAGGAGCAGGACCTGGAACGCCGCACGCTGACCATCGCGGGCCTGCTGGAACCGGCCCTGATTCTGGCCATGGGCGTGGTGGTGCTGCTGATCGTGCTGGCCGTGCTGATGCCGATTATCGAAATCAATCAGCTCGTCAGATAAGAAACTCAAGGAAGCCATGAAGCGTTTGCCTCAATTTACAAGTTTGCTCGCCGTCGTGGCGCTGTCCGTGTCGCTGGCCTACTGGGCCATGCAGCTGTTCAAGGCGCCGCAGCGCCCCATCAATCCACCCGCCGTACCGGTGGTGCAGGATGCCAGCGTGGAGGCGGGCGCTGCGCTGTTTGGCGGCCAGGTCAGCGTGGCCACGGCCAGCAACTACCAGCTCAAGGGTGTAGTAGCGGCCGGCAATGGCCGTGGCAGCGTGGCCATCATCGCCACCGACGGCAAGCCGTCCGTGGCCTTGCCGGAAGGCGCCGAGGTGGCGCCCGGCGTGACGGTGCTGGAAGTGCATGCGCGCCACGTGCTGCTGCGCGATGGCGGCGTGAGCAAGCGCATCGACCTGGTGGCCGACGACAAGGCGCTGGCCTTGCCGGGGCCAGTGTCTGCCAGCCCTGCACCGGCGTCGGCAACGAATCTGGTGCCGCCGCCGCTGCCGATGGAGCAGCAGCGTCCTGCAGTCATGATGCCGGCGCCGCCGCAGGTGAGCAGCACCGGCGCGCCGCCGTCGAATTGAGCTGATTTTCGGAACCACCCCATTACCATCATGCTGATGGCGCCGTGCCGCCATCGCGACAGGAGTCCTCATGTTTTCGATCCGTGCCGTCCTGGCAGCAGGCTGCGTGGCGGCGCTGTGCGCCTTGCCGCAAGCCGGCGCCGCCGCTGATGTTCCCGCCGCCACCGTTGCCTCCGCTCCCGCGCTGGCAGTTCCTGCGCCCGTAGCTGCGCGCCCGCGCATTGCGCTGGTGCTGTCGGGCGGCGGCGCGCGTGGTCTCGCGCATATCGGCGTATTGAAAGTGCTGCAGGAGCTGCATGTGCCGATCGACATGGTGGTGGGCACCAGCATGGGGGGCGTGGTGGGCGGCGCGTATGCGGCCGGCGCTTCCGTGGCGGACCTGGAAAAGATGGCGCGCGAGACCAACTGGGCGCGCGTGGTGGCCGACCGGCCGCCGCGCGACGAACTGGCATTCCGCCGCCGCGAGGAAGATTTACTGCTGCCGTCGCGCATCGAGTTTGGCGTCAGCCGCAACGGCATCTCCACACCGCCGGCCGCGGCCAGCAATGCGGCGCTGGAAATAGCGCTGAACCGGCTGCTGCCGGCCGGCATGCGCGACCGCCCCGCCAGCCAGCTGCCGCTGCCCTTCCGCTCGGTGGCGTCGGACCTGGTCAATGGCGAGCTGGTGGAACTGGTCGACACGCCGCTGTTCCTGTCGATGCGCGCCTCGCTGGCCGTGCCTGGCGTGTTTGCGCCCGTGCGCGTGAATAACCGCCTGGTGGTGGACGGAGGCCTGGTGCGCAACCTGCCCGTCGACATGGCGCGCGCCATGGGTGCCGACATCATCATCGCCGTCAACGTGGGCACGCCGCTGGCGCCGGAAAAAGAGCTGGGCAGCGCCATTGGCGTGGCGCAGCAGATGCTGCAGATTCTCACGGAGCAGAACGTGCAGCGCTCGCTCAAGGAATTGCATCGGCAGGATATCCTGGTGGCGCCGGATCTGACGGGCGTCAGCTTCCTCGACTTTGAAAACTATGCGCGCGCCATGCGCGCCGGCGAACAGGCGGCGCAGGCGCTGGCCGCCCGCCTGGCGCCGCTGGCCCTGCCGCCGGAACAGTATGCGGCGCGCGAGCAGCTGCGCCTGGCCGCGCCGGCCTTGCTGGACGTGGCCCTGCCGCTCACGCGCCTGGCCGTGGAGAGCGAAGGCGACATCAATCCGCGCATCCTGCAGGCGCAATCGGGTCTGGTGGAAGGGCAGGCCGTCAGCCAGGAGGATGTACTCAAGGCGGCGGCCAGGCTGTATGGCCGGGGCGACGTGGCGCGCGTGGAGACGGAGGTGGTCGATGCCGGCGACCAGCGCACGGTCAGCATCAAGGCGGTCGAAGCGCCATGGGCCAGCAACCGCCTGCGCGTGGGTCTGGAGCTGTCCAGCGACTTCAGAGACAGCAACAGCTTCGCCCTGAAGCTGCTGCACGTGCGTTCGAACCTGAACAGCTGGGGCGGCGAGTTGCGCAGCATGGCGCAGATCGGCAATGCGCGCGGCTATGGCGTGCAGTTCTGGCAGCCGCTGGGCGCAGGCAACCCGTGGTATATCGCGCCGCAGCTGCAATACACCTCGTCGGCGATGGATGTCTTCGACCAGGGCCGACGCAGCGCGCGCGTGGCGTATAGCGGCCAGACGGCGGCGCTGGTGCTGGGACGCGAGTTCGGTACCTGGGGCGATTTGCAGTTCGGTGTCACGCGCACGGAGATCAAGGGCAAGCTGGCGATACCGGCCGATCCCACGCAGCCCGAGTCGCGTGGGCTGGGCACCACCCAGTTTGTCCAGTTCCGCGTCGATACGCTCGATTCGCCGGGCTTTCCCACGCGCGGCGCGCTGCTCGATGCTACCTGGACGCGCGCTTCGACCACGGGTTCGGGCGAGGCGGCGCTGGGCCGCTCTTCGCTGACGGCATTGAAGGCTTTCGGTTACGGCAACTGGGCCGGCCACGTGTATGGCGAATGGGCGCGCGCGCAGCGCGGCGAGGCGCCACTCAGCCTGGGCGGCTTCCTGCGCCTGTCCGGCACGGATTCTCAATCGGTGAGCGGGCGCAGCATCGCCTTGGCGCGCGTGGTGATGGCGCGCCGCATCGCTTCCCTGCCCAGTACCCTGGGCGGCGCCGTGCGGGCCGGCTTTTCGCTGGAAATGGGCGGCGGCTTTGACCAGAACGAGCGCTGGAAATCCAGCAAGTTCACGCAGGCCAGCAGCGCCTTCATCTCCGTCGATACGCGTTTCGGCCCCGTGTACGTGGCCTCGGGCGCATCGAAGGGCGGCGAGAGCACCTTCTATCTGTTCCTGGGACCCGTTTGGTAGCTGGCGGGGGCCGTGCTGCGGCGCAGAGCCGTGAAGGCGGCAAATTCCCATGAGCGAAACCCCAGCAGCAGGGTAAATCCATCGCGCTCGGCGGGCGCGAGGCGGCGGTCGTTCTGGTGCAGCCGCGCCAGTTCCTCGGCCAGCTGGCGGATCTTTTGCACCAGCTCTTGCGCGCTCGACAGCGACAGGCGCGCCGGGATGCACATCAGCGTTTCGCCGGCGCCGTCAAAGTGCCCGCTGAAATAATCGGCCACCACGTGTTCGCGGAAGTACTGCTGCACCGGGCCGTCGGCCAGCCAGTGGAAGGCGTTCGAGACGCGCAGGCTGTAGCGGTTCAGCGGCTTGAGTTCGATCAAGCCCAGCCGGTCCAGTTCGGCCAGGCAGCCGATGCACTCGGCCTGCGTCAGCGCATACGTTTCCACCACCTGCTCCAGGCTCCAGTGGCCGAGGCAGCAGATCGCCACCAGCAGCAGGCGCGGATGCGCCACCAGCGACTTTTCCTGCACCAGGGTGAGCGTGTCGGCATGCGGCGTGATGTCGGCCGCGCCGCGCAGCACGTCCTCCATGGCGATGCCCGAAGCCTTGCAGATCAGGGCCAGGCGCGACAGCGACATGTCGTGCTGGCCAAACATGCGCTTGACGCTCGACTCGCTCATGGCGATGCGCTCGGCCAATACCTTGTACGTGATGCCGGCGGCGCGCAATTGGGTGCGCAGCACGCGCAAAACCAGTTCGGGTGAACTCACGGGATATCCCTTTTGATAAGATTGGTGGCGGATGACGGTACCGAATGTATCCCTGAATGGCACTTTGCACAAGGTGATAGTACTTCTCGGCAAAAACGATGACACTCCCGCTTGTGGCTCGCACGGCGCGCTACAACCAGGCAACTCATCCACTTGTAGAGGTTATCCATGTCCTTCAAATTACGTTTCCCCGCAGCGCTGCTGGCGCTGGCCGCCATCGCTCCCTTGCATGCGTCGGCAGCCGACCCGGCGCCAAGCCCCATCTACGTGGGCGCCAGTTATGGCTTTCGCGCCAGTACCGGCCTCGATTGCATCGCCGGCCAAAACGATTGCGACAAAAGCAGCAAGCGCAATGGCAAGGCCTACGTGGGTTACAGTTTCGACGCGCTGCCGTTTCAGGGCGGCGTGGCCCTGCCTTCGATTGAACTGGTGGGGTATATGGGCGGCGAGGTGAAGTCCGGCTTCGACACGGGCGCCGGCAAGCGTGCCGGCCGCGGCAAGTTCACGGGCCTCGGCATGCAAGGCGTGCTCGCCTACCAGTTCGATGCCTTCAGCCTGAGCGGACGCGCCGGTGCCGCCTATACGCAGGGCAAGGTCGATTATCTGGGCGGCGGTTCGGACAAGAAGGACAAGATCGGCCTGATCTACGGCATCGGCACGGCGTATGCGCTGAACCAGAACTGGTCGCTGCACCTCGACTGGGACCGTGTGCCGGTGAAGTACAGCACCAGGCAGACGACCAAGGTCGATATGTTTTCGCTGGGCGCGTCCTACCGTTTCTAAGGGGATGATGCTGCGGCAGACAGTGGCCTGATGGCGGACGCCCCAAGCAACGGGGTGTCCGCGGGCGGCCTGAAATGTCCATGGCGGCGTTGCACGGCCTCGCCGTATTACTCATACTGTCTTCGTCCATGCGCCTGCCATGGACATTTCCAGATCAGTCTTTGACGTCAACTTTCAACAGCAATTTCGCCAGCAGGCGTTTTTCCTGCTGGCGCTGGCCTGAGACGGTCTTCACGTGCGCGCCGGCAGCGCGCTGCAAGGCGGCCGTGGCGACCGGGTTGCGCGGTTTTTGCGAGGGTTCGACGCGGAACTGCATTTTCTGCCGCGTCGCCAATGCCTTGTTTGCCATCGGTTTCCCCTCCCTGATTACAGCACGTAGCGCGACAGGTCCTCGTTGACCGACAGCGCTTCCAGGCGTTCATTCACGTACGCGGCATCGATCACCAGCAGGTTTTCCGTCGTGCTGCTGCCTTCGCTGGCCGTAAACGACACTTCTTCCAGCAGTTTTTCCATCACCGTGTGCAGCCGGCGCGCGCCGATGTTTTCCGTGCGCTCGTTGACCGAGTAGGCGATTTCCGCCAGGCGTGTGATGCCTTCCGGCGCGAATTGCAAGGTCAGGTTTTCCGTCGCCAGCAGGGCTTCGTACTGCATCGTCAGGCAGGCGTCGGTGCTCGTCAAGATGCGCTCGAAGTCCGAGATCGACAGCGATTCCAGTTCCACGCGGATGGGGAAACGCCCCTGCAGCTCGGGAATCAGGTCGGACGGTTTCGACAGGTGGAAGGCGCCCGAGGCGATGAACAGGATGTGGTCCGTGCGGATCATGCCGTACTTGGTGTTGACGGTCGTGCCCTCGACCAGCGGCAGCAGGTCGCGCTGCACGCCGGCGCGCGAGATGTCGGCGCCGCCGGATTCCGAACGCGAGGCGATCTTGTCGATTTCATCGAGGAAGACGATGCCGTTCTGCTCGACGTTCTGGATGGCCTTCTGTTTCAGCTCATCCTCGTTGAGCAGCTTGGCCGCTTCTTCCTCGACCAGCAGTTTCAATGCTTCGCGGATCTTGACCTTGCGCGCCTTCTTGCGCTGCCCGCCCACGCCCGAGAACATGGACTTGATCTGCTCCGTCATTTCTTCCATGCCCGGCGGCGCCATGATTTCCATCTGCGGGCCCGCTTCGGCCAGCTCGATCTCGATTTCCTTGTCGTCGAGTTCGCCCTGGCGCAAACGCTTGCGGAAGGTCTGGCGCGTGCTGTCGCCGCTGCCGCTGCCGCTGTCCACGGCCGCTGGCGTATTCGGCGTGAAGCCGAAGTCGCGTGCCGGCGGCACGAGGATGTCGATGACGCGGTCTTCGGCCGCATCTTCGGCGCGTGCGCGCACTTTCTTCATTTCCAGCGCGCGCGTCTGCTTGATGCCGATGTCGATCAGGTCGCGGATGATGGTGTCGACGTCGCGGCCGACATAACCGACTTCGGTGAACTTGGTCGCTTCGATCTTGATGAACGGCGCCTCGGCCAGCTTGGCCAGGCGGCGCGCGATTTCCGTCTTGCCGACGCCCGTGGGGCCGATCATGAGGATATTCTTGGGCGTGATTTCATGGCGCAGGGGCTCGGCCACCTGCTGGCGGCGCCAGCGGTTGCGCAAGGCGATGGCGACGGCGCGCTTGGCCTTGGCCTGGCCCACCACGTGTTTGTCGAGTTCGGTGACGATTTCCGCCGGGGTCATGTTCATGATCATAGTTGGCTTTCTATCTTTCTTTTGCGTAGAGTGCCCGAAAAACGTTCAGGGCAAGGCGCTTGGCCGCAGGCAGTACGTTTTTGTACGCCCAGGCCAGGCAACGCAGCCATGGGCGTTTTCTCGGGGACTCTTAGTCCAAGGTTTCGATGATGTGTGACATATTGGTGTAAATGCAGAGTTCCGCGGCGATGGTCAGCGATTTCTTGACCACTTCGGCCGGCGACAAGTCCGTGTTTTCCTGCAGCGCCTTGGCGGCGGACTGGGCGAAGGTGCCGCCCGAGCCGATGGCGCCGATGCCGTCTTCCGGCTCCAGCACGTCGCCATTGCCCGTGATGACCAGGGTCGACTCGCTGTCGGCCACCAGCAGCATCGCTTCCAGGCGGCGCAGCACGCGGTCGGTGCGCCAGTCCTTGGCCAGTTCGACGGAGGCGCGCAGCAAATTGCCCTGGTGCTTTTCCAGTTTGCCTTCAAAACGGTCGAGCAGGGTGAAGGCGTCGGCGGTGCCGCCGGCAAAGCCGACCAGGACTTTGCCCTGATACAACTTACGCACTTTGCGGGCCGTACCCTTCATGACGATGTTACCGAGCGTGACCTGGCCGTCGCCGCCCAGGGCGACTTGCTTGCCGCGCCGTACGCAGAGGATGGTGGTGCCGTGAAATTGTTCCATAGTGACCTCAAAAGATTCGTGCCGATGCGTGCAAGGCCATGCGGTTGCGCGCCCATGGCTCAAAAGTGGGGATGGAAAAGGCAATTGCAAGCGGCACTTGTCGCTGCCGCGTCTGCTTCAGTGTAGTCGGCGCGGGACGAAAAAAAAGCACGCAACGCAGGTTGTGTGCTTTTTTTGCTGCCGCCACGCAGCCGCCGGGGCGGCCGCGCAAGGGGGAGGGCGATCAGTCGCCGTAGAGTTTTTGCTTCAGTTCGCGCCGTTGCTGGGCTTCCAGCGACAGGGTGGCGGTTGGACGGGCGATCAGGCGCGGGATGCCGATAGGCTCGCCCGTTTCTTCACACCAGCCATAGTCGCCGGCGTCGATGCTGGCGATCGATTGCTGCACTTTTTTCAGCAATTTGCGCTCGCGGTCGCGCGTGCGCAGTTCCAGCGCATGCTCTTCCTCAATGGTGGCGCGGTCGGCAGGGTCCGGTACGAGCACGGTTTCACGCAAGTGTTCCGTGGTTTCGCCGGCGTTTTTCAGCAAGTCTTTTTCGAGCTGCTGCAGGCGCGCCTTGAAGAATGCCAGTTGTGCCGGATTCATGTAGTCATCTTCGCTCATGGCGCGAATTTGATCTTCGCTGATGAGGGGGATGTCTTGGCTGGCGGCCGGGGTCGATTTATTAGTTTTGGTCATAACTTCGCTTACCTTCGATACGACAGAGTTTTCAAATTGATCAGTTGATGCGGCGATACCGAGCAACTGTACAGGTTCCGCTTGGCATTGCTGTCCCGCTGTACTGCGTGCGACCTTGGCTTGCCGGCGAAAGCCAGGATTACCGGCAGGCTATGGTGCCATGTTGATAACTTTTTACCGCTCTATGCCAGTCGCGCTATGCGCGCGACAATGCGCGTGTTGGGTGGATCGCTTGCATGCCTGGCATGTGGCCAGCGGCAGTTTGCCAGCATTTCATGACAGGCGAACGACATGGGCCGTTTTCGTCGCTGATTTTGGCACGCTTTGCTTTATATTGCCATCCCGATTTGTTGCCTAGCCGATCAGAGGCGGCCACTTGTTGGTTTATACCAGCAAGGCGGGTGTCGGACAGCGGGAAAGCGTGCTTAACTTTCCCTTTTGTTTCTGCTTTGCAACGGGTATTTTGCAAAACCCGGCTAGTTTATACCAAACATTGTTCGAGTCCGCGAATAAAAATGTCTTTTGGTAGATTTTTGCCAATAAACACCATTTTGCTGCCGCGCACTTCGTTTTCGCCCCATTTGGCGCCCAGGTCGCTGCCCATCAGCTGGTGCACGCCCTGGAAGACCACCTTGCGTTCGGCGCCCTGCATCAGCAGCACGCCCTTGTAGCGCAACATGCGCGGGCCATACACTTGCACCAGGCCGCCGAGGAACTCGTCGAGCTTGGCGCTGTCGAACGGTTGCGTGCTCTTGAAAACAAAGGCGGCGATATCGTCGCTGTGCTGCGCATGGTGGTGGTCTGCATGGCCGCAATCGGTGGCGCAGGCGTCGCTGTGCTCGTGCGCATGCTCCTCGGCGTGCGCATGCGCATGGTCGTGCGCATGGTCGTGATCATGCACGTGCTCGCTTTCGGTGGCCAGGAAATCCGGGTCCAGTTCCAGCTTTTCATTCAGGTTGAAACCGCGGATGTCGAGCACTTCGGCCAGCGGCGCGCGGCCGAAATCGACCTTGGCGATGGGGGCGCGGGGATTGATGCGCTTCAGGCGGCGCGTCAGCGTGGCCACGTCCTCTTCGCTGACGAGGTCGGTTTTCGACAGCAGCAGTTTGTCGGCAAAGCCCACTTGCCGCTGGGCTTCCTCGTATTCATCGAGTTGCTTCATCGCATGGCGGGCATCGACGACCGTGAGGATGGCGTCGAGCATGTAGTGGCTGCCCACTTCTTCATCGACAAAGAAGGTTTGTGCCACGGGGCCGGGATTGGCCAGGCCCGTCGTTTCGATGACGACGCGGTCGAATGCCAGCAGGCCGGCGTCGCGCTTGCGCGCCAGTTCCGTCAAGCCCACGATCAGGTCGCCGCGCACGGTGCAGCAGATGCAGCCGTTGTTCATCTCGATGATGTGCTCGTTGCTATCCTGCACCAGGATTTCATTGTCGATGTTTTCCTGGCCAAACTCGTTTTCGATCACGGCGATGCGCATGCCATGGTCTTCCTGCAGTATGCGGTTGAGCAAGGTGGTTTTGCCGGCACCGAGGAAACCGGTGAGGATGGTGGTTGGAATCAGTGCCATGAGAGATGCCTATGCTGTAATCGATGGTGCCGCCGCGCAAGCGGAAGAATGCGGACGATTATGCCGGAATTTTGCAAATGCTTGCAAATGCGCGCCCATCCGCTTGATATGCATCAGGCTGGCCCACGGCTGCGGCTGCCTACTTGAGCTTGGCGCGCGGGTGCGCCTGGTCATACACGTGCGCCAGATGCTGGAAATCGAGGGCCGTGTAGACCTGGGTCGAGGTGATGCTGGAATGGCCCAGCATTTCCTGCACGGCGCGCAAGTCGCCCGATGATTGCAGCACGTGCGAGGCAAACGAGTGGCGCAGCACGTGCGGGTGCACGTTCGCGGGAATTTCCGTCGCCAGCGCGTGCGCCTTCAGGCGCAGCTGCAGCACGCGCGGCGAAATGCGCGTGCCGCGCGTGCTTAAAAACAAGGCAGCGCTGCCATCGGCGGCGGGCGGGCGCACGGCGAGCCAGCTGGCCAGCGCCACGAGGGCGGCCTTGCCAACGGGCACCTTGCGCATCTTGCTGCCCTTGCCCGTGACGATGACTTCGAAGCTGGCCATGTCCAGCCAGCCCAGCGAGGCGGGCTGGCCGCCCTCGGCCTTGCAGTAGTGGGTATCCAGGCTGGTCAGTTCAGAGACGCGCAAGCCGCTCGAATACAGCAGCTCGAACATGGCGCGGTTGCACAGCTGCTCCGGCTCGGCGGCGCCCTGCTGGTGTTGCGCGGGCGCCACGAGGCGCACGGCATCGTCCACCGACAGGGCTTTGGGTAGTGTCTTGGCCCGCTTGGGGGCGCGGATGCCGTCGACGGGATTGGCGTCGAGTGCCGTTTCGCCGCTGAGCCAGTTGTAAAAGCCGCGCCACGACGACAGCTTGCGGGCGATCGAGCGCGGGTCGAGGCCGCCGGCATGCAGCTTGGCCGTGTAGCGGCGCACTTCGTTGTGCGCCAGCGCCGTCCAGGGCGTATTGCCGCTCAGTTCCAGCAAGGCGCGCAGGTCGCGCCCGTAGGCGTCCAGGGTGTGGGGCGAGAGCTTGCGCTGCGTGGCCAGCTGCGCCAGATAGGCGCCCAGCCACTCGGCCTTGCCGCGCGCCGCAGTCATGGCGTGTTCAGGCAGGTGAGCCGGCGCGCAGCGCGGCCAGGGCGGCGCTGGCCGTGGCGCCGATGTGCACGAGGAAGTCCGTGCCCATGCTGGACGTAAAACGTTCGCTGTCGGGCGAGCCGAGCACCAGCAAGCCGAAGGTGCCCGTGGTGTTCGGGGCGCGCAGGGCGATCATGACGGTCGATTCGATTTTATCCGCCTGCAACCAGTGCACGGCTTCGAAATCGCGGTTGCTGCCGCAGTACGGCGCTTGCAGGCTGTTGGCGAACATGCGCACATCGGCCGTGACATCTTCCGTGAACCAGCCATTGGCGTGTTCCGGCAGCACTTGCCACAGGCGCAGGCTGACATAGGGCACGTCGAAATTGCTTTGCAGGGCATCGACCAGCACGCGCGGCATGGCCGCATCGCTGCGCACCTGCAACATGGCCTGGTTCCAGCCGTGGAACTTGCTGGCGATGTCGCCATTTTCCTCGGCCAGGCGGCTCAGCTTGGACATGCGCAGTTCGAGCGCCTTGTATTTGTCACGCATCACTTCCATCTGCCGCTCCTGCAACGAGATGGTGCGTCCCGTCAGCGGGCTGCTCAGCTTGACCTCGCCGAGCAGGGCGGTATGCTCTGCGAAGAACGTCGGATGCTCGCTCAGGTACTGGGCGACGGTGCTGGAATCGAGTGTGGCGGTCATTGATAGTCAGAAGAGAGAAGGATGAACGCTTCATTCTAACCGAGAGTGCGCCGGCATAGGCGCAAAGGGCCGGGCGCCGATGCATTTTCCGCGCGCGCATGAAAAAAGCGGCATGGTTGCCCATGCCGCCTTGCATTTCTTGCTCAGCAATCACCCGTGGCGGGTGAGGTGCGGGGCATTAGAAATTGTGGTGTACGCCGATGCCCACGTAGTTGGTGGTGGTCGATGCATTGTAGTTGCTCGTGTTGGCCGCTTTTTTATTCGAAATGTCTGCGTAGACATACGTGCGTTTCGACAGATTGTAGTCATAGCCCAGCGATGCCTGCTTGGTCTTGACGGTGCCATCTGGCGTTTTCTGACCGTAGCCAGCGCGGATCTTGCCTGGGCCGACGTCATAGTTGGCGCCGATCAGCCATGCCTTGGTATCGGTATTGATGATCTTGAAGTTGCTGTCATCCTGATGCTGGTACGACGCCATCAGTTTCAATTCCTTGACCGGATTGAACGATGCGGCAACCGACCACAGCTTGGCTTGCACGCCATTGCGCTCGTAGGCGGCCATGGCGGCGAACTGTTCGTTGGTATAGGTAGCCGACATCGAGTACGGATTCGACGCTGGTGCAGCGTTTGCCGCCACGGCGTAGTTGCCGCTTGGATTGGTACGCACTGCTACGTTAGCGGGCGTTGGAGCATTGAAACCGATGCCGCCGAAGTTGTTGGCTTCTTTCGCAGCGACAGTGGCGTTGAACTGGAAGCCGCTGATGACTGGCGAGTTGTAGAACACGGCGTTCGAGAAGCGGTTACGCGAATTGCCGGCTGCGCTCAGCGGATCGCTGGTGTAACCGGCGACCGTGATGTCGGTCTGGAAACCGGCGGTCGTAGGCATGCCCGACCATGGTTCGAACGCGGTGCTCGACTCCTGGAAGGCGGTCAGGCCACGGCCCAGGCGCACGGTACCGAAGTCGCCTTGCAGGCCGACGCGGCTCTGGCCCTGGAACAGCGGACGGGAGTTGCTTTCCAGCGTACCCGTATCGGATTCATAGCGAATTTCCAGTTGGAAAATAGCTTTCAAGCCATTGCCCAGATCTTCCGTGCCCTTGAAGCCCAGCTTGTTGTTGTCGCGCTTGGTAACGGCGGTGGTCGAACCCGTCGCTTTGCCCAGGCCTGCATCGATCGTGCCGTAGATTTGGACGGACGACTGCGCTTGTGCGGTTGCGGCAAAGGCGCCGAAGAGTGCGAGGGCAACGAGTGATTTTTTCATGTCTTATTCCCTATTAAAAGTGAGTTCCGTCCGAGATCCGAGCAGATTGAAATGCGCCAATTACCGCGTTTCGATGAATGAACCTTAATTCGTTGGCGCGCAAGACGTGCGGGATTGGTCAAATATGCGTGAAAAGATTGGTGAAAAGCGTCATAAATCCATGGTCCTGTTGTATTTTTGTAACGCGCGGTTTTTGCCGATCCTGCGCCGATGGCCGGCGTTCTCCCATCGCCACGGTGGCGGCACCTCACCATATTGGCGTGTCCTGGCCCGGACATTGTTGCGTTGAATCAAGTTCTTAAGCGGGCTGTGGCGGATTTATGACACAAGGACGTTACACTAAGGGACGGCCTGCGCTGATGGGGCCGGAGACGACGCACTATTATTAGAATCATTGACTCAATATCGAGAATCGATGGCAAATCGCGAAACATTAGGATTGATCAAGGGCGCACGCGCGGGCGATGTGGCTTGCCAGCTGGCGTTGGGACGGCTGTATCTGTTCGGACAGGGTGTGCCGCAAAGCTTGCCGACCGCCTTGCATTGGCTGGCGCGCGCGGCCCAGGAGGATAGCGAGGAAGCATGCTTGCTGATCGGTACGCACGTGCCGTTCGAAGTGGCGCAACCGGCAGCCAGGACGCTGATTCCGTATTACGCGCAGGCGTTCGATGCGGGCCTGGTGCAGGCGGGCCTGGTGCTGGCGCAACTGGTGCTGGGCAACGCCGCCAACAGTTGTGAAACCTTGCGCGCCAAGGCACGCGTGGCGCTGGACGCCGCCGTGCGCGCCGGCTTGCCCGATGCGCAATGGTTGTTATCCATGCAAGAAGGAGCGTCCGCAGCCTGCGTGCCCGATACCGGCGTCGCTGGCAAGCACGCCTTCGATGGCGATGCGCCCCTGTACGCCTGGCTGGAGCAGGCCTGGAGCCAGGACAACCATGCCGGCTTCCTGTCGCAAGGCTTGCCGCTGGCGCGCGAGCTGTTGCAGCGCCAGGCCGCCGCCGGGGCGCGCACGATCGCGCTGGATTCGCAGCAGGTGCAGTTGCTGTCGCGTTGCGCCCAGGCCTTGGCGCCTGGCGGCGATGCCGAGGGGTGGCAATGTTGCGAGCTGGCCGCGCATGGCGGCGACCGCACGGCGCAGCTGGAGCTGGGACTCGGCTATGCGCGCATGGATGCGCAGGGGCAGCGGCTGGCCACGCGCAACGGCGCGGCCAATTTCAAGCGGGCCGTGCGCTGGCTGACGCAGGCGGGCGAGCAGGGCCTGGCCGAAGCCTGGTTCGTGCTGTCGCGCATCTATACAAAACCGGAATTTTCCCAGCGCAATGTGATCGAAGCCCATTGCTGTCTGGAGCGTGCCGCCGACCTGGGACATGGCCCGGCCCAGCTCGAGTGCGGCATGCATGCCTGGCGCAATCGCCGCGACGATGTCAACAACGATGTGCGAGCCGCCTATTGGCTGCTGCAGGCGCAGGCGCAGGGCAGCAATGAAGCGGAGGCGGCGCTGGCGAAGATCGCGCCACACGGCGAATCCGGCGACTGGGGCCAGTTTGCCGCCCTGCATGCCGATGGACAACTGCGCCAGCTGGGCCAGAGCCACCCTTTGCTGGCGGCGCGGCTGGAGCTGGCGCGCCGCTTTCATCTGTCGCGTGCCGAGGCGCTGCTGCTCGATCTGCATGCGGCCGACCAGGGGCATTGTTTGTTGATCGATATCAGCGCCACGCATGGGCGCGGCAAGCGGCGCCTGGTATTGATCCGCACGGCGCAGGAGCGCCAGCTGCTCGATCAGGTGGTGCGCCTGTTCGAACGCGTCGATTGCGGCGTGACGGGGCCGGAAGGCAATTACCGGCAACGCCTGTACCGCCTGAAGTGCTACCTGGCCGAACTCGGTGTCGCGCAGGAACAGCAGTTCCTGGCGGCCTGACGTTTATTTGCTTACAGCTCGATCGTGCCTTCGAACACGGTCACGGCCGGGCCCGTCATCAGGACAGGCTGGCCCGGTCCTTGCCAGGCGATCGACAGTTCTCCGCCGCGCGCGCTGATGCGCACCGGGGAATCGAGCCGGCCGCGCAGGATGCCGGCCACGGCGGCGGCGCAGGCGCCCGTGCCGCACGCCAGGGTTTCGCCCGCGCCCCGTTCATACACGCGCAGTTTCACGTGATGGCGATCGACGATCTGCAGGTAGCCGGCGTTGACCCGGCGGGGAAAGCGCGGGTGGTGTTCGATCAGCGGGCCCGATTGTTCCAGGTCTTGCGCATCGACATCGTCGACCACCTGTACGGCATGCGGGTTGCCCATCGAGACGACGGACACCAGCACGGGGCTACTGTGGCCCGGCAGCGCCAGGTCCAGCGGCCACAAGGTGTCGCTGCCTTCCGCTACACCGGCGAGGCCAGCCGCATCGAACGGCACCAGTGCCGGTTCGAGCACAGGCGCGCCCATGTCGACCGTGATGCTGCCGTCAAGCTCCAGGCGCGGCGCAATGATGCCGGCCATGGTTTCCACGCGGATGCTCGCCTTGCTTGACAAGCCTTTTTCGCTGACGAACTTGACGAAGGCGCGCGCGCCGTTGCCGCATTGCTCGACTTCGCCGCCATCGTTGTTATAGATACGGTAGCGGAAGTCGCAGCCGGGCAGGCGCGGCTTTTCCACCACCAGGATCTGGTCGGCGCCGATACCGAAACGGCGGTCGGCCAGGCGCTGCCACTGGGCCGGCGTGAAGTCGATCTCTTGATGGATGGCGTCGATGACGATGAAGTCATTGCCGGCGCCATGCATCTTGGTAAATTGGAGTTTCATGTTTTGCCGTATCACTTGTGCTGGTTATAGAACGACGCTTCGCCTTGCGGACGCGTCTTGAAGCGTTTATGCGTCCAGAAGTATTCGGCTGGCGCTTCGCGCACGCGCTCTTCGATGAATGCGTTCATGCGGCGCGTGGCGGCCGTGATGTCGTCGCCCGGATAATCGTCCCACGCCGGGTAATACGTCACTTGCCAGCCCTGGTAATTGGGCAAAAAGGTGGCGATGACGGGAATCACCTGCGCCTTGGCGGCCAGCGCCAGGCGTGCCGTGGCCGTCAGGGTGGCGGCGGGCACGCCGAAGAAGGGCACGAATTCGGCATCCTTTTCGCCGAAATCCATGTCCGGCAGCATGAAATACGGCAAGCCGTCGCGCAGCGCGCGCAGAATCGTCTTGATGCCGTCCTGGCGCGTAAACAGCTTGGGCGGCTTGAAGCGCGAACGGCCGGCGCGCAGGGCCTGGTCGAAGGCGGCGTTCTTTTGCTGCACATACATCGATGAAGCGGAAATTTCCATCGCCGTGGCGGCGCCGGCCACATCGAGGCAGACGAAGTGCGGGCACAGCAGGATGGTGGGCTTGGCCGCGATCTGCTGGCCCGGAAAGGCGGGCACCTTTTTGATCAGGCGGTTCAGGCGTTCTTCCGACGACCACCACAGGATGCTGCGCTCCCACACGCTGCGCGAGTACGCCTGGAAATGCTGGCGCGCCAGCGCCACGCGCTCGGCTTCCGACAATTGCGGCATGCACAGGCGCAAGTTCGTCAGGGCGATCGCGCGCCGCCTGCGCATGACCAGGAACAACACGCTGCCGACGCCGACGCCGAAGCGGCCCAGGATGGGCAGGGGCAGCCAGTGCAGCAGCCACATGAAGGCGATCAGCAGTCTCATGCCTGCTCCCTGGCCGCATCGGGGCTGGCTGGCGTGGGTGGCGGCGCGCCGCGCGGCACCTTGTAGCGGTTGTAGCTCCACAGGTATTGCGCCGGGCTGCGCGCGATCAATTCTTCCATGGCCGCGTTGATGGTGCGCGCCTGTTCGGCCGAAGTGCTGGCTAGCGATTCGGTAAATGGCACGAAATGCACAATATAGCCGCGCCCGCCCGGCAGGCGTTCGGCGTAGGTGATGATGACTTCGGCGCCGCCCATCTGCGCCAGCTTGGCTGGCAGGGTCATGGTGTAGGCGGGGCGGCCGAAGAAATCGGCCCACACGCCTTCGCCCTCTTGCGGCACCTGGTCCGGCAGCAGGCCGATGGGCTGGCCTTTTTTCAGGCATTTGGCAAAGATGCGCACGCCCGACATGTTGGCCGGCGCCAGCATCAGGTTTTCGCGCGCGCGCGCCCCTTCGATCAGCGGTTTTAATGCGGCGCGCTTGGGCGGGCGGTACATCACGGTGAGCGGCGTGCGCAGGGCGATTTGCTGGGCGACGATTTCAAAGCAGCCCAAATGCGGCGTCAGGAAGACGATGCCGCGGCCGTGTTGCAAGGCCTTTTCCACCAGTTCCCAGTTGTCCACGGTGGCATGACGCGCCACGCGTTCGGGCGGCGCGCACCAGATGAAGGGCAATTCCAGCACGCTCTTGCCCGCTTCGGCCACGGCCGTGTGCAAGTGTTGCGAAAACCCCGCACCCTGCATGTTCTCGCGCATGCGGCGCCGGTAGGACGGGGAAATGGCGTAAATCACCCAGCCTAGCGCAGCGCCGAGGCCATGCAGGACGGGCAGGGGAAAGAGGGATAAAAAGCGGAAAATTGGGACTAACATGAATAAGCTGTTTCCAGGAATGGCGTGTTGCTGTGCCAAAATATTTTAAGAAGCGTAAAATACCACGTATGCAGTAACCGCTGAGTTAATAGACAACTTGCGAAGCGGAATATAAATATCGCTAAAGCGTCGCAGGCAAAATCCTCTTTACTGCGACAGAACATTCACATAGTAAACAGGAGCTTGCAATGTCAAACGACTATCTCTTCACTTCCGAATCCGTCTCGGAAGGCCATCCCGACAAGGTTGCCGATCAAATTTCCGACGCCATCCTTGACGCCATCCTGGCCCAGGACCCGACCGCCCGCGTGGCTGCCGAAACCCTGTGCAACACGGGTCTGGTGGTGCTGGCTGGCGAGATTACCACCTACGCCAATGTGGATTATATTCAAGTTGCGCGCGAAACCATCAAACGCATCGGTTACGACAACACGGAATACGGCATCGACTACAAGGGTTGCGCCGTGCTGGTGGCCTACGACAAGCAGTCGCCCGATATCGCGCAAGGCGTCGATGAAGGTGCGGGGATTGACCTGGATCAAGGCGCTGGCGATCAGGGCCTGATGTTCGGCTACGCCTGCGATGAAACGGCCGAGCTGATGCCTGCTGCCATCCACTACGCGCACCGCCTGGTCGAGCGCCAGTCGCAGCTGCGCAAGGATGGCCGCTTGCCATGGCTGCGTCCGGATGCGAAATCGCAAGTGACCCTGCGCTACGTCGATGGCCGCCCCGTCGGCGTGCACACGGTCGTGCTGTCGACCCAGCATGCGCCGGAAATCTCGCACAAGCAGATCGAAGAAGCCGTCATCGAAGAGATCATCAAGCCGATCCTGCCGCGCGAATGGCTGACGGAGACCAAATTCCTCGTCAACCCGACGGGCCGTTTCGTCATCGGCGGTCCGCAAGGCGATTGCGGCTTGACCGGGCGCAAGATCATCGTCGACACCTACGGTGGCGCAGCCCCGCACGGCGGCGGCGCGTTCTCGGGCAAGGACCCATCGAAAGTCGACCGTTCGGCAGCCTACGCGGCCCGTTACGTGGCGAAAAACATCGTCGCGGCCGGCCTGGCGCGCCAATGCCAGGTGCAGGTCAGCTACGCCATCGGCGTGGCCAAGCCGATCAACATCACCGTCTACACGGAAGGCACGGGCGTGATTCCTGACGCGGAAATCGCCAAGCTGGTGCTGGCGCACTTCGATTTGCGTCCAAAAGGCATCGTGCAAATGCTCGACCTGCTGCGCCCGATCTACCAGAAGAGCGCCGCCTACGGCCACTTCGGCCGCGAAGAGCCGGAATTCACGTGGGAACGCACCGACAAGGTCGCCCTGCTGCGCGACGCTGCCGGCCTGAAGTAATCTAGCCCGCTTGCATGAGAAGCGCCCCGGCCAGCAGGCCGCGGGCGCTTTTTTCATGGGCGCACGCGACAGTGCGTACGGAACGGCGTTGCCGTAGGGATACGCTACAATTCATTGCAAATAAACCAATTGGGGAATGGCATGACTGTGTTGCACGTACGCTCGCTGTTTGTTGTTTTGGTGGCGACATTCGGCCTGTCCGCTGCCTTGGCGGTGGCGGCGCCAGCCACGCTGACGGTGGGGCAATGGCTGGACAAGGCGGAGGGGGGCGATGGCCATGCCGTGCTGATCCTGGCGGCGGGCGGCAAGTTTATTTTCCCCGAGGGCTCGCTGGCAACGCCGGTCCAGATGCGGCCCGAACTCACCGAGTTGATGGGGCAGATGTCGGCACGCCAGGCCTTGCATGTACTCACTATCTATGCGGACAGTGGTTTTCTCGCCACAGATCCCGATGCCTGGCGCGCGAACAGCAAGCCCGATCCCGTGCTCACCTGCAAATGGGCCATGCGCGCCGCGAATTACCCGACCGACGGCAGCAAGGCCGATAAGGACATGATACCCATCCTGCGCGACCTGGCCGATGAAATAGCGCGGCGCCTCGATGCCGACGCGCGCGCCAGTTGTCTCAGCCAGGGCAAGAACTGGCCGCCGCAGAAACCATAGGGCGCCAGCGCGCTTGACTAATGGTTGCCGCTGGCGCATGGCCAATGTTATGATGCAGTGTCCGAGGAGCGTTGCGACGAAGAAATTCGCCAGGCTCGGAATATCCTGCAACTGCGCTCACGTACCTTTTTCAACTGAAAGGAGGGCGTGATGAACGCCGTACTCAAATCGCAACACGACTACACCATCGCCGATATCACTCTGGCCGCATGGGGCAACAAAGAAATCAAGATTGCTGAAACGGAAATGCCTGGCCTGATGGCCATCCGCGAGGAATTCGCGGCAGCGCAGCCCCTGAAAGGCGCGCGCATCACCGGTTCCATCCACATGACCATCCAGACCGCCGTGCTGATCCAGACCCTGGAAGCACTGGGCGCGCAAGTGCGTTGGGCATCGTGCAACATTTACTCGACGCAAGATCATGCTGCCGCCGCCATCGCTGCCGCCGGCACGCCTGTGTTCGCCATCAAGGGCGAGTCGCTGGACGACTACTGGGAATACACGCACCGCATCTTCGAATGGCCGGACGTGGACGGCAAGGCTGTCTACTCGAACATGATCCTCGACGATGGCGGCGACGCGACCCTGCTGCTGCACCTGGGCGTGCGCGCGGAAACCGACCTGTCGGTGCTGGCCAATCCCGGTTCGGAAGAAGAAATCTGCATGTTCAACTCGATCAAGCAACACTTGCTGACCGATCCGACCTGGTATTCGAAGCGTCTGCCGGAAATCCTCGGCGTGACGGAAGAAACCACCACCGGCGTGCACCGTTTGTATCAAATGCACAAGGAAGGCAAGCTGGCTTTCCCTGCGATCAACGTCAACGATTCCGTCACGAAATCGAAATTCGACAACCTGTATGGCTGCCGTGAGTCCCTGGTCGATGGCATCAAGCGCGCCACCGACGTGATGATCGCCGGCAAGGTCGCCGTCATCGCCGGTTACGGTGATGTCGGTAAAGGTTCGGCGCAAGCCATGCGCGCCCTGTCGGCGCAAGTGTGGGTGACGGAAGTCGATCCGATCTGCGCACTGCAGGCGGCGATGGAAGGCTACCGCGTGGTGACCATGGATTACGCCTGCGAACATGGCGACATCTTTGTCACCTGCACCGGCAACTATCACATCCTCACGCACGATCACCTGACGCGCATGAAAGACCAGGCCATCGTCTGCAACATTGGTCACTTTGACAATGAAATCGACGTTGCTTCGTTGAAGCAATACGAGTGGGAAAACATCAAGCCGCAAGTCGACCACATCATCTTCCCGTCGGGCCGCCGCATCATCCTGCTGGCTGAAGGCCGCTTGGTCAACCTCGGTTGCGGCACGGGCCACCCGTCGTACGTGATGAGCTCGTCGTTTGCCAACCAGACGATCGCCCAGATCGAGCTGTACGCGAACACGGCCAACTACCCGGTCGGCGTGTACACCTTGCCAAAACACCTGGACGAAAAAGTCGCCCGTTTGCAACTCAAAAAGTTGAATGCGCAGCTGACGGAACTGACGCAAGAGCAAGCCGACTACATCGGCGTGCGTCAAGAAGGCCCTTATAAGCCAGAGCACTACCGCTATTAATCGGTAGCGCGGGGCTGTAACTCACCCTCTGAGGGCCGGCGCCTGCCGCCGGCCTGACCCTACATTTGACAGGCTAGAGAAATGCGCTTGCTACTGATTTGGTTTATCAATGCGGCAGCCCTGTTTGCCGTTCCCTACCTGATGCACTCGGTGACGATGAGCAGCGGCTGGACCGCGCTGCTGGCCGCTGCCGTGCTGGGGCTGGTCAATGCGCTGATCCGTCCATTGCTGATCCTGCTGACCCTGCCCGTGACATTCTTGTCGCTGGGCCTGTTCATCTTGATCATCAACGGCTTCCTGTTCTGGCTGGTGGCGCAGGTGATCGATGGTTTCCATGTCGCCAGTTTCTGGTCTGCCGTGGGTGGTGCCATTCTGTACAGCATCATTTCCTGGGCCCTGTCGACCTTACTTTTGAGTAATGACGATGGAAAAGCATAATTTCAGTATTGAGTTTTTCCCGCCGAAAACCCCGGAAGGGGCGGAAAAGCTGCGCGCCACGCGTATCAAGTTGTCCGAGTTGCAGCCGAAGTATTTCTCGGTGACCTTCGGCGCCGGCGGCACCACGCAGCAGGGCACGCTCGATACCGTGCGCGAGATCCTGGCGGCCGGCGAACAAGCCGCACCGCATCTGTCTTGCGTGGGCGGTTCGCGCGCATCGATCCGCGCCGTGCTGGCCGACTTCAAGGCGGCCGGCGTGCGCCGTATCGTTGCCTTGCGCGGTGACTTGCCCAGCGGCTACGGTGCCTCGGGCGAATTTCGCTACGCCAACGAGCTGGTGGAATTCATCCGCGCCGAGACGGGCGACCATTTCCATATCGAAGTGGCCGCCTATCCGGAAGTGCATCCGCAAGCCCGTTCGCCGCAGGACGACCTGCAGGCGTTCGCGCGCAAGGTGCAGGCCGGTGCCGATGCGGCCATCACCCAGTACTTCTACAATGCCGACGCGTATTTCCAGTTTGTCGAGCAGACACAGAAGATGGGCATCAACGTGCCTATTGTGGCCGGCATCATGCCGATCACGAACTACACGCAATTGATGCGCTTTTCGGACATGTGCGGTGCGGAAATTCCACGCTGGGTGCGTCTGAAACTGGCCAGCTTCGGCGACGACAGCGCGTCCATCAAGGCCTTCGGCCTGGACGTGGTGACGGGCTTGTGCGAGCGTCTGCTGGAAGGCGGCGCGCCAGGCTTGCATTTCTATAGCATGAACCAGGCGGCGCCCACGACCGCACTGTGGCAGCGCCTGGTTAATTAATTCCCATCTGATCCGTCAGAGCAGATCGCCCTCGGTCATGATGTGATCGAGGGCGATGTCGTATTCGCCGTTCGGAAAGCTTGCCATCAGGCAGGCATAGGCGATGCCCAGGGTGCGCGGACGGGGCGTTTGCGCCAGGGTGCGGTCGTAATAGCCGCCGCCATAGCCGAGACGAAAACGTTCCGTATTAAAACCCAGGCAGGGCACCAGCAGGGTGGCGGGCGCCGGGCGCAGGCGCAATTGGGCCGGCACGGCCACGCCCATGCCATCCTTGAGCATCGGCTCGCCGGGCGTCCAGTCGGAAAATGCCAGCGGCGCATGCTTTTCCAGCACCACCGGCAAGCTCAGTTGCACGCCGCGCGCGGCCAGCTGCGCATACGCGCCGTGCAAGTCCGGCTCGCCATGCAGGGGCCAGTACACGCCCAGTTCCTCGACGTTTTCCTGCGCGCACCAGTCCAGCAGGCGCTGCGCGATGGCCGCATCCCATCCCGCGCGCGTGGCGTCGGGCAGGGCGCGGCGGGCCGCCAGCAGGGCCTTGCGCAAGCCGGCTTTGTCCTGTGGCGCAATGGGTGGCCGTGTAGCCGGATCACATGTTATTCTAGGGTCGCTATTCATATCACCATCAAGTTAAGATTGAGAGTCGTACATTGATTTCCCCACTGAAATGGATTGCCGGCACGATGCTGTGTGTTGCATCGGCCTTGTCTCCCCTGGCCGCCCTGGCCCAGGTGTCCGCCACCGTCTCTCCTGCCGCACCCGACACGCGCAGCGAGGACGATGCCTTCCTGCTGCTGCGCGACGCCGCGCGCAAGGATGACGCCGAAAAAGCCGACTTTTATGCGGGGCGCCTGACGAATTACCAGATTCCATCGTATGTTGACTATTATCGGCTGAAACCGCGCATCAAACAGCTGACCGAGGCGCAATTTCGCGATTACCTGAACCGCTACAAGGGCAGCGCCATCGCCGACCGTTTCCGCAACGACTGGCTGCTGGAACTGGGCCGCAAGCGCGACTGGGTCGTGTTTGACGAGCAATATCCGCAATTCGCCCTCGACGACGACACCCAGCTCAAGTGCTATGCGCTGATGTCGCGCGCGGCCAAGGGCCAGAACGTGGCATCCGAAGCGCGCAACCTGCTGGTCTCGCCGCCCGGCTATGGCGAAGCGTGCGGCAGCCTGATCGCCGTGCTGGCGCAAAATGGCCAGTTCGACACGAATGAGCTGTGGGCGCAGATCCGCCTGGCGGGCCAGACCAACGCCACGGGCCCGGCGCGCCGCATCGCGCTGTTGCTGGGCGCGTCCGACGCGAAGATGGCGCAAGCGATCGATTTGCCGGCGCTGATGCTGGCCAAGGGACCGGGGCCGAGCCGCGCCGACCACGAGATGTACCTGGTGGCTGTCGGCCGTATGGCGAAAAGCACATTAAAACTCGGTGTGGTGGCCTTGCAAAAAGCCAGCGCGCAGCTGACCGCGCAGGAGCAGGCCATCGGCTGGGCCAACCTGGCCCTGCAGGCGTCGTATTCGCTGGCGCCGGAAGCATTCGACTATTGGCAAAAATCCAATGGCGCACCGTTGACCCAGGAGCAGATGCAGTGGAAAACGCGCATTGCCTTGCGCGAAGGCAACTGGCCCGTGGTGAAGTCGTCCATCCAGGCCATGCCGGCCTCGTTGCGCACCGATCCCACCTGGGTCTACTGGCTGGCGCGCGCGCAGCAGGCGGAAACGCCGGGCCGCCCGAATGCGCAGGCCGACACCCTGTACCGCACGATTTCCGATCAGTCGAATTTCTATGGCTTGCTGGCCAATGAAGAGCTGGGCAACCATCTGGTGTTGCCGCCGCCGGGCCAGCCCGTCACGCCGGCGGAAATCGCCGCCATGGCCGCCAATCCGGGCTTGCAGCGGGCGCTGAAATTTTTCAACATGCGCTTGCGCTTCGAAGGCACGCGCGAGTGGAACTGGGAACTGCGTTCGATGACGGATCGCCAGCATCTGGCGGCCGCGGAATTTGCGCGCCAGAACAATGTGCTCGACCGCATGGTCAATACGTCCGACCGCACGCGCCTGGAAGTGGACTATACGCAGCGCTACCCGACGCCGCACGACGACGTCATGCATCCGGCCACACAAACCCTGGGCCTGGACAAAGCCTGGGTGTATGGCTTGATCCGCCAGGAATCGCGCTTCATCATGGATGCGCAGTCGCATGTGGGCGCTTCGGGCCTGATGCAGGTGATGCCGTCGACGGCCCGTTACGTGGCCAAGAAGATCGGTCTCACCGATTTCGTCACGGAAACCTTGAGCGATGTGCGCACCAACGTCTTGCTGGGCACCAATTACCTGAACATGGTGCTCGGTGGCCTCGATGGTTCGCAAGTGCTGGCCAGCGCCGCCTACAACGCGGGGCCGGGACGCCTGCGCATCTGGCGCGCCACCATGACGCGCCCGCTGGAAGGCGCCGTCTTCGCCGAGATCATTCCGTACACGGAAACGCGCGGCTACGTGAAAAACGTGATGGCCAACGCCACGTATTACGCGGCCCTGTTCGAGAAGCGCCCGCAGTCGCTGAAAGCGCGCCTGGGTACCGTGGGACCGAAAAACAGCGCCATCGCGGCCGACTTGCCGTAACCCAATGAATTGATACCCGACCATGCAAACGACCATCCTTGATCCCAGCCTGACGCACACCCTGGCCGCCGCGCGCGAGCCTGGCCTGACCCTCATCATCGGCAACAAGAATTACTCGTCCTGGTCGATGCGCCCGTGGGTGGCCATGACGGCCTTCGGCATCCCGTTCCAGGAAGTGCGCGTGCTGCTCGACCAGAGCGACACGGCGACGAAAATCGCCGAGTATTCGGCCTGCGGCCGGGTCCCCGTGCTGCTGGCGGGCGAGATCACGATCTGGGACAGCCTGGCCATCTGCGAATACCTGGCCGAGCAGTTTCCCGATAAACACCTGTGGCCGCAAGACGTGGCCGCGCGCGCCATGGCGCGCTGTGTTTGCGCGGAAATGCATTCCGGTTTCACCGGCTTGCGCACGGACATGTCGATGAATATCAAGGCGACGTTGCCGGGCCGTGGCCGCACGGCCGCCGCGCAGGCGGACATCGGCCGCATCAGCGAAATCTGGGAAGAGTGCTTGTCGCGCTTTGGCCACCACCAGTTCCTGTTTGGCGAGTTTTCCATCGCCGACGCGTATTTCGCCCCCGTCGTCATGCGTTTCCGCACGTATGGCGTGAGTCTGGCGCCGGCCCTGAACGCATATTGCGAGCGCGTGCAGGCGCACCCGGCGGTGGCGCGCTGGATCGCGGAAGCGCTGGCGGAGACGGAAGTCGCTGCCAAGCACGACGCGGAATTACCCGATTAAAGAGAAGTTCACCATGAAGATTTACACGGTCGGTGGCGCGGTGCGCGACCAACTGCTGGGCTTGCCCGTGAAAGACCACGACCACGTCGTCGTGGGCGCCACGCCGGAAGACATGCTGCGCCAGGGCTTTCGGCCCGTCGGCAAGGATTTTCCCGTCTTCCTGCACCCGAAGACGCAGGAAGAATACGCGCTGGCCCGCACGGAACGCAAGACGGCTCCCGGCTACCGGGGCTTCGTCTTCCACACGGCGCCCGACGTCACGCTGGAAGACGACCTGGTGCGGCGCGATCTCACCATCAACGCCATCGCCCGGGCCGAGGATGGCACCTTGACCGACCCGTTCGGGGGTATGCAGGATATCGAGAACAAGATCTTCCGCCACGTCTCCGACGCGTTCGGCGAAGACCCCGTGCGCATCTTGCGCCTGGCCCGCTTTGCCGCCCGTTTCGATACTTTTACGGTGGCACCGGCCACCATGGAACTGATGCGCCGGATGGTGGACGATGGCGAAGTCGATGCCCTGGTGGCCGAGCGCGTGTGGCAGGAAGTGGCGAAAGGATTGATGGAAGCGCACCCGTCGCGCATGCTGACGGTGCTGCAGGACTGCGGCGCGCTGGCGCGCATCGTGCCAGAAATCACGCTCAGCGAGCGCTTGCTGCAGGTCATCGACCATGCCGCTGCGCAAGGTCATGACTTGCCCGTGCGCTTCGCCGCCCTGCTGCTGCGTCTGCCGAAAGATGCCATTGAACAACTGAGCGAGCGCCTGCGCGTGCCCAACGAGTGCCGCGAGCTGGCCGTCATGGCGGCGCGCGAGCTGGAGCAGATCAATGGCGCGCTGAACTTGACCGCCGAAGCCGTGGTGAGCATGTGCGAACGCTGCGATGGCTTGCGTAAACCGCAGCGCTTTGCGCAACTGCTGCAAGCGGTGGCGTGCGATGGGCTGGTCACCGGGGACTTTCCGCAAGCGGCGCGCTTGCAGGGCGGGCTGGACGCGGCGCGCGCCGTCAACGCGGGCGCGCTGGCGCAAGGTTGTGCGGAGCCGAAGCGCATTCCCGAAGTCATCCATGCGGCGCGGGTAGCCGCCGTGCAAGCATTCCTGGCCCAGGCTTGAATGGCGGGAATAGGCTACAATGGCGCCATAATGTTGCACTGCACAATATTGGCCTGACGTGCCGCAGCACCGCCCCAGGAGTCGTCGTGACCTTACCCAAGCTGTTTCAAAATCCGTTTCGCCGCTGGCTCAGTCGTAGCGGCGGCGGGCGCCCGAGCGTACTCGTCAAACAATTGCATGAGCGCGACCGGCGCCGCATGATGAAGCATTTTCTGTCGCTGGAGAAAAGCGACCGGCTGCTGCGCTTCGGCAGCAGCTTGCCTGATGAGCTCGTGGCGCAGTACGTGCAGAAGATGGATTTCTCGCGCGACATGATTTATGGCGTCTACAACAGCTTGTTCAAGCTGGTGGGCGTGGGGCATCTGGCGTTCGCGCCGAAGGACAAGTCGCCGGCGAAAAGCGTCGTGACGGACAAGGAGCAGGTGGCCGAGTTTGGCGTGTCCGTGTCGAAATCGATGCGCGGCATGGGCGTGGGGTCGAAACTGTTCGAGCGGGCGGCGATTCACTGCCGCAACAACGATGTCGATACCCTGTACATGCATTGTTTGTCGTCGAACAAGACGATGATGCATATCGCCAAGAAGGCGGGCATGGAAATCCAGCGCGACTATGGCGAAGCTGATGCATATCTAAAACTGTTGCCGCCGAACCCGACGAGCATGTTGCAGGAAGCCGTGCAGGAGCAGTTTGCCATGTTCGACTACACGTTCAAGGCGAACGCGCGCGCCGCATTCAAACTGTGGGATCGCTTGCCGGGGCGCAAGAAGAAGCCCGAGCCACCGTCACCGCCGTCACAGTAAGGGCAGGGCCGTCGTATCCTTGATGCGCTGCAGGGCGAAGCTCGATTTGACGTCCAGCACGGCCGGGTGGCGCAGCAGGGTCGCCATCATGAAGCGCGAAAAGTGCTCCATGTCTTCCACATGCACGCGCAATAGATAATCCATTTCGCCCGTCATCGCATAGCACGCCACCACTTCCGGCCAATGCGCCACGGCTACGGCGAAGTCGGCGCGCGGCGAGGTATTCGTCACCAGGTTGGGCGCCAGCACGCGCGCCGTGCTGTGCGCGGTGGCGTCGCTGTGCTTTTCCAGCCGCACATTCACATAGGCGAGCAAGCCCAGGCCGATCTTTTCCGGGTCCAGCAGGGCCACGTACTGGCGGATGACGCCCGCTTCTTCCAGCCGTTTGACGCGGCGCAAGCATGGCGACGGCGACAGGCTGACCTGTTCGGCCACGTCCTGATTCGACAGGCGGCCATCGGCCTGCAGGACGGCGAGGATCTTGCGATCCGTTTTATCCAGCGTAATTTTGCTCATGCTCCCTCCGGTGGTTCTCGTTTCACGCAATATTATTGCGCAAATCATGATTGTTCGGGAGATCTTTGGCATTTAATGCCCGTGACCCACGCCTATACTGTGCGCTACTTCTTGGAGGAGACATCATGCAATTTCAGCCTTGGGATAACCCGATGGGTACCGATGGTTTCGAGTTCGTCGAGTATGCAGCACCAGACCCAAAAGCATTGGGCAAGCTGTTCGAGAACATGGGCTTCACGGCCATCGCGCGCCACCGCCACAAGGATGTGACCCTGTATCGCCAGGGCGACATCAATTTCATCATCAATGCCGAACAAGATTCGTTCGCGCAGCGTTTTGCCCGCCATCACGGCCCGTCCGTGTGCGCCATCGCCATCCGCGTCGACGACGCGGCCTTTGTGTACCGCCGCGCGCTGGAACTGGGCGCCTGGGGTTTCGACAATAAAACGGGGCCGATGGAGCTCAATATCCCCGCCATCAAGGGCGTGGGCGATTCCCTGCTGTACTTCGTCGACCGCTGGCGCGGCAAGGGCGCCGACAAGGAAGGCGCTGCCGCACCGGGTGGCATCGGCGACATCAGCATCTATGACGTCGATTTCGTCGCCATTCCCGGCGCCGTCGCCAACCCCGTCGGCCATGGCCTGACGTACATCGACCACCTGACGCACAATGTGCACCGTGGCCGCATGAAGGAATGGGCGACGTTCTATGAAAGCCTGTTCAACTTCCGCGAAGTGCGCTATTTCGACATCGAAGGCAAGCTGACGGGCCTCAAATCGAAGGCCATGACTTCGCCCTGCGGCAAGATCCGCATCCCGATCAATGAATCGTCGGACGACAAGTCGCAGATCGCCGAATACCTGGACCAGTACCATGGCGAAGGCATCCAGCACATCGCGCTGGGCACGGACAATATCTACGCCTCCGTGCAAGCCATGCGTGATACGGGTATCGATTTCCAGGATACGATTGAAACGTACTATGAACTGGTCAACCGCCGCTTGCCGAACCACGGCGAGCAGCTGGAAGAACTGCGCCGCCTGCGCATCCTGATCGATGGCCACAGCACGGAAACGGAACGCGAACTGCTGCTGCAAATCTTCACGCAGACGGTGATCGGCCCGATCTTCTTCGAGATCATCCAGCGCAAGGGCGACCAGGGCTTCGGCGAAGGCAATTTCCGCGCCCTGTTCGAGTCGATCGAGCTGGACCAGATCAAGCGCGGCGTGCTGAAAGATACGAGCGCGGCGTAAGTGGCTGTTGTCGGCTTACGCCCTGGCGGGCTAAGCCGACCTACGCGTCACGCGCCATTGATGTAGGTCGGATTAGCGCAGCGTAATCCGACATGGCAGCAAAGAAAACAGGCATCAAACAGCACCCGCCCGGGAGTGCAGTGCAGCAAAAGAACTGTGCGCATTCCTGTGGTAGTCTACGACAAACAAGTCATTTTTCCGCACCGGCATGCTCACAAAGCGCGGCCGGTACGTGTGAGTTCAACCGACTTTGCACGCGTAGCACCGAGAATAATGGAGACAAGTAATGAATGCACCAATCAAGGGCTCGAGTCTTGAGCCGGGCGCGCACGCGTCCGAAATTTCCCTGAACGACAAATACACCTTGGAGCGTGGCCGCGCCTTCATGACGGGCACGCAAGCGCTGATCCGCCTGCCCATGCTGCAGCGCGAGCGCGACCTGAAAGCTGGCCTGAATACGGCCGGCTACATCACCGGTTACCGCGGTTCGCCCGTGACATCGGTCGACATGACGGCCATCAAGGCCAAGAAATACCTCGATGAACACCACGTCAAATTCCACCCTGGCCTGAACGAAGACCTGGCCGCCACGGCCGTCTGGGGCACGCAGCAAACGAATCTGTTCGAAGACGCGAAATACGACGGCGTGTTCGGCATGTGGTATGGCAAGGGCCCCGGTGTCGACCGCTGCGGCGACGTGTTCAAACACGCCAATAACGCCGGTTCCGCCAAGCATGGCGGCGTGCTGGTGCTGGCCGGCGACGACCATGCGGCCAAATCCTCGTCGACGGCGCACCAGTCCGACCATATCCTGAACGCTTGCGGCATTCCCGTGCTGTACCCGTCGTCGGTGCAGGAATACATCGATTACGGCTTGCACGCCTGGGCCATGAGCCGCTACACGGGCTTGTGGGTGTCGATGAAATGCGTGACCGACATCATCGAGTCGGGCGCCGCCGTCGACTTCGATCCGGACCGCGTGCAGATCGTGCTGCCGACCGACTTCGAACTGCCCGCGGGCGGCCTGAACATCCGCTGGCCCGACACGGTGCTGGAACAAGAAGTGCGCATGAACAGCTACAAATGGTATGCGGCGCTGGCGTATGCGCGTGCCAACAAGCTCAATAAGATCATCTGGGACAGCCCGAAGGCGCGCATCGGCATCATCACGGCCGGCAAATCGTATCTGGACACGCGCCAGGCGCTGGCCGACCTGGGTATCGACGAGCAGACGGCGTCCGACATCGGCATCCGCCTGTACAAGATCGGCATGACCTGGCCGCTGGAAGCGGACGGCGTGCACGAATTTGCCAAGGGTCTCGACGAGATCCTCGTGGTGGAAGAAAAGCGGCAAATCCTCGAATACGCGCTGAAGGAAGAACTGTATAACCTGAAGGATGGCGAGCGTCCGCGCGTGGTCGGCAAGTTCGACGACACGGGCGAGTGGAGCAACCAGAAGGGCACCGGGCACGGCGACTGGCTGCTGCCGGCCACGTATGAACTGAACCCGGCCATGATCGCCCGCGCGATCGCCAGCCGCATTTCGCGCTACTACGCGGGCCACCCCGTCGAGCAGCGCGTGAAGGAGCGCATCGCCTACCTGGAAGCCAAAGAGAATGTGCTGAAAGCGATCAGCGTGAAACCCGATCCGCAGAAAGACCGCACGCCGTTCTTCTGTTCCGGCTGTCCGCACAATACCTCGACCAAGGTGCCGGAAGGCTCGCGCGCGCTGGCCGGCATCGGCTGCCACTACATGGTGCTGTGGATGGACCGCGAGACGTCGACGTTTACCCACATGGGCGCCGAAGGCGTCACGTGGGTGGGACAGGCGCCGTTCACGAATGAAAAGCACGTGTTTACCAACCTTGGTGACGGCACCTATTTCCACTCGGGCATCCTGGCCATCCGCGCGGCCGTCTCGGCCAAGGTGAATATCACCTACAAGATTCTGTTCAACGATGCGGTGGCCATGACGGGCGGCCAGGAATTCGACGGCCCCCTGTCGCCGGCCATCATTTCGCGCCAGATCGCCGCCGAAGGCGTCGGTCCCATTATCGTCGTCACCGATGAGCCGGAAAAATACCCGTCCGATTACGCCTGGGCCGAAGGCGTCACCGTGCGCCACCGTTCGGAACTGATGGACGTGCAGCGCGAACTGCGCGACATGCCCGGCGTGTCGGCCATGATCTACGACCAGACCTGTGCCTCGGAAAAACGTCGCCGCCGGAAACGCAATGAATACCCGGACCCGGCCAAGCGCGCCGTCATCAACGAAGCCGTCTGCGAAGGCTGCGGCGACTGCTCCGTGCAGTCGAACTGCCTGTCGGTGGAACCGCTGGAAACGGAACTGGGGCGCAAGCGCCAGATCAACCAGTCGTCCTGCAACAAGGATTTCTCGTGCACGACGGGTTTCTGCCCAAGTTTTGTCACGGTGGAAGGCGGCGGCTTGAAAAAGCCGAAGAAAGCCGCTGCCGCCGACAAGGATGCGCCAGCCGCGCCGGCCTTGCCGACACCGCAGATTCCCTCGACGGCCGAGCCGTTCGGCATCCTGGTCACCGGCATCGGCGGCACGGGCGTGGTCACCGTCGGCCAGATCCTGGCCATGGCGGCGCACGTGGAAGGCAAGGGCTGTTCCGTGCTCGACATGAGCGGCCTGGCGCAAAAGGGCGGCCCCGTGATGTCGCACGTGCGCCTGGCGGACCGCCAGCAAGATATCCACTCGACGCGCGTCGGCACGGGTGCGGCCGACCTCGTGATCGGTTGCGATTTGATCGTCACGGCCAGCCGCGACGCGCTGTCGCGCATGGGAGAGGGCCGCAGCTGGGCCATGATCAACTCGACCAGCTCGTCGACGGCCGCCTTCGTGAAGAATCCGGACTGGCAATTCCCCGGTGCTTCGGCGCGCATGGAAATCGAAAAGGCCTGCGGTACGGATCACGTCGATTTCATCGATGCGGGCCAGATCGCCACGGCGCTGATGGGTGACTCCATCGCGACGAACATGTTCATGCTCGGCTACGCCTGGCAAAAGGGCAAAGTGCCGTTGACTGAGGCGTCGATCATGAAGGCCATCGACCTGAACAACGTCTCGGTGGCGTTCAACAAGGCCGCCTTCAACTGGGGCCGCGCCGGCGCCCACGATACGGCCAGCCTGGTGCGCATGACAACCCCCGCCAAGGTGATGGAATTCAAGCGCATCGACACGCTCGACGACATCATCGAAAAACGGGTCGCCCTGCTGACGGCCTACCAGGATCGCGCGTATGCGCAGCAGTACCTGGATTTCGTCGGCCAGGTGCGCGCGGCCGAAAGCGCCCTGAATGGCCCGCATCTGCGCCTGACGGAAGCCGTGGCCCGCTACTTCTACAAGCTGATGGCCTACAAGGACGAGTACGAGGTGGCGCGCCTGTACACGGACGGCGCCTTCCAGGCGAAGATCGCCGCCATGTTCGAGGGCGACATCAAGCTCAAGTTCCACCTGGCGCCGCCGATCATGGCGAAAACCGACGCCCAGGGCCATTTGATCAAGAAGGAATATGGTCCGTGGATGCTGAAGGCCTTCGGCGTGCTGGCCAAAATGAAAGGCTTGCGCGGCACGGCCTTCGACGTGTTCGGCCATACGGCCGAGCGCAAGACGGAGCGCGCGCTGATTCTGGAATACCGCGCGACGGTGGGCGGCTTGCTGCCGAAACTGACGACGGCCAAGCTGGCGCAAGCCGTGGCGATCGCCAGCATCCCGGAAGACATCCGCGGCTATGGTCACGTGAAGGAGCGTCATTTGAAGGCGGCGAAAGAGAAGGAAGCCAGTTTGCTGATCGCCTTCAACGCGCCGACGCCGCTGCCGCCCGTCGTGGCAGCGCCCGTGGCGGCGACCGTGGCGTGATGGTTTGAGTATGACGTAGTAGCAATGGCGCCTGCGGGCGCCATTTTTCTGTGTCAAAGAAAACAACGCCTGTTTGCAAAAACCATTATAATTTTTTGATAATTTCTTTTCGGAAAGTTTATCATGCGTTCCCTGCGCTTTTCTTCCTTGCCTGTGCCCCTTGCTCGTCCTGTCGTCCTTTCCATTGCGTTGCTGTTGAGTGCCTGCGGCGGAGGTGGCGGCAGCGACAGCACGGCCGTCGTGCCGCCCGTCACGCCGACGGGGCCGACGGCGCTGGTCGCTGCATCGACGGTGGCGAACCGATGCGAGGCGCCGCGCAGCGGCAGCAGCATCGACAAGCCGGGCACCTTGCTCGATGAACTGACGTGGGTGCGCAGCTGGATCGATGAAACGTATCTGTGGTACCGCGAAGTGCCGACCACGTACCAGCCGTCAAGCTTCAGCACGCCCATCGCGTATTTCGACGTGCTGAAAACCACGGCCACGACGGCGTCCGGCCAGCCCAAGGACCGGTTCCATTTCACGTATACGACGGCCGAATGGGAAGCCTCGCTCAATGGCGTGGAACTGGGCTATGGCATGCTGCTGGCGCTGACGCGTAACACGCCACCGCGCAAGGCGGTGATCTCGATCGTCGAACCTGGTTCGCCGGCGGCCCTGGCGGGCTTGCAGCGGGGTGACATGCTGCAAAGCATCGATGGCGTCGATTTCGTCAATGCCGCCGATGCGGCCAGCTTGAAGATCATCAACGCGGGCCTGCTCCCCAAGGCGCAAGGCACGCATGCGCTCAGTTTCAGCCGTGACGGAACGGTGCGAAACGCCACCCTGCAGGCGGTCGAGGTCAGCACCAGCGCCGTGCAGAACGAGCGCATCATCGACACGCCCACGGGCAAGGTGGGCTATCTGACCTTCAACACCCACAATAATGTCGCCGAGCGTCAGCTGGTCGAGACCATGCGCCGCTTCCAGGCGGCCGGCATCAGCGACCTGGTGCTCGACGTGCGCTACAACGGCGGCGGCTATCTGGATGTCGCCAGCGAACTCGCTTACATGATTGCCGGCCCGCAAGTCACCACCGGCAAGACCTTCGAGCAGGTGCTCTTCAATGACAAGACGCGGCCCGAAGCGCCCGTGCCATTCCATGCGCAAAGCCGGGGCTTCGGCGGCCCGAATCCGCTGCCCAAGGGTACGCCCTTGCCCTCGCTGGGCCTCAAGCGGGTGACCTTGCTGACAACGGGCAATACTTGCTCGGCCAGCGAAGCGATCATCAACGGCTTGCGCGGCGTCGACGTGCAGGTCAACCTGATCGGCGGCACGACGTGCGGCAAGCCCTACGGTTTCTATCCTCAGCCCAACTGCGGCACCACGTATTTCGCGGTGCAGTTCCAGGGTGTCAACGCCAAGGGCTTTGGCGACTTTGCCGACGGCATGGCGCCGACCTGCGAGGTGGCGGATGATTACCAGCATGCGCTGGGCGACGCGGCCGAAGGCATGCTGGCGGCGGCGCTGCGCTACCGCGGCAGCGGCAGCTGCGTCCCGGCCACGGGCGCGACCAGGCTGTTGAGTTCGATGCAGAGTCCGGCCGACACGGCCATGCGCCTGCTGCGCCCGGCCTACAAGGAAATTGCCATCATTCGCCATTAAAGCGCATGCTTCCGCCATGATCTTGCGAAAGTGTCTGGCGTTTTCCTGCTCATGAATCTTTCCATATAACAATTTTGATATATGGAAAGATGAATCCATTCGTTCTGTAATTGCTGGCATCTTGATATCTTTCACCTTCTCCCTAACCTTGAGAAGCGCAAAGATGCCTATACAATTCAAGTTACCACCGCTCACCATCGCCGTACTGGCCATCCTGGGCGGTTCCGCATGGCAGGCGCACGCACAGACGCAAGCGCCCGCAGCGGATCAGCAGCCAGCGGCCACCCCGCCAGCCGTCGTGGTCACCGGTTCGCGCATTCCCCGCGCCAGCCTGGAGGGACCATCGTCCGTCACCATCCTGACCGGCGATGAAATCACCAAGCAAGGGTACAAGAACGTCTTCGATGCGCTGACCAACCAGGTACAGAACAGCGGCTTTACGCAGGGCGAGGACTTCGGCAACACCTTCACGCCGTCGGCCAATACCATCAGCCTGCGCGGCCTGGGGCCGAACCACACCCTGATCCTGTTGAACGGCCGCCGCCTGGCCGACTTCCCCGTCGCCTATGAGGGCACGGTCAACTTCACCAACCTGGCGAACATCCCGTCGAGCATTGTCGACCGCATCGAGATTTTGAACGGCGGCGCCTCGGCCATCTATGGTTCCGACGCGATCGCCGGCGTGGTCAACGTGATCCTGAAAAAGCAGACGGAAGGTTTCGATATCAACGTCAAGGCGGGCGGCACCACGCGTGGCGGCGCCGGCAACCAGCGCGTGCAGCTGACGGGCGGCGGCAATTTCGACAAGCTGCATACCTTGTTCAGCGTGGAGCTGAGTCAGCGCGATCCGCTGTCGAGCCTGGACCGCGACTTCATGGCCACCAAATCGGGCACGCCGACGAATATCGCGTCGCGCCGCGTGGTACAGGCGGGCACCTCGGGCAGCTACGTGGACCTGGGCGACACCTGCAAGCAGTTCGGCGACCTGTTCGGCGGCAGCGTCGTCAAGTACCAGGCGAAGAACGGCAGCTATTGCGCCAGCCCGAAAGTGGGCCCCACCTACTGGACCACGCAGACCAAGAACCGCAGCCAGAACGTGTTCGGCAGCGCCAACTATGAGCTGTCGCCGGAAACGACCCTGTTCGCCGATTTCCTGATCGGCAAGAACTCGACGGAAAACAATACGCGCGGCCCGACATGGACGTCGTCGTCGACGGGCAGCAGCTATTTCCGCAACCAGAATACGAATCGCTACGAAGCGTGGACGCGTTATATCTCGCCCGAGGAAATGGGCGGCGTGGAGCGCTACAACCGCAAGTGGGACGACCTGGCCACCGCCATCTCGCTGGGCGCCAAGGGCCGCATTCCCGGCACGTCTTCCTGGCAGTATGAAGCGAACTACAACGCCTCGGTGTACAAGAGCGAAAGCCACACGCCGCGCGCGCTGGCCACTATCGACAGCTTCTTCCTGGGCCCGAAACTGGGCACCGACGCTGCTGGCGTGCCGATCTACGCACCGGATCCGGCCCGCTTGTCGCGCCGCGTGACGGCGGCCGAATTCGACAGCATCACGGGCAATTCCGACAGCGACGACAAGGCCTGGACGAACACCCTGAGCCTGGCCACGAATGGCGACCTGTTCCAGCTGCCCGCTGGCGTGGCAAAGATCGCCACCATCGCCGAAGTGGGCAAGCAGGGCTTCAGCAATGTGCCCGATGCGCGCCTGAACGACGGTTATTTCAACGTCGCCACCAAATCCGATATCACGGCCGGCACGCGTACCCGCTATGCGCTGGGTGCGGAAGTGAACCTGCCGTTGCATGAAAAGCTGATCGGCACCCTGGCCGGCCGTTATGACCGCTACAGCTTTGCCGGGCGCAGCGATGGCAAGTTCACCTACAACGGCGGCCTGGAACTGCGTCCCGCGCCGGAGCTGCTGTTCCGCGCCAATTACGCCACCAGCTTCCGCGCGCCGGACATGAACTACATCTACAAGGCGCGCGGCACCGGTTACTACTCGAGCACCACCGATTACTACCGCTGCGGCGCTGCCGGACAGAGCATCGACAAGTGCGAATTTGCAAACAAGTCGCCGGGCGCCGACTATGTGCAGAACGGCAGCCGCGATCTGCAGTCGGAAAAGGGCAAGTCGTTCGGCGTGGGCGCCGTCTGGTCGCCAAGTTCGAATTTCGACGTCTCCGTCGATTACTGGAACATCAAGATCGACGACCTGGTGACGAACCTGAGCGCCGACAGGATCCTGCGCGACGAAGCCGATTGCCGCCTGGGCAAGCTCGACATCAATTCGCCTACCTGCGCCGATACCCTGGGCCGCGTCGAACGTTTCGCGGCCAATGCCCTGAACCGCGCTGGCGAGATCAAGACCATCACCGTCAATCCGATCAACGCGGCCAAGCAAAGCAGCAGCGGCATCGACATCAGCGTCAAGTATGTGCTGCGCACGGCGGACTATGGCCGCTTTGCCTTCAAGGCCAATTACGCCAAGGTGCTGAGCAATAAATCGCAGCAATTTGCCGGCGACGAAGAGATCGACGAGCTCAAATCGCTGAACAATTCGGATTGGCGCGACAAGCTGAACCTGAGCGTGAACTGGGCTGCGGGCGACTGGTCGAACACCTTGCTGGTCAGCCGTTACAGCAAGATCCCGAACGGCGGCGGTACCGGCTACCTGACGCCGACGGCGCTGGCCAACATCAGCACCGTGTACCGCATCAGCGACCGCGCCACTTTGTCGCTGATCGTCAACAACGTGTTCGACAAGATCAAGCGCGACGACAGCGGCGGCTGGCCGTACTACCCGGTGGGCAGCTATAGCCCGCAAGGACGCCAGGGATGGGTCGAATTCAATTACCACTTCGGTTCATAATTCACGCTTGCCAGAGCAAGGCCGGAGCAGCTGACGCTGTTCCGGCTTTTTTATTTTTCACGGCGTTTTTACCTGACCGCGCCTCTATAATTGCCCGCTTGTCCCCCTTGATGGAGCTCGTCCGATGCTACGCCACGCCCTGCTGTCCGCCGCCGTGTTATCCCTGTTTGCCGTCAACGCGCATGCCGCGCGCGACATGCGGCAGTTTTCCCTGAAAACGGTGGCCGAATACTCGGGTTTCCAGCAGACGGGCCGCTACGAGGAAGTGGAAGCCTTGTGCAGGCGCTTCGAGGAGCAGCATCCGAAACAGGTGCGCTGCTTTGAATTTGGCCGCACGCCGGAAAACCGCCCGATGCTGGCGCTGGCCGTTTCCAACACGGGCGCGCTGACGCCGGAGGCGGCCAGGCTGCGCAAGCTGCCGGTACTGCTGGTACAGGGCGGCATCCATGCGGGCGAAATCGACGGCAAGGATGCCGGCTTCCTGGCCCTGCGCCAAGTCCTGGAAGGCAAGGCGGCGCCCGGCGCGCTGGACAAGCAGGTGCTGCTGTTCGTGCCCGTCTTCAATGTCGATGGCCATGAGCGCTTCGGTAACTGGAACCGCCCGAACCAGCGCGGACCCGTGGAAATGGGCTGGCGCAGCACGGCGCAAAACTACAATCTGAACCGCGAATACATGAAGGCCGATACGCCCGAGATGCAGCACATGCTGGCGCTGGTGAACGCCTGGGATCCGCTGGCGTATGTCGACTTGCACGTGACGGACGGCGCGCAGTTCGAACCCGATATCTCGATCCAGGTCGAACCCGTGCATGCGGGCGATGCGGCCTTGCGCGTGGCGGGAACGGCGCTGCGCGACGGTGTGCTGGCCGACCTGGCAAAGCAGGGCTCCGATCCGAAGCCGTTCTACATGTCGTTTGCCGAAGAAGACAATCCGCAGTCGGGTTTTGTCGATTCGACGCCGAACCCGCGTTTTTCGCACGGCTATTTCCTGTTGCGTAACCGCTTCGGCGTGCTGGTGGAAACCCATTCGTGGAAGGACTACCCGACCCGCGTGCGCATCACGCGCAACACCATCATTGCCCTGCTGTCGCAGATGGCGCAGCACGGCGCCGCATGGCGGCACACCGCCATGGAAGCGGACCTGCGCGCGGCGCAGCTGGCCGGCAGCGCGCTTCCCCTCAGCTACAGGACCACGGAGAAAAGCCGCATGATCGCGTTTCGCGGCTATGCCTATACGCGCACGCCGTCCGAGGTGTCGGGCGCGCTGATGACACGCTATGACGAAAAGACGCCGCAAATCTGGACCGTGCCGCTGCGCGACGAGATCGTGCCCGACCTGCAGGTGAGCGCGCCGAAGGCCGGCTACCTGGTGCCGCGCGCGCAGGCGGCCATGGTGGGCGCCAAATTGCGCCAGCACGGCATCGCCTACCAGGAAATGCGCAGCATCTTCGCCAGGCAGAATGTGGAAGTCTTCCGCGCCACTGCCGTCAAGTTTGGCGCGCAGTCGTTCGAGGGACGCCAGACGGCGGCGGTTCAGGGCGAGTGGCAGAAAGAGGAGCGCCTGGTCGATGCCGGCGCGCTGTACGTGCCCGTCAACCAGCCGAAGGCGCGCCTGGTGATGGCGCTGCTCGAACCGCGCGCGCCCGACTCGCTGCTGGCCTGGGGCAGCTTCAACACGGCGTTCGAGCGCAAGGAATACATGGAGGACTATGTGGCCGAGGAGGTGGCGCGCGCGCAGCTGGCGGCCGACCCGGCGCTGGCGGCGCAGTTCCGGCAGAAGCTGGCCGACGAACCCGCGTTTGCCAGGAATCCGCATGCGCGCCTGGAGTTTTTCGCCCGCCGCCACGCCTCGTGGGATGAGCGCTTGAACCTGTATCCGGTCATGCGCGTCGACGTGGCGCCCGTCAGTTTCATCGATTGACAAGGCTCATGATGAGCGTGACGCGGAAATGCTATTCTTTCTATCCTCGGCGTCAGCGCCCACCTGTTCCCTGTATCGGTTTCCCATGACAGAAAAAAAGCAGAAAAGAATTCTCCTGTTGAGCGTCTCGGCCGGCGCCGGCCATCTGCGCGCGGCGCAAGCCATCGAGGCGTATGCCATGCAGGATGACGGCGAGGGGAGTGCCGCCATCGCCAGCCACCTCGATGTGATGGATTTCGTCACGCCCGCGTTCCGCAAGCTGTACACGGATTTTTACATCAAGTTGGTCAACAAGGCGCCCGCGCTGTGGGGCTATCTGTATCACGCCACCCACGATGCGCCGCGCGACAGCTCGATGCAGCGTTTGCGCCGTGGCATCGAGCGCCTCAACACGCGCGCCCTGATGGCGCAGATCGCCGCCTTCCAGCCCGACGCCATCATCTGCACGCATTTCCTGCCGGCCGAACTGCTGTCGCGCGCGCTGCGCCAGGAACAGCTGGCCTGTCCCGTGTGGGTACAGGTCACGGACTTCGACTTGCACCGCATGTGGGTGCACGAACGGATGCACGGTTATTTTGCCGCCACCGACGAGGTGGCGTTCCGCATGCGCCACGAAGGCATCCCCGCCGAGAGCATCCACGTGACGGGCATCCCCATCATGCCCGCGTTTGCGCAGGTGCCCGAGCGCGTGCAGTGCGCGCAGGCGTTCGGCCTCGACCCGCGACGCACGACGATTCTGCTGATGGGCGGCGGGGCGGGACTGGGCAGCCTTGAAACGGTCGCCGCGCGCCTGCTGGCGTTGCCGGGTGACTTCCAGCTGATCGTGCTGGCGGGGAAAAACGCCGCCGCGCTGGCGGCGCTGCAGGATCTGGCCGGCCAGTATCCGGGCCGCCTGCTGGCGCAAGGCTTTACCGGCGAAGTCGAGCGCCTGATGGCGTGCGCCGACCTGGTCATCACCAAGCCGGGCGGCCTGACCACCTCGGAATGCCTGGCGCTGGGCTTGCCCATGATCGTCAATGCGCCGATTCCCGGCCAGGAAGAGCGCAATGCCGACTATCTGCTGGAGCAAGGCGTGGCCCTGAAGGCATTCGATGGCGTGACCCTGGAATACCGCGTGCGCCTGTTGCTCGATCATCCGCAGCAGTTGCAAGCGATGCGCGCGAAAGCGCTGGCGCTGGGCCGCCCGCGCGCCGCCTGCGACGTGCTGGCGCTGGTGCTGGACGACGGCCGTGCTGGCGCCGTTCTGCAATAACAAGGAAGCCATGATGTTGCATGCAGTACTGTTGACCTTCGCTCTGGGGCTGGCTAGCGCGCCGGCCGGGGCACAACCATCGCCGCCACGCCATCCGGACTGGGCGACGCCGCTGCCGCAGGTGTCGAACCTGCACCAGGTCACGCCGGGCCTGTACCGCAGCGCCAGGTTGGACAGTGCCGACGTGGCCCAGTTGCAGGCGCTGGGTGTGAAGACCGTGATCAGCCTGCGCTCCTTCCACGCCGATACGCAGGTGCTCGATGGCAGCGGCATCCGCGCCATCCGCATTCCCATCAATACCTGGGCCATCGGCGACCGGCATGTGATAGCGACCATGCGTGCCATCCGCGCCGCCGGGCAGGATGGGCCCGTACTGCTGCACTGCCTGCACGGCGCCGACCGCACGGGCCTGATGGCCGCCATGTACCGCATGCTGTACCAGGGCTGGCCGCGCGAGAAGGCGATCGATGAGCTGAAAAATGGCGGTTACGGCTACCACGCCGTGTGGAAAAACATCGAACGCTATCTGTCGCGCGTGAATCTCGACGAACTGCGCGCGCGCATCGACGCTCCGCAGCCTTGATCCCCGCCGGCGCGCCACTTCAGGCATGATTGCGATTCCAATCACGTTTTTCCGGAATCCGCATGGAACACCACAGCTTTCTCATCAACATACTGTTTTACCTGGTGGCGGCCATCATCATGGTGCCGCTGGCCAAGCGCCTGGGCATGGGCGCCGTGCTGGGCTACCTGGTGGCCGGCGTCGTCATCGGACCGTGGGGCCTGGGCCTGATCAAGAATGTCGAGGTGATCCTCAGCTTTTCAGAATTCGGCGTGGTGCTGCTGCTGTTTTTGATCGGCCTGGAGCTCGAACCCAAACGCTTGTGGCTGTTGCGCCGGCCCATTTTCGGCTGGGGCGGGGCGCAGGTGGGCGTCGTCAGCGCGGGGCTGTGCGCCGTGGCCATGGCCTTCGGCGTGGACTGGCGCACGGCGCTGGTGGGCGCGCTGGGGCTGTCGCTGTCGTCGACGGCCATCGTGCTGGCCACCCTGGGCGAACGAAAACTGATGAGTACGCCGGCCGGTTCCGCCGGCTTTTCGATTTTGCTGTTCCAGGATATCGCCGCCATTCCCATGATCGCGCTGGTGCCGCTCTTGGGCGGGCTGGTCACGCATAGCGGCGAACCGGGCTGGCTGCGCGTGGCCAAGCTGGCCGCCGTGCTGGCTGCATTGGTGATCGGCGGGCGCTTCCTCGTCAACCCTATCCTGCGCTTCATCGCCAAGACGGACTTGCGCGAAATCTTCACGGCCTTCGCCCTGCTGCTGGTGATCGCCATCTGCGTGCTGATGGAATCGGTGGGCTTGTCGATGGCGCTGGGCACCTTCATGGCGGGCGTGCTGCTGGCCGATTCCGAATACCGCCATGAGCTCATTTCCGACCTGGAGCCGTTCAAGGGTCTGCTGCTGGGCCTGTTCTTCATCGCCGTCGGCATGTCCGTCGACTTCGGCGTGCTGCGCGCGCAGCCCTTGCTGATCCTGGCCCTGGTGGCGGGTCTGCTGGTGGTCAAAATCGCCTTGCTGTACCTGCTGTCGAAATTCTTTGACATTCCTCGCGGTCAGCAGCTGTTCTTCGCGCTGCTGCTGTCGCAAGGGGGCGAATTCGCCTTCGTCGTGTTTGCCGCCGCCGAAGCCGCGCACGTGTTCGCGCCGCAGACGGCCGCGCTGCTGGTCGTGGTGGTGACCCTGTCGATGGTGGCCACGCCCTTGCTGCTGCTGGCGCACGACAAGTTCATCGCGCCGCGCCTGCAAGGCGACAAGAAGCGCCGTCCCGACGACCATATCGAGGCGCAGGACAACCCCATCGTCATCGCCGGCTTTGGCCGTTTCGGCCAGATCATCGGCCGCCTGCTGGCGGCCAACAAGATCGGCGTGACGGTGCTCGACCACGATCCGGACCAGATCGAGCTGCTGCGCAAGTTCGGCTTCAAGGTGTTTTATGGCGACGCCACGCGCGTGGACCTGCTGGTGGCGGCCGGCATCGAGAAGGCGAAGGCGCTGGTGATCGCCATCGACAATGTGGACGACAGCCTGGCGCTGGTCGACGCCGTGCGCCTGCGCCTGCCACAGCTGACGATATTGGCGCGCGCGCGCAACGTCACGCATTACTATGAATTGATGAAGCGCGGCGTGACCATCATCGAGCGCGAGACGTTCGCCGCGGCGCTGCTGCTGGGCGAGCAGACCTTGCAGCAGGTGGGTTTCAGCGCGGAACGGGCGCAGCGCGCGGCCGGCATCTTCCGCGCGCATAACCTCAAGACTCTGCTGGAAGTGGCGCCGCACTTCCAGGACCAGCAAAAAGTCATGTCCCTCACGCGCCAGGCGCGCGAAGAGCTGGAAGACATGTTCGAGAGCGATGCGGCGGCGTTCGCGGCGGCGGAAGTAGAAAATGGTAGGTCGGATTAGCGCGCAAGCGCGTAATCCGACAACATTGTTGGCGCTGAACGTGGTGGTGTCGGCTTACGCGCTTTGCGCTAAGCCGACCTACGGCTTATTTCCCCCGCTTCGCTTCAATCGCCTCGATCTGGTCCATGATGCCGTTCATGCGCGCCACCAGCGCCTGGTACGGTTTCGGCGAGGCCAGATCGACGCCGGCCGCCTTCACCAGCTCATACGGGTAGGCCGAGCCGCCCGCGCCGAGCATCGTCAGGTAGGCGGCTAGCGCGCCCGGCTCCTTGTCGAGGATGCGCTGCGCGAAATCCTGCGCCGCCGCGATCGAGGTGGCGTACTGGAACACGTAGAAGCCGTGATAGAAATGCGGCACATACGCCCATTCCAATGCGTAGGCGGGGTCGATGCTCATGACGCCCTGCGCTTCGCCGTGGTAGCGCTTGAGGATATCGGCATAGATGGCCGTGATCTCTTCGCCCGTCAGCGCTTCTCCCTTGTCCACCTTGGCGTGGATGGCCGCCTCGAATTCGGCGAACATGGCCTGGCGGAAGAAGGTGCCGCGCAGGTTTTCCAGCGCCGCGCCCAGGTACAGCAGGCGCTCGTCGTCATCCTTGGCCTGTTTCAGGCGCGCGTCGAGCAGCAGCGCCTCGTTCGTCGTCGAGGCGATTTCCGCGACAAAGATGCTGTACGGCGCATAGATCGATGGCTGCGCCTTGTTGGCCAGCACCGAGTGCATGGCGTGGCCCCATTCGTGCGTCAGGGTGCTGACGGCTTCGTAATTGTCCGTGTAGTTGAGCAGCACGAACGGATGCACGTCGTACGCGTCGCCATTCATGTAGGCGCCCGCCACCTTGCGCGGGCGCGGGTACACATCCATCCAGCGCGCGTCCACGGCGGCAGTCAGCGCCGTCACATAGTCGGGGCCCAGCGGCGCGACGGAGTCCAGCATCATCCGCTTGCCGTCGGCCAGCGGGAAGCTGCGCTCGCTTTTCAGCAGCGGCGCATAGACATCGTAGTAGGCCAGGTCCTTGACGCCCAGCATGCGCGCGCGCAGCTTGAAGTAGCGGTGCAGGGTGGGCAGGTTGGCATTGGTTTGCGCGATCAGGGTCTGGTAGACGGCCGGCGGCAAATGGTCGGCGTCGAGCGCGGCGCTTTGCGAATCGGGGTAATGGCGCACCTTCGCATACGCGGCATCTGTTTTGAGCTGGCCGTACAGGGTTTCGCCGAACGTGCGCTCATACTCTTTCCACTTGCCGAAAAAGGCGTCGAACACCAGCTTGCGGTCGTCGCGCCGGTCGTCGCCGCGGTATTTGGTGTACGCCGCCTGGTCGAGCCGCACTTGCGTGCCGTCCGACAGTTTCACGGTCGGCCACGGGATTTCCGCATTGGCCAGGGTACGGTAGACGCTGGCGGCCGAACCCGTCGCCAGGCCGAACTGCGCCACCAGCTGTTCGCCGGCCGCGTCGAGCGTGTGCGGCGCGCTGCGCAGCATGTTGCTCAATTGAAAACGGTACAGCTGCAAACCCTGGTCCTTGGCCAGCATGGCATCGATGCGCTTGCTGCCCAGGGCGAGGATTTCCGGCTGCAGGAAGGTCGTCGCCTGGGTGAAGTCGTTGCCCAGCAGGGCGGCGCGCTGGTTCAGCTGGTTGCCCTTGCTGTCGCCCGTATCCTGGTCATAGTACTGCGCCGCATAGGTGGTGAGCGTGTTGACGCGCTTGCGCGCCTCGGCGACCAAGTCCAGGCAGCTTTTCAGGCGGGCCGGCGAGGCTGCCAGTTGCCCCTTGCAGGCGCCCAGTTGCCGCAACTGGGACGACAGCTTTGTCGCGTCGGCGTCGAAGGCGGCGTCGCTCGCGTACAGCGCCGTCAGATCCCAGCGGTCGGCCTGGCGGTCGGTGGGAGCGGCGAAGGCGGTGGCGAGGCCGAGGGCCAGCAGGGAGAACAGCAGGGGGCGCTTGAGCGCGGATGGCGTCATGGTTCATTCCAGTGAGGTTGTCGGAAGAATGCGTGCTGACCGCCGGGCAGGAATGCGCGCGTGACACATCGCGTACCGGCAGAGCTGACTACGGTACATCAAATGGCGGCAGGGGGAAAGAGGAGGGATGCCGCCACCTGGACGGTGGCGGCGAAACAACACGGGCTTGTAACAGTGGCTTACAGCGCTTGCAGCGGGATCGTGCCGAACGTGGTCGGCGTCGAGCACGGCTCTTCGTCGAAGGCGATGTCGCCCATCGGGTTGGCCAGGCCATCGGCCTTCAAGTCCTTGAAGCCGAACAGTTTCGGGTCCATCAGGTGCGACGGCGCCACGTTCGACAGCGCCGAGAAGATGCTTTCCACGCGGCCGGGGAATTTCTTGTCCCATTCGCGCATCAGGCCCTTGATCTGCTTGCGCTGCAGGTTTTCCTGCGAACCGCACAGGTCGCATGGGATGATGGGGAAGCCCTTGACTTCCGCATAGCGCTGCGTGTCTTCTTCCTTCACGTACGCCATCGGGCGGATGACGATGTGCTTGCCGTCGTCCGATTGCAGCTTGGCCGGCATGCCCTTCAGTTTTCCACCGAAGAACATATTCAGGAAGAAGGTTTCCAGGATGTCATCGCGATGGTGGCCCAGGGCGATCTTGTTGGCGCCCAGCTCATCGGCCACGCGGTACAGGATGCCGCGGCGCAGGCGCGAGCACAGCGAGCAGGTGGTCTTGCCTTCCGGGATCAGGCGCTTGACGATGCTGTAGGTATCCTGGTTTTCGATGTGGAAGGCCACGCCCAGTTCCGTCAGGTAGGCGGGCAGGATTTCCGGCGGAAAATTCGGCTGCTTCTGGTCGAGGTTGACGGCGACGATATCAAAATGAATCGGCGCGCGTTCGCGCAAGGTCATCAGGATGTCCAGCAGCGCGTAGCTATCCTTGCCGCCGGACAGGCACACCATCACCTTGTCGCCGTCTTCGATCATATTGAAGTCGCCGATGGCTTGCCCCACCAGGCGGCACAAGCGCTTGTGCAGCTTGTTGTTTTCCAGGGCGATCTTTTCCGCCTTCTTGCGCGCCAGTTTCTGCGCTTCCACATTGGCCGGAAATTCCACGGCCGTCGTCGTTTCCATCACTGCGGCATTGCTCATGTTGTTCATGCTTCATCCTTGATCTTGAATACTTCCACGCCCACGCCTTCGCAGTCGGGATACACGTCCGGCTTCATGCTCGACACGCGCGCGGCGCGCACGCGCGGGTGCGCCAGCATGGCGGCGAGCACGTCGTCGACCAGGCTTTCCTGCAGCTGCACGTGGCCTTGCGCCATGCGTTTGGCGATGGTTTCGCGCATGAAGTCGTAGTCGACCACTTCTTCCAGCTGGTCATCCTTGGGCGTCGACAGGGCCAGGGGAATGTACAGGTCGACGTTGATGAGGACGCGCTGCTCGCCCTTTTTCTCGAAGTCGTAGACGCCGATGTTGATGAGGATTTCGTAATTGCGCAGGAACAGGCGGCGGCAATCGGCCAGGCGAGGGTGGTACAGGGCGGACGACATAGTTTTACCTTTTAGGGGATGCTGGAATGCTGGTTGTTTGGCAGGACTGCTGATTATTTGGTCAAAAACATGACGTCGCGCGGCAAGCCGATCAAATGCTGGCCGCCATCGACCAGCAGGGTCGTGCCCGTCAGCGCGCGCGCGCCGGCCACGTAACAGACGCAGTCGGCCACATCCTCGGGCGTGCTGGAGCGTCCCAGCGGCGTGTTTTCATGCGCCTTGGCAAAGTTCGCTGCCGTCTGCTCGCCGGAGACCATGGTGATGCCGGGGGCGATGCCCACCACGCGCACTTTCGGCGCCAGCGCCTGGGCCAGCATGGTGGTCGCCGACAGCAGCGCCGCCTTGGACAGGGTGTACGACAAAAAATCAGGATTGAGATTGTACAGTTTTTGATCGAGCAGGTTGATGACCACGGCTTGCTCGCCTGCCGGGGTGGCCTGGTACAGCGCCTGCGCCAGCAGGATGGGGGCGGCCAGGTTGGCGTGCATGTGGGCGTCGAGCGCCGTGACGGAAAAATCGCCCGCATTGTCGTATTCAAACAACGATGCGTTGTTGACCACGCAAGTAACCGGCCCCAGCGCCGCCTGCGCCTGCGGCAGCAGCTGGCGCACGGCGTCTTCCTGCGCCAGGTCGCAGGGGAACGCTTGCGCGCGGCGGCCCAGCGCGACGATTTCCGCCACCAGGCTGAGTGCTTCCTCGCGCGAGTGGCGGTAATGGACCGCGATATCCCAGCCGTCGCGCGCCAGGCCCAGCGCGATGGCGCGGCCGATACGGCGCGCGGCGCCCGTGACGAGGGCGACGCGGGGAGTGCTGTCGAATGGCGTTGTCGTTGCTTCTGTCATGTCTTTGCTATGGTTGAGATATTCGGTGGATGCCACACTGGCGGCATGCGCCGTCGATTCGCTACAATGCGGGTATGTCTCTTCCCGTACCCGATAGCGACGCGCTGGCCGCGTCCCATGCCTTGCAGCACCAGATTGCCGCCGAAATCGCGCGCAATGACGGCGCCATTCCCTTTGCCCGCTTCATGGAGCTGGCGCTGTATGCGCCTGACCTCGGCTATTACAGCGGCGGCGCCGCCAAGCTGGGCAAAGATGGCGATTTTACAACCGCACCGGAGATTTCGCCCCTGTTCGGCGCCACCCTGGCCCATGTGGCAGCCGCTATTATGGCGCAAACGGCCCCGCGCATCCTCGAATTCGGCGCCGGCACGGGCAAGCTGGCCTGCGACATCCTGACGGAAGCGGCCAGCGCCGGCATCCATGTGGAACAGTATGCGATCGTCGAGTTATCCGGCGAATTGCGCGCGCGCCAGGAACTGGCGCTGGCCGCCTTCCCGCAAGTGGTGTGGTTCGACGGTTTTCCCGACAGTTTCGAGGGCGCCGTGTTCGGCAATGAAGTGCTCGACGCCATGCCCGTCAACCTGATCAGCAAGACCCCCGCCGGCTGGTGCGAACTCGATGTCAGCATCGCCGATGGCCAGTTCGTGTTTGTCGAACGCCCGGCCGGTGCCGACGTGGCCGCGCAGATCGCCGCCCAGGTGCCCGAGGCCGAGGCCTTGCCCGTCGGCTATGTCAGCGAAATCCACGGCGTGGCCTGCGGCTTCATGCGTTCGCTGGCGCGCATGCTGACCAATGGCAAGGGCGGCGCGGCCGTGCTGTTCGACTATGGCTTTCCGGCGCACGAGTATTACCTGGACTTGCGCGCCACGGGCACCCTGATGTGCCACTACCGCCACCATGCCCATGCGGAACCGTTTTTTCTGCCCGGCTTGCAAGACATCACGGCCCACGTCGACTTCACGGCCATGGCGGTGGCGGCGCAGGACGCGGGCCTCGATGTGCTCGCGTACATGAACCAGGCGTCCTTCCTGCTGGGCGCTGGCATCGGCGACTTGCTGCTGCGTACCGATCCTGAACAGGTCAAAACGTACTTGCCGCAGGCCAGCGCCGTGCACAAGCTGGTCTCGCCGGCCGAGATGGGGGAATTGTTCAAGGTGCTGGCGGTGGGGCACCGCGTGGAGTTGCCGGAAGCCTTGTTGTCCGCTGACCGCAGTCATCGCCTGTAAGCGCTGCAATATCAAGGCAGGGCAGTGTCGCCCTGTAATTTCCTGTCCGCCGGTGGTTATTATCTTGTCATATCGTTTATGATGACCGACACAGCACGGTTCCATCCTGCAAGAACCCGTCGCCGCGCACCGATTTCAAGATAGAACGATGGGAAAGATACATACACACTATGACAACCTGAAGGTGGCGCGCCTGGCGCCGCAGGAAGTCATACGTGCCGCGTACAAAGCCCTCAGCCAGAAATACCACCCGGACAAGAATCCCGGCGACGAAAAGGCCGCCCGCATCATGGCGATCCTCAACAGCGCCTATGGCACCTTGTCCGATCCGCAACGCCGCAGGGAACACGACGAGTGGATCGCTGCCGAGGAGTGGGAAATCGAATGGCTGGAAAGCACCCATCACGAAGAAGGCAAGGGCCGCGATGGCCGCGCGAAAAGCCATCCCCAGCCGCATGAACATGCCTGGGCGCAGGATGTGCCGCCATCCAAGGGCAAGCCGCGACGCGGCCTGCAGCCCGTCTGGCGCAACTGGCGCTGGTGGCTGAGTCTGCTTGTCTGCCTGTTGCTGGGCTGGTTGGGCGCCTTGCTGATGCTCGATACCTCCCAGCCCGTGCCGGCCGCGCTGGCAACGGCCTGGAGCGGGCTGGCCCGCGATGGCGCCCAGCCCCGTGCGCCAGCGGCCAGCGCCGCGCTGCCGTCATCGAAAGGCGAGGCCGTGGCAGTCGACAGCTGGGCGGTGGGCAAGCCGTATGCGCCGGAACCCCAGGAAGCGAAGACGCCCGAGATCCGCGTGCTGGCCGTTTCCCAGCTGAGCCTGAAACCGATCCAGCCCGCCTGCGATGGCGCAGGCAAGGCCGAGCCGGCATCGCTGGTGGCGCCAAATGGCGAGCCCTGGCCGAGGCATTCCGGCTATGTCGATGGCTTCCTGATCGGTAACAAGGGCGAAGAGCTGGCCATCAGCATCGACAACAGCCACAATGCCGCGCCCATGTTCGTCAAACTGTATGACACGGAGCGGCGCTCGAACGTGCGCTATCTGTACATCCTCGCGAACGACAAACTGCTGGTGGAACAGCTCAGCGCTGGCAAGTATGAAGTGCGCTACCAGGCAGTCGGGCCGGGCCAGGACAATTGTGGCGGCAGCACGCGGGGCGGTGCATCGGCGCCGGCGCCGGCCGTTGGCGAAGAGAGCGCGAAGAATCCTGTTGTAAGCAGCATCTAATCTGATTATGCTTGATATGCGTCAACGCAGCGTTCACATCGACCTTATCCCTTAGGAGTATTCATGACCGACCTCACAGCCGATGCAGATGATAACTGGCTGCTCGACGAAGATGAGCCGGTGGCCAGTCCTGCCGGGCTGGCCGCGCCCGACCAGCGCCTGTGGCGTGTCCTGATCGTCGATGATGATGTCGATGTGCATGCGGTCACGCGGCTGGCGCTGCGCAATGTCAGTTTCAAGGGCCGCGAACTGGAACTGTTCTCTGCCTACAGCGGCCGCGAAGCGTATGACATCTTGCGCGACACGCCCGATATCGCGCTGGTGCTGCTCGACGTGGTGATGGAAACGGATGATGCCGGCCTGATCCTCGCCAAGCGCATCCGCGCCGACCTGAACAACGCCATCGTGCGCGTCGTGCTGCGCACGGGCCAGCCGGGCCAGGCGCCCGAGCAGCGCGTCATCATCGAATACGACATCAACGATTACAAGGCCAAGACGGAACTGACGACGCAGAAGCTGTTTACCACCGTCATCTCGGCCTTGCGTGCCTACGAGAGCCTGATGATGCTCGAGCGCAGCCGCATTGGCCTGGGCAAGATCCTCGCCGGCGCCACCAATCTGTACCAGATCCATTCGCTGCGCGAATTCGCTTCCGGCGTACTCAACCAGGTCAGCGCCATCCTCGACGTGGGTGCCGACGGCGTGCTGTGCCTGATGCAGGGCGGTGCCGGGCGGCCTGAGGTGGTCGCCGCCACGGGCACGTATGCCATGCTGGCCGAGTCGGAAGCCATGCCGGCCGAGCATGCGCTCACCGCCACCATCGCCAAGGCGTTTGCGGAAAAGCGCAGCCAGTTCGAGCATCCGGCCAATGTGCTGTTCATCCATACGGAAGGCAACCGCGAGCTGGCCATCTCCGTCACGCCGCCGTGGCCGCTGGCGCAGATCCAGCGCGACTTGCTGGAAGTGTTTTGCCAGCGCATCGCCGCCGCCTTCGACAACCTGTACATGTTCGGCCAGCTGCGCAAGGCGCAGGAAGCGACCGTGGTGGCGCTGGCCGACCTGGCCGAGTTCCGCGACAGCGACACGGGCGGCCATGTGCGGCGCGTGCAGCTGCTGTCCGAGGCGATCGCGCGGCGCATGCAGCAGCGCGGCGTGTACCCGGATGAGCTGACGCCGCAGCTGCTCGACATGATCGGCCTGGCCAGCATCTTGCACGACGTGGGCAAGGTGGCCACGCCGGATGCCGTGCTGCTCAAGCCGGGCAAGCATACGGACGAGGAACGGGCGCAGATGCAGCTGCATGCCGGCGTCGGGCGCACCATCCTCGAGCGGGCCGCCAACATGGTCGACGGTGTCAGCTACCTCACGTATGGCGCGCAGATCGCCGGCGGCCACCACGAACACTTCGATGGCGCCGGCTACCCGAATGGCCTTGTGGGACGCGATATTCCCGTGGCCGCGCGCATCGTTGCCGTGGTCGATGTCTTCGATGCCTTGCTGCACGAGCGGCCCTACAAGGAGCCATGGCCGTATCCGCAGGTGCGTGAATACATCGAACAGCGCAGCGGCAGCCAGTTCGATCCGGAAGTGGTGACGGCGCTGCTGGAGCTGATCGACCACGAGCCGCAACTGTGGCATCCGGAGCGCGCCACCACCTGAGTTGGCGTTTTTCGGCAGCACACCATTCCCTTGCGCGCGGCGCCGTCATATACTCGGCTGCCTCATGCTGGCTGGCGCCACGCACCAGTGTGGCGCGCCGCGGAGTTTTCGGACATTACGACATGAAAGAACTCAAGGGCCTCAGCGCACTGATCATCGAGCCGCATCCGGGCATGCGCGCCAGCCTGCACAATATGCTCAACCTGTGCGGCCTGGCGAAGATCGATGACGCGGCCAGCTCGGGCCAGGCGATCCGCATGCTGGGCAGCAAAGCGTATGATCTGATCCTCTGCGAATACGACCTCGACGGCGGGCAGGATGGCCAGCAGATGCTGGAAGACTTGCGCCACCATAAATTGATGCATGCGTCGACCATGTTCTTCATGGTCACGGGCGAAGGCAGCTTTGCCAAGGTAGTCAGCGCCGTCGAGCTGCTGCCCACCGATTACATCCTCAAGCCCTTCACCGCTGAGAACATGCTTGAGCGCATCGGTCGCGCGCTGGACAAGCGCAATGCCTTCGTGCCCGTGTATGCACTGATCGACGTGGGCAATGAGCGCGCGGCGATTGCCGCCTGCGCCGAGGGCGCCAGCCTGTATCCCCGCTACGCCACCGATTTCCTGCGCCTGCGCGCGGAATTGCATTTGCTGCTCGGCGAGGCGGCCGACGCCGAGCCGATCTACGCCGCCCTGTACCAAGCCAAGTCCATCGGCTGGGCGCGCCTGGGGCAGGCCAAGACGCAATTCCTGCTGGGCGAGTACGCGGCGGCGCAGGGCACGCTGGAAGGGTTGCTGGAAAACAATAAGCGTTTTCTTGACGCGTATGACTGGCTGGCGCGCACGCACTTGGCGCAAGGCAAGCCGGAACTGGCGCAGGCGGCCCTGAGCGAGGCCGTGGCCCTGTCGCCGCATGCCGTGCGCCGCTTGCGCCGGCTGGGCGAGGCGGCCCTGGCGGCCGATGATATCGAGATGGCGGAAAAAGCCCTGAAGCTGGTGGTCAGCAAGGCCAAGTATTCGGAGTTCCGTGACCCGGAAGACCATGTGCGCCTGGTGCAGACCCTGGTGCGCAAGGGCGACCCGCTACAGGTGGGCGCCGTGATCCGCGACCTCGACAAGTCGATGGGCGGACAAAGGAATGCGGAGCTGTGCAGCGCCCTGTGCGGCGCCATGTTGCATGCGCATACGGGCAACGAGGAGCGCCTGCAGCAATCGCTCGACGCCGCCCTGGCCGCCAACCGGCATAGCGTGGGCAGCTCGAATACGCTGAAAACGGAGCTGGCGCGCCACTGCCTGGCGCACGGGCGCGAAGACGGCGCAGCCGAGGTGATGCGTGAAGTCATGCGCAATGCGCCCGACAGCGCGGCCATGACGCGCGCCATGGCCGTGTTCGAGCTGGCGGGGCGCGAGGAGTTGGCCAAGGCGCTGGCGCGGCAAAGCCGCCAGGAAGTGGCCGATATGGTGGCCGCGGGCGCCGCCAGGGCGGGCGAAGGCGATTTCCGCGGCGCCGTCAATCTGATGGGCGAAGCCGTCACGCGCCTGCCCGACAATCCGCAAGTGGTCTTCAATGCGGCCGTGGCGGTACTGAAATGCCTGGAACACGAAGGCTGGGATGAGCGCATGGGCCAGCAGGCGCTGACGTTTATTGCCGGTGTGCGCCGTCTGGACCCACGCAACCCCAAATTGCCCGTGCTATCGGGCTTGCATCAGCAGTTGTTGCGTAAATATAAGCCCCTTGGCAACGCCTGGATGCATCCGCCTGACGCCCGGTGACACGGAGAAATACGGGGCGAATGACGGAAAAATGCGGCTTGCAGCCGGGGGCGATAAAAAAATGCGAAAAAAAGCCGACTTTTTCGCGCCAACCCTTGCACATTCTCAAATCGGGAGCTTATAATCACGCCCCGAAGCAGCCAACTTCTTCTTTATACGCAAATGCAGCAGTCAGGCATCAGTAAATAAGGTTGACAGTTGTGAGTAGATGCTTCATACTCTGCGGTTCCCGCGGAGGGGTGGCCGAGTGGTTAAAGGCGACAGACTGTAAATCTGTTCTCTATGAGTACGCTGGTTCGAATCCAGCCCCCTCCACCAAGTTTTTGCAAGGAAAACTGGGTAGTAGCAAAGTAATAGCAAGTAAGTGAAGAAAAGTGAACGATACCTCGCGGGTGTAGCTCAATGGTAGAGCAGAAGCCTTCCAAGCTTACGACGAGGGTTCGATTCCCTTCACCCGCTCCAGTTTCCGTTCAGATGCTTGATGCATCGCATGCAACAAATTACAGCCCTTGTAGCTCAGTGGTAGAGCACTCCCTTGGTAAGGGAGAGGCCACGTGTTCGATCCACGTCAAGGGCACCAGAATTCGCAGCAGGCAGCACAGAAGCAATTCAAACCAGACCGTCGGGCGTGTGCCTGAGCAATCTAATCAAATCATTAGGAGTTCAAAATGGCAAAAGGTAAATTCGAACGGACCAAGCCGCACGTCAACGTCGGCACCATCGGCCACGTCGACCACGGTAAAACCACGCTGACCGCTGCAATCGCAACGGTTCTGTCGAAGAAATTCGGCGGCGAAGCTAAAGCATACGACCAGATCGATGCAGCACCAGAAGAAAAAGCGCGCGGTATCACGATTAACACCGCCCACGTCGAGTACGAAACGGCATCGCGTCACTACGCGCACGTTGACTGCCCAGGCCACGCCGATTACATCAAAAACATGATTACCGGTGCCGCGCAGATGGACGGCGCGATCCTGGTATGCTCCGCAGCTGACGGCCCAATGCCACAGACCCGCGAACACATCTTGCTGGCCCGCCAAGTTGGCGTTCCATACATCATCGTGTTCCTGAACAAGTGCGACCTGGTCGACGACGCAGAGCTGCTGGAACTGGTTGAAATGGAAGTGCGCGAGCTGTTGTCGAAGTATGAGTTCCCTGGCGACGACGTGCCTATCATCAAAGGTTCGGCACGTATGGCGCTGGAAGGCAAAGAAGGCGAAATGGGCGTGGATGCAGTGTTGCGTCTGGCCGATGCCCTCGATTCCTACATCCCGACGCCAGAGCGCGCTGTTGACGGTGCTTTCCTGATGCCAGTGGAAGACGTGTTCTCGATCTCGGGTCGCGGTACCGTGGTGACCGGTCGTATCGAGCGCGGCATTGTCAAAGTCGGCGAAGAGATCGAAATCGTCGGTATTATCGATACCGTCAAAACGACTTGCACCGGCGTGGAAATGTTCCGCAAACTGCTGGACCAAGGTCAAGCAGGCGACAACGTTGGTCTGCTGCTGCGCGGCACCAAGCGTGAAGACGTGCAACGTGGTCAAGTTCTGGCCAAGCCAGGTTCGATCAAGCCGCATGCGCACTTCACCGGCGAGATCTATGTTCTGTCGAAAGACGAAGGCGGCCGTCATACGCCATTCTTCAACAACTATCGTCCACAGTTCTACTTCCGCACGACGGACGTGACTGGTTCGATCGAGTTGCCAGCAGACAAAGAAATGGTTATGCCAGGCGATAACGTGTCGATCACCGTCAAGCTGATCAACCCGATCGCGATGGAAGAAGGTCTGCGCTTCGCTATCCGTGAAGGCGGTCGTACCGTCGGCGCCGGCGTGGTTGCAAAAATCCTCGCATAAGGAAATGTTATGCTTCCACCCGGGGCGTCCTGGGTGGTAGAATAGCACTCCTCGAAAGTTTTACGTAGGGACGTAGCTCAATTGGCAGAGCGTCGGTCTCCAAAACCGAAGGTTGGGGGTTCGATGCCCTCCGTCCCTGCCACCGTCAAGGTGCAGGGCACCGAAAGTAGAAAAATGTCAAATCAATCCGTGCAAACCGTTAGCACGTCGAGTGACAAGATAAAAGTCGCGCTGGCAATAGTGGCTGCGATTGCAGGAGTAGTCGGGTTTTATTACCTGGCAGGCCAACCAGCTCTGGTGCGTGCAAGCGCGCTTGTGGCTGGTTTGGTTATTGCTGTTGCACTCTTGTATATCTCGACGACCGGCCGTGAATTTCTCAATTTCGCCAAAGAAGCTGTGCGCGAAACCAAGAAAGTCGTTTGGCCTACCCGCAAAGAAGCCACGCAGATTACTGCGATCGTGTTTGCCTTTGTGCTGGTCATGGCGATTTTCCTGTGGGGCACGGATAAATTGCTCGAGTTTTTGTTGTATGACGTAATTCTGGGTTGGAAAAAATAATGAGCGAAAATGTGCATGATGAAGCAGCGGACGAGTCCGTTCCGGGCGACGCTCCGGTAGCGGACACTGGTGCAGCGCTGAGCGTGCCAGTCAGCAGCAAGCGCTGGTATGTCGTGCATGCTTATTCCGGCATGGAAAAAAGCGTCATGCGCGCACTGACCGAGCGCATCGAGCGCGCGGGCATGCAAGACCAGTTCGGCCAGATCCTGGTGCCGATCGAAGAAGTGGTCGAAGTCAAGAATGGTGTGAAGTCCGTCACCGAACGTCGTTTCTATCCTGGCTATGTGCTGGTTGAAATGGAAATGACGGACGAGAGCTGGCACTTGGTCAAGAACACCAGCAAGGTTACCGGTTTCATTGGTGGCAAGTCGAACAAGCCGACGCCGATCTCCGCGCGCGAAATCGACGGCATCATGAAGCAGATGCAGGAAGGTGTTGAAAAGCCCCGTCCAAAAACCTTGTACGAAGTGGGCGAGCAAGTGCGCATCAAGGATGGTCCGTTCACCGATTTCAACGGCAATGTCGAAGAAGTCAATTATGAGAAATCCAAAGTGCGCGTCTCGGTCACCATCTTCGGCCGCGCTACTCCGGTGGAGCTCGAATTCGGCCAGGTCGAAAAAGTTTAAGTCTGTATCAAGCGCCACCAGGAGCGTCGCGGTAGTAACAGCGAAATCCGGTCAGAGGAGCCCCGCCAGGGTAGGATCGGCGGGGCGCTACTACTCAATCCAAGATAGGAGCCATCATGGCAAAGAAAATCATTGGTTTTATCAAGCTGCAAGTACCAGCTGGTAAAGCAAACCCATCCCCACCAATCGGTCCAGCTCTGGGTCAACGTGGTCTGAACATCATGGAATTCTGCAAAGCCTTCAATGCACAGACCCAAGGTCTGGAGCCAGGCATGCCGATTCCAGTCGTGATCACCGCGTTTGCGGACAAGTCCTTCACGTTCGTGATGAAGACGCCTCCAGCAACCTACCTGATCAAAAAAGCTGCTGCGATCACCAAAGGTTCGCCGAAGCCACATACCGACAAAGTCGGTACGCTGACCCGCGCACAAGCTGAAGAAATCGCTAAATTGAAAACCCCTGATCTGACCGCTGCCGACATGGATGCTGCTGTACGCACCATCGCTGGTTCCGCTCGTTCGATTGGTATCACGGTGGAAGGTGTTGTATAATGGCTAAGTTATCCAAACGTATCAAGGCTTTGAAAGCCAAAGTCGACCGTACCAAAGTGTACGCTTTCGACAACGCTGTCGCTCTGATCAAAGAGTGCGCAACGGCCAAGTTCAATGAATCGATCGACGTATCGGTACAACTGGGTGTTGATCCTAAGAAATCCGACCAAGTGGTGCGCGGCTCCGTCGTGCTGCCAGCTGGTACCGGCAAAACCGTACGCGTGGCAGTCTTCGCGTCGGGCGAAAAAGCAGAAGCCGCTAAAGCAGCTGGCGCCGACATCGTTGGTATGGAAGACCTGGCTGAGCGTATCAAAGCCGGCGACATGCCTTTCGATATCGTTATCGCTTCGCCAGATACCATGCGTATCGTTGGTACCCTGGGTCAGATCCTGGGCCCACGCGGCATGATGCCTAACCCGAAAGTTGGCACTGTTACTCCTGACGTCGCTACCGCCGTGAAAAACGCGAAAGCCGGTCAAGTTCAGTACCGTACCGACAAATCCGGTATCATCCACGCTACCATCGGCCGTAAATCGTTCGCTGACGCAGATCTGAAATCGAATCTGGTCGCACTGATCGACGCACTGAACAAAGCCAAGCCAGCATCGAGCAAAGGCGTGTACCTGCGCAAAGTTTCGCTGTCGTCGACCATGGGCGCTGGCGTCCGTGTTGACCAGACTAGCCTGGCAGCTTAAGTAAAGAATCAAGTCCTGTGGCGCCTGCGGGCGCTGCGGGCGCATCTTTGGGCTGTCTGTCCGGTGTTCGCACCAGGCAGGCAGACAATCAAAGACCGTTGGGCCGACTGCGATCGCACATGCAGAAGGTTAATAGGCTTGCCGGCAACGGCAGGTGCCCAACGCAGATGGTGTACCCGAACAAGTTTTGTAGTCCTCATGCTGCGTGAATTCATCCGCTCAGTTTAGTACTTCTTGACTTCGGACGCCGTGTTCGAACCGATGCAAGGCGCTCAACCACTCGGTTGTGATTGCCGAACATCATTTAAGGAGGTTGACCGTGAGTCTCAATCTGAATGACAAAAAGGCCGTCGTCGCCGAAGTTTCCGCACAAGTAGCAAATGCGCAAACGATCGTCGTGGCCGAATATCGTGGCATCCAGGTTGGTCACTTGACGCAACTGCGTGCTAAAGCGCGTGCCCAAGGCGTGTACCTGCGTGTGTTGAAAAACACTCTGGCTCGTCGCTCCGTTGAAGGTACCGCATTCGCCAGCCTGGCAGATGCCATGACCGGCCCGTTGATCTACTCGATCTCGGCCGATGCCGTTGCAGCAGCTAAAGTCATCGCTGACTTCGCTAAAACCAACGACAAACTGGTCATCAAAGCAGGTAACTACGCAGGCAAGCCGCTGGATACAGCTGCTGTCACCGCGTTGGCGAGCATTCCTAGCCGTGAAGTCCTCATTTCGCAGTTGTTGGGCGTTATGCTGGCTCCGGTTTCGGGCTTTGCACGTGGTCTGGCTGCCCTGGCAGCGAAAAAAGGCGAAGGCGCCGAAGCTCCTGCAGAAGAAGCAGCAGCAGAAGAAGCCCCAGCAGCCGCTTAATTGCGCGCGCTTTTTTCTCTCAGTACCAATCTGATGTAACTAACGTAATAAATTTAGGAGTTTCAAAATGGCAATTAGCAAAGACGATATCCTGGAAGCAGTTAGCGCCATGTCCGTAATGGACCTGAACGACCTGGTTAAAGCATTCGAAGAAAAATTCGGCGTGTCCGCAGCAGCAATGGCTTCGGCCGGTCCTGCAGCAGGCCCAGCAGCAGCTGCTGAAGAACAAACCGAATTCAACGTCATTCTGGACAGCTTCGGCGCAAACAAAGTTGGCGTCATTAAAGCAGTTCGCGAAATCACCGGCCTGGGCTTGAAAGAAGCTAAAGACCTGGTCGATGGCGCACCAAAAACTGTGAAAGAAGCAGTGTCGAAAGCTGACGCTGAAGCAGCACAGAAGAAACTGGTAGAAGCCGGCGCAACCGCTTCGATCAAGTAATATCTGTACCGGCGGCAGTTAGCGCCCGAGTCAAAGTCTGAGGTTTCCCCTCGCAAGGGGGGAAATCCGACTTTGGCTCCTTTGTCGTCTGCATCGTATTTGTCATGTAGTTGCAGCAGCAGTTTTTATTCGATTCAAGCCGGAAAGCAGAGCCTTGAGGTTTCGTCTGTGTCACACGCAGCGGTGCAAACGAACACTTGCAAAACCTGAATTTTCTATCCTTTCTGTCACTCACGGAGTGTCCATGCACTACTCATTTACTGAGAAGAAACGCATTCGCAAATCATTCGCGAAGCGCGCCAACGTTCACCACGTTCCGTTCCTGCTGGCGACCCAGCTCGAGTCTTATCATAGCTTCTTGCAAGAGGACATAGCACCGTCCGGCCGCAAGAATGATGGCCTGCAGTCGGCTTTCACTTCGATTTTCCCTATCGTGTCGCACAATGGTTTTGCGCGTCTCGAATTCTTGTCGTACGTTCTGGGCGATCCTGCCTTTGACGTCAAAGAATGTCAACAACGTGGCCTGACGTTCGCGTCGCCGCTGCGCGCGAAAGTGCGTCTGGTGATCCTGGACAAGGAATCGCCAACCAAGCCTGTCGTCAAAGAGATGAAGGAACAGGAAGTCTACATGGGCGAATTGCCGCTCATGACGACCACCGGTTCGTTCGTGATCAACGGCACGGAGCGGGTTATCGTTTCCCAGCTGCACCGTTCGCCTGGCGTGTTCTTCGAGCACGACCGCGGCAAGACTCACTCGTCCGGTAAACTGCTGTTCTCCGCGCGTATCATTCCTTACCGCGGTTCGTGGCTGGACTTCGAGTTCGACCCGAAAGACATCCTGTTCTTCCGCGTCGACCGCCGCCGCAAGATGCCAGTGACGATCCTGCTCAAAGCCATCGGCATGTCGCATGAGCAAATCCTGGCCAATTTCTTTGTCTTCGACAATTTCAACCTGCGCTCCGAAGGCGCGGAAATGGAATTCGTCGCCGAACGTCTGCGCGGCGAAGTGGCGCGCTTTGACATCGTCGACAAGTCGGGCAAGACCCTGGTGCTGAAAGACAAGCGTATCAACGCCAAGCACGTGCGTGATATCGAAGCTGCCGGCATCAAGCACATTTCCGTACCGGAAGATTACCTGCTGGGCCGCGTATTGGCGAAGAACATCGTCGATGGCGACACCGGTGAAGTCGTCGCTTCCGCGAACGATGAGCTGACGGAAGACCTGCTGGGCCGCCTGCGCGATGCCAGCATTTCCGAAATCCAGACCTTGTACACCAACGACCTGGATCAGGGCGCCTACATCTCGCAAACCCTGCGTATCGACGACACCGCCGATCAGATGGCTGCGAAAGTGGCGATCTACCGCATGATGCGTCCAGGCGAACCGCCAACGGAAGACTCCGTTGAAGCGCTGTTCAATGGCCTGTTCTACAACTCGGACCGCTACGACCTGTCGGCCGTGGGCCGCATGAAGTTCAATCGCCGCATTGGCCGCGATGAACTGACCGGCGCCATGACCCTGTCGAACGAAGACGTGCTGGCCGTGATCAAGATCCTGGTGGAACTGCGCAATGGCCGCGGCGAAGTCGATGATATCGATCACCTGGGTAACCGTCGCGTACGTTGCGTGGGCGAACTGGCCGAGAATCAATTCCGCGCCGGCCTGGTGCGTGTTGAGCGCGCCGTCAAGGAACGCCTCGGCCAAGCCGAAGCGGACAACCTGATGCCGCACGACCTGATCAACTCGAAGCCGATTTCGGCTGCGATTCGCGAGTTCTTCGGTTCGTCCCAGCTGTCGCAGTTTATGGACCAAACCAATCCTCTGTCGGAAATTACCCACAAGCGCCGTGTATCGGCTCTGGGACCCGGCGGTCTGACACGCGAACGCGCCGGCTTTGAAGTGCGCGACGTGCATCCGACCCACTACGGCCGCGTCTGCCCGATCGAGACACCGGAAGGTCCGAACATTGGTCTGATCAACTCGCTGGCTCTGTATGCCCGCCTGAATGAATACGGCTTCCTGGAAACCCCGTACCGCAAGGTCGAAGGTTCCAAGATTACCGATCAGATCGACTACCTGTCCGCCATCGAAGAAGGCCGCTACATCATCGCTCAGGCGAATGCGACCATCAGCGATGAAGGCACGCTGTCCGATGAACTGGTCTCGGCCCGTGAAGCTGGCGAAACCATCCTGGTCTCCCCGGAGCGCATCCAGTACATGGACGTGGCGCCAGGCCAGATCGTTTCCGTCGCTGCCTCGCTGATTCCGTTCCTCGAACACGATGATGCAAACCGTGCATTGATGGGCGCCAACATGCAACGCCAGGCTGTGCCTTGCTTGCGTCCTGAAAAAGCGCTGGTCGGTACCGGTATCGAACGCACCGTTGCGGTCGACTCGGGCACCACCGTGCAAGCCTTGCGTGGCGGTATCGTCGATTACATCGATGCGGGCCGTGTCGTGATTCGCGTCAACGATGACGAAGCCACCGCTGGTGAAGTGGGCGTCGACATCTACAACCTGATCAAGTACACCCGTTCGAACCAGAACACCAACATCAACCAGCGTCCTATCGTGCAAGTGGGCGACCGTGTTGCCAAGCGCGACGTGATCGCCGATGGCGCATCGACCGACCTGGGTGAGTTGGCACTGGGCCAGAACATGACCGTGGCGTTCATGCCATGGAATGGTCTGAACTTCGAAGATTCGATCCTGATCTCGGAAAACGTCGTCAAGGACGACCGCTACACCTCGATTCACATCGAAGAGTTGTCGGTCGTTGCCCGTGACACGAAACTGGGCGCGGAAGAAATTACGCGCGACATCTCGAACCTGGCTGAAAATCAGCTGGCACGTCTGGATGAGTCCGGTATCGTCTACATCGGCGCTGAAGTCCAGGCCGGCGACACCCTGGTCGGTAAAGTGACGCCGAAAGGCGAAACCCAGCTGACCCCGGAAGAGAAGCTGCTGCGCGCGATTTTCGGCGAAAAAGCCTCGGACGTAAAAGATACGTCGCTGCGCGTGCCTTCGGGCATGATCGGTACCGTGATCGACGTGCAAGTCTTCACGCGTGAAGGCATCGTGCGCGACAAGCGCGCTCAGCAAATTATCGATGACGAACTGAAACGCTTCCGTCTGGATCTGAACGATCAGATGCGTATCGTGGAAGGCGATGCCTTCCAGCGTCTGGAAAAAATGCTGATCGGCAAAGTTGTCAACGGCGGCCCTAAAAAGCTGGCCAAAGGCGCCAAGATCACCAAGGAATACCTGGCCGATCTGGACAAATACCACTGGTTCGACATCCGCCCTGCGGACGACGATGCAGCGGTAGCGCTCGAAGCGATCAAGGAATCGATCAACGAGAAGCGTCACCAGTTCGATCTGGCCTTCGAAGAGAAGCGCAAGAAACTGACGCAAGGCGATGAGCTGCAACCAGGCGTGCAAAAAATGGTCAAGGTGTACCTGGCCGTGAAACGCCGCCTGCAGTCGGGCGACAAGATGGCAGGTCGCCACGGTAACAAGGGTGTGGTTTCCCGTATTGTTCCTGTGGAAGACATGCCATACATGGCCGACGGCACGCCAGCCGACGTTGTGCTGAACCCGCTGGGTGTTCCTTCACGGATGAACGTCGGTCAGATTCTCGAGACTCACTTGGGCTGGGCTGCCAAGGGTCTGGGTATCCGCATCGGCGAAATGCTGAAGGCGCAAACCAAGGTCGAGCAAATGCGCAAGTACTTGACGACGATCTACAACGACAATGGCCGCGCGGAAGATCTGGACAAGTTTGATGATGAAGAGATCATGAAACTGGCCGAGAATCTGAAAAAAGGTGTGCCATTCGCCACGCCAGTGTTTGACGGCGCGAACGAAGAAGAGATCCGCCGCATGCTGGACCTGGCGTATCCGGACGACATCGCCAAGAACCTGGGCATGACCCCGTCGAAGAACCAGGTGACCATGTATGACGGTCGCACCGGTGAAGCGTTCGAGCGCAAGGTCACTGTCGGCGTCATGCACATGCTGAAACTGCATCACTTGGTTGATGACAAGATGCATGCGCGTTCGACCGGTCCTTACTCGCTGGTGACGCAACAGCCGCTGGGTGGTAAAGCCCAGTTCGGTGGTCAGCGTTTCGGTGAGATGGAAGTCTGGGCACTGGAAGCGTATGGCGCGTCGTATGTCTTGCAAGAGATGTTGACCGTCAAGTCCGATGACGTGAATGGACGTACCAAAGTGTACGAGAACCTGGTCAAGGGCGACCACGTGATCGACGCCGGCATGCCGGAATCGTTCAACGTGCTGGTCAAGGAAATCCGTTCGCTGGGTATCGATATCGACCTCGAACGCAACTAAAAGACAGGCTTATTGACTCAATAAGCGTCATTTGGTTTGGGAAACACAAAGCCCGGCTGGGAAACCACGCCGGGCAATGTAGTCTCAGGAATATAGAAATTTAATCACCTCTGGAGTGATACATGAAAGCACTGCTCGATCTATTCAAGCAAGTACAGACCAACGAGACCTTCGATGCAATCAAGATCGGTCTCGCTTCGCCTGAGAAAATCCGTTCGTGGTCCTACGGCGAAGTCAAAAAGCCGGAAACCATCAACTACCGTACCTTCAAGCCTGAGCGCGATGGCCTGTTCTGCGCCAAGATCTTTGGCCCGATCAAGGATTACGAATGCCTGTGCGGCAAGTACAAGCGCCTGAAACACCGCGGCGTGATCTGCGAAAAGTGCGGCGTCGAAGTCACGCTGGCCAAGGTGCGCCGCGAGCGCATGGGCCACATCGAGCTGGCCTCGCCGACCGCGCACATCTGGTTCCTGAAATCGCTGCCGTCGCGCCTGGGCATGGTCCTGGACATGACCCTGCGGGACATCGAACGCGTGCTGTACTTTGAAGCATACGTCGTGACCGATCCAGGCATGACCCCGCTGAAGAAGTGCCAGATCATGTCGGAAGACGACTACGCCGCCAAGTACGAAGAGTACGGCGACGACTTCACCGCCTTCATGGGCGCCGAAGGTATCCGTGAACTGCTGCGCTCGATCGACATCCACCGCGATGCCGAAACCCTGCGCGTGGAACTGAAGGAATCGAAATCCGAAGCCAAGATCAAGAAATACGCCAAGCGCCTGAAAGTGCTGGAAGCGTTCCAACGTTCGGGCATCAAGCCTGACTGGATGATCATGGAAGTGCTGCCGGTGCTGCCGCCGGAACTGCGTCCGCTGGTACCGCTGGATGGTGGCCGCTTCGCGACCTCGGATCTGAACGATCTGTATCGCCGCGTCATCAACCGTAACAACCGTCTGAAACGCCTGATGGAGCTGCGCGCTCCAGAGATCATCACGCGCAACGAAAAGCGCATGCTGCAAGAAGCGGTCGATTCGCTGCTGGACAACGGCCGTCGCGGCAAAGCGATGACCGGCGCCAACAAGCGTCCGCTGAAATCCTTGGCCGAGATGATCAAGGGCAAGGGCGGCCGTTTCCGTCAAAACTTGCTGGGCAAACGCGTCGATTACTCCGGTCGTTCGGTCATCGTCGTGGGCCCGCAATTGAAACTGCATCAGTGCGGCTTGCCGAAACTGATGGCGCTGGAACTGTTCAAGCCATTCATTTTCAATAAACTGGAACTGATGGGTCTGGCGACCACGATCAAGGCGGCGAAAAAGCTGGTCGAGATCCAAGAGCCGGTCGTGTGGGACATCCTGGAAGACGTGATTCGCGAACATCCGATCATGTTGAACCGCGCACCAACCTTGCACCGCTTGGGTATCCAGGCTTTCGAGCCAGTCCTGATTGAAGGCAAGGCCATCCAGTTGCACCCACTCGTCTGCGCCGCATTCAACGCCGACTTTGACGGTGACCAAATGGCGGTCCACGTTCCTCTGTCGATCGAAGCGCAGATGGAAGCACGCACCCTGATGCTGGCATCGAACAACATCCTGTTCCCATCGAACGGCGAACCGTCGATCGTGCCGTCGCAGGATATCGTGCTGGGTCTGTACTACGCGACGCGTGAAGCGATCAATGCGAAGAACGAAGGGATGATGTTCCCTGACGTCTCGGAAGTGATCCGCGCCTACGACAACAAGGAAGTCGAACTGACGACCCGCGTGACCGTGCGTATTACCGAATACCCGAAAAACGCCGAAACGGGCGAATTCGAGAAAACGATTACCCGCTACGAAACGACGATCGGCCGTGCGATCCTGTCGGAAATTCTGCCTAAAGGCTTGCCGTTCTCCGTCCTGAACCGCGCGCTGAAAAAGAAAGAAATTTCCAAGCTGATCAACACGTCGTTCCGCAAGTGCGGCCTGCGCGCCACCGTGGTGTTCGCAGACAAACTGATGCAATCGGGTTTCCGCCTGGCGACACGCGCCGGTATCTCGATCTGCGTCGACGACATGCTGGTACCGCCGCAAAAAGTCACCCTGATCGCGGCGGCCGAATCGGAAGTCAAGCAGATCGAACAGCAATACGCCTCGGGTCTCGTGACCGCCGGCGAGCGTTACAACAAGGTAGTCGATATCTGGGGCAAAACCTCGGATGAAGTCGGCAAGGCCATGATGGACCAGCTCAAAGTCGAAGACGTGATCCGCCGCGACGGCACCAAGTCGACGCAAGAATCGTTCAACGCCATTTACATGATGGCCGACTCCGGCGCGCGCGGTTCCGCAGCCCAGATTCGTCAGTTGGCCGGTATGCGTGGTCTGATGGCCAAACCGGATGGCTCGATTATCGAGACGCCGATTACCGCGAACTTCCGCGAAGGTCTGAACGTGTTGCAGTACTTCATTTCGACCCACGGTGCGCGTAAAGGTCTGGCCGATACGGCGCTGAAAACGGCGAACTCCGGTTACCTGACACGTCGTCTGGTTGACGTGACGCAAGACTTGGTGGTGATCGAGGACGATTGCGGCACCATGAACGGCGCGCTGATGAAGGCGCTGGTCGAAGGTGGTGAAGTCATCGAAGCGCTGCGCGACCGTATCCTCGGCCGCGTTACCGTGCACGATGTCGTCCATCCTGAAACCCAGGAAACGCTGTACGAAGCCGGTTCGCTGCTGGACGAAGACATGGTCGAAGAGATCGAGCGTCTGTCCATCGATGAAGTCAAGGTCCGTACGCCACTGACTTGCGACACGCGCTTCGGCCTGTGCGCCAAGTGCTATGGCCGCGACCTGGGCCGCGGCATGCTGGTCAACGCCGGCGAAGCCGTCGGTGTGGTGGCAGCGCAGTCGATTGGTGAGCCGGGTACCCAGCTGACCATGCGTACGTTCCACATTGGTGGTGCGGCATCGCGTGCGGCAGTGGCATCGTCGGTGGAAGCGAAGTCGAACGGTACCATCCGCTTCACGGCAACCATGCGTTACGTGACGAACGGCAAGGGCGCGCAAATCGTCATTTCCCGTTCCGGCGAAGTGCTGATCACCGACGACCATGGCCGTGAGCGTGAGCGTCATAAAGTGCCGTACGGCGCGACCCTGATCGTCAAGGACGGCATGGTCATCAAGGCCGGTACGGCCCTGGCAACGTGGGATCCGCTGACCCGTCCGATCATTACCGAATACGCCGGTCAAGTGCGTTTCGAGAACGTCGAAGAAGGCGTCACCGTCGCCCGTCAGGTCGACGAAGTGACCGGTCTGTCCACCCTGGTGGCGATCGATGCGAAACGTCGCGGTTCGTTGACGAAAACGTTGCGTCCGCAAGTCAAGCTGATCAACGAAGCGAACGAAGAAGTCAAGATCGCCGGCACCGAACACTCGGTGGCGATCGGCTTCCAGGTCGGCGCGCTGATCATGGTCAAGGACGGTCAACAGGTATCGGTCGGTGAAGTGCTGGCACGTATTCCTACCGAATCGCAAAAAACGCGCGATATTACCGGTGGTCTGCCACGCGTTGCGGAACTGTTCGAAGCGCGCTCGCCGAAAGATGCCGGTATGCTGGCGGAAGTCACGGGTACGGTTGCGTTCGGTAAAGAAACCAAGGGCAAGCAGCGTCTGGAAATCACGGACATGGACGGCAACAAGCATGAGTTCTTGATCACCAAGGACAAACAAGTGCTGGTGCATGACGGCCAAGTCGTGAACAAGGGCGAGATGATCGTGGACGGCCCGGCCGATCCGCAAGACATCCTGCGCCTGCTGGGTATCGAAGCGCTGGCACGTTACATCGTCGACGAAGTGCAAGACGTGTACCGTCTGCAAGGCGTGAAGATCAATGACAAGCACATCGAAGTGATCGTGCGTCAGATGCTGCGCCGCGTACAGATCGTCAATGCCGGCGACACCAACTACATCGTTGGCGAGCAGGTTGAGCGTTCGGAACTGCTGGATCAGAACGACCTGATGGAAGCCGGAAACAAAATTCCTGCGACCTACGAAAACGTTCTGCTGGGTATTACCAAGGCTTCGTTGTCGACCGATTCGTTCATCTCGGCCGCATCGTTCCAGGAAACCACCCGCGTGCTGACCGAAGCGGCGATCATGGGCAAGCGCGATGGTCTGCGCGGCCTGAAAGAGAACGTCATCGTCGGCCGTCTGATTCCTGGCGGTACGGGCCTGGCCTTCCACCGCGCACGCAAAGAAAAAGAAGCGTGGGAAGTGGAAGAGCGTCAAGCACTGCTGCTGGCCGAGAAAGCCTCGATGGCCGGCGAAGCTGCCGAAGCGTTGCAGGATATCGAAAGCCAGCAACACCACGGCGACGAAGCGTAATCTACGCTGTCAGCTGACAAGAACGGCACCTTCGGGTGCCGTTTTTTTGTCCGTACGGCGCATTTCCAGCGCACACGCAAGCAGAAGGCAGCGTGGGAAGTGGAGGAGTCTCAAGTCCCGCTGCCGGTCGATAAGGCCACCCTGGCCAGTGAAGCCACCGAAGATTTGCTGGCTTATCGAAAGCCAGCAACACCACGGCGACGAAGCGTAATCTACGCTGTCAGCTGACAAGAACGGCACCTTCGGGTGCCGTTTTTTTGTCCGTACGGCGCATGTCCAGCGCACACGCAAGCAGAAGGCAGCGTGGGAAGTGGAGGAGTCTCAAGCCCCGCTGCCGGTCGATAAGGCCACCCTGGCCAGTGAAGCCACCGAAGATTTGCTGGCTTATCGAAAGCCAGCAACACCACGGCGACGAAGCGTAATCTACGCTGTCAGCTGACAAGAACGGCACCTTCGGGTGCCGTTTTTTTT
>NZ_JAFCWK010000004.1:308941-549824 GCF_049897525.1 Janthinobacterium sp. PSRC1-1
ACCCTGGCCAGTGAAGCCACCGAAGATTTGCTGGCTTATCGAAAGCCAGCAACACCACGGCGACGAAGCGTAATCTACGCTGTCAGCTGACAAGAACGGCACCTTCGGGTGCCGTTTTTTTATGTCTGCGTGATTATCCGAAGCATGCGCACGTATAGCGGGGAATTCAAAAAATCATGGTGAGCCATTTATATCCCGAATTATCACTACTGAAAAATGTTATTTATATGGTGAATTGAAATATGGTCTGTATGGATAAGTGAAAAATGCATGATGTAATGACAGTCACGCTGTTGTTCATAACGGGGATTGGCATCAACGCTATATGCCGGTATTTATGCCGTTTGGTTTGTGCATCAATATGGCCGAGTTACTGTTGCATGAAAATGGTTGAATTGACGGCTAAATCCAGGTGATGCGGTTGGTGTCAACGGATACGAAGTGAGCGCTTACAAGGATGGCTGATTGCTGGCTACCCGCAGTTGGGCAAGCGCGACGTCGCCCGCAGGTATTCGTCCAACTGCTGCTGGCGTATCACCGCGTTGTGGCGCCATCACGCAGTATTGCCCTTGCCACGCCAGTTTTCAGTTTATTCATGCTAAGATTTGGCGCATGATTGCCCAAGCCCTGTTTACTCCCGCCCAGCAGAAACTGCTGGGCTTGCTCTTTGTCCGCGTGAATGAAGGCTTTCACTTGAACGAGATCATGCGCTTGACGGGTCTGGGCAGCGCATCGGCGCAGCGCGAACTGCGCCGCCTGCATGATTCCGGCCTGATCACTTCGGAGCGGATTGGCAATGTGCGGCGCTTCTGGCCCAACAAGGAAAGCCTCGTGTATCCCGAGTTGAGCGGACTGGTGCAGAAAACCTTCGGCATCGTCGGCGTGCTCAGCGCGACTCTGGCGCCCTTGCGTGCCCAGTTGCACCTGGCCTTCGTGTCTGGTGCCACTGCGAAGGGACAGGACATGCCCGGTAGCGCCATCGACTTGTTGCTGGTGGGCGAGGACGCCAATTATGGCGATCTGTTGACAGGATTGGCCCCGGCCGAGCGAACCTTAAGGCGTAAAATCAATCCCAACTTATATACGCTGGCCGATTATCGCCGGCGTCTGCGTGAAGGTCAGCCATTTCTGCTGCAGGTATTACAGCAGCCGAAGTTGTTTGTCATCGGCGATGAATCGCTATTGCAGGCGCTGGCATTGCCAGACGCTTCCTTGCAAGTGAATGACTTGCCATCTGTATTCTAAAGGCCGGGTCTGGCATTTAATTTCTGCTGCATGAAATTGTTAGCTAGCAAAAACTCTGAGGCGGATTGATCGTATGATGAATAAACTACAGGCTTTCGGTTTAATTGTTTCCCAGGCAGTGCGCGGTGAATTAACGTTTCCCACGAGTGTTAATTCAGCGCTGCAATTGCAATTGGCCCTGGCCGAACCGGACTGCCATATCGATCATGCCATCAAGCTGGTGCTGGCCGAGCCCTTGCTGGCGGCGCGCACGGTGGCCCTGGCCAACTCGGCCGTGTACAGCCGTGGCGATGCGGCGCCGGTGACCAGCGTGCGCGCCGCCGTCATGCGCATGGGCTACCGCAATCTGTATGCGCTGGTGGCAGCCATGGTGGTGCGCCAGTTCGGCAGCAAGATCATCGACCCCGTGCTGCGCCAGAAGGCGACGCAGCTGTGGGAGCACACTGCCCACGTGGCGGCGCTGGCGCACGTGCTGGCCCGCCGCGTGACGCACGTCGATGCGGACACGGCGCTATTCGCCGGCATCGTGCATGAGGTGGGCGGTTTTTACCTGCTGTCGCGTGCCGATGAATTTCCTGGCCTGCTCGACGACGATTCCGATCACTGGATGGAGTCCGCCGAAGAGATCATCTCCCGCGAAGTCATGAAGAAGCTGCTGATACCGCTGGCCGTGAGCGACGCCATCGAAGGCTTGCGCGACGGCTTGCTGTCCATTCCGCCCGATTCCCTGCTCGACACCTTATTGTTGGCCAAGCAACTGTCGCCCGTGCCGTCGCCGTTGCAGGTGACGTACGTGGAAATGCTCACGCCTTCCGATTCTGTCATCGATTTCATCATCGATAACGAAACCCTGCAAAGCATCCTGGCCGAGTCAAACGAGGAAGTACGCTCGATGAGCGCGGCGTTGCTGGTGTAACTGAAAACGCCAGCGGCAAAAAAAAACGGCAGCGCCATCGAGGCGCTGCCGTTTTGTCTTCAGGCCTGGCGTGTTACTTCTGCTGCGCGATCCACAGGTCGACCTTGGCTTCCAGCAGTTTCAACGGCAGGGTGCCGTCGCTGAGCACGACTTCATGGAATTTTGGCAGGCTGAACTTGTCGCCCAAGGCAGCTTGCGCGCGCCGGCGCAGTTCGACGATCTTCAGCGAGCCAATCTTGTAGCCCAGCGCCTGGCCCGGCCAGGCCATGTAGCGTTCCGTTTCGCTTTTCGCCACGGCGTCATAGCCGAGGGTGTCGCGCATGTACTTGATGGTCTGCTCGCGTGTCCAGCCCTTGGTATGCAAGCCCGTGTCGACCACCAGGCGCACGGCGCGCAGCATCTCGTCGTTCAGGTGGCCAAAATACTGGGCCGGGTCGTCGAACAGGCCCATTTCCTTGCCCAGCGTTTCCGCATACAGGGCCCAGCCTTCCGAGAAGGCATTGTTGCCGCCGAAACGGCGGAAGTTCGGCAAGTCCATCTCTTGCACCAGCGCCAGGTGGAAATGGTGGCCAGGCTTTCCTTCGTGCAGGAACAAGGTGGTCATGCCCGTATCGCCATACTGTTTCGGATCGGTGACGACGGACCAGAACACGCCGGGGCGCGAACCGTCGGCGGCAGGCGCCGTGTAGTGGTCGGCGGCCGTGTCGCGGCTCAGTTCCGGTTCCAGGCGCAAGTCGAGCGGCGCTTTCGGCACCAGGGTGAACAGCGCGGGCAATTTGCTGTCGAGCAGCACATTCAGCTTGCGGTAGACGTCGAGCACTTCCTGCTCCGTCTTGAACGGACGGTATTTCGCCTGCTGCGAGACCCACACGGGCAAGCCGGCGGCCGGGCCGGTGTAGCCCATCTTCGGGCCCACGATCGCATACTGTTCCTGGATGCGCGCCACTTCCTGCAAGCCGATGGCGTGGATCTGTTCCGGCTTCAAGTCCGTGGTGGTGCCGCTGGCCACGCGCGCCTGGTACCAGGCAGCGCCGTCGGGCAGGGCGCTCCAGCCGCTGCTCGTGCGTCCGGCCGGCAGGTAATCGCGTTCCATGAAGGTAGACAGGCGCTGCAGCGCAGGCATCAGCTTGGCTTCGATGATGACGGTGTAGGTTTGCGTCAGGCGCGCCTTGTCCGCTGCGGAAAAGCTGGCCGGCAAATTCTTGATGGGCGTGTAATAGACGCTGTCCTGTGGCGTGGCGCTGACGAGCTTTTTGAATTGCGGCAGGGCCGACTCCGTCAGCGCCTTCGGCAGCACGATGCCCTTTTGCATGCCGACGCGCATATTGGCGATGGCCTGGTCTATCCAGCCCGGCAACTGGCCGATACGGCTCAGGTAAGCGTCATACTGCTTGACCGTGGTCAACGGCTGCGATGCTTCGCCACCCGCATAATTGGCCAGGGTGACGGGCATGCTGTCCATCTGGTTCAGTGGCAGCAGATATTCGGGGAAGCGCTCGAAGCTCAGCGCCGTCGCCAGTTCATAGTCGAGGATATCGTAGTTGATCTGGTCCTGGTGCGGCAGCTGCGCGCGGGCGATGCTGCGCAGGGTCTTCTGGTACTGGCGGTACAGCGCGAACTGTTTTGCGCGCGCGGCAGGCACGATGGCGGAACCGAGCTGGTCGTCAAAACGGTTGTCGCCGCTCTCGGTGGCATTGATCGGCTCGAAACGGGCCTGCGCATCGTAATACTGGTCGGCCAGCACTTGCAACTGCTGCTTCGCTTTCGGCGCACTGACGGCCACGCTTTTGGCAATGGGCTGGACTGCTTGCACCATGGGCGCGTAGGCGAGCAACAGGGAGATGGCCAGGGTGCCGAGGGTGCCGGCGGCAAAACGATGCTTCATGCGCGATGTCCTTTGTAAGGAGGGGAATGAACGGTGTCTTAGTGAGGTCGGGGTGGCCGGTCGCGATGGAACAGCCGGGGCGTAAGCATACGCCATTGCCCAGTGCGTTTGGACAAATTGTGCAGCAGGAATGTTGCTATTTATCCGCTGGCGCGAGCAAGGCTTTCATCGCCTGCCAGTGCTGGCTGGTCAATGGTGTGCAGGCGGGGCAGGGCGTGGCGGCGATCAGGCTCTCGATCTGCTGCGCGCGCGCCGCCGTCTGCGGGTGCGAGGAAATCCATCCCGGTACGCTGGCCTTGTCCTTGTCATCGAGCTTCTGAAAAAAGCGCAGCATGCCGTCGGGACGGATCTGCGCGCGCTGCAAGGCAAGCAGACCGAGGCGGTCCGCTTCCTCTTCCATGTCGCGGCTGAAATACAGGGTGCCGGCCTGGTGCGCCAGCATGGCGGCCACGGCGCTGATGTCGCCGATGGTCAGGCCCACCAGGGCTCCCCAGCCCAGGCTGGTGATCATTTGCCGCAGCGAATGGCGCTGTTCCACATGCTGTACTTCATGCGCGAGCACGCCGGCCAGCTCGCCCGGATCGCCCGCCTGGCGCAGCAAGCCCGTGTGCACGACGATGATGCCGCCCGGCATGGCAAACGCGTTGACCGTGTCATCCTGCTTGACCAGCCAGCGGTACTGGTAGCGCGACCCGGCCGTCAGCTTGCGGCCGATCTCCTGCAGCGTCTGCTGCGCCACGCCGTGCTCGCTGATGCCGCCCTGCGCGCGCACTTGCGACAGGGCCAGCTCACCCAGCTGCTTTTCCGTCGACAAGGGTATCCAACCCGCCAGCGCGCCGATGGCATGGCCGCCCTGCCACCACAGCAGGGCAGAGGCGACGACGGCCGCGCCCGTCAAACCGGCCAGCCAGCCCGATACTTGCCGCCGGTTGCGCTGGCGCTCGCCCCACAGGCGCTGCAGTTGCGGCTGCAGCGCGGCTGGCGCCTCCTTCAAGACGATGGCGATGTCGCTCGCTGTCAGCGGTTTCAGCGACGCTTGCCGGCCTTGTGCGTCGAGCCAGTTCAGGAACAGTTCCGGCCCATCGACGCCGCCCACGCTGACGACCAGCTGCGCCACATCCACGTTATGGCCGGGCGGGTCGATGGCCAGCTGCGCGCCGAAAAAATGCGCGCTGACGGCCGTGCCGGCGGCGCCGCCCTCGGGGCCGGTCAGCAGTGCCTGGAAGGGCGTCATGCGGCCGCCTCGGCAAAGCGGCTTTCGTACAGGGCCGCCATCAGGTCGGACTGGCTGATGATGCCGGCCAGGCGTTCGTCATCGTCGAGGATGGGAATATGGTGATAGCCGGCGTCGGCCATCAGGGGCACCAGATCGATGATGGGCGTGCCCAGGCGGGCCGTGCGCGGCGACGGCGTCATCAGCTGGCCCACCACCTCGGGCTTGTCGCTGTGGGACAGGCCGCTGCGCTGCAGCAGGCCGCGCAGGCGCTGGCGCATGCCCTGATAATCGTCGAGGCCGCCATGGCGCAGGAAATCCGTCTGCGTGATGATGCCGATGACGCGGCGTGCCCGGTTCAGCACGGGCAGGGCGCCCACGTCGTGCTCGCGCATGGTGCGCCAGGCCACATCGAGCGGCGTGCCGAATTCCACGCTGAGCACGTCCCTCGACATGATGTCGGCGCAGGTGACGACGCCGAAGCGGCGCTGGTAGGCGCGCATTTCCGTTTGCAGGAAGATCGCTTGCAAATCGTCGCGGCTGATGTCGAGCACTTCGCTGTGCTGGCGCAAGACCGCATCGAGATCATCCGGCGAAAAGCCCAGGCGGTTGCTGGGCACGGCGTCCCTGGTGGCGTGCGGATGCGGCGCGACCAGTTGCTGGATGTGCGGGTAGCGGCGTCCCGTCAGGTTGTTGTACAGCACGGCGCAGGCGACCAGCACGGCGGAATTGAACAGCACGGTGATGAAGACGAATTCAAAGCCGGCCGCATGCACGCTGGCGCCACCGACCACGGTGGTGAGCGCCACGGCGCCGCCCGGCGGATGCAAACAGCGCAGGGCAAACATGGCGCCGATGGCCAGGCAGGCTGCCAGCGCCGCCACGCCCACGCTGGACCCCAGCCATTTCACGCAAGCCATGCCGACCAGGCCGGAGACGACATTGCCGCCGACCACCGACCACGGTTGCGCCAGCGGGCTCGCTGGCAGGCAGAACAGCAGCACGGCCGAGGCGCCCATGGGCGCGATCAGGTAGACGCTGGCGCTGTCGGGGGCCAGCAGGAAATGGCAGATGAGACCAGTGAGCAACAGGCCGCAGATGGCGCCCGCGCAGGCGCGCGCTTGTTCGCGGCGGCTGCCGTTGTTCGGTTGCGGCAGCCAGCGTGCCAGGAAAGAAGTCGTCATGGGGGAGGGCGCGTTCGGGCCGCGTTGCTCAGTGTGAGCCCGAGATTATCCCATGCGTTGCATTTCGCTGCCGACGGGCAGCAATCTTCGTCACAGACCGCCTGCAAGCCGTGTTGCTCCAGCAAGTTCCTGGAGGCCGCGATGATGGAAGGCTCTTTTGGTGCCGCTTAGACGTTTTCCGCATAAGCACAGTGCAATTAAATGGTGGATATTTCCCACAAGCAGGCATATTCTAGACAGTCACGCCCGCTGGCAACTGTTCAGCTGGCCTCACGATTTCTTTCAGGAGTCCCGCATGCGCCTTTCCATTCTTCTTGCCAGCCTGCTGCTTGCCGGTACCGCCGTTGCCGCCGCCCCGACGCCAAGCAACCCGGTCGCCACGCCGCACTTGCCGTACAACGCGGCGGCCGACGCCAAGGCCGACGTGGCCCGCGCGCTGGCCGAGGCCAAGGCTGCCCACGTGCCGGTCTTGCTGATCTTTGGCGCCAACTGGTGCGAGGATTGCCGCGCGCTCGACAAGGCATTGAAGGAAGGCAAGAACGCCGAATTGATGCAACAGCAGTTCAAGGTCGTCAAGGTCGACGTGGGCAACTTCGACCATAACCTGGACGTGGCGCACGCCTATGGCAATCCGCTCAAGAAAGGCATCCCGGCCGCCGTGCTCGTATCGAGCGACAACAACCAGGTGCTGTACGCCACCAAGGGCGGCGAATTGGCGAATGCCCGCCGCATGAGTGAAAGCGGCATTTATGATTTCTTCAAGCAAGCGGCGAGCGTGAAAGCGCCGGCGATGTAATCGCCTTTAAAACTCTTCCCACGCATCGCTGGCCGGTGCTGTCGGGCGCGCGGCGGGTATCGCCGCTTTTGCCGTTACCGTGCGCGCCGGCTTGGGCAGTACGGGCTTGTGGGGCGCTTGCTGCGGCACTGCATGTCCCGTTTCTTCCAGCTTGAAGACGCTGACCACCTGCGCCAACCGGCCTGCCTGGTCTTGCAAGGATTGGGCTGCCGCGGCCGCTTCTTCCACCAGGGCCGCATTTTGCTGGGTCGCGTCATCCATCTGCGTGACGGTGGCATTGACTTGCGCGATGCCCTGGCTTTGCTCCTGGCTGGCCGAGGCGATTTCCCCCATCAGGTCGGCGACCCTCTGGACGGACACGACGATGTCCTGCATGGTGGCGCCGGCCGAGTCGACCAGCTTGCTGCCCGCTTCCACCTTGCTGCCCGAGTCGACGATCAAGTCCTTGATTTCCTTCGCTGCCGCCGCCGAGCGTTGCGCCAGGTTGCGCACTTCTGTCGCCACCACGGCAAAGCCGCGGCCCTGTTCGCCCGCGCGCGCCGCCTCGACCGCCGCGTTCAGCGCGAGGATATTGGTTTGAAAGGCAATACCATCGATCACACCGATAATGTCCGCGATCTTGCGCGAACTTTCCGTAATCGCCCCCATCGTCTGCACCACTTGTCCGACCACTTCGCCGCCCTTGACGGCGTGGCTCGAGGCCGATACCACCAGCTGGTTCGCCTGGCGCGCATTATCCGCGTTCTGTTTCACGGTCGACGTCAGTTCTTCCATGGCTGCCGCCGTCTCTTCCAGGCTTGAGGCTTGGGCTTCCGTGCGCGCCGACAGGTCCAGGTTGCCCGACGCGATCTGGCTCGATGCGCTGGCAATGGCCCCGGTACTGTCGCGAACTTCGCGTATCGTCACGTTCAGCGAGGCGACGAAACGGTTGAAGGCGGCGGCCAGCGCGCCAACCTCGTCTTCCGATTCGACGGGCATGCGGCGACTCAGGTCGCCGTTCCCGCTGGCGATCTCGCTGAGCATGTCGGCCGCGCGCGCGACGGGGGCGGCGATGGCGCGGCTGATGACATAAATGATGCACAGGGCGATGCCGCCACCGACGAGGCCGGCGATCAGGGCGGCGATCAGGGCCGACCGCGTGACATTGCCCAGTACTTCCGCTTCCGGCACTTCGGCCATCACATACAGATTCAATTCTGGCACGAAGGAGGCGGCGACGAGCTGCTTGCCGGCCGGCGCCGCGTAACTGGCATACGTGTATTTGTTGCCGGTGAGCAGAGTCTTGCTCAATGCCTCGCTAAAGCCGGGCAAGTCCTTCAATTGATGCTTGCCGTCGGCCAGGGCCGTGTCGCGGTGAATCAAGAGGTTGCCGTCAGCGCGCACCAGGTAGACATGGCCTGTCTGGCCGATCTTGTAGCTGCGGATGGTGTCGGCCAGCGCATTGATCGACAGGCCCAGGCCGGCCGCGATCTGCTTGCCGCCCGCCGTCTGGCCGCGCGCATTCAGGTACAGCATCAGGTCGTTGGATTTGTCCGCCTTGTCGATGTCGAGCGTATAGGCCTTGTCGCCGGCCAGCAAGCCATAAAACCACTGGTCGGCCGCCTGGTTCTTGTCCAGTGTGCGCAGCAAGCCTTCCGTGGTGAAGTATTTTCCCGTGCTGGCGGAAGCCCAGTTGATCGAGGCGGCCTTGTTCTTTTCCTTGACGACGGTGGCATAGCGCTGGAAGGTGGCGATACCGCTGTCGGGCAAGCCAGCGTCTTCCCAGTCTTGCAGGTAGACATCGTTGGCCATGGTCTGTACCACGGACAAGGGCTGGCTGATCTGGCGCAGCACGTCGTTGCGGATCTCGCCCACTTGCGCCGGCAACTCCTGGCCGACGACGCGCTCGCGCACGTAATCGCTGCTCATGCGCACGCTGAGGAAAGACGAGATCGCCATAAAGAGCAACAGGCACAAGCCCATGCTGAACAGGAGTTTTTTCTGGATGGAGAGGCGGCGGAGCAGAGACATGGAAGACCTTGGAGGATGGCCTGCACAAGGGGCAGAAAAACGGGCAGGCAAGCGGTCAGTATACCGGCGGCACTGCGCGTTCCGCCGCACCATTGCTGCTTTCATGCTACTTATGTTGCAATGCAGCAACGTGAAAAACAGGCAATCATGCCGATTTTTCATGCTTCGAGATGCGTGCCGGAAAACGCCTCAGGCAGGCAAGCCGTGGGCGATCAATTCCAGCGGCAATTCCGTGCTGCACTTGATTTGCTCCATGGAAAAGGCGGACGACACACCCGTCAGTTGCACGGCCTTGATGAGCTTTTTATAGAAGGTGTCGTAGCCCTTGATGTCGGTGGTGACGACTTTCAGCAAGTAGTCGATGTCGCCGCTCATGCGGTGAAATTCCTGTACCTCGGGCAAGACGATGACGGCGGCGGCAAAGCGGCGCAGCCATTTTTCATCGTGCTGCCCCGTGCGCACGCTGACGAAGACGGTCACGGGCAAGCCTACTTTTTGCCGGTTGACGATGGCCACGCGGCTCTCGATATAGCCCTCTTCCTCCAGGCGCTTGACCCTCTTCCAGCAGGGCGTGCTGGACAGACCGATCTTCTCGCTCAGAGCGGCGATCGACAGGGTGCCGTCCTGCTGCAGGGCGGCCAGGATGGCGCAGTCGAATTTGTCGAGCGAGGTGTTGGGTGAATGCATTTTACTATTCCAGTTTTTATAGCATGAACATGCTGCATAGTAGCGTAGTTGCAGTGTCTTTTGGCATATCTTCACGGCAGCGTGCCGGTAAACTATCCATACGTTCCAGCCGCCTGCGCTGTGCCCTGTTTAGCTGCACCCTTTTTAGAGAATACTCAGACGGTCATCATGAAAGAAATCTACCTCGACAGCAATGCCACCACGTGCGTGCTGCCCGCCGCCGTTGCCGCCGCCCGGCAAGCGATGGAGCAGGGCTATGGCAATCCCAGCAGCACCCATGCCACGGGATTGCAGGCCAAGGCCATGATGGATGGCGTGCGCCGGCGCGCCAGCGGCTTGCTGGGTGTGGGTGACGGCCGACTGATGTTCAATAGCGGCGCCACTGAAGGCATCCAGACGGCCGTGCTGTCGGCCCTGTGCGCGCTGCGCGAACGGCGCGCTGCGGGCAAGCGCATCGGCAGCCTGCTGCTGTATGGCGCGACCGAGCACAAGGCCGTGCCGGAAAGCCTGGCGCACTGGAACCGGCTACTGGGCCTGAACCTGGAAGTGCGCAAGCTGCCCGTCGATGCACACGGGCGCCACGATCTGCAGGCGCTCGATGCGCTGATCGGCGACACGGCCATGCTGTGCACGATGGCGGCGAATAATGAAACGGGCGTCATCAGCGACCTGTCCGCCATCGCGCAGCTGCTGCAGGAGCGCGGTGCCGATGCCTACTGGATGGTCGATTGCGTGCAGGCGCTGGGCAAGCTGAAACTGAACCTGGCCGCCACGCGCATCGATTACGCGCCGTTCTCCGGCCACAAGCTGTATGCGCCGAAGGGCATCGGCATGCTGTATGTGCGCGCCGGCGCGCCATTTACACCGTTGATGATGGGCGGCGGCCAGGAAGCGGGCCTGCGCTCGGGCACGGAAAACATGGCCGGCATCGCCGCACTGGGCGCCGTGCTGGCTGCGCTCGACGATGGCAAGACCTTCCGCAGCCACGCGGAGCTGGTCGCTTTCCGCGCGCAGCTGGTGGCAAGCCTGGAGCGCGCTTTCCCCGGCATCGTCTTCAATATGCCGTTTGACTTGTCGCTGCCGACCACGCTCAATTTTTCCGTGCCGGGCTTGTCCTCGAAAGAGCTGCTGGACCTGTTCGACGCGGCGCGCGTGCGCGTCAGCTCGGGCAGCGCCTGTTCCGCCGCCAAAGCGCTGCCCAGTTATGTGCTCGAAGCGATGCACGTGCCGCAGTGGCGTGCCAGCTCGGCCATCCGTTTGTCGTTCGGCCCTCTGATCGATGCGGCGACGATAGCGGCCGCCTGCGCGCGCATCGAGCGCTGCGGCGAAGCGCTGCGCAGCAGCTGTTTGCTGCCGTCGGCACTGGCGCCATCGCCGCAGGACGGCGCGCAGGACGGCGTAATCCAGCTCAGCGTCGATGGCCAGTGCACCTGGCTGCTCAGCGACGCTGCCAGCGCCAGTTGCGTCGTCATCGATCCCGTCGCCGCGCTCGTGCCGCGCCTGGCTGCCTTCATCCGTTGCCAGCACCTGGTCTTGCGCGCCATCGTGCACACGACGGCGCCAGCCGACCATGGCGTGGCGCGCCTGGCCTTGCTGCAGGAACTCGCTATCGAACAGGTCGCTCACGTCGATATCGACGGTGAGCTGGCACTGGGCCAGCAGCGTTTGCGCCGCGTCGAGTGTGGCGAAAACCATGTGTATCTGCTGGGGCAGCGCTTCGCCTTCATCGGCACCCTGGCGCCCGAGGCGCTGACGCCCTTGCTCGATGCGGCGCTGCTGACGCCGGGCACCGTGCTGTGCGGCGCACGCGACGATGGCAGCATCTGCCGCACCGTGCGCACGGCGCAGGAAGGCATCGTACCGGCGGCCGACCTGCAGCTCGATGCGGCCAGCTTGCCCGCCTTCCTGCGCCAGCATCCCGACGCCATCCTCGTCGACGTGCGCGAAGCGTATGAACACGCGGCCTGCGCCGGCACCGTGTTCGAGGGCTGCGCCGTGCACAGCGTACCGCTGAGTCGCCTGGCGGGGCAGGTGGCCGCATGGCTGCAGCAGCCTCAATGCCCGCTGGTCTTTTTCTGCCGCAGCGGCAACCGCAGCGCGCGCGCTAGCGCCTGTCTGCGCCGCCTGGGCCATGCTGCGGCATGGCAGCTCAACGGCGGCATGGCGATGGCGGAAGCGACGCGCCACGCGATGGCCATCGCGGCCTGAGCGGCTTGAACTTTCTTCTTTGAAATATTGCACCGTGCCATCATCGGCACGGTGCCCGTCGCGTAGTGCCTCCATTCATTTCCTGCCGGCATTTTTCCGCCATTCAAGGCGCTGATTTCTTTGCCTGCACGTCCCTAAAACCTCGGGTATGTACGCTAGCGCACGGTCGTGCGCGCGGCGCGCACCTACGATGAAGTTCAGAAAATCTCCCTGCACCCTGAGATTCATCGCAACGCTCCGGCGCTTCGCTTTCCGTTTTCGCCAGTGTCCGATCGTGTTCTTCCAGACTTGGCCAGCGTGACGGTGGCCGCCGGCTGCCTGCGCGCACCTAGCGAGGCCAAGTTGAAAGAGTACACCGCAGTCGTCACGCAGCAGCTCAAGGAACAGATTTCCAAATTCAAGGAAATCTTCCGCGACCATCCCCTTGCACCGGACAGTTTCGACGCCGCGCGCGACGATGCCTTGCCCCTGCGTTCCGAGTTATTCAGCGCCATGCAGATGGCCGCCCACGGCAAGCACGTGGCCGCCGGCCACGCGGTGGGCAAGCACCATGGCCGCGACCGCCTGCTGGCGCGCCTGGCCGACAATGCGGCCCTGATCACGGCCACCGTCAACGAGCTGACGGCCACGGTGAAAAGCGGACGCCAGGTCACGCCCGCCTCGGAATGGCTGCTGGATAATTTTTACCTGATCGAAGAGCAGATCCGCACCACGCGGCGCCACCTGCCGAAGAACTACAGCAAGGAATTGCCACGGCTGACGTCGGGCGTGGACGCTGGCTGCCCGCGCGTGTATAAAATTGCGCTGGAAATCATCTCGCACGGCGACGGCCGGGTCGACCTGGAAAACCTGTGCCACTTCGTCGAGGCTTACCAGGATGTCGCCACGCTCACGCTGGGTGAATTGTGGGCCGTGCCCATCATGCTGCGTCTGGCCCTGATCGAAAACCTGCGCCGCGTCGCTGCGCGCGTGGCCGACGACCGCATGCAGCGCGACCTGGCCAATACCTGGGCCGACCAGATGATGGACATCGCCGAGCGCAATCCCAGCGGCTTGATCCTGCTGGTAGCCGACATGGCCCGTTCGAATCCGCCGATGACCAGCGCCTTCGTGGCCGAACTGTCGCGTCGACTGCAGGGACAGAGTTCGTCGCTGACCCTGGCGCTGTCGTGGCTGACGCACAAGCTGGCCGAGTCCGGCCTCACCATCGAACAGCAGATCCAGTCCGAGATCGGGCAGCAGGCGGCCGACCAGGTGTCGATCGCCAACAGCATCGGCAGCCTGCGTTTTCTCGGCACCATGGATTGGCAGGAATTCGTCGAGACCATGAGCGTCGTCGAGCAAACCTTGCGCCTGGACCCGGCCGGCACGTATGGCTTGATGGATTTCGCCACGCGCGACAGCTACCGCCATGCCATCGAACGCATCGCCAGGCGCAGCGCGCGCAGCGAAGTGGCAGTGGCCGAGATGGCGGTGCAGCTGGCGCATACGCACGGCAACGGCCATGACGCGCGCCGCGGCCACATCGGCTTTTACCTGGTGGGACGCGGCGTGCTGGTGCTGGAAAAGCAGGCTGGCGCGAAGCTGCCCTTCATCGAGGCGCTGCAGCAGACGGCGCGCGCCGCGCCGCTGGCCAGCTATCTGGGCGCCATTGCGTTCCTGACCCTGGCGACGAGCGCATTGCTGCTCGAACGCGCCGTGCGCCATGGCGTGCAGGGCTGGCCCCTGGCGGCGCTGGGCGTGCTGGCGCTGCTGGGCAGCAGCCAGCTGGCCGTGGCCGTGGTGAACTGGCTGGCGACCCTGATGACGTCGCCCCATCCGCTGCCGCGCATGGATTACCAGGCCGGCATTCCCTCGGACGGGCGCGGCATCGTGGTGGTGCCGACCCTGATCTACAGCGCGGACAACGTGGCCGCCCTGTGCGAGGCGCTGGAGGTGCGCTACCTGGCCAACCGCGATCCGAACCTGCGTTTCTGCCTGCTGACGGATTTTGTCGATGCGTCCGCGCAAACGATGCCGGGCGACGAAGCCTTGCTGCGCCAGGCGCAGGAGACCATCCGTGGCTTGAACGACAAATACCGCGTGGAGGGCGTGGCGCTCCAGGAGAACGGCGAGCCGGCCGACCCCGACGAACTGGGCCAGGTGGCGCCGTTCCTGCTGCTGCACCGTCCGCGCCTGTGGAATTCGCAGCAGAATGCGTGGATGGGACAGGAGCGCAAGCGCGGCAAATTGTCCGATCTGCACGCGTTCTTGCGCGGCGGGGCACGCGACAAATTCTCGCTGGTGGAAGGCGAGCTGCGCGGCCTGCGCACGATCAGATACGTGATCACGCTCGACACCGATACGCAGCTGCCGCGCGACGCGGCGCGCGAATTCATCGCCACCATGATGCACCCGCTGAACCGTCCCGTGCTGGACGCGGCCGGCACGCGCGTGGTGGCCGGCTATGGCATCCTGCAGCCGCGCGTGGCCGTGGCGCTGCCCAGCGCGAATGCCTCGCGCTACGAACTGCTGTGCGGTGGCGAGCCGGGCATCGACCCCTACACGCGCACCGTCTCCGACCTGTACCAGGACGTGTTTTATGAAGGCTCCTTCATCGGCAAGGGCATCTACGACCTCGACATGTTCGAGCGCGTGCTGGGCCAGCGCCTGCCCGACAATAAAATCCTCAGCCACGACCTGCTCGAAGGCTGCTACCTGCGCGCCGGCTTGCTCAGCGACTCGCAGCTGTATGAGGAATACCCGGCCCGCTACGACGCCGATGTCAGCCGCCGCCAGCGCTGGATACGCGGCGACTGGCAGCTGATCGGCTGGTTGCTGGGCCGCGTGCCCGGCCGCGCCGGCAAGCGCGAACGCAATCCCCTGTCGATGCTGTCGCGCTGGAAGCTGTTCGACAACCTGCGCCGCAGCATCGTGGCGCCGGCCACCACCCTGTCGCTGCTGCTGGTGTGGGGTTTCTTGCCGCACGTGGTTTTCTGGAGCGTGGCGGTGCTGGCCATCATCTTCCTGCCGCCCGTCTTTTCCGCCCTGTACGATCTGCTGCGCAAACCGCGCGACACCCTGTGGCGCCAGCATCTGGCCGCGTTCGAGCGGCGCTGCGGCGTGCAGTTTTCGCATGCCATGCTGACCCTCGTCTTCCTGCCGTACGAAGCGTGGATCAGCCTCGACGCCATCGCCCGTACCCTGTGGCGTCTGGGCGTGTCGCACAAGCATTTGCTCGACTGGCGTGCCTCGAACCTGCATACGTCTTCCGGCTCGCAGGCAGACAGCTGGCGCGCCATGTGGTGCTCGCCCGCGCTCGCGCTGGTCACTTTTGCCGCCTTGCTGCACTGGCGCCCGGCAGCGTTGCCGGCTGCCGCCGTGGTGCTGCTGCTATGGCTGGCCGCGCCCGCCATCGCCTGGTGGATCAGCCGCCCTATTGAACGGGCCGTGGCGCGCCTGTCGGCCGAGCAGGGGCGTTTCCTGCATGGCGTGGCGCGCAAGACCTGGGCCTATTTCGATACCTTCGTCGGGCCGGACGATCACTGGCTGCCGCCCGATAACATGCAGGAGCATCCGAACCTGGTGGTGGCGCACCGCACCTCGCCGACGAATATCGGCCTGGCCCTGCTGGCCAACCTGACGGCCTACGATTTCGGCTATGTCACCATGGGCCAGCTGATCGAGCGCAGCCGCGCCACCCTGCACAGCATGGGGGAACTGGAGCGCTTCCAGGGGCATTTCTATAACTGGTACGACACGCAAACGCTCAAGGCGCTGCAGCCGATGTATATCTCGACGGTCGACAGCGGCAACCTGGCCGGCCATCTGCTGACCTTGCAGCCTGGCCTGGTGGAACTGTACGACGCCCCGATCATGGGGCCACAGATCGTGGACGGCATCCGCACGACGGCGCAGGTACTGCAGGAATTCATTGGCGAGGAAGGCGAAGGCAAGGCGGTGCGCGCATCGCTGGCGCTGCTGCAGATGCCGGCCGCGCCAGCCAGCCTGCCCGAATGGCATGCCTACCTGAGTGCCGCGAATGGCGCGGCCGACGCGCTGCTGTCGCTGACCTTGCAAAGCGACGATGGCGAGCTGGCCATGTGGAGCGGCGCGCTGGCGCGCCAGTGCCGCGCGGCGCTGGCCGAGTTGCTGCAACTGGCGCCATGGGCGGCACAGGCAGGCCTCGATGCGGCGTGGCTGCGCGTGCCGACCCTGCGCGAACTGGCCAATCTGGAGACGCCGGAAGGCTTGCCTTCCGAGCTGGCCGCATGGCTGGCGCAAGGCCGCGAACAGGCGGGCCGTCACATGCGCGACATCGCCCACGCGGCGGGCCAGGCGCGCGATTTTGCGCAGATCGAATACGCGTTTCTGTATAACCCGTCGACCAAACTGCTGGCCATCGGCTACAACGTCAGCGAGCGGCGCCTCGACCCAAGCTACTACGATTTATTGGCTTCCGAAGTGCGTCTGGCCAGCTTCATCGCCATCGCGCAGGGCCAGCTGCCGCAGGAGCACTGGTTCGCGCTGGGCCGCCAGCTGTGCATGGTGGCGGGCCAGCCCGTGCTGCTGTCGTGGAGCGGCTCGATGTTCGAGTATCTGATGCCACTGCTGGTGATGCCGAATTATCCGAACACCTTGCTTGACCAGACCTACCACTCCGTCATCGAGGCGCAGATCGACTATGGCCGCCAGCGCGACGTGCCGTGGGGGATTTCCGAATCCGGCTACAACACGGTCGACGCCAGCCTGAATTACCAGTACCGCGCCTTTGGCGTGCCGGGACTGGGCCTGAAGCGGGGCCTGGCCGATGACCTGGTGGTGGCGCCATACGCCAGCATGATGGGTTTGATGGTGCAGCCGGAAGCGTCGTGCCAGAACCTGCAGCGCATGCAGGCGGCCGGCTACATGGGCCGCTACGGCTTCTTTGAAGCGATCGATTTCACCACCGCGCGCCTGCCGCGCGGGCAGGGCAGCGCCATCATCCGCTCGTTCATGGTGCACCACCAGGGCATGGGCTTTTTGGCTCTCAGCTACCTGCTGCACGACCGTCCGATGCAGCGCCGTTTCGAGTCCGATCCGCTGCTGCAATCGGCCTTGCTGGTGCTGCAGGAACGCACGCCGCAGGCCGGCGCGTTTTACTCGAACACGGCCGAGCTGGCGGTGCTGCGCAGCGGCGCGACCGAGCAGGCCATGCCGATGCGCATCCTCACGCAAGCCAACAGCGCCGTGCCGGAAACGCAGCTGCTGTCGAATGGCCGCTACCACGTCATGGTGAGCAATGCGGGCGGCAGCTACAGCCGCTGGAAAGACCTGTCCGTGACGCGCTGGCGCGAGGACAGCACGCGCGACAACTGGGGCAATTTCTGCTACCTGCGCGACCTCGACGACGGCGCCGTCTGGTCCACCATGTATCAGCCAACCCTGGTCGAACCGAAGAAGTACGAAGTGATTTTCTCCGAGGGACGTGCGGAATTTCGCCGTGCCGACCATGGCCTGGACCTGTACACGGAAATCGTCGTCTCGCCCGAGGACGACATCGAAATCCGCCGCACGCGCATCAGCAATAATTCGAACCGCCAGCGGCGCATCGAGATCACCAGTTTTGCCGAAGTGGTGATGGCGCCGGCGGCGGCCGATGCGGCCCATCCCGCGTTCAGCAAGCTGTTCGTGCAGACGGAAATCCTGGCGCATGAAAATGCGATCCTGTGTACGCGCCGGCCCCGCTCGAAAGACGAGCAGATGCCGTGGCTGCTGCATGTGATGACCGTGCACGATATCGAGCGCTACGAAGTATCGTTCGAGACGGACCGCGCGCGCTTCATCGGCCGCGGCAACACGGCGCAGCTGCCGCAGGCGCTGCAGGACAGCGGGCCGCTCGGTGGCGGCCACGGTTCCGTGCTCGACCCCATCGTGGCCATCCGCTACGTCATCACGCTCGAACCGGACCAGGCGGTGACGGTCGACAGCGTCACCGGCATGGTGGAGCAGCGCGAGGCGGCGCTGCACCTGATCGACAAATACCAGGACCGCCATCTGGCCGACCGCGTGTTCGAACTGGCATGGACGCACAGCCAGGTGGTGCTGCGTCAGTTGAATGCCAGCGAAACGGACGCGCAGTTGTATGCGCGCCTGGCCAATGCCGTGATCTACCCGAATGCGGCCCTGCGCGCCGAGGCTGGCATCCTGATCAAGAACCAGCGCGGCCAGTCCGGACTGTGGGCGTATGCCATTTCCGGCGACTTGCCCATCGTGCTGCTGCAGATACGCGATGCTGCCAATATCGAGCTGGCGCGCCAGATGGTGCAGGCGCATGCCTACTGGCGCCTGAAAGGATTGATCGTCGACCTGGTGATCTGGTACGAGGACCAGTCCGGTTACCGCCAGCTGCTGCACGACCAGATCATGGGCCTGATCGCCTCGGGCATCGATGCGCAGGCGATCGACCGCCCGGGCGGCATTTTCGTGCGCTTGGCAGAGCAGATTGCCAACGAAGACCGCATCTTGCTGCAGTCGGTGGCGCGCGCCATCATCAGCGACCTGCGCGGCACCCTGGCCGAGCAGGTCAAGCGCCCGCCCAGCCCCGTGCTGCGCATGCCGCCACTGCTGCAAGATTCTGCCCGTGAACAGGGCGGCGTGCCGCACCGGGCGCAGGCGCGCGCGCTGATCCTGGAAAACGGCCTCGGTGGTTTCACGCCCGACGGGCGCGAATACGTGATCACCACGGGCGAAGGCACACAGACGCCGGCGCCCTGGTCGAACGTGCTGGCCAACGCGCAATTCGGCACGGTGGTATCGGAAGCCGGCCAGGCGTATACCTGGAGCGAGAATGCGCATGAATTCCGCCTTACGCCATGGCAGAACGACCCCGTGTCCGACCTGTCCGGCGAAGCGTTTTACGTGCGCGACGAGCAAACCGGCCAGTTCTGGTCGCCGTCGGCCCTGCCGGCGCGCGGCAGCGGCGACTACGTGACGCGCCATGGCTTTGGCTACAGTATTTTTGAACACAGCGAGGGCGGTATCGCCACCGAAATGTGCACCTATGTGGCGCTCGACGCGGCCGTCAAATACGCCGTCATCAAGGTGCGCAACGACAGCGGCGTGCCGCGCCGCCTGTCCGTCACAGGCTACGTGGAATGGGTGCTGGGCGACCTGCGCGCCAAGTCCTGCATGCACGTGGCGACCGAGGTCGACACCATCAGCGGCGCGCTGTTTGCGCGCAATAACTACAACACGGAGTTTTCAGGCCGTGTCGGCTTTTTCAATACCGACGCCAGCATCCGCTCGATTACCTGCGACCGCAATGAATTCATCGGCCGTAACGGCAGTCTGGCGCAGCCGGCGGCGCTGCGGCGCGTGCGCCTGTCCGGCAAGGCGGGCACGGGGCTGGACCCGTGCGCAGCGATCCAGGTGCCGTTTGAACTGCAGCCGGGGCAGGAGCGCGAAATCGTCTTCATCCTCGGCGTGGGCGGGCGCCGCAATGCCGACGCCAGCACCATGGTGCAGCGCCATGCGGGCAAGGACGCGGCCCGCATGGCGCTCGACGCGGTGCGCGCGCACTGGGAGAGCACGCTGGGCGCCGTGCGCATCGAAACGCCCGATCCATCGCTGGATGTGATCGCCAATGGCTGGCTGATGTACCAGACCATCGCCTGCCGTTTGTGGGCGCGCAGCGGCTATTACCAGTCGGGCGGCGCGTATGGCTTCCGCGACCAGTTGCAAGATGCGATGGCCATGATCCACACGGCGCCGCAATTGCTGCGCGGCCATTTGCTGCTGTGCGCGGCGCACCAGTTTGTCGAAGGCGACGTACAGCATTGGTGGCATCCGCCGTCGGACCGGGGCGTGCGCACGCATTGCTCCGACGATTACCTGTGGCTGCCGCTGGCCGCCTGCCGCTATGTGATTGCCACGGGTGACGTCAACGTGCTGTCCGAAGTGGCACCCTTCATCGAGGGACGCGCCGTCAAGCCGGAAGAGGATTCCTATTACGACTTGCCCGTGCGTTCGGGCGAGTCGGCCGACCTGTACGAGCACTGCGTGCGCGCCATCCGCCACGGCTTGCGCCTGGGCGTGCACGGCTTGCCCCTGATGGGTTCCTGCGACTGGAATGACGGCATGGACAAGGTGGGCGAACACGGCAAGGGCGAGAGCGTGTGGCTGGCCTTCTTCCTGTATGAAGTGCTGCAGCGCTTCGCCGAGGTGGCCGTGCTGCGCGGCGATGCGGCGTTCGCCCGGTTCTGCCGCGACGAAGCCGTGAAACTGGCGGCCAATGTCGAGGAACATGCATGGGATGGCGAGTGGTACCGGCGCGCGTATTTCGACGACGGCACGCCCTTGGGTTCGCACACGAACGAGGAATGCCAGATCGATTCGATTTCGCAAAGCTGGGGCGTGCTGTCGGGCGCGGCCAGCAAGGAGCGCGTGGCCGGCGCCATGCGCCAGGTCGATGCGCGCCTGGTGCGCCGGGATTCCGGCGTGATTCAGCTGCTCGATCCGCCGTTCGACAAATCCGATCTCAATCCCGGCTATATCCGCGGCTATGTGCCGGGTGTGCGCGAGAACGGCGGTCAGTACACGCATGCGGCCATCTGGACGGCGATGGCGTTTGCCCGCATGGGCGATGGCGAAAAGGCGTGGGAACTGCTGCGCATGATCAATCCCGTATGCCATGGCGTGGATGCGCAGGCGGTGCAACGCTACAAGGTCGAGCCGTATGTGGTGACGGCCGACGTGTATGCCGTGGCGCCGCACGTGGGGCGCGGCGGCTGGAGCTGGTACACGGGATCGTCGGGCTGGCTGTACCGGCTGATCGTCGAATCCCTGCTCGGCTTGACGCGCGAAGCGAACGTGCTGCGACTGCTGCCGACCATGCCGGCCGAATGGGACAGCTTCAAGCTGCATTACCGCTTCGGTGCCAGCAGCTATGCCATCACGGTGGAAAAGGCACAGGGGCGGCCCGCAGGACTGTCGCTCGATGGCGTGGCGCAGGAGGGCGACAGCATCGCCCTGCGCGACGAGGGCCGCGAGTATGCGGTGCTATTGCTGGTGTAGTCTTGCCCACGTCTCAAGAAAGCGCGCTGACCGTTCAGGATCGGCGCGCCGGCATGCATGTTGCCGACATTGGTCAGAAGCCCAGAGCCGCGCCCGCACCCAGCAGGGTCGCCACGCCCAGCACGGCAAAGACCAGCGCCGCGATGCCGTGTACGAGGCGCAGCGACACGCGGTTGGCGATCTTGTCGCCCAGGTAGACGGCCGGCACGTTGGCCAGCATCATGCCGAAGGTGGTGCCCAGCACAACAGAGACAATGTCGTGATAGCGCGCCGCCAGCGCCACTGTCGCCACCTGCGTTTTATCTCCCATTTCCGCCATGAAGAAAGCGATCAGGGTGGTCAGGAAGACGCCGTATTTGGCCAGCTTCGTCTCGTCTTCATCGAGCTTGTCGGGGATCAGGGTCCAGGCCGCCATGGCCAAAAAGGAGACGCCGAGTACCCAGCGCAGTACGTCGGGCCCCAGCATGCTGGTGATCCAGGCGCCGATGGCGGCGGCAAACGCGTGGTTGGCGATGGTGGCGACGAGAATCGCCAGCACGATGGGCAAAGGCTTGCGGAATTTGGCGGCCAGCAAAAAGGCCAGGAGTTGGGTTTTGTCGCCGATTTCAGCGAGACCGACGATGCCGGTGGAGATGAGGAATGCTTCCATGAGATTGCAAGAGGTACGCGGGCCGGACGAATTAACCAATGATCCATGGGCGACTCCGGCCCATGCGGCCGCCCTGGATCAATGGTCTCGTCAAGTTCTGCAACCACCTGCACCATGGCCTGCGGGCCAATTATGTTGATACAGGTTCCCGCGGCAGGACCGCGGGACGACTACTCCCCAATGTTCGAGGCGCATCATACGCCAATGCCCGTGCCGGCGCCAGTGCTGCCGGGGCATGGCATCGGCTGGTGTGTGGGACTTGCACAACAATGAGCGATTTGCAAACAGACTCGACTTAGAATGCAGTCTGTTCACGACTCCCCGATGGAATGCGCCATGCCGGTCCTCGTCCGCTTGCTTGCCTTGTGCCTGACCTTGTTTGCTCCCTTGCCCGGCCTGTGCGCCGCCGCGCCCTTCGACGACAAGTTCCGCCAGCTGGAAGAATTGCTGCCCACGCCGAATGCCTACCGCACGGCGTCCGGCGCGCCGGGCCACGCCTACTGGCAGCAGCGCGCCGATTACGTGATCCGCGCCACCTTGGACGAAGCGCGCCGCGAAATCACGGCCAGCGAGCAGATCACCTATCACAACCGCTCGCCGGACAGCCTCGCGTATCTGTGGCTGCAGCTGGACCAGAATGGCTTGCGCCAGGATGCCGACCAGCGCCGCGTCCTGAGCGCGCCGTCGCGCCAGGCCTGGCTCAGCGGCATCGAAGAGGAAGCGCTGAAATTCGAAGACTTGCGCGCCCTCCATGCGGGCCGCGAATTCGACGGCGGCTTCAAGCTCACCGCCGTGAAAGCGGCCAGCGGCAAGCCGCTGCCGCATGTGGTCAACCAGACCATGCTGCGCATCGATTTGCCGGTGGCGCTGGCGCCCGGCCAGAGCATCAGCTTTGGCATCGACTGGTCGTATCAGATTAATGACCAGAAGGTGCTGGTCGAGCGCTCCGGCTATGAATATTTTGAAGATGACAAGAACACGATTTTCCAGATCGCGCAGTGGTTTCCGCGCATGGCCGCGTATTACGACGCCGTTGGCTGGCAACACAAGCAATTCCTCGGCTCCGGCGAATTCACGCTGGAATTCGGCGACTACGAACTGTATCTGACGGTGCCGGGCGACCATGTGGTGGCCGCCACGGGCGAGCTGCAAAATCCTGCGGCCGTGTTGAGCGCGGCGCAGCGCGAGCGCCTGGCGCGGGCGAAAAACAGCAATACGCCGCTGCTGGTGATCACGCCCGCCGAAGCGCTGGCGGCGGAAAAGGGCCGCGCGGCGGGGATGAAAACCTGGCACTTCAAGGCGGCCAATGTGCGCGACGTGGCGTGGGCGTCGAGCCGCAAGTTCATCTGGGATGCGCAGGGGCTGGACAGCGGCGGCAAGCGCGTGATGGCCATGTCTTACTATCCGAATGAGGGCAACCCGCTGTGGCAGCAGTACAGCACGCGCGCCGTCGTGCACGCGATCGAGCAGTACAACAAGTACAGTTTCGACTACCCATATCCGAATGCGATTTCCGTCAATGGCGCCGTGGGCGGCATGGAGTATCCGATGATTGCCTTCAATGGCGGGCGCCCCGTGAAGGACAAGAAGACGGGTGAACTCACGTATTCGAAGACGGCAAAATATGACCTGATCGGCGTGATCATCCACGAAGTGGGACACAATTATTTTCCCATGATCGTCAACTCGGACGAGCGCCAGTGGACGTGGATGGACGAGGGCCTCAATTCCTTCCTGCAGTACCTGGCCGAGCAGGCGTGGGAAGAGCATTTCCCGTCCTGGAATGGCGAGCCGCGCAAGATCGTCGACTACATGCGCAGCCAGAACCAGGTGCCCATCATGACCAATTCCGAGTCCTTGCTGCAGTTTTCGGCGAACGCCTACGACAAGCCGGCCACGGCGCTCAACATCCTGCGTGAGACCATCCTCGGGCGCGAACTGTTCGACTTCGCCTTCAAACAGTACGCCGTGCGCTGGAAGTTCAAGCGCCCGACGCCGGCCGACTTTTTCCGCAGCATGGAAGACGCTTCCGGCACGGACCTGGACTGGTTCTGGCGCGGCTGGTTCTATACCACCGACGCGGTCGACATCAGCATCGACGGCATCAGCGAATATGGCGTGAGCACGAAAAATCCGGAAGTCGAGAAAGCGTGGAAGCGGGCGCAGAAGGCGGCGCAGCCGATTTCGATCTCGGAGCAGCGCAACAAGGCGCTGCCGAAGAAGGTGGAGCTGGACCCCGCGCTGCAGGACTTCTATAACCGCCACGATGACTTCACGGTCACCAACAAGGACCGCAACAGCTATGCGGAAGAGCAGGAAACGCTGGAGCCGTGGGAGAGAAAGCTGCTGGAACAGCGCAACATGGGCAAGCATCTGTACCTGGTCGATTTTTCGAATCTGGGTGGCCTGGTGATGCCGCTGATCCTGGAAATCGAACTTAAAAGCGGCAAGAAGATTATCGAGCGCGTGCCGGCCGAAGTGTGGCGCTATGCGCCGCACAAGATCAGCAAGGTCATCGTCACGGACGAGCCGATGGTGGGGCTGGTGCAGGACCCGTACTGGGAGACGGCCGACATCGACACCAGCAACAACGCCTGGCCGAGAAAAATCACGCCGTCGCGCCTGGAGCTGTTCAAGCAGGATCGCGACAAGAACAACCTGATGAAGGATTTCAATACGCCGCCGAAAACGCCCGAGGCCAAGCCCGAAGTCCGGCCAGACACGAAATAGGAAAACAGCGCCGGCCAGTCCGGCGCTTTTTTCTGCCGGCCTGCGCCGGAAGTGCTATTCTGCGCGACGCCCCGGCGCACACGGACCGGGGCTTTCGCAAATCATTCAAAAGACGACCATGCAAACTTTGACCTTCCTGCGCGCGCTGGGCTGTGCGCTACTTTGCCAGGTGACCCTGGCAGCGCACGCCGATCCCCTCAGCTACGCGCGCTACGACCAGGTGCGCACGCGCGACCTGCAGCTGGACCTGAAAGCCGATTTCAAGCAAAAGACGCTGTCCGGCTATGCCGAGCTGTCCTTGAACTGGATCGACCCGGCGGCACGCACCCTGGTGCTCGATACGCGCGATCTGTCGATCGCGAAAGTGCAGGTACAGGACAAGCGCGGCGCATGGCAGATGGCGCCGTACCAGCTGGACAAGGCCGACCCGGAAAAAGGCCAGGCGCTGCGCATCACCACCACGGGCCAGCCGGGCAAGGTGCGCGTCTACTACCACACGGCGCCGAACGCCATCGCGCTGCAGTGGCTCACGCCGCAGCAGACCATGTCGGGCAAGCTGCCTTTCATGTTCAGCCAGTCGCAAAGCATCAATGCCCGCTCGTGGGTGCCGTCGCAGGATACGCCAGCCGTGCGCTTTACCTACAGCGCGCGCATCGATGCGCCAGCGGGCATGCGCGTTGTGATGAGCGCCGAGAATGATGACAAGGCGACGGGCAAGGGCGGCTGGAAATTCAGGATGCCGCAGCCGATTCCCTCGTACCTGCTGGCCATCGCCATCGGCGAACTGGAAGTGCGCAAGCTCGGCCCCCGCTCCGCCGTGTATGCCGAACCGCCGCGCATCAAGGCGGCCGAATACGAGCTGGCCGACACGGAAAAGATGATCCAGGCGGCCGAAGCGCTGTACGGGCCGTATGGCTGGGGGCGCTACGACATGATCGTGCTGCCGCCATCGTTCCCCTACGGCGGCATGGAAAACCCGCGCCTGACCTTCCTCACGCCGACCATGATCGCGGGCGACCGCAGCCTGGTCGACCTGATCGCGCATGAACTGGCCCACTCGTGGTCGGGCAACCTGGTCACCAACGCCTCGTGGAAGCACATGTGGCTCAACGAAGGCTTTACCACCTACGTCACCACGCGCATCGTCGAGCAGCTGTACGGCAGCGACGTGGCGCAGATGGGCGTGCAGGTCGACCAGGAAGAACTGGCCGCCTCGATCAAGACATTGCCAGCGGCGAAAACGGCGCTGATCACGCGCGATGCCGATGCCAATCCTGCGGAAACGTATACGGACGATGGCATCATCTACCCGAAAGGCGCCTGGTTCCTGGCCACCATGGAACGCCGTGCCGGCCGTGCCGTGTTCGATCCTTTCCTGCGCGGCTGGTTCGACCAGCACGCGTTCCAGAGCGTGACGACGGAGCAGTTCATCGCCTACCTGCGCAAGAACCTGCTGGCGCAGCATCCGGACGTGATGCCGGAAGCGGAACTCGATGAATGGCTGTATGGCACCGGCGTGCCGGCCAGCGCGCAGCGCGTCGTCTCGCCGCGCCTGGCGCTGCTCGACCAGCACCGCGACGCCTGGCTCAAGGGCGAGCTGTCCACCAAAGACCTGGGCATGGACAAGTGGATCGCCATCGAATCGATGCACTTCCTGAACGACATCAACAACAAGGCCAGCGCGGCGCAATTGCGTGAGCTGGACCAGGTCTACGGCGTGGGCAAGAGCGGCAATAATGAAGTCGCTTACCGCTTCTACCTGGCCTCCGTGAATGCCGGCTACGACGTGCGCCAGCCCTTGCAGGCATTCCTGCTGAGCGTGGGCCGCCAGAAGTTCGTCGTGCCCCTGTACAGCGCCTTGATGAAGACGCCGCAGGGCCACGCCTGGGCCAAGGACGTGTATGCGCAGGCGCGCGAACGCTATCACCCGGTGACGCAGGAAAGCGTCGATAAATTGATGGCCGCGCAAGCGCATTGAACCTTATTTGGACATCCTGACCATGCATACCATGAACCGCCTCGCCGCCGCCATCGTGCTGGCGTTTTCCAGCATCGCCGTGCCGGCGCTGGCCTTTGATGCCGCCCCCGTCGTTGCCGCTGCACCGGCGCCCGCGCCGGCCTTCGATCTTGAGCGCGACGTCGCCACCGCCCTGAAAGTGTTCGACGTGCCCGGCATGGCGATCGCCATCGTCAAGGATGGCAAGGTCGTCACCGCCAGGGGCTTTGGCGTACGCAAGCTGGGCGAACCGGCTGCCGTCGATGCGCAGACCTTGTTTGAAGTGGCATCGAACTCGAAGGGTTTCACGGCTGCCGCGCTGGCCATGCTGGTCGACGATGGCAAGCTGGCCTGGGACGATCCCGTCACCAAGCATTTGCCCGGCTTCCAGATGCACGATTCCTACGTGACGGGCGCCATGACCATCCGCGACCTGCTGACGCACCGCAGTGGCCTGGGCCTGGGTGCCGGCGACTTGCTGTGGTGGCCCACCACCACGTTTTCCACCGACGAGATCATCGAGAAGCTGCGCTACATCCGTCCGGCCACGAGTTTTCGCAACAGCTATGCCTACGATAACCTGCTGTACATCGTGGCCGGCAAGATCATCGCCGACAAGGCGGGCAAGAGCTGGGGCGAGGCCATGCATGAACGCATCCTGGCGCCGCTGGGCATGACGGGTACGACCACCAGTCTGGCGGAAAACGTGGGTAATCCCGACGTCGCCAATGCGCACAGCAAGATCGACGGCAAGATCGCCGCCGTCAAATCCATGCCCGTGCCGAACGCCGTGGGCGCCGTCGGCATCAACACGAATGCGGAAGATATCGCCAAGTGGATGATGGTGCTGCTCGACGAAGGCAAGATCGCCGGCGTGAAAGACAAGGATGGCAAGGACGCGCGCCTGTTCAGCGAAAAGCAGGGCCGTGAAATGTGGACGGCGCAAACGCCGATCAAGATTGCCGAGCCTAAACCGCCGCTGGCCGCCACCAAACCGAACTTCAGCGCGTATGGCCTGGGCTTTCAGCTGCGCGACTACAAGGGCATGAAAGTGGCCATGCACGGCGGCGCGCTGCAGGGCTTTTATTCGCGCGTGGTGATGGTGCCGGAAGCGAAACTGGGTGTGGCCATACTCACCAATGCGGAAAATGGCGGCTCCATGACGGCGCTGCAATGGCGCATCCTCGACCATTACCTGCAGGCCGCGCCGTCGGACTGGCTGGCGCTGGTGGCCAAGGTGGAGCAGGACCAGCATGCCGAGGAAGTGAAAAAGCAGGGCAAGGCGTCGAGCGCGCGCGCGGCCAAATCGCAGCCATCGCTGCCGCTGGCCGCGTATGACGGCGAGTATGAGGACGCCTGGTATGGCAAGGTCGTCATCAAGCCGGAAGGCAAAAAACACATCCTCAGCTTCACGCGCACGCCGGACCTGACGGGTGAGCTGGAACACTGGCAGCACGATACCTTCATCGTGCGCTGGAAGGAGCGCAATTTCAACGCCGACGCCTACGTGACGTTCTCGCTCAATCCCGATGGCAGCATCGACAGGGTCAAAATGGCGCCCGTGTCGGCCGAGACGGATTTCAGTTACGACTTCCAGGACCTGAGCCTGGTGCCGGTAAAGCCGAAGGAAGGCAAGAAGTAAAGCAGGAATCAGAAGGCCACCGTGAGGTGGCCTTCTGCACATTATGGTTTGACGAACTTCAAGGTCATGCGGTCGCTCTCGCCGATGGCCGTGTATTTGGCCCGCTCGACATCCTTGTTGGCGTAGGTCGGCGGCAACGCCCAGACGCCGCCCTGGTGGTCGGCATGGTCTTTCGGATTGGCGTTGATCTCCGACTTGGCCGCCAGCCTGAAACCTGCGCCTTCGGCCAGCTTGATCACATACGCTTCGTGCATGTAGCCGCTGCTGGCCGTGGCATCTTGCGCCTTGCTGGCCGGCAGGCGGTGCTCGACGACGCCGAACACGCCGCCCGGTTTCAGGCTGTCATACACTTCCTTGAACAAGGTCTGCATGCCTGCTTCGCCGATGGGTATCCAGTTGTGGATATTGCGGAAGGTGAGCACCATGTCGGCCGTGCCCTTGGGCGCGATGCGATAGGTGGTGGGCGGTGCGAAGGCGCCCAGTTCCACCTTGCCGAAAGCGGCAGGATTGGCGTCGAGTTTTTGCTGGAAGCGCGCCGCGCCACGGCGTGCGCCTTCGCTGCTTGACTGCGGATCGTTGCCGGCGGCGATCAGTTTGCCGTTGTCGCGCAGGTAGGGCGCCAGGATTTCCGTGTACCAGCCGCCGCCGGGCGCCAGTTCCACCACCGTCATGCCCGGCTTGATGCCGAAGAACGTCAGCGTTTCATACGGGTGGCGGGCGCTGTCGCGCAGCGCGTTGGCCGGCGTGCGCGCACTGCCGGCAATGGCCGCCTTCAGGGCCGCGTCGCTGCTGTCGGCAGCCAGCGCTGCGCCGCTGCCGCCGCAGGCCAGCATGACCGTCAGGGCCGCGGCCAGGGATACTCGCTTCATCATCATCTGCTCCATTCATGAGTGGGTCGATTGGTGGCGATCGCCATCAACGCCGATCATCGGGCAAGCACGCTGGCCGGTCAAGCGGATTCCGTACTCCATGCGGCGGCATACGCGGGCAGCGCACTGGTGTTGAGGGCATCGGCGATGGCCGCGCCACGACCGTGCGTAAAAGGCAGTTCGCCCGTCCAGACGACGTGTGCCATGTCGCCCGCGTCGTCGAGCGGGCCACCCTTGCGCTGCTTGACGGCGCATTCGTCGAGCGCGATGCGCAGCACGGTGGTGGCCGCGTATTCCTTGGCGCTGCCGCCGCGCACGTGCGCCAGGCGTCCCGGCGCCAGCTTTTCCATCAGCGCATCCATGGCCGCATGCTGCTGGCCGATGTCGCTCACTTTTTCAAACCGTCCGTACACCATCGCCGAGCGGTAGTTCATGGTGTGATTGAAGGCCGAGCGTGCCAGCACCAGGCCGTCGAGATGGGTGATGGTCACGCACACGTCGGTGTCGTTGACGAGCTGCTTGAGCATGCGGCTGCCGTTCGAGCCATGGATGTACAGGTGGCCGTCGATGCGCCAGCAGGCGGTCGGGATGCAATGGCTTCCGTGCTCGTCGCGGAAGGCGATATGGCACAGGTAGGCGGCGTCGACGATGGCGTACAGGGTGGCTTGCTCGTAGCTGGCCAGTTCGGCGACGCGGCGCACGCGGGTACGGGGAGTGGGAGGCAGGGCGACAGCGGTCATGGCGAAAATCCGGTTGGTTGAAGAAGCAGGCCGCACTATAATCGGCATCTGGCCCTGAAAAAAGATCCAGAAGTGAGAAATAATTTGGAGCCATAAGGGGAGTCGCATGGATTATGCATTGCTGCTGAACGCTTTCGAACGCACGCACCGCGAGCGGGGCTGGCCGCGCCAGCGCCTGCTGCATGAATGCCTGCGCGCGGCGATCCGCGGCGGCCAGCTGGCGCCGGGCACGCGGCTGGCCGCCACGCGCGTGCTGGCGGCCGAACTGGGGCTGGCGCGCAATACCGTGCTGTACGCCTACGAGCAGCTGGCCAGCGAAGGGTTTGTCTTGCCGGACCGGCGCGGCACCGTGGTCGCCGGCAACGTCGGCCAGCCGGTGGTGGCGCCGCCGGCCGGCGGCAAGGATGGCTTGTCGCGCCGCGCACAACATTTGCGCGGCGTGGCGGGACAGGACAGGAATGCGACGGTGGTGTTTCCCGCCGACGCGATGGGGGCGTTCGCACCTGGCGTACCGGCGCTGGACGAATTCCCGCTGGCGCAGTGGCGGCGCATGCTGGACCGCGCGTGGCGCGCGCTGACGCCGCGCCAGCTCAATTACGGCGACCCTGCCGGCGAGCCGCAGCTGCGCATGGCCATCGCCGACCATTTGCGCGCCGCGCGCGGCGTCGTCTGCGATGCCGGCCAGGTGTTCATCACGGACGGCACGCAGAGCAGCCTCGATGTGTGCCTGCGCGCCTTTGCCGACCAGGGCGACACCTTGTGGATCGAGCACCCCGGCTATGGCGGCGCGCTGGCGGCGGGGCGTGGCGCCGGGCTGCAGGTGACGGGCATTGCCGTCGATATGGATGGCATCGCGCCGACGGACGACGACTGGAACGCGGCGCCGCCGCGCCTGATCTACACCACGCCGTCGCACCAGTATCCGACCGGCAGCGTGCTCAGTCCCGCGCGCCGCATGGCGCTGCTCGAACGTGCCCGCGCCGCCGGCGCCCTGATCATCGAAGATGATTACGACAGCGAATTTCGCCATGGCGGCCCGCCCCTGGCGGCCATGCAGGGACTGGTGGCCGACGCGCCCGTCGTGTATCTGGGTACCTTCAGCAAGACCATGTTTCCGGCCTTGCGGCTGGCCTTTATTGTCGTGCCGGCAGGGCTGGCAGGGGCCTTCGCGCAGATGCAGGCGCAGGGCGCCACACGGGGGCGCGTGGCCGAACAGCTGGCGCTGGCCGAGTTCCTGCGCAGCGGCCTGTTTGCGCGCCACGTGCGTCGCATGCGCCGTCTGTATTGCCAGCGCCGCGACGCCTTGAGCGAGGCATTGCAGCGCCATGCGTGTGCGGGCGCGGTCATCCATGGCGGCACGGCCGGCATGCATCTGGCGCTGCGTTTTCAAGACGTCCGGTGGGATGACCTGGCGTTGAGCCGCCGCGCCGCGCAGGACGGCATCGTGGCGCTGGCGTTGTCTGCGCACGGCACGGGCGAGGGCGCCGCCTGGAACGGTTTCCTGCTCGGTTATGCGCAGGTGCCGGCCGAAAACATGGACGGCCTGGCGCGCCGCCTGGGCGCGCTGCTGCCGGCGTGATGCGGCGCTACGGCCTTACTGCTGGTCCTGCATCCACTGCTTCAAGCCGTTGACCCAGTTCTTGGCGGGCAGGTTGAATTGCTTCTTGATGGTGGCGGCGCGTTCGTATAAATCGCTGAAGTCGAGCGATGGCGATTTTTTGAAGGCCAGCACGACGATGTTTTCATCTTCCGTTTCCGGCACCCAGACGACGGCATCGAAGACCAGTTCCATCGCCTGCAAGTTCTTGTCGTAGTTGGGAAAGTCGCCGAAGACATTCGTGCACATGATGCCGTCGTCTGCCAGGCAGTCGAAGCAGGCCTGGTAGAACTCGGGCGTGTCGAGCACGGGGCCGCGCGCGTCTTCGTCGTACAGGTCCACTTGCAGCGCATCGACCGTGCCATGGTTGACGGGGTCGAGCACGAAGTCGAGCGCATTCATTTCACGCACGTCGAGGCGCGCATCGTTCGGCGGCAGCGAAAACTGGGCGCCGCAGATGGCGATCACGTTCGGATTGAGTTCGATGGCCGTGACCGTGGCGTCGGGGAAGCGGCGGTAGCTGAATTTGGTCAGCGCGGCGCTGCCCAGTCCCAGCTGCACGATGCGTTTGGGCTGCGTCTTGAACAGCATCCACATCATCATCATCTGCACGTATTCGAGCTCGATGGCATCGGGTTTGTCCAGGCGCATGGCGCCCTGCACCCACTTGGTCCCCAGGTGCAGGTAGCGGATGCCGCGGTGTTCGGTGGTGGTGGCCGGCGGGTGGCCCGGGTGGCTGAAGGCGGTATGGCTGGTGGAGGTAAAGTTGGTCGTCATGGCGTCAGTGTAGCAGCCACGTGAAAAAAACCGCCGCAGCGCCTTGTGGGTGGGGAGCGCAAGATCGCTTGCGGCGCCGTGCCAGGAAGCCCAATAGCCCTCGGCCGGCCAGCAGCATGGCATACGTTTCCGGCTCGGCAACCGGAACCAGGTTCAGAAGGGAAGAATCAATGTCACCGCCAGTCCGCCGCCTTCGCGGTTGGCCAGGGTGATGCGTCCGCCATGCGCTTCGGCGATCTCGCGCGCCAGGGCCAGGCCCAGTCCCGTACCGCTGCGTTTGGTGGAGTAAAACGGCACCAGCGCGTTTTCCAGCACGGCGCCATTCATGCCCGGCCCCCGGTCGCGCACTTCGATGCGCAGCTGCCCATGCGCCTGGCTGACGTGCAGGCCGATATGCTGGAGCTTGGAGCCGGACTCCAGCGCATTCTTGAGCAGGTTCAGCAGCGCCTGCTGCATTTGCGCCGCATCGAACACGGCTGCCTGCGCCGGCGGCGGGCCGTCGAGCGTGAAGGCCGCTTGCGAAGCCAGGCTGTCGAGGAAGGGTTGCCACTCGCATGGCGCCAGGCGCGGCGCGGGCAGCTTGGCAAAGCGCGCATAGCCGAGGATGAAGGTTTCCAGGTGGCGCGTGCGCTCTTCGATGGTGGCGAGGATCTGCGGCAGGCGTTCGGTCTGGCCGCGGCGTACCAGCTCGGCGCCGGAATGAGCCAGCGAGGCCAGTGGCGCCAGTGAGTTGTTGAGCTCATGGCTGATGACGCGGATCACTTTTTTCCAGGTCTGCACTTCCTGGCGCCGCAGTTCCAGGGTCAGCTGGCGCAGCAGCAGCAGTTCATGCTTGCGCCCGTTCAGGCTGAAGCTGCGCCGCGCCAGGTGATACACCTCTTCCTGTTCCCCTTCGCCGCTGGTAAACAAGCCGTCGTTGCGGCGCGCGAGCGCCTCGGCCAGGGCTGGCGCCGCCTCGCGCACGATGTCGGCCAGGTGATGCCCTTCGAGCCGGCGGCCGTGGTGCAGCAGCTGGCGCGCGGCCAGGTTGGCGTAGACGATGGCGCTGCCCTCGGCCACCAGCAGCATGGCCACCGGCGTGTTTTGCACCATGGTGTCGAGCAGCAGTTCGCGCTGCACCAGGTCCAGGCGCTGCTTGCGCAGCACGTCGCCGAGCGCATTGTGGGCCGCCACCAGGTCGGCCAGTTCATCGTTCTGCTGCCAGCGCAAGCTGAAGCCGAAGTCGCCATCCTGGTAGCTGGCGACCGTGCCGCTCAAGGCGCGAAACAGCGACAGCATCGATTGCAGCTGCGCGCGGATGGTAATGACGGCCACCGGCAGCACGCATAGCAGGGTAGCGGCCAGCACCAGCAGCGGCTGGCCTGGCAAGAAATGCGCGAGCAGCAGGGCGATGACGATGCCCAGCACCAGCAAGGTGACGATCAGCGCCGTCCAGCGCGTGAGCAGGGAGAGGCGCATGGGACGCAATGCCATCAGCCGCGCGCGATGCCCAGGCGTTCCATGCGCCGGTACAGTGCCTGGCGCGACAGCCCCAGTTCCTGCGCCGCCTGCGCCACCACGCCGTGTGCGCGCGTGAGCGCCGCGGCGACGCTGTCGCGGTCCGGCTCCGTCGCGGCGCCATCCTGCGGCGCGCGCGGTGACGCGACATCCGCCAGCGGCAAGCCCGTTTCCTGCGCACCGATCACCGGGCCGGGCGTCAGCAGGCTGGCGCGCTGCATCACGTTTTTCAGTTCGCGCACATTGCCCGGCCAGCCGTGCGCCAGCAGGGTCGCCTGCGCCTGCGCGTCCAGGGTTTTTTCGCTGCCCAGGAAATGCCGCGCCAGTACCAGGATGTCCAGCGGGCGCTGCGCCAGCGGCGGCAGGCGCAGTTCGATCACGTTCAAGCGGTAGAACAGGTCTTCGCGAAACGTGCCGGCCTTGATCATCGCCGGCAGGTCGGCGTTGCTGGCGCTGATGACGCGCACCTTCACTTGCCGCTCGCGGTTTGAGCCGAGGCGCTCGAAGCGTCCCGTTTCCAGTACGCGCAGCAGTTTCATTTGTCCGGCCAGCGGCAGGTTGCCGATTTCGTCGAGGAACAGCGTGCCGCCGTCGGCCGCGTCGAACTTGCCGTCGCGCGCGCGCGTGATGCCGGTATAGGCGCCCGCCTCGGCGCCGAACAGTTCCGCCTCGATCAGCTCGACCGGCACGGCGCCGCAATTGAGCACCACGAAGGGACCGCTGGCGACCTGCGAATTGGCTTGCACGATGGCGGCGATGCGTTCCTTGCCGCTGCCGTTCGGCCCCGAAATGAGCACGGGCACGTCGGCACGCGCCACCTGGCACGCCAGGTGCACGACTCTTTCGGTGGCCGGGTCTTGCCACACCATGCCGCGCAAGTCGAAGTCGTGTTCCAGGGCGTGGCGCTGGCGCCGCTCGGCCACCACGCGCTGGCGCAGCGCGCGGTTGGCCTGCCCCAGTTCCAGCAGGTTCTGCACGGAAGCGATCAGGCGCCGGTCATCCCATGGCTTGGCCAGGTAGTCGGCCGCGCCGGACTTGATCAGGTCGACGGCCGCGTCGAGCTGGGTCCATGCCGTCAGCAGGATCACGGGCAGGTCCGGGTAGCGCGCGCGGATGGCGTGGAACAGCGCGCTGCCTTCCTCGCCCGAGGTGGTGTCGGCCGTGAAGTTCATGTCCTGCACCACCAGGTCGATGGCGTGCCGTTCCAGCAGTTGCAGGCCTTCCTCGGGCGAGGCGGCGCGCACGGCGTCGATCTCGTGCAGGGAGAACAGCACGTCGAGCGCGATCGCCACGGCGGCATTGTCGTCAATAATCAGTACGGTAGGCATGCGCGCAGCATATCACTCAGGTGCCGACTCAGGTACTGCGGGTGGCAGTGGCCGGCGAAATGCTGGCCGCGCGCCAGGCCGGGCCGTACACGGCGCCCAGGCCCAGTAGCCAGAAGACGGCCGCGCCACCAAGCAGGTAGGGCAGGGGCAGGCGCGCCATTTCCAGCTGGCTTACCAGCAGCTGGTTCAAGCCCAGGGCCAGCACCACGCCGGCCGCCACGCCGACGCTGGTAATCATGAAATTCTCCGTCAAAAAATAGCGCAGGATGTCGACGCGGCGGGCACCGAGCGCACGCCGCACGCCGATCTGCTTCCTGCGCTGCGTCACCCACAGGCTGGCAATGCCGACGATGCCGCTGGCGGTCACCAGCAGCAGCAGGGCCGAGACGGTGATCAGCATCCACGACATCGCGCGGTCGGCACGGTAGCGCGTGTCGCGGTCTTCATCGAGCGTGCGCAGGCGCAGGATCAGCTTGTCCGGCGTGGCTGCGCGGATGGCCTGCTCGGCTTCTTTCATCACGCGGTCGCGCTGACCCGCTTCGGCACGGATGGTCAGCAGGGTATCGCCGTCGCCCGTCAGGCGTACGGGAAACAGCACCGAATACTCTCCCTTGTCACCCACTTCCGCACCCTGGCTCTGCAGCCGCTCGACGACGCCGACGACTTGTAATTGCTGCGCTCCTTCGCCGGTACCCAGGAAGAGCGGCATGCCCAGCGCACTGCCGCCACCAGGGTGGATTTTCTCGGCCATCGCCCGCGTGACGATGACTTGCGGGGGGAATTCTTCCGTCACGTTCTGGTCGATTTCGACGATCTCGGCTGGCGTGAAGTCGCGTCCTTCCAGCAGCTTCAGCCCCCAGGTCTTGATCAGGGAATCGGGCGTGATATACACGGCGGCAACGGCGGAACTATTTTCCTGTTTGCGGCTGGCGGCGAAGCCGCTGTTGCTGCCATTGCGCGACAACGGCACCTGGCTCACCTGCGCTACCGAGACGACGCCCGGCACGGCGCGCGCGGCCGCGGCCAGGCGCTTTTGCAGCGCGAGTTCTTCGTTGTGACCCAGCGGGCGCAGGTTGCGCGCCAGCAGGTGGAAGACGTCGCCTTCCGCCGCCACGCCGCTGGGTCGCGCCGCCACTTCCTGGCGCACGTTGACGATATGCAGGGCATTGGCCAGGATGGCCAGGCTCAGGGCTACTTGCACGGCGACCAGGATGGCGCCGGTTTTGCTGCGCATCAGCGCAGACAGGATGGGTCGGATTTCCATGGTGATCCTATTCGTGTGCGGTCGATTCTGTCATTGGGATTTGAGCTGGATGGCCGGCGTCACCTGGCAGGCGCGCCAGGTCGGCAGCAGGCCCGCCAGGATCGCTGCGGCCACCGAGATGACGAAGGTCATGGCCAGCATCACCCAGTCCATGTGCGCGGCGACGGTCAGCTGCTTCGACTGCATGCCGATCAGTGCCAGCGCACCGAAGGACAGCAACAGTCCCAAAATGCCGCCGGCCAGACCGATGACGGTGGTCTCGACGAGGAACTGGCGGAAGATATCGCTGCGCGAGGCACCCAGTGCGCGGCGGATGCCCACCTCGGCGGCGCGTACCGAGAACTTGGCCAGTAGCAGGCCGATGGTGTTGACCAGGCACAGGGCCAGAAAACCGAAGGCCAGCCAGGCCGACAGCTTGTTGTCATTGCCCACCACGCGCAGGTGCACCAGCCATTCATCGATGCTGAACAAGCGGTTGGGCGCAGCGCGTTTCAGACGGCCCAGCTTGCGCTGCTCCTGCGCATAGCTGTCGAGGTAGTTTTGCAGTTCGCCGCGCTGGCCGTCGTTGGCCATCTCGAACCAGAACTGCATCCACGTGCATTCCGAATCGAGCGTGCCCTGGTAGCCCGGCTCCCGGTTGCCGCTGCAGTTCATGCTGCCGTTATGGCTGGTCTGGTGGCGGATTGCGCTGGTAAACGGGATGAAGTAGCTGTCCTCGCTGCCAAAGGCGCCGCTGCCGATGATGCGATGGATGCGCGGCACGGGTTCCCATGTATCGAGCACGCCCGTGATCTGGTATTGGAAGCCCATGAGCGTCATGCGCTGGCCCACAGGATTGCTGTCGCCGTACAGCTTTTCTGCCAGCTTGCGCGACAGGACGATGACGTCGGCACCGGCGGCATCGTCGGCCTCGCTCCATGGCTGGCCATGCAGGAAGGGCGTTTCGAACATGGGAAAGAAATCGCGGTAGGCGGCCAGGCCTTGCGACGTGAAGGCGCCGATGTCCTTGCGCTGCGGCTCGATGGCACCGCCCACGCCGAACATGACGCTGCGCCGCTCGCCCAGTTTGCTGTTCTGGAAATTGACCGCGTCGCGGTAGCTGAGCTGTTTGTCGCCCGATGTATTTCCCGGCGTATAGCCGGAGAGAGAGCCATTGTCGACCAGCGGCACGAACATGCGGCCATTCTTGTGCGGCAGGGGATTGCCCGACATGACATGCAGGATGGTCAGGGTAGAGATGCTGGCGGCCACGCCGATGGCCAGTGTCATCACCATCAGTGCCGTCAGGGCAGGGTTGCGGCGCAGGCTGCGCAGGCCGAGCAGAAAGTAGTACTGGAACATGGGCGATCCTCAGACAGTGGCGGCGTTGCTGCCGGCCTTGGCCTGGCTGCTGGCCAGCGATGGCCCCTTGTGCACCAGGTCCGACACCTGGCCGTCGATGATGTGCACATTGCGCTGGCTGCGCAGCGCCAGTTCCGGATCGTGCGTGACCATCAGGATGGTGGTGCCTTGCGCGTTGATGTCTTCCAGCAGTTCCATCACACCGCGCGCCATTTGCGTGTCCAGGTTCCCTGTCGGCTCATCGGCCAGCAGCAGCTTGGGCGAGCCGGCCAGCGCGCGCGCGATCGCCACGCGCTGCTGCTGGCCGCCCGACAGTTCGGCCGGATAGTGTTTCATGCGCGAGGCCAGTCCCACCTTGGCCAGCGCGTCCTCGATGCGCTCCTTGCGCTCGGCGCGGTTGAAGCCCCGGTAGCGCAGCGGCACGTCGACATTGTCGAACAGCGACAGGTCGGGGATCAGATTAAAACCCTGGAAGATGAAGCCGAGTTTTTCATTGCGCAGGCGCGAGCGGGCATTGTCGTCCATGCCCCGGACATTGACGCCGTCGAGGATGTATTCGCCGTCGGTGAATTCTTCCAGCAGGCCAGCGATGTTCAGAAAGCTCGTCTTGCCCGAGCCGGACGGTCCCGTGACGGTGACGAATTCACCTTGTTGCACATGGATGTCGAAGCCGCGCAGCGCGTGGGTTTCGATCATGTGGGTGCGATAGACTTTGTTCAGATTTTGCATGCGCAGCATGGTGGACCTCTTGATGGAATGGAGTGGGTGCAGCTGACTAATTGAGGGAAACGCGGGCCGCGTTCTCGAACGCTTCCGTGCCGGCGACGACCACCTTGTCGCCCAGCTTCAGGCCGTCGAGGATTTCCACGGCCGACACGCTGGTGGCACCCAGCTTGATCGGCGTGCGGATCGCCACGCCGTCGCGCACGACGTAGGCGAAACGGCCGCCTTCGGCTTCGACGAAGGAGCCGCGCGCCAGCATCAGCACATTTGGTTTTTCATCGATCAGCAGGCGCGCCGTGACGCGCTGGTTCTGGCGCAGGCCGGCCGGTTGCGCGCCGTCGAAACGCACGCGCGCCAGCACCTGGTTTTTGACCACTTCGGGCGACAGCGCCGAGAGTTTGCCGGTCGCCTTGATGGCACCCGTTTCGATCTCGGCGCGCATGCCCAGGCCGATATCGGCGACATACGTTTCCGGCACTTCCAGCTCCACTTCCAGCTGCGACAGGTCGACCAGGGTCATCAGGGCGGTATTGGCTTGCACCACGCTGCGGTTGGCCACCGACAGGGTGCCGATGAAGCCATTCACGGGGGCCCGCACGGTCAGCTCGTCGACCCGGCGCTGGGCATTGTCGCGGCTCAGGCGCTGGCGTTCCAGCTCATTCGCCTTGGTTTTCAAGGCCAGGGTCACGTCTTCGCTTTCCAGGCCCGCCGCCTGCGAAGCGTGCTTGCTGCGGATGTCGGCAGAATTCAAGGCATCCTTGGCCTTCTGGTAATCGATCTTGGCGATGATGCCCACCTGCGCCACGCTTTCATAGCGTTCCAGCGTACGCTGCGCGGACAGGCGTTCGATTTCCGCCGTATCGGCTTCGCGGCGCGCCAGCAGCTTCTGTTTCTTTGCCAGGATCTGCTGGCGCGCCACCTCGGCTTCCAGTTGCTGCACGCTCGATTGTTCGCGCTTCAATGCGTCGGACAGGTCAGGCGATTCCAGCACGGCCAGGATGTCGCCCTTGTTCACCGTGTCGCCGGCCTTGGCCTTCAATGTCACGGTCGCTACCGTGGTCGAGTACAGGGTGGGACTGATGGCGGCCACCACGCGGCCGTTCACGGCGGCGTCGCGAATCAGGGTGCCGCGCGTGACGTCGGCGATGCGCAGGCGGCTGCTGTTGACGGAGTGCTCGCTGTTGCGCCAGCCGGCAACGGCAGCGATGGCCGCGCCGATGACGATGACGGTGCCGGCCAGCAGCAGGGCGCGTCGCTTGTGGCGCTGGCCGGGTGGGGCGGACAGCACGGCATCTTGGGAGGAGGTATCGCGGATCATGGTCAGGTCTCGTGAAGGATGCCTTTTCCAATGCAGGATTCGTGCCAGTGATCAAGTCGTTGATTTGAATGGACATTTTTCTTGGTGTCCGGCTGTCCGCCGTGTCCGCGCTGTCCCGGCGGTGTCCGCGTGCGCGGCAGTGTCGCGGCGTGTGCGCATGGATCTTGATATTCTGGCAATCGACCTGATCTGCGGCCCATGCAGTGATGGCGCGCGGCGCCATGCTGGCCCCCTTCCTGGAGCATGATGCCTGTCTCGTCGCCCAAGCCTTCCCCGTTTGCCAGTTTGAAACACTGGCTGCGCCAGTTTGCCAGCCTGCCCGAGCCGGCGGAACTCGATTATCCATTTTCCGCCAGCGACATCGCCATGCTGCAGCGGATCGAGGGTGGCTTGCCCCAGCTCGATAGCCAGACGTGGGATGAAATGCTGCTCGACGCCTACCATGCGCAACTGGCCACGCAGACCAGCATTCTTGGCCAGCAGCGATTGCACCAGCGCCTGGCCAGCGGCATGGCGGGCGCCGCCTCGCGGGCGCGCATCGCGGCCTTGCTGGCTTCGCCGGCACAGCAGGCGGTGCTCGAGCAAGCCATGCAGCCGCTGCGCACGGCAGACATGGAAGTGGCGGCGCTGCTGTGCGGCGCAGCGCCGCCAGCACCACCGTGGTGGAGCCGCTGGCTGCTGCTGCCGACCCTGGCGCTGCTGGCGTCGCTGCTGGCCGCGTGGCTGTTTGCGCCGCTGGCATGGGCCTTCGCGGTGCCCGTCTGGCTCTTGCTGATGGCCTTGCAGATGCGTTTTTACGACCGCTGCAAACCGTGGGAGCGCAGCGTCTTTACCTTGCAGCAGATACTGCTGGTGCATGGCCGCCTGGGCGCGCTCGATACGGCGTTCACGGCGGACCTGCGAGAAGGTGGGCGGGCTGCCGGCGTGATCAACCGCCAGATCACGCCAGTACGCTGGATCAAGATGATTCCCCTGCTGAGCGAATATGACGACTGGCTCATGCTGGGCAATATCCGGCGCTACTTTCACAGCCTGCGCGTGGTGCGGCGCGAACGCGCCTTCTTGCGCCAGAGTTTCCTGCTGCTGGCCGACCTGGAGGCGGACCTGGCCCTGGCGCGCCACCTGCGCGCTCGCGCGCAGTTTTGCTGGGCGCAGGAAGCCGATGCGCGGCAGTTGTCGCTCGATGCCATGGTGCATCCGCTGCTGGACGGCGCCGTGCCGCTGTCGCTGCAGCTCGCTGGCCGCGGCGCCTTCATCTCGGGCCAGAATGCCATCGGCAAGAGTACCCTGCTGCGTGGCGTGGGTCTCAATCTGATCAGTGCGCGCGCCTTCGGCTTTTGCTATGCGCAGGCGGCCCAGGTGCCCATGCTGCCGCTGTATTCGAGCATGCAGAATGAAGACTCGCTCGATGGCGGCGAAAGTCTCTATATCGCCGAGCTGCGGCGCGCGCGCGAATTGCTGGCGCTGGCCGAAGCGGGCGCGCCGGCCTTGTTCCTGATCGACGAAATTTTCCGCGGCACCAACCACCTCGAATCGGTGGCGGCCGCGGCCGCCGTGCTGCATTCCCTGGCCGCGCGCCACCTGGTGATCGTCTCGTCGCACAACCTGGTGCTGGGGCCGCTGCTGGAAGACTGCCTGGCGCCGTGGTGCGTGCGCCGCGATGACGCCGGCGCGCTGCAGCTGGCGCCCGGCGTGCTGCAAGCCACCAATGGCATCGCCCTGCTGGCGCAGCGCGGTTTTGACGCCGGCATCGCGGACAAGGCGGGGCGCGTCTTTGACTGGCTCAGCACGCACATGGCGCAACCGGCCGATTGCGGCGGCGTCCTCGAACGGGCCTGATGGCCGCCCTTACTTGTCCTGCTTTTCCGGCGTGCTCTTGTCGATCACTTCGCGGCAATCGCCACGGATGATGGCGTTGTCGTAGTTGGTCCAGCCATAGCTGTCGACGTAGCGCTTGTGCTGCTTGAAGCGGGGGCTGGCGATGCTCCACTCGGGCTGTTCGCCGGCGAAGCGGATGTCGCCCAGGTCGAGCAGCGTGTGGAACATGTTTTCCGTCGACAGGCGCGCCTTCTGATGGCGCTGCAGCTGCGTCACCTTGTCCGGATAGTGCTGCTGGAATTGCGGCGAATACCAGACGAAGGCGGGCACGTGGAATTCGAATTGCGTGTTGTGGCCATGGAAGGCCAGGCGGCAGGTGCCGTCGTACAGGGTCTGGCCATGATCGGCCACGTAGACGAGCGAGCTGCGCAGGGCGGTGCGCTGGCCATCGTCCTTCAGCATGCCGATCACGTTCGACAGGAACCAGTCCGTGTACAGGATGGAGCTGTCGTAGCTGTTATTGAGCTGCGGCTTGATGGCCGTGTCCGTGTAGACGGGCTTGTCGACGCCGAACAGCGACGGTTGCCACTTGTCGAATTGCTTGGGGTAGCGCTGGCTGTAGTTCCAGTGGCTGCCCAGCGTGTGCAGCACGATGAGTTTTTTCGGCGCCGGGTCGGCCAGCGCATTCCTGAACGGGTCGAACAGGATCTGGTCGAAGTTCGAATTGTTGGTAAAGCCACCCAGGTTCAAAAATTGCACCACGTCCGCTTCCTTGGCAAACACGGACACGGGCGTGTCGAACTGGCCGAAGGAAATCTGGTTCGACAGCCAGTACGTCTTGAAGCCTGCTTCCTTGTAGGCGGTGAGGAAGGATTTTTCCGAGAAGCCATCCTTGAGGCTTTGCGTGGCCGGCTTGCGCGAGATGATGACGGGCACGGACAGGCGCGTGGCGGAAACGGCCGTGATGACGTCGGCCAGCGGCACCAGGTTGCTTTCCTGTTTCAGCAGGGGATTGGTGTCGCGTTCGTAGCCGTTCAGGCTCCAGCGGTCGTAGCGCGACGATTCGCCGATCACCATCACCACCACTTCCGGATGGGCATCGGGCTGTTGCTGGTGCGCGCCGAAACGGAAGCTGCTGCTTTTCTGTCCCAATTCGGCCAGGTACTTGCGCTCCTTGTAGAAATCGAAGCCGCGCGCGGCCAGGCCGAAGGGCCAGGAATTGCTGACGGTGTCGAACGCGTACGGCAGGCGCGCCCAGTGGGGCAGGCTGGGCCAGCCCAGGCCCGTCTCGTCGGCGCCGGCGATGCTGGCGTTCTCCGGCTTGCTGCTTTCCTCGTCTTCCTCGGCCGTCTCGTCGTCGGCCGAGCTGGCGTCGCCGAAGCCGGAGGCGCCCGCCTTGCCGCTGGCCGCCGGATGGCTGGCCTTGGCCGACGTGCCATGCAGCACCTTGGCCTCGTAACCGAATTCGTGGCCATACCACCAGAAGCCGCCCAGCAGGAGCAGCAGCACGAAGGCGGCCGGGCGCGTCTTGCCGCGCCAGTCCAGCTCGCGCGTGCGCGTGGCGGCAAACCAGCCCAGCGCGCACCAGGCGATCACGCCCAGCATGACGGCGCCCATCAGCCACACTTTTTGCCCGAGGAATTCCATCGCTTCCTTGGGGCTGGTTTCGAAGATGATGCCCAGGTGGTGCGTGGAAATACCCTGGCCATAGAAGATGAACAGGTAGATTTCCGTCGGCAGGGCCAGGAAGGCGGGCACCAGCAGCCAGTGGAAGTACGCTGGGCGCTTGAACACGCTCCAGACGGCCAGCCAGGCCAGCAGCTCGAAGCTGAGCATCTGCCAGGGATGCTCGGGCGCACGCCCCAGCAGCGCGGGGACGAAGGGCACGGCCGTCAGCAAAGCATACGTCAGGAGCAGGAACAGAGTGGCAGGGCGAAGCAAGAAGCGCATAAGGGTGGGCGGGAGGGCAGCGAAAAATGTCCGCTATTATCAATCCTTTTGTTGTCTTGCGGTCGTACAAGAATGCGCGTGCCAGATGCTTGGTTGCAGAGAAAGAGTGCCAAATCATCAAGCACCGCGAGGTGCCGGCGTCTGCGCGCCGCAGCCAAAGATTAGTCAAAATGCCACAAAACCGCCTCTTTTTTGCCTTTTTTTATAGCAAAAAGCGGTAAACTGATTGACCCCCTGTAACACAAGGTCTAAACTAGCGAGTTCTCGATTTTATTCTGCTCATCGTTTACGCATTACTTGGCATTTCATGGCCGCTCCTTATCGAGTGGCTGCGGGCGCCTCCGGTGCGCAGTAGATGGAAGCGGGACGAGGTTTTAGTCGCCGGGCATCTTGCCCGGGTTATTAATCGTAGTTTTTTGTTGGATTTATAACGATGCCAACCATCAATCAATTGATTCGCAATCCACGCGTCGCTTTGACCGTGAAGAGCAAATCGCCGGCGCTGGAAAACAGCCCGCAAAAACGTGGCGTTTGCACACGTGTTTACACCACGACTCCAAAGAAGCCTAACTCGGCTCTGCGTAAAGTCGCTAAAGTTCGCCTGACCAATGGTTTCGAAGTCATTTCGTACATTGGCGGTGAAGGCCATAACCTGCAAGAGCATAGTGTTGTGCTGTTGCGCGGCGGCCGCGTCAAGGATTTGCCGGGTGTGCGTTACCACATGGTTCGCGGTGCTCTGGATACCCAAGGCGTTAAAGACCGTAAGCAATCGCGTTCGAAGTACGGTACCAAGCGCGCTAAAGCAGGCAAGAAGTAATAAGTTGTACGCAGCAAACCCAAGTTTCGCTCAGTGGCAACTAGCTAAGTGAATGTAGTCGACCGCATCTGGTCGAGTAAGTGGAAGACTATGATGGTCGTCCGCGAGTGTGCGAAGAACGCGCGCTCAACTGAAGATTGAAAGGAATTGATATGCCACGTCGTCGTGAAGTACCCAAGCGCGAAATTTTGCCAGATCCAAAATTCGGCAACACTGATGTCGCTAAATTTGTAAACGTGCTGATGCTGTCCGGTAAGAAATCGGTTGCAGAAAACATCATCTACGGTGCTTTCGAGCACATCGCAGCAAAATCGGGCAAAGATCCGCTCGAAGTTTTTGCTACCGCAATCAACAACGCCAAGCCGCTGGTTGAGGTGAAATCCCGTCGCGTCGGTGGTGCAAACTACCAGGTGCCGGTCGAAGTTCGCCCAGTCCGTCGTATGGCTCTGTCCATGCGTTGGTTGCGTGAAGCTGCTAACAAGCGCAGCGAAAAATCGATGCCACAACGCCTCGGCGGTGAGCTGATGGAAGCGGCTGAAAGCCGCGGCGGCGCGATGAAAAAACGCGACGAAGTCCATCGTATGGCTGAAGCGAACAAAGCGTTCTCGCATTTCCGCTTCTAATATAAAGCCAGCTACCGCAAGGCGGCTGTCAAGCATCTGTTGTTCGAGGCCGGGCTCATTTTTGCAAAAAAATGCTGCTCGGTTTTGTCCATTCATTTAGGATTAATTATGGCCCGCAAGACCCCCATTGAGCGCTACCGCAATATCGGTATCTCCGCTCACATCGATGCAGGTAAGACGACCACCACCGAGCGCGTTCTGTTCTACACGGGCGTGAACCACAAGCTGGGCGAAGTCCATGATGGCGCCGCTACCACCGACTGGATGGCGCAAGAGCAAGAGCGCGGCATCACGATTACCTCGGCTGCTGTTACGTGCTTCTGGAAGGGCATGGCAAACAACTTCCCTCCGCATCACATCAACATCATCGACACCCCAGGTCACGTTGACTTCACCATTGAAGTGGAACGTTCGATGCGCGTGTTGGATGGCGCCTGCATGGTTTACTGTGCAGTCGGCGGCGTGCAGCCACAATCGGAAACGGTGTGGCGCCAGGCTAACAAGTACAAAGTGCCACGTCTGGCCTTCGTGAACAAGATGGACCGTACCGGCGCCAACTTCTTCAAGGTCTACGATCAGATGCGTTCGCGCCTGAAGGCCAACCCAGTGCCTATCCAGATGCCTATCGGCGCTGAAGACCTCTTTACCGGTGTTATCGATCTGGTCAAGATGAAAGCGGTTATCTGGGATGACGCTTCGCAAGGCATGAAGTTTGAATACGGCGACATTCCTGCGAATCTGGCTGCTGAAGCGGCCAAGTGGCGCGAAAACATGGTTGAGGCCGCTGCTGAAGCGTCCGAAGAACTGATGAACAAGTACCTGGAAGAAGGCGACCTGACGGAAGCCGAGATCAAGGCTGCTCTGCGTCAGCGTACCATCGCCAGCGAAATCGTTCCAATGCTGTGCGGTACCGCCTTTAAAAACAAGGGCGTACAAGCCATGTTGGACGCGGTCATCGAGTATCTGCCATCGCCAATCGACATTCCACCTGTCCCAGGTCTGGACGAGGACGAGCAGCCAGTTGAGCGCGCAGCCGACGACAATGAGAAATTCTCGGCATTGGCGTTCAAGATCGCAACCGATCCGTTCGTCGGTCAGCTGTGCTTCATCCGCTGCTATTCGGGCACGTTGAATTCGGGCGATTCGGTCCTGAACTCCGTGAAGCAGAAGCGTGAGCGTATTGGCCGTATCGTGCAGATGCAAGCCAATGAGCGCGAAGAAATCAAGGAAATGCGCGCTGGCGACATCGCTGCCGTCGTGGGTCTGAAAGACACCACCACTGGCGATACGCTTTGCGACGAAAAGGCAAGCGTCGTTCTGGAGCGCATGGTCTTCCCTGAGCCGGTGATTTCGCAGGCAGTCGAGCCAAAAACCAAGGCCGACCAGGAAAAAATGGGCCTGGCGCTGAACCGTCTGGCCGCAGAAGATCCATCGTTCCGCGTGCGTACCGATGAAGAATCGGGCCAGACCATCATCGCCGGTATGGGCGAGTTGCATCTGGACATCATCGTTGACCGCATGAAGCGCGAATTCAACGTTGAAGCGACCGTCGGCAAGCCACAAGTGGCTTACCGCGAAACGATCCGTAAAGTGTGCGAAGAGTCGGAAGGCAAATTCGTCAAGCAATCGGGTGGTCGTGGTCAATACGGTCACGTGGTTCTGAAGATCGAACCGCAAGAACCGGGCAAGGGCTTCGAATTCGTTGACGCGATCAAGGGCGGTACCGTTCCTCGCGAATACATCCCTGCAGTTGAAAAAGGTGTGCGCGACACGCTGACTTCGGGTGTGATGGCTGGTTATCCAGTTGTTGACGTGAAAGTCACGCTGTTCTTCGGTTCGTACCATGATGTTGACTCGAACGAAAATGCATTCCGCATGGCCGCTTCGATGGCATTCAAAGATGGCTGCCGCAAAGCATCGCCAGTCATCCTGGAGCCGATGATGGCCGTGGAAGTGGAAACGCCGGAAGACTACGCCGGTACCGTGATGGGCGATCTGTCGTCGCGTCGCGGTATGGTGCAAGGCATGGATGAAATTGCTGGTGGTGGCGGCAAGATCATCAAGGCCGAAGTGCCTCTGTCGGAAATGTTCGGTTACGCCACATCGTTGCGTTCGTCGACCCAAGGTCGTGCGACTTACACGATGGAATTCAAGCACTATGCTGAAGCACCTAAGCATGTGACTGAAGCGATCGTAAGCTCGAAAGCTAAGTAATAGAAGTTCCGGGCCGGCTTTCACGAGAATGCCGGTCCCTACATTTAAATCATTGTTCTAAGGAAGAATAAAATGGCAAAAGGTAAATTCGAACGGACCAAGCCGCACGTCAACGTCGGCACCATCGGCCACGTCGACCACGGTAAAACCACGCTGACCGCTGCAATCGCAACGGTTCTGTCGAAGAAATTCGGCGGCGAAGCTAAAGCATACGACCAGATCGATGCAGCACCAGAAGAAAAAGCGCGCGGTATCACGATTAACACCGCCCACGTCGAGTACGAAACGGCATCGCGTCACTACGCGCACGTTGACTGCCCAGGCCACGCCGATTACATCAAAAACATGATTACCGGTGCCGCGCAGATGGACGGCGCGATCCTGGTATGCTCCGCAGCTGACGGCCCAATGCCACAGACCCGCGAACACATCCTGCTGGCCCGCCAAGTTGGCGTTCCATACATCATCGTGTTCCTGAACAAGTGCGACCTGGTCGACGACGCAGAGCTGCTGGAACTGGTTGAAATGGAAGTGCGCGAGCTGTTGTCGAAGTATGAGTTCCCTGGCGACGACGTGCCTATCATCAAAGGTTCGGCACGTATGGCGCTGGAAGGCAAAGAAGGCGAAATGGGCGTGGATGCAGTGTTGCGTCTGGCCGATGCCCTCGACTCCTACATCCCAACGCCAGAGCGCGCTGTTGACGGTGCTTTCCTGATGCCAGTGGAAGACGTGTTCTCGATCTCGGGTCGCGGTACCGTGGTGACCGGTCGTATCGAGCGCGGCATTGTCAAAGTCGGCGAAGAGATCGAAATCGTCGGTATTATCGATACCGTCAAAACGACTTGCACCGGCGTGGAAATGTTCCGCAAGCTGCTGGACCAAGGTCAAGCAGGCGACAACGTTGGTCTGCTGCTGCGCGGCACCAAGCGTGAAGACGTGCAACGTGGTCAAGTTCTGGCCAAGCCAGGTTCGATCAAGCCGCATGCGCACTTCACCGGCGAGATCTATGTTCTGTCGAAAGACGAAGGCGGCCGTCATACGCCATTCTTCAACAACTATCGTCCACAGTTCTACTTCCGCACGACGGACGTGACTGGTTCGATCGAGTTGCCAGCAGACAAAGAAATGGTCATGCCAGGCGATAACGTGTCGATCACCGTCAAGCTGATCAACCCGATCGCGATGGAAGAAGGCCTGCGCTTCGCTATCCGTGAAGGCGGTCGTACCGTCGGCGCTGGTGTTGTTGCAAAAATCCTGGCTTAATTCTTAAGCCTGCATAAAGAAGACGCGTCGTCGCCCGGCGCCCTTCTTTTTATTCAACTGCCGGGGTTGGCAAGCATTTTGGTGCTATCATGTCGACCCTGACGGTTGTTGCGTCAGAAATTCCCGTATGACCTCATTGCCGTGCAGACCGCGCGGTTCGTTCTTTTAAGGAAATATCATGTCGGCACCAAACCAAAAAATCCGTATCCGCCTGAAGGCTTTCGATTACAAACTGATCGACCAGTCCGCTCTGGAAATCGTTGAAACCGCGAAGCGCACCGGCGCTGTCGTCAAAGGCCCAGTACCACTGCCTACCCGTATTCAGCGTTTCGATGTGCTGCGTTCCCCGCACGTCAACAAGACTTCGCGCGATCAGTTCGAGATCCGTACGCACCAACGCCTGATGGACATCGTTGACCCAACGGACAAAACCGTTGACGCGCTGATGAAGCTGGACCTGCCAGCTGGTGTTGATGTTGAAATCAAACTGCAATAAGAGTTTCAAGGGCGGCTGACAATACCGTAGCACCAGGTATTGACAGCTGTTCCAGGCCGGCGGGGTGTCCCGCTGCCTGATGATGGGGCCGGGCCTGCTCACAATCGTGAGTGCGCCCGGCCCCATTGCCATTGGTGCCTGCCCGGCACGGGCGACACCCGCGTACGCGTGCAAAACCGCTTTACAGTGCTGCAGCGGGTCGATAAAGTTGCCGCATGCTCAATGCCCTCGATACCCACCTGTTAAATGCGACTCCCCGTCTGCGCTTGCGCGGCTGGCCGCGCTTCCTGACCGAATTCCTGTATTTCGGCATCAAGGAGGCGAGGTCGTGCCTGTTCGTGGGACTGTTTTTTGCTGCCGTGTTCCTGGTGCCGCGCGCCGGCCTGTTCGGCCTGCCGCGCTATGACGTGCTGCTGCTGGTAGCGCTGGCGATCCAGGGTGCAATGGTATGGAGCGGCCTGGAAACGTGGGATGAGTTGAAAGCCATCTGCCTGTTTCATGCGGTCGGCTTCGCGCTGGAAGTGTTCAAGGTATCGGGGGCGATCCAGTCATGGAGCTATCCCGACTTCGCCTACAGCAAGGTGTTCGGCGTGCCCCTGTTTTCCGGCTTCATGTATGCGGCCGTCGGCAGCTACATCATCCAGACCTGGCGCCTGCTCGACATGCGGATCCGCCACCATCCGCCGTACTGGATGGCGGTGCTGATCGCGCTGCTCATCTACGCCAACTTCTTCACCCATCACTACATCGGCGACTACCGCTGGTATCTGGCCGCCTGCGCGCTGGGCTTGTACGCGCGCACCAGCGTGGTGTTCCGTCCGCTCGACCGCGACCGCAGCATGCCCTTGCTGCTCGGTTTCGTGCTGGTCGGCTTCTTTATTTGGCTGGCCGAAAACATCAGCACCTTCTGGGGCGTGTGGCGTTATCCGAACCAGCTTGGCGCCTGGTCGGTGGTGCATGTCAGCAAATGGAGTTCATGGTCGCTGCTGGTGGTGATGACGTTTACCATCGTGGCCCACCTCAAGCACATCAAGGCCAGCATCCACGTCGCCCAGCCTTAGGCCGGGCGGCTTTTTGCCCGCGCACGGCAAGGCGCGCGATTGACGCCGCTTGCCCGCTTCAGGGATACTCCGGACTTGTCCATTAATGTGTGCCGCCGCCATGTCCAAGACTGTCCTGATCGTGGAAGATGAACAGGCGATCGCCGACAGCATCGCCTATGCCTTGCGCACGGACGGCTTTACGCCGCGCCATGTGACCTTGGGTGAGCAGGCGCTTGCCGTGCTGCGCAGTGAGACCGTACCGCAACTGGTGGTGCTCGATATCGGCTTGCCCGACATGAGCGGGCTGGAAGTGTGTCGCCGGCTGCGCCAGTTTTCCGAGGTGCCGGTGATCTTCCTGACGGCCCGCAGCGATGAGATCGACCGTATCGTCGGCCTGGAAATCGGCGCCGATGATTACGTCACCAAGCCGTTCTCGCCGCGCGAACTGGTGGCGCGCATCCGCGTCATCCTGCGCCGCGCAGGTGCAGGCGCCGGCGCCGCGCCAGCGCCGGCGCGCTTCGAGTTGCGCGCGCCGGAGGCGAAAGTGCTGTTTCACGGCCAGCCGCTGGACCTGACCCGCTATGAATACCTGCTGCTGAAAACCTTGCTGGAACACCCGGGCCACGTGCTGTCGCGCGCGCAGCTGATGGCGCGCGTGTGGAGCGCGGCGCCCGACACGCTCGAGCGCACCGTCGACGCGCACGTCAAATCGCTGCGTGCCAAGCTGCGCGCCATCGACGCGCAGGCCGACCCCATCCACACCCACCGTGGCCTCGGCTACAGCCTGGCCGGCGCATGAAGATCGGCCTGCGCATCCTGCTCGGCTACTTCCTGATCGTCGGCCTGGCCGCGTGGTTCTTGCTGAACGTCTTCATGGAGCAGGTCAAGCCGGGTGTGCGCTCGACGCTGGAGGATACGCTGGTCGATACCTCGCAACTGCTGGCCAGCCTGGTGGCGCCCGACGTGAGGGCGGGCACGCTGGCGCAATCGCCCGTGGCCGAGCGCATGCAGGACTATGCGCGCCATGGCGTGGACGTCAATATCAATGGCGTGCGCAAGCGCACGCTCGACTACCGCATCACCATCACGGACCGGCACGGCATCGTGCTGTTCGATTCCAGCGGCCGCGACGTGGGGCGCGACTATTCGCGCTGGAATGACGTGTATCTGACCTTGCAGGGCAAGTATGGCGCGCGCAGCACGCGCAGCCGGCCCGACGACGAGATGTCGACCGTGATGCACGTGGCCGCGCCGATCCGCGACGGCAATGACGTGATCGGCGTGTTGACGGTGGCCAAGCCGAATGCCAGCGTGCAAGCCTTTGTCGAACGCAGCCAGCGCAAGATATTGCAGCGCGGCGCCATCCTGTTGCTGCTGTCGTTGCTGATCGGTCTGGCGTTCGCCTGGTGGCTGCACCATGCGCTGGGCAAGCTGATGCATTACATCGGCGACGTGGAAGCAGGGCGCAAGGTGGCGCTGCCGGCGCTGGGCAGCAACGAGATCGGCACCCTGGGGCGGGCGCTGGAGGCGATGCGCACGCGCCTGGAAGGCAAGGAATACGTGGAGCAGCTGATGCACACCCTGGCGCATGAATTGAAAAGCCCGATCGCCGCCATCCAGGCATCGGCCGAGCTGCTGCAGGAAGACATGCCGCCGGCCGAGCGGCGCCAGTTCCTCGCCAGTATCCTGGAACAGAATGCGCGCCAGCGGCAGCTGATCGACAAGCTGCTGGCCCTGGTGCGCGTGGAAAAGCAGCAACGGCTGGATAACCCCGAGCGCATCGCGCTGGGGCCGCTGCTGGCGCACGTGGCGCAGGACGCGGCCGCCACCCTGGCGGCGCGCGGCGTGCGCCTGCAGGTGCAGGCGGAAGAGGGGAGTGTGGCGGGCGACGCCCTGCTGCTGCGCCAGGCGCTGGGCAACCTGCTCGACAACGCGGCCGGCTTCGCGCCACCGGGCAGCTGCATCGAGCTGACGGCGCAGCGCCACGGCAGCCAGGTGGAAATCGCCGTGCGCGACCGCGGCGAGGGCATCCCCGCGTATGCGCTGGAACGTATCTTCGAGCGCTTTTATTCCCTGCCGCGCCCGAGTACTGGCAAGAGCACGGGCCTGGGCCTGCCCTTCGTGCGCGAGGTCGCTTCCCTGCATGGCGGCACGGCCGAAGTGCTCAATCATCGCGATGGCGGCGCCTGCGCGTGCCTGCGCCTGCCGCTGGTGTAGCGCCTTGCAATTATTTCCGGACTTCACACGCAGCGCATCATCAGCGCACATGATTTTTCTACACTGGCCTCCTTACTTCAAGGATGCGCCATGCAAAAAACTCTCTTCGTCAAAGCGTTGATCGTGTTCGGCCTGATGTTGCTGATCGGCCTGCCTCTGCTGATGATTCAGGAAACGATCAAGGAGCGGATGGAATTCCGCCAGGAAGCCGTCAACAGCATCGCCGCCGATTCGGTGCGCGAACAAACCATCATCGGTCCCATCCTGGTGATCCCCTACACGGAGCAATATGAAGAGCGCGTGGAGGTGGCCAAAGGCGATGACAGGGAAGCGAAAGCGCCTGTGCGCACGGAGTTGCTGCATCGCACGGTGCAGCGCCGCTTGCTCGTGTATCCGAACGAGTTGCAGATCAATGGCAATATCGACACGGACCGCCGCTACCGCGGCATCCACCAGGTGCTGGTCTACAGCGGCCAGCATGCCTTCAAGGGCGACTTCACGGTGCCGGCCAGCACGCAGTTGCCACGCAAGTCGCCGGACTCGCGCATGACCCTGGGCACGCCTTTCGTCGCGCTCTCCATCGAGGACGTGCGCGGCATCCGCAATATCCCGACAATCGACTGGGGCGGGCAGCAGATCGAGTTCGAGCAGGGCAGCGACTTGTTTGCCTTCCGCAGCGGCCTGCACGCGCCGCTGGGCGCCATGCCGCTGGCGCAGGCGCAACAGGTGAAATTCAGCTTTGACCTGGGCCTGGACGGCATCGAACGCCAGCATTTCGTGCCGGTGGCGAAGAACAGCCAGATCCGCATCAAGTCGAACTGGCCCCATCCGCAGTTTGGCGGGCGCTTCCTGCCGTCGCCGAAACATCGCCAGATCGATGCCCAGGGCTTTAATGTGGCGTGGAATATCTCGTCGCTGGCGACGAATGCGCAAACGCAGCTGAGCACCATTGAGGGGGAATTCAAGGTGCCCGACAGTGCGCCGCTGGGCCAGGTGGACCGCTTCAGCGTGGGCTTCATCGAGCCGGTGAACGTGTATTCGCAATCGGACCGCGCCACCAAGTATGGTTTGCTGTTCGTGGCGCTGACCTTTGCCGCCTTCTTCATCTTTGAAATTCTGAAGAGCCTGCCGATCCACCCGGTGCAGTACTTGCTGGTGGGCCTGTCGCTGGTGATCTTCTTCCTGCTGCTGGTAGGCCTGGCCGAGCACATCGCCTTCCTCGCCGCCTACCTGATCGCCAGCGCCGCCTGTATTGCGCTGACCAGCTTTTATCTGGCGCACGTGCTGCACAATGCCTGGCGCGGCATCGGCTTCGGCATGGCGTTGACGCTGCTGTATGGCGCCCTGTATGGCTTGCTGAGCTCGGAAAACAATGCGCTGGTGATGGGCAGCATCCTGTTGTTCGCCGTGCTGGCCGCCATCATGGTGGCGACGCGCAAAGTTGACTGGTATCAAGTGGGCAAGGGCGCAGTGGCACCCGCTGCAGAGCCGCATGAATAGGCGATGTATGCTACATTAATCGATCTTTGCAGTGCCCCTGGCAACTGTCGCAGGGGCGTCGCGCAACACTTTGACATACCTCGTGTTAACTTGTTGCGTCAAGGGTTTTTGTGCTATATACTAGCCGGCTTCGGTATGGATTCGTCTTTTTTGGATCCTACGTTACTTTGTAGTTAAACAAGCCCCGCCCAATCGCAGGTGGGAATGGAGAAAAAATGAGCCTAGGCCTTCTCGGTCGCAAGGTTGGTATGATGCGCATTTTCACGGATGAAGGGGATTCGATCCCGGTCACCGTGTTGGACGTATCGAACAACCGTGTTGCGCAAATCAAAACCCCTGAAACAGATGGCTACTCCGCTGTTCAGGTCGCATTCGGTCAACGTCGCGCTTCCCGCGTGACCAAAGCTGTTGCTGGTCATCACGCTAAAGCTGGCGTTGAAGCCGGTACTCTGTTGAAAGAGTTCCGTGTCGATGCTGCTAAAGCCGCTGAACTGAAAGCTGGCGATGTTGTCGCTGCTTCCCTGTTCGAAGTCGGTCAAAAGATCGACGTGCAAGGCGTTACCATTGGTAAAGGCTATGCAGGCGTTATCAAACGTTATCACTTCTCTTCTGGCCGTGCAACGCACGGTAACTCGCGTTCGCACAACGTTCCAGGTTCCATCGGTATGGCACAAGATCCAGGTCGCGTTTTCCCTGGTAAGCGCATGACCGGTCATCTGGGTGACGTTAACCGTACGATCCAGAACCTCGTGATCGCCCGTATCGATGCCGACCGTCAGCTGTTGCTGGTCAAAGGCGCGATTCCAGGTGCGAAAAATGGCCAGGTAGTTGTCTCGCCAGCCATCAAAACCAAAGCCAAGAAGGGAGCTTAAACGATGGAACTCAAGCTTCTGAATGCGCAAGGTCAAGCCGCCTCGAACGTTGCTGCAGCCGATACGATTTTCGGCCGTGACTACAATGAAGCGCTGATCCACCAAGTCGTCATCGCGTATCAAGCGAATGCACGTAGTGGTAACCGCAAGCAAAAAGACCGTGAAGAAGTTCACCACACGACGAAAAAGCCATGGCGCCAAAAAGGTACCGGCCGCGCTCGTGCTGGTATGTCGTCGTCGCCACTGTGGCGCGGCGGTGGTCGGATTTTCCCGAACTCGCCTGACGAAAACTTCACCCACAAAGTGAACAAAAAGATGTATCGCGCAGGTATCTGCTCGATCTTGTCGCAGCTGGCTCGCGAAGAGCGCCTGATCGTCATCGACGATCTGACGATCGACGCGCCGAAGACCAAGCTGTTGTCGCAAAAATTGAACGGCCTGGGCTTTGATTCGGTTCTGATCATCACCGACGTTCTGAACGAAAACCTGGAACTGGCATCGCGCAACCTGCCTAACGTACTCGTCGTTGAGCCACGTCACGCAGACCCGATGTCCCTGGTGTTCTACAAGAAGATCCTGGTCACCAAAGCTGCATTGGCCAAGATTGAGGAGATGCTGGCATGAGCGCGATTTTGAAACATAGCGAAGAACGCTTGATGAAGGTGCTGTTGGCGCCCGTGATTTCCGAGAAGGCCACCATGGTCGCGGAAAAGAACGAGCAAATTGTATTCCGCGTATTGCCGGATGCAACCAAGCCTGAAATCAAGGCAGCGGTCGAACTGCTGTTCAAGGTCGAAGTTCTGTCCGTGCAAACTGCAAACCGCGAAGGTAAGCAGAAACGCACCGGCAAGTTCAACGGTCGTCGTAACCATACCAAGCGTGCTTTCGTGTGCCTGAAGCCTGGCCAGGAAATCAACTTCTCCGAGGAGGCTGCATAATGGCACTCGTTAAGATGAAACCAACCTCGCCAGGCCGTCGCGGCATGGTAAAGGTGGTGAACCCAGACCTGTACAAAGGTCGTCCGTTCGCTGCCCTGGTTGAAAAGAAATCCAAGACCGCTGGTCGTAACAACAACGGTCACATCACCACCCGTCATATCGGTGGTGGTCATAAGCAACACTATCGCTTGATCGACTTCAAGCGCACCAAAGATGGTATTCCAGCGAAAGTGGAACGTATCGAATACGATCCAAACCGCACCGCGAATATCGCTCTGTTGTGCTACGCCGACGGCGAACGTCACTACATCATCGCAACCAAAGGCATGGCCGTTGGCGACAGCGTGATGAACGGTTCGGAAGCACCGATCAAATCGGGTAACTGCTTGCCAATCCGTAACATCCCAGTCGGTACCGTGATGCATTGCGTCGAAATGCTGCCAGGTAAAGGTGCCCAAATGGCACGTACCGCTGGCGCTGGCGTTGTGCTGATGGCACGTGAAGGTACCTACGCTCAAGTGCGTCTGCGCTCGGGTGAAGTACGTCGCGTGCACATCGAGTGCCGTGCAACGGTTGGTGAAGTCGGCAATGCCGAGCACAGCCTGCGTAAAATCGGTAAAGCTGGCGCGATGCGCTGGCGCGGTGTTCGTCCTACCGTTCGCGGTGTGGTCATGAACCCGGTCGATCACCCGCACGGTGGTGGTGAAGGTAAAACAGCAGCTGGTCGTCATCCAGTTTCGCCATGGGGCCAACAGACCAAGGGTAAGAAAACACGCAGCAACAAGCGTACGACTTCCATGATCGTCTCGCGCCGCGGCAAGAAATAAGGGGTAGCACATGACACGTTCATTGAAAAAAGGGCCGTTCTGTGACGCCCACCTGGTGAAAAAAGTTGAAGCCGCGCAAGCAGCCAAAGACAAAAAGCCAATCAAAACCTGGTCGCGTCGTTCGACAATCATGCCGGATTTTATCGGCCTGACGATCGCGGTTCATAACGGCAAGCTGCACGTGCCGGTTTATGTTTCCGAAAACATGGTTGGTCACAAGCTCGGCGAATTCGCACTGACCCGTACGTTCAAGGGCCATGCAGCTGACAAAAAGGCTAAGAAATAATGGAAACTAAAGCTATCCTCAAAGGTGTGCGCCTGTCGGACCAAAAGGGCCGCCTGGTTGCTGACCTGATCCGTGGCAAGAAAGTTGACGCTGCACTCAACATCTTGCAATTCAGCCCGAAAAAAGGTGCTGCGATCATCAAACGTGTTCTGGAATCCGCTATTGCGAATGCCGAGCACAATGATGGTGCGGACATCGACGAATTGTTCGTGAAAACGATCTACGTCGAAAAGGGCCCCGTCCTGAAGCGCTTCACCGCGCGTGCAAAAGGCCGTGGCGACCGTATTTCGAAACAATCCTGTCACGTTTACGTGACTGTCGGTAACTAAGGAGCCACGATGGGTCAGAAAATTCATCCAACCGGTTTCCGTCTGGCGGTCACCCGTAACTGGGCTTCGCGCTGGTATGCAGGCAACGGTAATTTCGCTGCCATGCTGAACGAAGACTTGAAAGCACGTGCTTACCTGAAAAAGAAACTGAAGAACGCCTCCGTTGGTCGCATCGTTATCGAGCGCCCAGCCAAGAACGCGCGCTTCACGATCTACAGCTCGCGTCCAGGCGTGGTCATTGGTAAAAAAGGCGAAGACATCGAAGTACTGAAGTCCGCGCTGACCAAGATCATGGGCGTACCTGTTCACGTGAACATCGAAGAAATTCGCAAGCCAGAAATCGACTCGCAACTGATCGCCGATTCGATCGCTCAGCAGCTGGAAAAACGGATCATGTTCCGCCGCGCCATGAAGCGTGCAATGCAAAATGCAATGCGCCTGGGTGCTCTCGGTATCAAGATCATGTCGTCCGGCCGTCTGAACGGTATCGAAATCGCGCGTAAAGAGTGGTACCGCGAAGGCCGCGTGCCTCTGCATACCCTGCGCGCCGATATCGACTACGGTACCAGCGAAGCGTCGACCACCTACGGCATCATCGGTGTCAAGGTGTGGGTATACAAAGGTGACCGCGCGCCTAACGGCGATGCACCAGTCATCGATACCCCAGCTGACGAGAAGAAAAGCCGCGGCCCACGCCGTGACGATGGCAAGCCAGCTGGCCGTCCACGTCCAGCCGGTGCCGGTGCGAAACCATCCACAGCACCAGGTGCACGTGTGCGTACCGCCGCTAAACCGGCCGCCGCAGCAGCACCAGCTGAGAAAGCAGGAGAATAATCATGCTGCAACCAGCACGCAGAAAGTATCGTAAAGAGCAGAAAGGCCGTAATACCGGTATTTCGCACAGCCGCGGCACCGCCGTGTCGTTTGGCGAATTCGGTCTGAAGGCAGTTGCGCGCGGTCGTATCACTGCGCGTCAAATTGAAGCGGCGCGTCGTGCAATGACGCGTCACATCAAGCGCGGTGGCCGTATCTGGATCCGTATTTTCCCGGACAAACCGATTTCGAACAAACCGGCTGAAGTCCGTATGGGTAACGGTAAAGGTAATCCTGAGTACTACGTCGCTGAAATTCAGCCAGGTAAAGTACTGTACGAAATGGATGGCGTTGATGAAGCGCTGGCACGGGAAGCTTTCCGTCTTGCCGCCTCTAAACTGCCACTGGCGACGACGTTTGTCATCCGCCAAGTCGGCCAATAATTGGAGTTGTATATGAAAGCATCTGAACTCCGCGGCAAAGACCAGCCAGCTCTGCAAAAAGAGCTGAATGACTTGTTGAAGGCACAGTTCGGCCTGCGTATGCAAATCGCTACGCAGCAGCTGAGCAACACTTCGCAGCTCAAGAAGGTACGCCGCGATATCGCGCGTGTGAAGACGGTAATGAATCTGAAGGAAGCCAAATGAACGAACCAGTGAAACAGTCGCTCAAGCGCACGCTGATCGGTAAAGTGGTTTCGGACAAGATGGACAAGACCGTTACCGTTCTGATCGAGCGCCACGTAAAACATCCTTTGTATGGCAAGATCATCATGCGCTCGAACAAGTATCACGCGCATGACGAGACCAACCAAGTCAAGGCCGGTGATACGGTCGAGATCCAGGAAGGTCGCCCGATCTCCAAAACGAAGGCATGGACGGTGACACGTGTGGTTCAAGCCGCACCAACCGTTTAAATAAAAACCACCGTTTCGGCGGTGGCTTTTAATTAGTACTTGCAGGCCCGCAAATTGTATGTAATACTTGCGGGCTTCGTTCATGTAACGCCGCAAAGTGTCTGGTCACAGACAGTAGCATTCGCGGTCAGTTAATGTATGAAGGTCATGCACCCAAACAGTGAAGCCCAGCAGGGCGGCTCTGGCGGGACCAAGACTGACCGTGGGTCTACATTGTGTGGATTCTTCGGCTTAAGTTGGGAAAGAGAATACTATGATTCAAACTGAAAGCCGGCTCGAAGTGGCTGACAATACCGGTGCCAAAGAAGTAATGTGCATCAAGGTATTGGGCGGCTCCAAGCGCCGTTATGCTGGCATTGGCGATGTGATCAAGGTAACCGTCAAGGTTGCTGCGCCACGTGGCCGTGTCAAAAAAGGTGAAATTTATAACGCCGTGGTTGTGCGCACCGCTAAAGGTGTTCGCCGCCAAGACGGTTCCCTGGTGAAGTTCGACGGCAATGCCGCCGTTCTGTTGAACGCCAAGCTGGAACCGATCGGTACCCGTATTTTTGGACCTGTCACACGCGAACTGCGTACTGAGAAGTTCATGAAAATCGTGTCCCTGGCACCGGAAGTCCTGTAAGGAGTCGTAATGGATAAGATTCGTAAAAACGACGAAGTCATCGTTCTGACCGGGAAAGACAAGGGCAAACGTGGTGTGGTACAGCAGCGTATCGATGCTGAACATATCGTGGTTGACGGCATTAACATCGCTAAAAAAGCGACTAAGCCAAACCCGATGACTGGCGTAACTGGTGGTATCGTCGATAAGACCATGCCAATTCACGTGTCCAACGTTGCATTGTTTAATGCAGCGACTGGCAAGGCAGATCGCGTGGGTTTCAAAGAAGTGGACGGCAAGAAAGTTCGCATCTTTAAATCCTCCGGCGAAGTAGTGAAGGCTTAAGAAATCATGGCACGTCTCCAAGAATTCTATAAAGAAAAAGTCGTTGCCGACCTGACCAGCAAGTTTGGTTACAAGTCGGTAATGGAAGTTCCACGCCTGACCAAGATCACCCTGAACATGGGTGTTGGTGAGGCTATCGCGGATAAAAAAGTTCTCGAGCACGCAGTTGCTGACTTGACCAAGATCGCCGGCCAGAAGCCAGTGACCACCAAGTCCCGCAAAGCGATCGCAGGCTTCAAAATCCGTGAAGGTTACCCGATCGGTACGATGGTCACCCTGCGCGGCGCTCGCATGTACGAGTTCCTGGATCGCTTCATTACCGTGGCTCTGCCGCGCGTACGCGATTTCCGTGGTGTGAACGGCCGTGCATTTGATGGTCGTGGTAACTACAACATCGGTGTCAAGGAACAGATCATTTTCCCTGAAATCGAATACGACAAGATTGACGCGTTGCGCGGTATGAATATCAGCATCACGACAACCGCTAAGACCGATGACGAAGCCAAAGCTTTGCTCGCCGCCTTTAAATTCCCTTTCAGGAACTGATCATGGCCAAACTGTCACTGATTAATCGTGAGATCAAGCGTGCTGACCTGGTGGCGAAATTCGCCCCTAAGCGCGAAGCTCTCAAGGCCATCGTCGATGACCAATCGAAATCGGAAGAAGAGCGCTACGAAGCTCGCCTGAAATTGCAGGCGCTGCCACGTAACTCGAACCCGACGCGTCAACGTAACCGTTGCGCCATCACTGGTCGTCCGCGCGGCACATTCCGTAAATTCGGTCTGGGTCGTATCAAGCTCCGTGAATTCGCCATGCGTGGTGAAATTCCGGGTATGACAAAAGCAAGCTGGTAATAGGAGAATATGCAATGAGTATGAGCGATCCTATCGCCGATATGCTGACCCGCATTCGCAATGCACAAGGCGTGCAAAAGACGACCGTGGCCATGCCATCGTCGAAAGTCAAAATTGCGATTGCCAGCGTCCTGAAGGACGAGGGTTACATTGAAGATTTCGCTGTTACCGAAGCTGGTGGCAAAGCGGAACTGAAAATCGGTTTGAAGTATTATGTTGGCCGTCCCGTCATTGAGCGCTTGGAGCGCGTGTCCCGTCCGGGTCTGCGCGTCTACAAGGGTAAAGACGAGATCCCTGTTGTGATGAATGGCTTGGGTGTGGCGATCGTGTCGACTCCGCAAGGCGTCATGACTGACCGCAAAGCACGCGCTACCGGTGTCGGCGGCGAAGTTATTTGCTACGTGGCTTAAGGAGTTACACATGTCTCGAGTAGCTAAAATGCCTATCGTAGTGCCAGCTGGCGCCGAAGTCGCCATCTCCGCACAAGCGATCACCGTAAAAGGCCCGCTGGGCGTACTTTCCCAGGCCCTCACCGGCCAGGTCAAAGTGGAAAACAATGCAGGAACCCTGAGTTTCGACGTGGCGGACGACAGCCGCGAAGCCAATGCCATGTCCGGCACGCTGCGCGCACTGGTCAACAACATGGTTGTTGGCGTCACCAAGGGTTTCGAGAAAAAGCTGAACCTGGTAGGCGTGGGTTACAAGGCGCAAGCTCAAGGCGACAAGTTGAATCTGTCCCTGGGTTTCTCGCACCCTGTAGTGCATGACATGCCAGCTGGCGTTACCTGCGCAACACCAACCCCGACCGAGATCCTGATTAAAGGTATCGACCGTCAACAGGTTGGCCAGGTAGCCGCTGAAGTTCGTGCTTACCGCGCTCCTGAGCCTTATAAAGGCAAGGGCGTTCGCTATGCGGACGAAGTGGTTAAGCTTAAAGAAACCAAGAAGAAGTAATTAGGGGCTGACGATGGATAAGAAAGAATCACGGCTTCGCCGCGGACGCCAAACCCGCATCAAGATTGCGGAATTGAAAGTAAATCGCTTGTCGGTGCATCGCACCAACCTGCACATTTACGCCAACCTGATCAGCCCGGATGCAAAAATCCTGGTTTCGGCCTCGACGGCTGAAGCGGAAGTTCGCGCTGAACTGGCAGGCCAATCCGGCAAAGGCGGCAATGCCGCTGCTGCAGCCTTGATCGGCAAGCGCGTCGCTGAAAAAGCGTTGAAAGCAGGAATTACCGAAGTTGCGTTCGACCGCTCCGGTTTCCGTTACCACGGCCGTGTGAAAGCGTTGGCAGAAGCCGCACGCGAAGCCGGTCTGAAGTTCTAAGGATCAATCATGGCAAAAATGCAAGCAAAAATGCAAAGCGACAAGCCGGATGATGGCATGCGCGAAAAAATGATCGCGATCAACCGCGTGACCAAAGTGGTCAAGGGTGGTCGTATCATGGGTTTCGCCGCGCTGACCGTAGTTGGTGATGGCGATGGCCGCGTCGGCATGGGCAAGGGCAAATCGAAAGAAGTGCCAGTTGGCGTGCAGAAGGCAATGGAAGAAGCCCGTCGCAACCTGATCAAAGTACCGCTCAAAAACGGTACCTTGCATCACACGGTTGTTGGTCGTCACGGCGCCTCCAAGGTCCTGATGAACCCAGCTAAGCCTGGTACTGGCGTGATCGCTGGTGGCGCCATGCGCGCTATCTTCGAAGTGATGGGCGTGACGGACGTGGTGGCGAAATCCACCGGTTCGAACAACCCATACAACCTGGTACGCGCTACGCTGGACGGCCTGTCGAAAATGAGCACTGCTTCCGATATCGCTGCCAAACGCGGCAAGTCGGTTGAAGACATTCTGGCTTAAGGTGGACAAAATGACAAACACAGTCAAAGTGCAATTGGTCAAGGGCTTGATCGGTACGCGCGAATCGCATCGCGCTACCGTGCGCGGTCTGGGTCTGCGTCGTGTAAATTCGGTTTCCGAATTGCAAGACACCCCATCCGTACGCGGCATGATCAATAAAGTATCGTATCTCGTTAAAGTTGTCGGGTAAGCCTTCGGGCTTACACGAACGGAGCAAATCATGGAATTGAATACTATTGCACCAGCCGAAGGCGCTAAGCACTACAAGCGTCGCGTCGGTCGCGGTATCGGCTCCGGCCTGGGTAAAACCTCGGGTCGTGGTCACAAGGGTCAGAAATCGCGTTCGGGCGGCTTTCATAAAGTCGGTTTCGAAGGCGGTCAGATGCCTCTGCAACGCCGTCTGCCTAAGCGCGGTTTCAAATCGATGCACGCAACCTTCAAAGCTGAAGTGCGCCTGTCCGATCTGAACAACCTGGCTGTTGGCGATGTCGACATTCTGGTCTTGAAGCAAGCTGGCGTTCTGGGCGTGTTGGCCCGTGACGTGCGCGTGATCTTGTCCGGCGAAATCACCAAAGCGGTGAATTTGAAGGGCTTGAAAGTGTCCGCTGGCGCGAAAGCCGCCATCGAAGCAGCCGGCGGCTCGGTAGCCTGAGTTGACCGCTAACAGCTTGATCGGAGCGAAAATTGGCGACTAATCCACAACTTGCTAAAAGTGCAGCGGCTGGTTTCCCTTGGGGACGGCTCTGGTTTTTGCTTGGCGCATTGGTGGTTTATCGTATCGGTGCTCACGTCCCGGTTCCCGGGATTGACCCGACACAATTAGCCTCGCTGTTCAAGGAGCACGAAGGCGGCGTCCTGGGCATGTTCAACATGTTCTCGGGCGGTGCCTTGTCTCGTTTTACAGTGTTTGCGCTGGGTATCATGCCTTATATCTCGGCCTCGATCATCATGCAATTGCTGTCGATCGTGTCACCGCAGATGGAAGCGTTGAAAAAAGAAGGCGAAGCAGGTCGTCGCAAGATCACCCAGTACACCCGGTATTTCACGGTTGCCCTGGCACTGTTCCAAGCGTTAGGCATTGCAGTCGCACTGGAGTCGCAAGCTGGTCTGGTGTTGGAACCTGGTCTTGCATTCCGCTTCGTGACGGTCGTCACTTTGTTGACCGGAACAATGTTTTTGATGTGGTTGGGTGAGCAAATTACCGAGCGCGGCTTGGGGAATGGCATCTCGATCATCATTTTTGCCGGGATTGCAGCAGGTCTGCCGTCGGCGTTGGGTGGCTTGTTCACTCAGGTGTCGAATGGTTCGATCGGCAGCTTCAGCGCGATTTTCATCGTGATCCTGGTAGCACTGGTAACGTACTTCGTTGTATTCGTCGAACGTGGTCAGCGCAAAATATTGGTCAATTACGCGAAGCGCCAGGTAGGCAACAAGATTTATGGCGGTCAAACCAGCCATTTGCCGTTGAAGCTGAACATGGCCGGCGTGATCCCGCCGATCTTTGCTTCTTCGATCATCTTGTTTCCGGCCACTATCGTGGACTGGTTTTCAAAGGGCGCCGACAACGCTAACCCTGCGGTGCGGTTCTTGAAAGATTTGGCAGCATCGATGGGGCCTGGTGAGCCTATCCATGCGCTGTTGTACGCAGTGGCGATCGTGTTTTTCTGTTTCTTCTATACAGCGCTGGTGTTTAACAGCAAGGAAACAGCAGATAACTTGAAGAAAAGCGGTGCGTTCATTCCCGGGATTCGTCCAGGCGAGCAGACAGCCCGTTACATCGACAAGATCCTGACACGCTTGACACTTGCCGGCGCAGTCTACATCACCCTGGTGTGTTTATTGCCGGAATTTATGCAAGCCCAGTGGAAAGTACCATTCTATTTCGGCGGTACTTCTTTATTGATTATTGTAGTTGTCACCATGGATTTTATGGCGCAAGTACAGAACTACGTGATGTCGCAGCAATATGATTCGCTGCTGCGCAAAGCAAATTTCAAGGGCGGAATTCCGACGCGTTAAGCGCGGTAAACATACCGAATGGCAAAAGACGACGTCATACAGATGCAGGGCGAGATTCTTGAGAATCTCCCAAATGCAACATTTCGAGTGAAGCTGGAGAACGGACACGTGGTGCTCGGGCATATTTCAGGTAAAATGCGGATGAACTATATTCGCATTCTCCCTGGAGACAAGGTGACGGTGGAGTTAACGCCGTACGACTTGAGCCGAGCCCGCATTGTGTTCCGTACCAAGTAACACACTGAATCAAACCAAAGAAGCGAAAGAAAGAGCCCAAAAATGAAAGTTCTCGCATCAGTCAAGCGGATCTGCCGCAACTGCAAGATCATCAAGCGCAAAGGCGTAGTCCGCGTAATCTGCGTGGAACCACGTCACAAGCAGCGTCAAGGTTAATCGAGGAATAACAAATGGCACGTATTGCAGGGGTTAATATCCCAAATCATCAGCATACCGTTATCGGCCTGACAGCCATCTACGGTGTGGGCCGTCCACGCGCAGAGAAAATCTGTGCATCGACCGGTGTAGCAACCAACAAAAAGATCAAAGATCTGGATGACAGCGAACTGGAAAAACTGCGCGATGAAGTAGGTAAATTCATCGTCGAAGGCGATCTGCGTCGTGAACTGTCCATGAACATCAAGCGTTTGATGGATCTGGGTTGCTACCGCGGCATGCGTCATCGTAAGGGTCTGCCTTGCCGTGGCCAGCGTACGCGTACGAACGCACGTACCCGCAAGGGACCGCGTAAAGCCGCTCAATCGCTGAAAAAATAATCCGCTAGGGAATAATTATGGCTAAGTCGCAAAATAACGCCGCATCAGCACGCGTGCGTAAAAAGGTTAAAAAGAACGTCGCTGAAGGCATTGCACATGTCCACGCTTCGTTCAATAACACCATCATTACCATCACCGATCGTCAAGGCAATGCCTTGTCGTGGGCTACCTCCGGCGGTGCAGGCTTCAAGGGTTCGCGTAAATCGACCCCGTTCGCAGCGCAGGTCGCCGCGGAAGCCGCTGGTAAAGTGGCTGTTGAGTGTGGCGTCAAGAACCTGGAAGTACGTATCAAGGGCCCAGGTCCTGGTCGTGAATCCGCTGTTCGCGCGCTGAACAACCTGGGCATCAAGATCACCGAGATCCAGGACGTGACGCCGGTACCGCACAACGGTTGCCGTCCACCGAAACGCCGTCGTATCTAAGATAGTGTTGCAGAGGGCGCTTCGGCGCCAGCTGCTTTTCTGTCTGTTGTATTAGTACAGTTGTGTGAAATTGCTGGAGCAGGGAGCCGGAAACGGTTATACTGCCCGGCTGTTCTTGCCTGTCAAATTCCATTTGGCGGGTTTTTCGTTTTCAGCCACCGTCTGATTGAAGCTGAGTCAGACTAGCGCCTAACCGCAGCAGCGTGTTTGATCATGCATGTGGCTGGGGCGTTATCATAAATAAAAGGAAGCATCGTGGCACGTTATATCGGACCTAAAGCAAAACTCTCCCGCCGTGAAGGTACTGACCTGTTCCTGAAGAGCGCCCGTCGCTCGCTCGACAGCAAGTGCAAACTGGACGTCAAACCAGGCCAGCACGGTGTCAAATCCGGCGCCCGCACCTCGGACTACGGTAACCAACTGCGCGAAAAGCAAAAAGTAAAACGCATGTACGGCGTGCTGGAACGTCAATTCCGCCGCTACTTCGCTGAAGCAGACCGTCGTAAAGGCAACACCGGCGAAACGCTGTTGAAGTTGCTGGAAACGCGTCTGGACAACGTTTGCTACCGCATGGGCTTTGGTTCGACCCGCGCTGAAGCGCGTCAATTGGTCAGCCACAAAGCGTTCACCGTGAACGGTATCGTTGTGAACATCGCTTCGTACGCAGTCAAAGTTGGCGACATCGTTGCTGTTCGTGAAAAATCGAAAAAGCAAGTGCGTATCGTTGAAGCACTGTCGCTGGCTGAACAAGTTGGTATGCCTAGCTGGGTTTCGGTTGATGCCAAGAAAATGGAAGGTACCTTCAAGTCCCTGCCAGAGCGTAACGAAATCGCTAACGACGTCAACGAATCGCTGATCGTCGAGCTGTACTCGCGTTAATAGTAGTTAGCACTATCACCGCCCACTCGATCGAGTGGGCGTTTTACTAATGCCATCAGCCTTATCGGTGTAATGAGCCGAGGGTATTGAAAAGGACATTTCATGCAAAACAGTTTGTTGAAGCCACGTATTATCGATGTTGAAGCTCTCGGTGCAGGTCACGCCAAAGTCGTGATGGAACCGTTCGAGCGCGGCTATGGCCACACATTGGGTAACGCGTTGCGCCGCGTTCTGCTGTCGTCGATGGTAGGCTACGCGCCGACCGAAGTGACGATCGCTGGCGTCGTCCACGAATATTCCTCCCTCGATGGCGTGCAAGAAGACGTCGTCGATCTGTTGCTGAACTTGAAGGGTGTGGTTTTCAAAGTCCACAACCGCGATTCGGTAACCCTGACCCTGAAAAAAGAAGGCGAAGGCGCGATCCTGGCCTCCGACATCGACCTGCCGCATGACGTCGAACTGATCAACCCTGACCACGTGATCGCCCACCTGACCGCTGGTGGCAAGCTGGACATGCAGATCAAGGTTGAAAAAGGCCGCGGCTACGTTCCTGGTAACGTGCGTCGCCTGTCGGAAGACACGAACAAGACCATCGGCCGCATCATCCTGGACGCCTCGTTCTCGCCAGTGCGCCGCGTATCGTACTTCGTTGAATCGGCGCGCGTCGAACAGCGTACCGACCTGGACAAGCTGATCATCAACATCGAAACCAACGGCGTGATCTCGCCGGAAGAAGCGATCCGCCAGTCGGCCCGCGTCCTGGTGGATCAGTTGAATGTGTTCGCTGCCCTGGAAGGCACGGAAGCCGCCGCCGAAGCGCCATCGCGCGCTCCGCTGGTCGATCCTATCCTGTTGCGTCCAGTCGACGACCTGGAGTTGACCGTGCGTTCGGCGAACTGCCTGAAAGCGGAAAACATCTACTACATCGGCGACCTGATCCAACGTTCGGAAAACGAACTGCTGAAAACGCCAAATCTGGGCCGCAAGTCCCTGAACGAAATCAAGGAAGTGCTGGCATCGCGCGGCTTGACCTTGGGCATGAAGCTGGAAAACTGGCCGCCTGCAGGCCTGGAAAAGTAATTCGTAGTTGTAGCAAACTGCCTGGGACAGGTGTCCCAGGCTTTTATTTTGAAGCACCAAACCGGCCCGCGATGTTGCATTAGCTTCATCGATCGAAGAGCTGGAATTTAAACACTCACCGAAAGGATTTATCATGCGTCACGGTCACGGCCTCCGTAAACTGAATCGTACCTCGTCCCACCGTCTGGCAATGCTGCGCAACATGACAGTATCGCTGCTGCGTCACGAAGCGATCAAAACCACCCTGCCAAAAGCAAAAGAACTGCGCCGCGTTGTCGAGCCAATTCTGACCTTGGGCAAAACTGACTGCCTGGCAAACAAGCGTCTGGCCTTCAACCGCCTGCGCGATCGTGAAATGGTCCTGAAGCTGTTCGCTGAATTGGGCCCACGTTACGCCAACCGTAACGGCGGCTATGTGCGCATCCTGAAAATGGGTTTCCGCGTAGGCGATAACGCTCCTATGGCGTTCGTCGAACTGATGGATCGTCCAGACACGACCGAAGCAGTTGAAATCGCTGGCGAGTAATCCCGCCAGTTGTATCTGAGAAAGCCAGGCCTAGCCTGGCTTTTTTGTTTTCTGCTGCAGTCATTCTTACCGCAGTGTACTATTCTCCTTTCGCGCCGGCCCGGCACATGCGCTGCCTGCTCCGCGCGTCCTCTGTCGAATGGTCGAAAAGGTAGTTCATGTCCCGTTTCCTCTCCAGCGCCGCCGCGCGCGCCGCGCCACGCCATCCTTTGCTCACCTGGTTTGCTGCCTGTTGCTTCCTGTTGATCGCCGTTTTTGGCGCCGGCCATGCCCGTGCCGACGATGAGTTCCTCGATCCCGAGCTGGCCTTCAAATTTTCCGCACGCATGCAGGACCCGTCCACCATCGCCGTCACCTATGTGATTGCCGATGGTTACTATATGTACCATGAGCGTTTCAAGTTCGACGCCGTGGGCGCCAAGCTGGGCACGCCCGTGTATCCGGCTGGCAAGGTCAAGTTTGACGATACTTTCCAGAAGAACGTGGAAACGTTCCGCAAGACGCTCACCATCACCATTCCCGTGCAGGCCGCTGGCGCCTTCACCCTGAAGGCGACGGGGCAGGGCTGTTCCGACAAGGGCTTGTGCTATGCGCCGCAGGATGCGACGGCCCAGCTGGTGGGCGGTGGCGGTGGCCAGAGCACGGCGCCCGGCACGGGCCTGCCGTCGAAATTCGCCCTGCCGGCCGCGCCGGCAATCGACACGGCGGCCGTCAACGGCCCGCAGGCGCAGGCGTCGCCTGGCGTGTCCGTGCTGAGCATCGCCAATCCCGATATCACGGCCACGCCCGACCCTGTGGCGGTGGTTCCCGTGGCGGCAAGCCCGGCGCCCGCGCAAAACGAGCTGGGCAAGATCGAAGCGGCGCTGAAGGGCGGCAAGCTGCTCGTCATCGTGCCCCTGTTCATGCTGCTGGGCCTGGGCCTGGCGTTCACCCCGTGCGTGCTGCCGATGGTGCCGATTTTGTCGTCGATCATCATCGGCGATGGCGCCAAGGTCAGCCGTTCGCGCGGCTTGCTGCTGTCGCTGACGTACGCGCTGGGCATGGCCATCGTCTACACGGCGCTGGGCGTGGCGGCGGGCTTGGCGGGCGAAGGCCTGGCGGCCAAGCTGCAAAATCCGTGGGTGCTGGGCTTCTTTGCCTTGCTGATGGCGGGCCTGGCGCTGTCGATGTTCGGTTTCTATGAATTGCAAGTGCCGGCTTTCCTGCAAGGCAAGCTGACGTCCGTGTCGAACCAGCAATCGTCGGGCCGCCTGGCGGGCGTATTCACCATGGGCGCCATTTCCGCTCTGATCGTGGGGCCATGCGTGGCCGCGCCGCTGGCCGGCGCCTTGCTGTATATCAGCCAGACGCGCGACGTCGTCATCGGCGGCAGCGCCCTGTTCGCCATGGCGGTGGGCATGAGCGTGCCTTTGCTGCTGGTGGGCGTCTCGGCCGGCACCTTGCTGCCGCGCGCCGGCGCCTGGATGGATGCCGTCAAGCGCTTCTTTGGCGTACTGCAACTGGGCGTGGCCTGGTGGCTGGTCTCGCCCGTGCTGCCGGGCGCCGTGCAGATGCTGGGCTGGACGGTGCTGTTCGTCGGCTATGGCATGTATTTGCTGGTGGGCAAGAGCGGCGCGCAGAATGCCTGGGTGGCCAAGGCCTTCGGCCTGGTGTTTGCCGTGCTGGGCGCCATGCAACTGGTGGGCGTGGCCAGCGGTGGCCGCGACCCGCTGGCGCCGCTGGCGCACCTGGGCGGTGGCCAGGTCCATGCGCAGCCGTTTACGCGCGTAAAGACCGTGGCGCAGCTCGATGCGGCGCTGGCTCAGCTGAATGGTAAGCCGGCCTTGCTTGACTTTTATGCGGACTGGTGCGTGTCGTGCATCGAGATGGAAAAGCTGACCTTCGTCGATCCCGCCGTGCGCGAGAAGATGGGGCAAGCCGTGCTGCTGCAGGTGGACGTGACGGCCAATGACGCGGACGACAAGGCCATGCTGAAACGTTTCCAGCTGTTCGGGCCGCCTGGCATCATCATGTTCAACCCGCAGGGGCAGGAAATCGCCCAGTCGCGCGTGATCGGTTTCCAGAATGCAGCCACCTTCCTGACCTCCCTGCGCAAGCTCGAGGAGTAGGTCGGGTTAGCCCGTCAGGGCGTAACCCGACACCACCGCACACGTCAACGTTGTCGGATTACGGTCCTGCGGACCTAATCCGACCTACCCAGCTTTGGGGTGCTGCTGCATGCCATGGTGACCACCACGATGGCCACCGTGCTTGCCGCCAGGCACGCTGTCGTCAAACACTTTCTTTTGCTCCGGCGTCAGCACGGCGTAAAAGGTTTTCAACGCCGCCAGATGGCTTTCCTGGTCCGCGATGCGTTCCTTCGACATGGCGATCCATTGTTCCATGCGCTCCGGCGCCGACAGCTTGGCCATCGCTGCGTGCCTGGCCTTCCAGTCGCCCATCGGTTTTTGCGGCGCATTGGCGGCCGTGAACGTGGCCCAGGCCGGTTCCTGCGCGGCTGTCAGCTTCAGCTGGTCGTGCAGACGGGCCTGGTACTTGGCCATGCGCTCGGCCGGGTTGCCACCGCGGTGCTGGCCGCGATGGCCGTCATGTTGCATCTTGCTGCTGGCCGCAGGCGCGCTGGCGGCCGCTTCCTGGGCGTGGACGGTCAGCGATGCCGCACCCATGCCGAGTACGCTCATGGCGATGATCAAGTTTTTGCGTAAAGTCTTCATTGAGGCGTTCATCTGGATTCCTTTGTAAAAATGAGAGGTGTGCATGCTGCTGCACATGAATCCATGGTGGACGCGCCATGTTTCCCCGAAGTGTCCGCTGCCAGACAGTTTGTATCTATATGTTTCTTCGGGTCTCCTATATACAAGACGATACAAATGCGCTGTGCAAGGGTGGGGGAAGTGGGGATAATTCGTACCATGGAACCCACTTCTACAATTCTCATCGTCGACGATGACCGCGACATCCGCAGCTTGCTGGCGGATTACCTGGAAACGAACGCCTACCGCACCCTGGGCGCGGCGGATGGCACGGCCATGTGGAAAATCCTCGATGAAACGCGGCCCGACCTGATCGTGCTCGATTTGAACCTGCCTGGCGACGATGGCCTGACCTTGTGCCGCAAGCTGCGTGCCCAATCGACGGTGCCGGTGATCATGTTGACGGCGCGCAATGAGCCGCTGGACCGCATCCTGGGCCTGGAAATGGGCGCCGACGATTATTTGCCGAAACCGTTCGAGCCGCGTGAATTGCTGGCGCGCATACGCAGCGTGCTGCGCCGCAGCCATGCCATGCCGTCGAACGTGCCCTCGGACAAGGCGCAGCAAATCCGCTTTTCCGGCTGGACGCTGGACTTGACGGCGCGCCACCTGCTCAATCCCACGGGCTTGGTGATCATGCTGTCGGGTGCCGAGTTCCGCTTGCTGCGCGTGTTCCTGGAACACCCGAACCGCGTGCTCAACCGTGACCAGCTGCTGAACCTGACGCAGGGGCGCGACGCCGACCCGTTCGACCGCTCGATCGATATCCAGATCAGCCGCCTGCGGCAAAAACTCGGTGAAGATGCCCGTTTGCCGCAAATCATCAAGACCGTGCGCAACGGCGGCTACGTGCTGGCCGGGCAAGTCAACGTGGAGCCGCACGCGTGAAGGCCTTCCTGGGGTCGATGACGGGCAGAGTCTTCATGTTTTTGCTGATCGGCATCGTCGCTTCGGCCGCGCTGACGCAGTGGCTGGCCGTGGGCGAACGCCAGCGCGCCATCGAGCAATACCGCGATTACCACGCCGTCGAGCGGGCCGAGCAGCTGGTGATGGCGGCCGACGTGGTGCCGCTGGCCTCGCGCGCCGCCTACCTGAAGGTGGCCAACAAGGGCAGCGTGCGCCTGGAATTGCGCCCCGACACGGAGCATACTCCCGGCGCGCCGACGGAATTTTCCAGCGCCCTGCAAGCCAAGCTGGGTGAAGGCTTCAAGGTCAGCGCGCTGGCCGAACGCCCGGCCGCCTGTGTCAAGCCGCGCCAGTCGCCGGGCATGTTCGGCGCCAAGCCTTGGGGCGGCACCTGCGAAAACCTCGACGTGCGCATGCAGGATGGCCACGTGCTGCGCCTGATGGTCTTGCCGCCACGCCAGCAACCGCCGTTCAACGAACATAACGACTGGATGACCCTGCTGCCTTTCCTGATCAGCATCGCCATCCTCGCCTACCTGGTCACGCGCATGACCATGCGCCCGCTGAAACAGCTGGCGCAGGCGGCGAAAGACCTGGGCAACGACATCAACCATCCGCCGCTGACCCTGTCCGGGGCCAGCGAGATCCGCCAGGCCAGCGCCGCCTTCAATGCCATGCAGGCGCGCATCCGCCAGCATATTTCCCAGCGTACACAAATGCTGGCCGCCATCACGCATGACTTGCAGACGCCGCTGACGCGCCTGCGCCTGCGTCTGGAAAAGGTGGCCGATACGGAATTGTATGAGCGCCTGGTGGGCGACCTGTCGGCCATGCAGAGCATGGTCAAGGAAGGACTGGACCTGGCCCGCTCGATGGACAGCACGGAAGCGATGCAGGCGCTCGATCTCGATTCCCTGTTAGATAGCGTCTGCTCGGATGCGGCCGATGCCGGCCAGAACGTGACCCTGGCCGGGCAGGCCAGCATGGCCTTGATGGCCCGGCCCATCGCCATGCGGCGTTGCCTGGTGAACTTGATCGACAATGCCGTCAAATATGGCCAGTACGCGCAGGTCACCGTTGAGCGCATCGCCGGCGCGGCGCGCATCCGCATCCGCGACGGCGGGCCGGGTATTGCGCCAGATCAGCTGGCCAAAGTGTTCGAACCGTTTTATCGTATCGAGACCTCGCGTTCGCGCGAATCGGGCGGCACGGGCCTGGGCCTGACCATCGCGCGCAACATCGCCGAGCAGCATGGCGCCACGGTTTCACTGCTCAATCATGTCGACGGTGGACTGGAAGTCACCCTGATCGTGCCAGAGTATTACGCTGGAAAGTGAGCATTTCCGTGCGACAATATTGTGCTTTATGCCCCCCTGGCAACTACCTTCAACCTGCAGCCCTGCGCTGCAACAGCGTGACAGAACAATGAAAAAGACTAGCCTGGCAATCCTTGTGGGTGCGGCCCTGTGTATCGGTGGCGGCATCTGGTATTTCAATCATCAGTCGGGCAAAGCGGCCGGTGGGCAGGATGGCAAAGGGGGCAAGGGCGGACAGGGACCGACCACCGTGAGCGTGGTCGCGCCGCTGCGACAGGATGTGCCGATGCTGCTGCAAGCCAATGGCAGCGTGACGCCCATCAGCAGCGTCGACCTGCATCCGCAGACGACCAGTACGATCACCAAGGTGCACATCCGCGAAGGCCAGTTCGTCAAACAGGGCGAACTGATGTTTACGCTGGACGCGCGCAGCGAGCATGCGAATGTCGACAAGGCGCAGGCGCAAGTATTGCGTGACCGCGCCTCGGTGCTGGACCTCGAACGCCAGCTCAAACGCAGCCAGGATTTGCTGAGCAAGAACTTCATCGCCCAGGGCGCCGTGGATACCCTGCAAAGCCAGCTCGACGCGGCACGCGCCTTGCTGGCCGCCGACCAGGCCGCCTTGCGCGCCGCCCAGGTCGATTCCAGCTACACCGTCCTGCGCGCGCCGCAGGGGGGCCGCGTGGGCGCGATCAATGTGTACGCGGGCAGCCTGGTGCAGCCGACCACTTCGCTCACCAGCATCACCCAGCTCGACCCGATCGACGTGGTCTTCACCTTGCCGGAAAGCAGTCTGTCGGGCTTGCTGGCGGCGCAGAAGGCGGGCGAGGTGGCGGTCAAGGCGCTGCTGGCCGATGCGGGCGGCAAGCAGCTCGACGGCAAACTGAGTTTCATCGACAATGCCGTCGATCCCGCCACGGGTGTGATCAAGGTCAAGGCCCGTTTCAACAATGGCGCTACCGACCTGTGGCCTGGCCAGTATGTGAATACGCAGCTGACGGTGCGCACCTTGAAAGATGCGCTGGTCATCCCGCAAAACGCCATCATCACCAATACCACGGGCATCTTCGTGTATTCGATGGAAGCCGATAACACGGCCAAGGTGCGCAAGATTGCCCGCGTGTATGCGTTCGGCCCGAATGCCGTCGTCACCGGATTGACCGGCGACGAAAAAGTCATCGTCGACGGCAAGCAGAACCTGCGTCCTGGCGGCAAGGTGCGCCTGGCGGAAAAACACAAGGCCGCCGATGGCGCCGCCGCACCGCAGGGCAAGCCAGCATGAACCTGTCCGAACTGAGCATCCGCCGCCCCGTCATGGTGGTGCTGTTGTCCCTCTCCATCATCCTGGCCGGCGTGCTGGCGTATGGCCACATTCCCGTGGCGGCCTTGCCGAGCTATAACACGCCCGTCATCAACGTCAGCGCCGACCTGGCCGGCGCCAGCCCCGAGACCATGGCGTCTTCCGTGGCCTTGCCGCTGGAAAAGCAGTTTTCCACGATTGCCGGCCTGAGCCTGATCACCTCGACGAGTACCCTGGGCAATACGTCGCTGACCCTGGAGTTTGACGCCAGCATCAATGTCAACGAGGCCGCCGTCGACGTGCAGGCGGCCCTGCTGCGCGCGCAGCGCCAGTTGCCGACGGAAATGACGGACTTGCCGTCCTACCGCAAAGTCAATCCGGCCGATGCGCCGGTGCTGTTCATCCAGATGACGTCGCCATCGCTGAACTTGTCGGATCTGAATGATTATGCGGAAAACCTGATTGCGCCCAGCCTGTCGACCTTGCCTGGCGTGGCCCAGGTCAGCGTGAATGGCCAGAAACGCTTCGCCGTGCGCGTGCGCGCCCGTGCCGACCTGATGAACGCGCGCAACCTGACGATGGACGAGCTGGCCGTGGCCCTGCGCGCCTCGAACACGAATTCGCCGCTGGGCATCCTCGACGGCCCCAGCCAGACTCTGACCATCCAGGGCAACCCGCAGATGATGAAGGCGGCCGATTTTGCCGAACTCATCGTCGCCACGCGCAATGGCCAGCCCGTGCGCCTGAAGGAAGTGGCCGAAGTGGAAGACAGTTTCCAGTCGACCAAGACGGCCGGCAGTTTCAATGGCGAGCGCTCGATCACCTTGCTCGTGCAGCGCCAACCGGATGCGAACACGGTGCAAGTGGTCGATGCCGTGCGCAAACTCTTGCCGGGTTTCAAGGCGCAATTGCCTGCCTCCATTCAGATCAGCCTGGTCAATGACCGTTCCGTCTCGATCCGCGAAGCGATCCACGACGTCAATCTGACCCTGGCCCTGACGGTGATCCTGGTAGTGCTGGTGATCTTTTTGTTCCTGCACCGCGCGGCCGCCACCTTCATTCCGGCCGTCACCATGCCCATTTCCCTGCTCGGTGCGCTGGCCCTGCTGTACTGGCTCGGCTACAGCCTCGACAATATCTCCCTGCTGGGTATCACCCTGGCCGTGGGCCTGGTGGTCGATGATGCCATCGTGGTGCTGGAAAACATCGTGCGCCATATCGAGATGGGCAAGAAACCGATCCAGGCGGCCCTCGTGGGCGCCAAGGAAATGGGTTTCACCATTATTTCGATTTCCGTCTCGCTGGTGGCCGTGTTCATCCCCATCTTCTTCATGCCGGGCGTGATCGGCTTGCTGTTCCATGAATTCGCCGTGGTCGTCTCGCTGGCCGTGCTGGTGTCGGCTATCGTGTCGCTGACCCTGGTGCCGATGCTGGCCAGCCGCTTCCTGCCGGCCGACTCGCGCGAACACCATGACAGCGACCCCACGCATGGCGAAAAGTCCTTCATCGGCCGCCACTTCGAGGCGGGATTCACGAAGTTGCGCAACGGCTATGTGCATTTGCTCGACAAGGCCCTGGCGCACCGCAACGTGGTGCTGTTTGTTGCCGTGTGCACCTTTGCGCTGACGGTGCTGCTGTACGCGACCATTCCGAAGGGTTTCTTTCCCGAGGAAGACCTGGGCCAGATCCAGGTCAATACGGAAGCGTCGGAGGATATTTCTTCTGCGGCATTGCAGGACTTGCAATCGCGCGTGGCGGCCGTGCTCAAGGCGGACCCCAGCGTGCAGGATGTGACCTCGTTCGTCGGTGGCGGCAACACGGGCCGCATGTTCATGGTCTTGAAACCGCGCAGCGAACGGCCGAAAATGCCCGTGGTGCTGGAAAACCTGCGCCGCGCGACGAGCGCCGTGCCCGGCATGGCCGTGTATTTCCGTCCCGTGCAAAACTTGCAACTGGGCGGACGCCAGAGCAAGAGCCGCTACCAGTACACCTTGCAAAGCGTCAGCCCCGATGCCTTGAATGACTGGGCGGAAAAGTTTATTGCTGGCATGCGCGCCGATCCCGCCTTCCGCGACGTCACCAGCGATTCGCAGATCAAGGGCTTGCAGGCGTCCCTGCGGATCGACCGCGACAAGGCCAATCTGCTGGGCGTGCAAATGTCCGATATCCGCACGGCCCTGTACAGCACGTTTGGCGAACGGCAAGTGTCGACCATCTATTCGTCGGCGGCCAGCTATTACGTGATCCTGGAAGCGGCCACGGCGGATCGCCAGTATGACGATGCGCTCACGCGCGTGTCCGTGCGCAGCAAGTCGGGCGAGCTGGTGAAACTGTCGAGTATTGCCTACGTGGAACGCACGATCGGCCCCACCTCCGTGAATCACCAGGGGCAGTTGCAGGCCGTCACCATCGCCTTCAACCTGGCGCCGGACGTGCCGCTCGGTGTTGCCACGGGCAAGATCGACGTGATGGGCAAGGACATGAGCTTGCCGGCCTCCATCATCACGCGCTATGGCGGCGATGCGGCCGTGTTCCAGGATTCGCAGTCCAGCCAGATCATCCTCATCATCGCCGCGCTGGCCGTGATCTATGTGCTGCTCGGCGTGCTGTATGAAAGCTATATCCACCCGCTGACCATCCTGGCCGGCTTGCCGTCGGCGGCCGTGGGGGCGCTGTTGACCTTGCGCCTGTTCGGCATGGATCTGACGATGATCGCCATCATCGGTATCTTGATGCTGATCGGTATCGTCAAGAAAAACGCCATCATGATGATCGACTTTGCCCTGCATGCGCAGCGCAATGAGGGCATGAGCCCGCCTGAAGCCATCCGCCAGGCGTGCATCCTGCGTTTCCGCCCCATCATGATGACATCGGCGGCGGCCCTGATGGGTGCCTTGCCGATCGCCCTGGGCCTGGGCGCCGGCGCCGAGCTGCGCCAGCCGCTGGGCCTGGCCGTGGTCGGCGGATTGCTTTTTTCGCAAGTCATTACCCTGTTCATCACCCCCGTCATCTATTTGTTCCTGGATAAGTACAGCGGCACGGGGCCGGTGACGGACGAGCAACTGGTGGCACTCGACAACAAGGCTTGAGCGCTTGCGTTGCCCGTTGATCCGTTGACCCGTGACCGGCGCTCCATTCCTGCGTGAATGGGGCGCCGGTTTTGTATGGGCAGTGATACATACGGTAACAACCATCAAGGGACGGCTCGGGTACTCTGGACAGCGCTGCAAGGAATGTCGCTATCCTGTACGCTTCGGGTTGGAAAGGCCGAGGAAGTGTTCCCAAAAGCAAGGGACTCTGGCACTATGGCTGCCCTGCAATGTTATTTCTTCGCTACACAGAAAGCACGATTCATTTTGCATGACACGACCCATTTGTTGGCTGCCGATTCCGATGTTTGCCCCACCTGTGGGCAAGTGATCCAGCCACTGCCGGCCTACGGGTCCAGGACCAGCACCACGCGCAAGGTTGCGCTCGGCGTGTCCGTCTTGCTGCACGTGCTGCTGGCGGCGTATGTCCTGTTGCGCAGCGACAAGATCGAAAAGATCCCGCCGCCGAAGAAGGAAAGCGCGATGGTCTACATCGCGCCCCTGAAGGACAAGCCGCAACCGAAGCCGCAGCCGAAACCCACGCCCAAGCCGAAGGACACGAAAGTGGCCAAGGTGAAACCGCCGCCGGCGCCGAGCAAGCGCGTGGTGAGCAAGGACGTGCCGCGCGACAAGCCAAAACTGGAAACCTTCACGCCGCCGCTGGTATCGAAAGTGCCGTTGCCGCCGCCGCCGGCCGAAGACATGAGTTCGATGATCGAGCAGCGCCGCAAGCAGCGCGAGGCGCAGAACCCCGCGCCGCCGGCCGAGGAAAGCGAGAACGACCGCGCCATGCGCGTGGCCAAGGCGAATATCGCCGGCGCACAGGGGCGCAATTCGGGCAGCGACCGCGAGGATTCGGGTGGCGTGTTTTCCATCGTCAACCAGACGTCGTTCAGTGCCGAAGTCAAGTTCAAGGGCTGGAATGGCAACTTCAAGCGCAATTGGCTGAAGCAGGAAAAAGTCGAACTGGGCAATGAACCCGATATCGAATCGGCCATCATCAAGAAGATGATCCAGTTGATCCGTGCCGAAAAACCGGGCGACTTCGTCTGGGAATCGCGGCGCCTGGGGCGCAACGTCAACCTCAGCGCCCGCGTGGAAGACACGGCCGAGCTGACGGCCTTCCTGCGCCAGGAATTCTTTTCGGAGAAGCGCCCGGGACGGCGCTAAAAATTAAAAAGGCTGCGCGGTGTGACCGGGCAGCCTTTTTGTCATACGGCGCTGATGATGCTCAGGCCGGTTTATCCGACTCGGTGCCCGGCGCCGCTTCCACGTCGTCTTCCATCTCGATCAGTTCGACCATCTGGGCCGCGCCATCTTCGCTGATGCCGGCCAGTTCCATGATCTTGTCATTGGCTTCGTCGATGCCGACGCGCTTCAGGGCCGAGAACAGTTGCACGGTGAACGGGAAGCCGACGCCGTCTTCATCCACATAGCTGTCGAGCTTGGCTTTCGCCTGGCGCAAGGCATTCACGGATTCATTGCGGTTGAGCTTGTCGACTTTGGTCAGGATGCAGTGAATTGGTTTACCCGTCGGGGCGAACCATTCCAGCATCTGGACGTCCAGGTCGGTGAACGGACGGCGCGAATCCATGATCAGGACCAGGCCCGCCAATTGCTCCCGGCGCTGCACGTAGTCGCCCAGCAGGCGCTGCCAGTGCAATTTGGCCGAGCCCGACACTTCCGCGTAGCCATAGCCCGGCAAGTCGACCAGCAGGCATTCGATCTCTTCGACGATGGTGGCATCCTTGCGGTGCTGCGCCACATGGGCGCCGCCGATGGAGAAGTAGTTGATGTGCTGGGTACGGCCAGGTGTCTTGGAGGCGAACGCCAAGCCTTTCTGATTACACAAGATGTTGATGGCGGTCGATTTACCGGCATTGGAGCGGCCGGCAAAAGCGATTTCCGGCACCGTGGTATCGGGCAGGTCACGCAATTGGTTGACGGTCGTAAAGAAGCGGGCTTGCCAGAGTTTTGACATGGGAGTAGTAAAGCAACAAAATGGAGCGATAAGGGAGCGATAACGCCAAGAAGCTATTGTACAATAAGGGATTGTTAATTGTTGCCGGCGTAGCAGCGATGCGGCTTGCGGCCCTGAAAATAAATCAAAAATCTCAGGAGCGCGGCAATGTCCACCACTAATTTCTCACTGTCTCAGGGTGCCTGAATGAATCGTGCGTTTTCACCGTTGTTCAAATCCATGCTGCTCGCTTTGCTGGCTGTATCGGCAACTGCTTCCGCGGTCGAAGCACCGAAACCGGCCGTCAAGGCCGATGCCGCCAAGGGCGCTACCCTGTACGCCGATGGCGATGCGGCGCGCGGCTTGCCTGCCTGCGTGTCCTGCCATGGTGCGGCCGGCAACTCGACCATCACGGTCAACCCGAAGCTGGCCGGCCAGCACGAAAGCTATCTCTACAAGCAACTGGTCGATTTCACCACGCCGGAGCGCAACCAGCCCGTCATGACGACGTACGCGAAGATGCTCAGCGACGCCGACAAGAAGAATATCGCCGCCTACCTGGGCGCGCAGCTGTCCAAGCCGGGCGCCGCGAAAAACAAGGATACGATCGACCTGGGCAAGAAAATCTACCGTGGTGGCATTGCTTCCAAGCAAGTTGCTGCCTGCGCCAGCTGTCATGGCGCGACGGGCAATGGCATGCCCGTCCAGTATCCGCGCATCGCCGGCCAGCACCAGGACTACACGGTGGCCCAGCTGACGATGTTCCGCAGCACCAAGGCTGATGCCCGCAAGAACAGCGCGCAAATGCACACCATCGCCGCCCGCATGTCGGATGACGAGATTGCCGCCGTGGCCGATTACATCGCCGGCCTGAAGTAAGTTTCCATAGTGGCAAGAGATTGCCAGGCGCACCATCGCGCATGAACCAGGGCGGCCGTCTCGACAGGCTGCCCTTTTTTATGGCAGGGGCCAAAACTGGAGTATGCTGCCGCCTTGCGTGCAGAAACTATCTGCTCCATGCCCCATTTTCTTGAAGATTGCATATCCCGTATGAGTATCCACGTATGAGCACAGGCACGACCGGAATCGAGTTAAAGACCCAACGCCGCAGCCTGGCTGAATTCGTCGAGCTGGTCTCGTCGATGCGCTTTGCCATCAGCCTGCTGACCCTGATCGCCGTCGCCTCCATCATCGGCACCGTGCTCAAGCAGAACGAGCCCATGCCCAATTATGTGAACCAGTTCGGTCCGTTCTGGTTCGCCGTCTTCGACAAGCTGAGCCTGTATTCCGTGTATTCGGCCTGGTGGTTCCTGGTGATCATGGGTTTCCTCGTCGCCTCGACCTCGCTGTGCATCGTGCGCAATGCGCCGAAGATGCTCAAGGATATGCGCAGCTGGCGCGACAATGTGCGCGAGCAATCGTTGCGCAATTTCCATCACAAGATGGAATGGCAGGCGCCGCTGCCGCGCGCCGTGCTGGCACAGCAGATGGTGATGCGCCTGAAAGACAGCGGCTATGCGGCCAAGGTGGTCGAGAAGGACAACGCCACCCTGGTGGCGGCCAAGCGCGGCGCGGCCAATAAATGGGGCTATATCTTTGCCCACGGCGCCATCGTCATCATCTGCGTGGGCGGCTTGCTCGACTCGGAAATGCCGATCCGCGTACAACAATGGTTTTTTGGCAAGACGCCATTTTCCGGCAGCGGCGTGATCGCCGACATTCCCGCCCAGCACCGTTTGAGCCTGTCGAATCCTACTTTCCGCGGCAATACCATGATCCCGGAAGGCTCGTCGAGCAACACGGCCATCATTCCCCAGGCCGATGGCGTACTGATCCAGGATCTGCCGATCACGATCTTGCTGAAAAAATTCCACATCGATTTCTACAGCACCGGCATGCCGAAGCTGTTTGCCAGCGATGTCGTCATCACCGACCATGTCACGGGTGAAAGTTTTCCTGCCACCATCAAAGTCAACCAGCCGCTGCTCTACAAGGGCCTGGCCCTGTACCAGTCGAGTTTTGAGGATGGCGGCAGCAAGCTCAAGTTGACGGGTTTTCCCATGACGGGCAAGACGACGAAACGCTTCGATATCGGCGGCGAAGTGGGCGGCAGCACGCCGCTCGAGCGCAGCGATGGCAATTCCTACACGGTGGAATGGTCGGGTTTCCGCCCCTTCAACGTGGAAAACCTCAGCGCCGGCCAGGATGTGCGCGCCGTCAGCAAGGCGGAAAGTTTCAACGATAAATTTGCCGTCGGCCTGGACAAGCGCCTCGGTTCGGCCGCGAAAAATGCGAACAACAAGGACCTCAAGAATGTGGGCCCCTCGGTGCAATACAAATTGCGCGACAAGACGGGCCAGGCGCGCGAGTACCAGAATTACATGCAGCCTGTCACCGTGGATGGCACGACGGTGTTTCTGGCCGGCATGCGCGTCAACCCCAGCGACCCGTTCAGCTATCTGCGCATTCCCGTCGATGACAATTACAGCGTGACGGAATGGATGCGTTTGCGTGCCGCGCTGCAAGATCCGGCGCTGCGCCAGCAGGCTGCCGCGCGCTATGCGGCGCGCGCCATGCCGCAGGCGAACGCGGAAGCCCTGCGCGGCCAGTTGCAGGAATCGGCGGCGAAAAGCCTGGGCATCTTTGCCGGCAATGGGCAAGAGGGTGGTTTCCTCGCCATTTCACGTTTCCTGGAGAAAGTGCCTGCCGCCGAGCAAGAAAAAGCGGCCGATATCTTCATGAAGATTTTGAATGGCAGCCTGTGGGACTTGTGGCAGGCGGCGCGCGCCCAGGATGGCTTGAAAGCCATCGAGGCCGATGACAAGCACGGCCGCTTCCTGCAGCTGGCCACGAATGCGCTGTCCGACAGCTTCTTCTATGGCGCGCCCGTGTATCTGCAGCTCGACGAGTTCACGGAAATCAAGGCGTCCGTGCTGCAGGTGACGCGTTCGCCGGGCAAGAGCGTGGTCTACCTCGGTTGCCTGTTCCTCGTGATCGGCGTGTTTTCCATGTTTTATATCCGCGAGCGCCGCCTGTGGGTGTGGATCAAGGATGGCGAAGGCGGCAGCGAAGCGCTGATGGCCATGAGCACGCAACGCAAGACACTGGATTTTGAAAAAGAATTTGAGACTTTGAAGGCAAAGCTGCCGCAATCGGCGTAAGCTGCGCTGAGTCGGATTGGCTGAGTTTCGGGACGCTTGCGCGTCGCCGGGAATGGAGAAAATGATGGAATTGGCAAACAAGCAAATATATACGCAGGAACCAGGATTTTTCAAGCGCCTGAGCCTGATCGATTGGCTGTATGGCGCCGGCTTGCTGGCCGCCTCCCTGTTCGGCCTGATGCGCTTTGGCGCCTTCATGGATATCTATGAAAAGGCCATCCTGCTGGCCGCGGCGCCCACGTTCGCGTGGCTGGGCTGGTACTGGAAGCCCGTGCGCTGGCTGATCCCCGTGGCGGCCGTGCTGTCGCTGTTCGCCATCGAGCTGTACGCCGGCCACCTGGAGATGGCGAATCAGAAATTCTTCCTCAAATACATCTTGTCGAGCCAGTCCGCCATTCTGTGGATGGGCACCCTGTTCGTGCTGTCGACCCTGTTCTACTGGATTGGCCTGGTGGCGCGCTCGGAATTCGGCTCGTCCGTCGGCTCCCTGCTGTGCTGGGCCGGCGTGGTGCTGGGCCTGACGGGCATGCTGGTGCGCTGGTACGAGTCTTACCTGATCGGCGCCGACGTGGGCCATATTCCCGTGTCGAACCTGTATGAAGTGTTCATCCTGTTTTCCTTGATCACGGCCATGTTCTACCTGTATTACGAGCAGCATTATGCGACGCGCCAGCTGGGCGCCTTCGTCATGCTGGTCATTTCGGCAGCCGTGGTGTTCCTGATGTGGTACACGGTCACGCGCGACGCGGCCGAAATCCAGCCGCTGGTGCCGGCCCTGCAAAGCTGGTGGATGAAGATCCACGTGCCGGCCAACTTCATCGGCTACGGCACCTTTGCCCTGTCGGCCATGGTGGCCGCGGCGTATCTGCTCAAGTCGAGCGGCTACCTGGTCGACCGCCTGCCGTCGCTGGAAGTGCTCGACGACGTCATGTACAAGGCCATTTCCGTGGGCTTTGCTTTCTTCACGGTAGCGACCATCCTGGGCGCCCTGTGGGCGGCCGAAGCGTGGGGCGGCTACTGGTCGTGGGACCCGAAAGAAACGTGGGCGCTGATCGTCTGGCTCAACTATGCAGCCTGGCTGCACATGCGCCTGATGACGGGCTTGCGCGGCCGCGTCGCGTCGTGGTGGGCGCTGGTGGGCTTGCTGGTGACGACGTTCGCGTTTTTGGGCGTCAACATGTTCCTTTCCGGCCTGCACTCTTACGGAAAGCTTTAATGACAGAAGCGTCATGAACGGCCCGGAAAAACTGGTGTAAGGTATATCCAATCACCTTTTTCCGGAGCCGCCATGTTGATCAAGCGCAGTCCCAACGGCATTGAGTTGCCGTTTTCTTCCGAAATCACGCCGCGCGCCGTGTTTGAATCGCGCCGCAGCTTCATCAAGCAAGTGGCGCTGGGCTCCGTGTCCAGCGCGGCCCTGCTGGAAATGGCCAGCCGCGAAGCGTTCGCGCAAGGTACCAATCCCAAGCTGGCTGGCAAGCTCAATCCCGCCTATTCGGCGCTGGAAAAGCAGACGGCCTATAAAGACGCCACCAGCTACAACAATTTCTACGAATTCGGTACGGACAAGAGCGACCCTGCGCAAAACGCGGGCACCTTGCGCACGCGGCCGTGGACGGTCAACATCGAAGGCGAAGTGAAAAAGCCGATGACCCTCGATCTCGATGCGCTGTTAAAACTGGCGCCGCTGGAAGAGCGCGTCTACCGGCTGCGCTGCGTGGAAGGCTGGTCGATGGTCATCCCGTGGGTCGGTTATTCCTTCTCGGAAATCATCAAGAAGGTCGAGCCGACGGGCAATGCCAAGTACGTGGAATTCATCACCCTGGCTGACAAGAAGCAGATGCCGGGCGTGGGCAGCCGCGTGCTGCAGTGGCCGTATACGGAAGGCTTGCGCATCGATGAAGCGAACCATCCGCTGGCACTGCTGACCCTGGGCATGTATGGCGAAACCTTGCCGAACCAGAATGGCGCGCCCGTGCGCATGGTCTTGCCGTGGAAATATGGTTTCAAGTCAGCCAAATCCATCGTCAAGATCCGTTTCGTCAAGGAACAGCCGCGCACGTCGTGGAACCTGTCGGCGCCGTCGGAATACGGTTTTTACTCGAACGTGAACCCGAACGTCGATCATCCGCGCTGGTCGCAAGCGTCCGAGCGGCGCATCGGCGAAGACGGTTTTCTCACGCGCAAGCGCAAGACCCTGATGTTCAATGGCTACAACGATGTCGCTTCCTTGTACGCGGGCATGGATCTGAAGAAGTTCTTTTAAGGAAAGATCATGGCCCTCAACCCCACGCCGAGACAATTGTCGCTATTCAAAAGCCTGGTTTTTTTGCTGGCGCTGCTGCCGTTTGCCCGCATGGTCTGGCTGACATACACGGGGCAACTGGTGGAGCCGCTGGAATTCATCACGCGCGGCACGGGCGACTGGACCCTGTATTTTCTGTGCATCAGCCTGGCTATCACGCCCTTGCGGCGCTTCACGCAATGGAATTGGCTGATCAAGCTACGCCGCATGCTGGGCCTGTTCGCGTTTTTCTACGCGGCGCTGCACTTCACCACTTTTTTATGGTTCGATCACTTTTTTGATGTGCAGGAAATGTGGAAGGATGTGCTCAAGCGGCCGTTCATCACGGTGGGTTTCATCGCCTTCGTCTTGCTCATTCCGCTGGCCGTGACGAGCACGAATGGCATGGTCAAGCGCCTCGGTGGCAAGCGCTGGCAGTGGCTGCACCGGCTGATCTACATCATCGCGCCGCTGGGCATCCTGCATTTCTGGTGGATGAAGGCGGGCAAGCATAATTTCGCGCAACCGATCCTGTTCGGCTCCATCGTCGCGCTACTGCTGCTAATACGCGTTATTTTCGCCTGGAACAAGCGCGTCAAAAGTAGCAGGGCGGCGCAGGCGGCCACCCCGGTGCGCTCCGTTTAGGTGACTGGCACGATGACCGGTGGCGGCGGCACGGGGGCCGGTTCGACCGGGCCTTTGGCTGGCGCGCCTTTGGCCGCTGGCGGCTTGGGCAGGTACAGGGGGCCGGGCTGGCCACAGCCGGCCAGGACGCTGGAAACCACAATGGCGGTGCCGATATAAAACGCTGAGGATGACTTCACGATTAGAATCACGGTTTGATTAAGATCTTTGGAGTGTAGCATGAGCGAATCGGAATTCCTGGCCCTGGCCGAAGCCACCCTGACCCAGATCGCCACGGCGCTGGACCGGCTGAACGATGAAGACGTGCTCGACGTCGAATGCAGCCGCAGCGGCAATGTGCTGGAAATCGAATTCATCGACAACGGCACAAAAATCATCGTCAACAGCCAGGCCCCCATGCGCGAAATGTGGGTGGCGGCCCGTTCCGGCGGTTTTCATTACAAGCGCGTGGGCGATGAATGGATCAACACGCGCGACGGCTCGGAACTGTTTGCGGCCTTGTCCGGCATGGCCAGCGAGCAGGCGGGCGCGCCCGTGGTCCTGAAGTAATTGTTTTAGCCGCGCGCAATAAAAAAGGGCAGCCTCTTCAGGCTGCCCTTTTTTCATCCAACGATCTTAAAACAATTCGTTCTTGACCGCTTCCTTGGCCTTTTCTTCCTCCGGCGTGCCGCGCGCCGCGCCTTCCAGGCTGCCCACGCCCGTGCCCGGTGGATTTTCCGCATAGTAATACTCGTCGCCCACGCGGATCAGGCCTTCCGGTACGGCGCGTTCCTCGACGGGAATGCTTTTCAATGCCTTCGCCATGTAGTTGATCCAGATCGGCAAGGCCAGGCCACCGCCCGTTTCCCGGTTGCCCAGGTTGCGCGGCTGGTCGTAACCGATCCAGGCGATACCCACCAGCTTGGCCTGGTAACCGGCAAACCAGGCGTCGATGGAATCGTTGGTGGTACCCGTCTTGCCGGCCAGGTCAGGGCGCTTCAAGGCCATGGCCTTGTTCGCCGTGCCGAAGCGCACGACGTCGTTGAGCATGCTGTTCATCATGAAGGCATTGCGTTCGTCGATGACGCGGTTGGCTTCCTCGCCCGCCAGGTCCGGCTTGGCTTGCGACAGGATATTGCCATCGCTGTCGGTCACCTTGGCGATCAGGTAGGGGTTGATCTTGTAGCCGCCGTTGGCGAACACGGCGTACGCGCCCGCCATCTGCAGCGGTGTCACGTTGCCGGCGCCCAGGGCCAGGGTCAGGTACGGCGGGTTCTTGTCCGCGTCAAAGCCGAAACGCGTCGCGTATTCCTGGCCATACTTGGCGCCGATCTTGTGCAGGATGCGGATGGAAATCATGTTCTTCGATTTCATCAAGCCTTTGCGCATGGTCATCGGGCCATCGTATTTGCTGTCGTAGTTTTTCGGTTCCCACGCCTGGCCGCCCGTCTGGCCCGCGTCGAACGAGATCGGCGCATCGTTGATGATGGTCGCTGGCGACAGGCCCCGTTCCAGCGAAGCGGAATAGATGAAGGGCTTGAAGGCGGAACCTGGCTGGCGCCACGCCTGCGTGACGTGGTTGAACTTGTTGCGGTTGTAATCGAAGCCGCCCACCATGGCGCGGATGGCGCCGTCCGTGGTGCTGGCCGAGACAAACGCCGACTGCACTTCCGGCATCTGCGTCAGGACCCAGGCGTTGTTTTCTTGCATGACGCGGATCACTGCGCCGCGCTTGATGCGGCGGTTCGGCGCCGCTTTGTCCGACAGCCAGGCCGCGCCGAAGGTCAGGCCGGGGCCGGTAATGGTGATTTCTTCGCCCGCCGAGGTGACAGCCTGCAACGATTTGGGCGACGCCTGCAGCACCATGGCGGCGATGATGTCGTCGCTGTCCGGGTGGTCGGCCAGCTCCGTCTCGATGGCGTCGTCCGCTTCAGCCTTGGTTGTCGGAATCTCGATGTAGGCTTCCGGGCCGCGGTAGCCGTGGCGTTTCTCGTAATCCATCACGCCCTTGCGCAAGGCGATGTAGGCGGCGTCCTGATCGGCCTTGGTGATGGTCGTGTAGACGTTCAGGCCGCGCGTATACGTATCTTCCTTGAATTGTTCGTAGACCAGCTGGCGCGCCATTTCCGACACGTATTCCGCGTGCACGCCGAAGGCGCTGCTGTCGGTCTTCACTTTCAGCTCTTCATTTTTCGCTTCTTCGAACTGCGCCGGCGTGATGTAGCCCAGCTGCGCCATGCGCTGCAGAATGTATTGCTGGCGCATGCGCGCGCGTTTCGGATTGACGACGGGGTTGTAGGCCGACGGCGCCTTCGGCAAGCCGGCCAGCATGGCCGCTTCGGCCACGGTGAGATCCCGGATATTCTTGCCGAAATAGATTTGCGCGGCCGAGGCGAAGCCGTAGGCGCGCTGTCCCAGATAAATCTGGTTCATATACACTTCGAGGATCTGGTCCTTGCTGAGGTTTTTCTCGATTTTCCACGCCAGCAAGACTTCATACGCCTTGCGCTTCAAGGTCTGTTCGCTGGACAGGAAGAAATTGCGCGCCACCTGCTGCGTGATGGTCGAGGCGCCTTGCTTGGCGCCGCCCGTCAGGTTGTGCAGGGCCGCACGCGTGATGCCCAGATAGTCGACGCCGCCATGTTCATAGAAGCGGTCATCTTCGATGGCCAGCACGGCTTTCTTCATGACATCGGGAATATCCTTGATGTGCACCATGTTGCGTCGCTCTTCGCCGAACTCGCCGATCAGCACACTGTCGGACGTGAACACGCGCAGCGGCATCTTTGGCTTGTAATCGGTCAAGGTATCGAGTGCCGGCAGGTTCGGATAGGCCATGGCCAGGCCAAAGACCACCAGCAAGACGCCGACGATGCCCAGGCCCAGCAGCGATACCAGGGCCATCATCAGGAAACGTTTGGGTTTGCTGCCCTTGGTGGGCGGCTTCGAGCCAGCGGAGCCAGCGGAGTTTGAAGATGTCATGCGTCGTATGTCTTTCGGTTAATTATGCCGGCCAATTATAAGCGAGCTTGCCGGGGTGGCAGCGCGCTGTGGCGCTTGCCGGGGGAGTGTTGAAACTTGCCGATACTCTATATAAGCGTGTATTGGCCCGCTGGCAACCAGGATTTGGTAACAATTATTCTGCGCCAGATCACGGCCGGGTCAGATAGGCGCCGCGCGCCGCAGACACCAGCGTGAAATCCGTTTACAAGCGCGCGCTGCCAGGACTAGGCTTGCCGATGGCAGCAACCCCTCCCACGCTGACGTTTCTCTATGAAAAACATATCCATCCGCAGTTTTCTTGGCATCGGTTTGCTGGGCGTCGACATGGCGGACGATGGCGTGCGCGTGGTCGAGTTGAGGCGCCGGCGAGGGAAACTGTCATGCCGGCATTGCGGCAGCGCCGCGCTGGCGGCAGGAGTGATGCTGGAAGGTCATGTCGAAGATCCGCAGGGCCTGGCCAGCGCCGTGCGCCTGGCATGCCGCAACAGCGGCAGCGGCTGCACCCGCGTGGCGCTGGCCATGCCGGCCACGGCCTTGATCACGCATGTGATACGCCTGCCCGCCGGCTTGCCGGAGGAACAGCTGGAAATCCTGGTGGAGCTGGAGGCGGCCCAATACATGCCGTTTGCACTGGAAGACGCCAGCCTGGATTTTTTCATTCTCGGCCCCGCGCCGCCGCTTGCGGGCCAGACGGGTACGGAGATCGACGTGCTGCTGGTGGCGGCGCGGCGCGCCAGCGTGCAGCGCCGCCTCGATGCGGCCATGGCGGCCGGCTTGACGCCCATCGTCATGGATAGCGAGGCGCTGGCCCTGCAGGCGGCACTCGCGCAGGGTGGCTGGCAAGCCTTGCCGGACGGCGGCCTCAGTTATCAGCTGGCCTGGGGCCTGGCCATGCACCGGTACGCGCGATGACGGGCGTGGCGCAAGTGCCAGGCATCAACCTGTTGCCGCATCGGCAGGCGGCACGGCGCCGGCGCAGTCAGCTGCTGCTGTGGCAACTGGCCGGTGGGGCGGTGCTGGGATTGCTGTTGGCCCTGGCGGCAGGCGCCTGGCTGCAACACCAGCTCGACGCGCAACTGCGTCGCCAGCAAGGCTGGCGCCATGCCATGCAGCAGGTGAATGCCGTCCTCGTCTCCGGCAAGCGGGTGCAGGGCGAGACGGCGGCGCTGTTGCTGCGCCAGCAGGCCATTGCCAATTTACAAGCGCAACGCCATGCCTGGGTGCGCATGCTGGACGTGCTGGCCCAGGCGATGCCGGCCGGCGTGGCCTTGCACAGTGTGCGCCAGGAAACGGCGATGGTGCGCCTGCAAGGGCATGCCGTCGCGCAGGACAAGGTCGCGGCACTGCTGCTGGCGCTGGAGCAGGCCGCCCCCTGGTCCCGGCCGGAAGTGATTGAAGTGCGCGGCGCGTCAGAGGGCGCCGTGGAATGGACGATACGGCTGGCGTTGGCACCCGCTGGGCAATCTTAGTGGTGGAGGTTGATCATGCTGAGCTTGAAGACCGCGTCGCTGTGGCCGCTACCCGCGCGCCTCGCGTGCGCTGCCCTGGCCGGTACGCTGGTGGCCGCGCTGCTGCACGCCACCTGGCTGGAGGGACTGATGGCCGCCGTGCAGGTGGCGCAAGGCGAGGAGGGCCGCTTGCGCGCCGGGTATCTGGCGGCGCAGGCCAGGGCGAGCCAGTTGCCGCAGTGGCGTGCGCAGCGGCGCCAGGCTGGCGCCGAGCTGGCCCAGCTGGAACAGCAATTGCCCGACCAGCAGGCGATGGCGGTGCTGTTGACGGACATTGACGCCGCAGGCCAGTCGCGCGGCCTGCAGTTTGCGCTGTTCAAGCCGGGCGCCGCCCGGCCGCAAACGCCGTATGTCGCTTTGCCGATTGCCATCCAGTTGCGCGGCGGCTATCACGCCATGTGCGCGCTGCTGGGGGACCTGGCGCGCCTGCCGCGCATCGTCACGGTGCATGAGCTGGCCTTGACCCTGGGCAAGGATCGTCTGCTGACCCTCGACGCCGTGCTGCAGGTGTATCGCTTGCCCGCAGCGGGGGAGCTGGCGGCGCAGGCGACCTTGCCGCCCAAGGCGGGGGCACCCGCAGCGGCATGGCGCCCGCTTGCCGCGGTCGCGCCGCAGCCGTATGCCGCCGCCGCCCTGGCCGATCCTTTTGGCGCCTTGCCGGCGGCAAGCGCGCCGGGTCAGCGGGGAGGCGTGGCGGGGCCCGACCCGCGCCGCGTGCGCGAGCCGCTGGAAAGCGTGCCCTTGCCGGCCATCAGCATGGTGGGCAGCGTGCAACAGGAAGGGAGCCTGAGCGCGCTGCTGCTGGCGGGCCAGCGCGTGTACCGGGTGGCGGTGGGTCAGTATCTGGGGCCAGACCACGGCGTGGTGACGGACATCAGTGAACAGGCTGTGCAGTACCGTGAATTACTGCGCGAGGCGAATGGTCCCTGGCGCGAGCGGCGCGGCAGCCTGGCCTTGCAGGTGGCGGGAGCGGGTGCGAAGGCCGACCTGCCCGAGGCGGCACCGTGAGGCCGCGTCGCATGCTCCTGGCGACCATGCTGTGTCTGCATGTCAGCAGCCTTGCCCAGGAGGCCGTGGTGCTCGTTTCGGCCCCGCGCCTGTATGCGGGCGAGAAAATCTCCGTCGATTTCCAGAACGTGGGCGTGCGCGCGGCCCTGCACATCCTGGCCGACGCGTCGGGGCAAAACATCATCGCCAGCGACAGCGTGACGGGCAACCTGACGCTGCGCCTGCGCGACTTGCCGTGGGACCAGGCGCTCGACGTGCTGCTGCAGGCGAAGGGGCTGGACATGCGGCGCAATGGCAACGTGCTGTGGATCGCGCCGCGCGAGGAAATGCTGGCGCGCGAAAAACTGGAACTGGAACAGCGCGCGCAGATCGCCGAACTCGAACCCTTGCAATCAGCCATCTTCCAGCTCAACTACCAGAAGGCCGAAGCGTTCCGCAGCGTGTTCGGCCTCGATGCGGGGGAAGGGCGCAGCCGCTTGCTGTCGCGCCGTGGCAGCGTGCTGATCGAGCCGCGCACGAATCAGCTGTTCGTCACCGATGTGCCGGCGCGCCTGGAGCAGATCCGGCAGCTGATCGCCAAGACAGATATTGCTACGCGACAAGTGATGATCGAGGCGCGCATCGTCGAGGCGAACGACAGTTTCAGCCGCAACCTGGGCGCGCGCCTGGGTTTTACGGACCAGCGCCTGGCAGCGGGCCAGTTGCCCGGTTTTTCGCTGGGCGGCAACGGGCGCCGCGCAGCCATCGGCGGCACGTATCAGGGCGTGGGCGAGGCGACGGGGCAAACGGTGGCAGGCAGCGGCGCCTTCGTGCCGAACACGCAATTCGTCAACTTGCCGGCCGCCAGCATCAATGGCTTGCAACCGGCCAGCTTCGCCCTGAGCCTGTTTTCGGCGGCCGCCAACCGCTTCTTGAACCTGGAATTGTCCGCATTGGAAGCCGATGGCAGGGGCAAGATCATTTCCAGCCCGCGCGTGGTGACGGCCGACAAGGTGCTGGCGCTGATCGAGCAGGGCATCGAATTGCCCTACCAGGTGGCCACCAGCAGCGGCGCCACCTCGATCACGTTCCGCAAGGCGAACCTGCGCCTGGAGGTCACGCCGCAGATCACGCCGGACGGCAACGTGGTGCTGGAAGTGGACGTCAACAAGGATAGCGTGGGCCAGGAAACGCGTTCCGGCTTCGCCATCGACACCAAGCACGTGCGCACGCAAGTGATGGTGGAAGACGGCGGCACGGTGGTGCTGGGCGGCATTTATCAGCAATCCGAACGGGGTACGGACAGCAAGGTGCCGATTCTTGGCGACATCCCCGTGCTCGGTGTTTTTTTTCGCAGCACGGGCCGCAGTCAAGAAAAAACCGAACTGATGGTGTTTATTACGCCGAAAATAGTGGCAGATCGGCCAGCAACACGTTAATGTCACATCTTTACGTTTAAGTAACAATGCAAACGAGAGCGGACTGATGGCGACTATGCGGAATTTTTCTTTAGGCAATACTTTTTGGTGTAGGGCATTGAATTGGCTGGCTTTGCTGGTCTTGAGCACGGTACTGGCCGCGTGTGGTGGCGGTGGCGGTGATCCGACCCTGGGCGTCAAGGATGGCGCGAATGCCGGTGTCGGCAGTGTGGTACTGGTGGCTGGCGCAACAACGATTGTTGCATCGGGCGCGGACGGCACGGAAGTCGTGCTGACGGCCGTGGTGAAAAATCCCGGCAATAATGCCATGACAGGCCAGACGGTGACCTTCACGGCCAGTTCCGGCACCATCAGCAATACCAACCGCGTGACGGATGCCAATGGCACGGTGACGGAAAAACTCAGCGTGAAAGGCGATGCGAGCTTGCGCGACATCACCATCAAGGCCAGCAGCGGCGGCGTTGAATCGGCCCCCGTGGTCGTGAAAGTGGTGCCCGTGACCTCCGGCATTGCCAGCTTGCTACTGACGTCTTCCGGCGGCACCCTGGCCTCGTCCGGTGGCACCGCTGTCAACCTCATCGCTTTTGTGAAGGATGCCAACAATGCCATCGTACCGAATGCCAGCGTGACGTTCAGTGCCGATTCGGGGGCGTTGGGTGCGACCAAGGTCAATACCAATGCGCTGGGACAGGCACAGGTCAGCCTGAATACGGGTGGCGATGCCAGTTTGCGCACGATCAAGGTCACGGCCAGCGCAGGCGCGCAAACGGCCAGCACGGACATCGGCGTCAGCGGCACCCGGCTGGTCATCAATGCCTTTTCGACGGTGAACCTGAAGACGAGCACCGACATGGTGGTCAAGCTGGTCGACTCGAGCGGCAATCCCCTCGTCGGCAAGCCGGTCACCTTCAGCGCGCGCAGCAATGCCATCACGGTCAAGGGCGGCGGTGCCAGTCCCGCGTTGACCGACAACAACGGCCAGCTGGTGTTGAGCTACAACGCCCAGGCGGGCGGCAGCGACAGCATCAGCGTCAAGGCGCAGGGCGACAGCGTCGTGTTGCCAATTACAATTAATGCATCGAACTTCACGATCAATGCCGTGTCGGGCAGCAATGTGGCGTTGACCGCCCTGAACACGAACACCTGTTATGCCGTGACGGTGCATAGCGATGTGGCTGGCGTGCCACAAACGGGCAATGTGCGTTTCAGTACGTCGCGCGGCGCCATCTACCAGGATGCCGCTTGCGGCACGCCATTGCAGGCGCCGCTGGCGCTGGTGGGTGGCAATGCCATCGCCTACGTACAGGCCAGCGGCGCCGGCTTGACCGCCCTGACGGCGCAGTACGAAGGCAGCGGCGCCTCGGTACAGTCGGAAGTGGAGTTCGTTGCGCCATTGACGGCCCAGTCCACGATCAGCCTGCAAGCCGACCCGGCGGTCATCGGCGCCAATACAGCCGGCAGCACGGCGCAGCGCAGTGCCTTGCGCGCCATCGTGCGCGATGGCACGGTGGAAAACAATCTGGTCAAGAATGCCCAGGTGAGCTTTTCGATCCAGGCCGATGCCAGCAATGGTTCCCTGAGTTCGCCTTCGCTGGTTGCCACCGACAGCGACGGCGTGGCCACGGTCAGCTACATCGCGGGGCAGGGCACTACCGGTGTCGATGGCGTCGTTGTCAAGGCGCAACTGCAGGGCGTGTCGAGCAATGCCGCCACGGTCAAGCTGACGGTGACGAAAAAGTCGCTGTTCATCAGCGCCGGCAGCGGCAATGCGCTCGACGCCTCCGACAGCAGCACCTACCGCAAGACGTATAGTGTGTTTGTGACCGATGCCGCCGGTAATCCCGTGCCGGACGTGATCATCACGGCCGCTGCCTGGCCCCGCTATTATTACAAGGGTTATTTGCAATACTCCCAGAATGCCCAGTCGTGGATAGTCGTGAGGACCGCGAACGCCTGTGACAATGAGGACCGTGACCGCAGCGGCACCTTCAATCCGAATAACGACTTCAACCTCAATGGTCGTCTCGACCCGGGCATTCCGCTCAATTTGTCGACCGGCGGCAAGACCGACAGCTCGGGAACGGCGATCGTCACCCTGACTTATCCGCGCGACAGGGCCAACTGGCTGGACGTCGAATTGACGATTCGTGGCAATAGTTCCGGGACGGAGGCAACTTATGTCGGTTACACTTTGCTTCCGGGGCTGGCTACGGACTTTAACCGCGTGGATGTTTCACCTCCAGGCGTCCTGAGTCCGTATGGGCAAGCCACTGATTGTCGTAATCCAAATTAACTGTCGCAGCACATGCAAAATCTGTTTTTAGTAGGCCTCATGGGCGCAGGCAAAACCACCATCGGGCGCATCCTGGCCCGCAAGCTGGGCTTGCGCTTTGTCGATTCCGACCACGAAATCGAGGCACGCACGGGAGCGACCATCCCGTGGATCTTTGAAATCGAGGGCGAGGCCAGCTTTCGCCGGCGCGAGGCCGAGGTCATTCGCGACCTGAGCGCCCAGGAAGGCATCGTCATGGCCACCGGCGGCGGGGCAATCCTCAATGCCGACAGCCGCGCCTACCTGAAGGAACGGGGCACGGTTGTGTATCTGCGCGCCAGCGTCAGCAACATCCTCGCGCGCACCAGCCATGACAAGAATCGTCCGCTGCTGCAGACGGCCGACCCGCGCAGGAAGCTGGAAGAATTGACGGCGCAGCGCGAACCCCATTACATGGAAGTGGCCGACATTGTCATCGACACGGGCCGTCCTAACGTACAATCGATGGTTCAGACCATCCTGATGCAGCTGGCCAGCCTCGAATGCGAGGCTTCGCCCAACTGCGTCATTCATGCAGAGCCTTCGATGAACGAGCAATCCAAAATGTTGTTGAGCGTAGACCTCGACGAACGCAGTTATCCGATCGCCATCGGGCCTGGCCTCCTGGCCGACGCCGATGCGCTGCTGCGCCATATCAGCGGCCACAAGGTGGCCATCGTCACCAATACCACCGTCGCGCCGCTGTACCTGGGCCGCCTGCAGGCAGCACTGGCCAGCGATGGCCGCGAAGTGATCTGCATCGTCCTGCCGGACGGCGAAGAATATAAAAACTGGGCCAGCCTGATGCAGATCTTCGACGCGCTGCTGGCCAACAAATGCGACCGCAAGACCACCCTGGTGGCGCTGGGCGGCGGCGTGATCGGCGACCTGACCGGCTATGCGGCGGCCAGCTACATGCGCGGCATCGGCTTCGTGCAGGTGCCCACCACCTTGCTGGCGCAGGTCGATTCCTCCGTCGGCGGCAAGACGGGCATCAACCACCCGCTGGGCAAGAACATGATAGGCGCGTTTTATCAGCCGCGCGCCGTGATCGCCGACACCTCGACCCTGGAAACCCTGCCGGCGCGCGAGCTGTCGGCCGGCCTGGCCGAAGTGATCAAGCATGGCGCCATCATCGATGCCGCCTTCTTTGACTGGATCGAGGCGAACATGGCCAAGCTGATGGCGCGCGACAAGGGCGCCCTGGCTTACGCCATCGCCCGCTCGTGCGAAATCAAGGCCGACGTGGTGCGCCAGGACGAGCGCGAAGGCGGCTTGCGCGCCATCCTGAATTTCGGCCACACCTTCGGCCACGCGATTGAAGCGGGCCTCGGCTACGGCCACTGGCTGCACGGCGAAGCCGTCGGCTGCGGCATGGTGATGGCGGCCGACCTGTCCTGCCGCATGGGCTATATCGACCAGGCAGCCGTGGAGCGCTTGCGTCAACTCGTCGCCGCCGCCGGCTTGCCCGTCAAGGCGCCGGACCTCGGTGTCGCGCGCTGGCTGGAACTGATGGAAGTGGACAAGAAGAACGAGGGCGGCGCCATCAAGTTCATCCTCTTGAAACCGCTGGGCAGTCCGTGCATCACGTCGGCGCCGCACGAACTGGTGCTGGCCACGCTGGCCGCCGGAGTGCAATAAGATGCTGCCAGAAGACTTCCTGGCCCCCTATGCAGCCCATTCGGCACAGGGGCAGGGACGTCGCTTTGCCGAGGCGGCGCACGCCTCGCGCAGCCAGTTCCAGCGCGACCGCGACCGCATCATCCATTCCTCGGCCTTCCGCCGCCTCGAATACAAGACGCAGGTGTTCCTCAACCACGAGGGAGACCTGTTCCGCACGCGCCTGACGCACAGCCTGGAAGTGGCGCAGGTGGGCCGCTCCATCGCGCGCAACCTGCGCCTGAATGAAGATCTGGTCGAAGCCATCGCGCTCGCACATGACCTGGGCCACACGCCATTCGGCCACGTGGGCCAGGACGTGCTCAATGAATGCATGCGGGAGCACGGCGGCTTCGAGCACAACCTGCAAAGCCTGCGCGTGGTCGATACGCTGGAAGAGCACTACGGCGCCTTCGATGGCTTGAACCTGATGTTCGAGACGCGCGAAGGCATATTGAAACACTGCTCGCTGGCGCATGCGCGCGAACTGGGGCCCGTGGCCCAGCGCTTCATCGACCGCACGCAACCGACCCTGGAAGCGCAGCTGACCAATCTGGCCGATGAAATCGCCTACAACAGCCACGATATCGACGACGGCCTGCGTTCGGGCCTGATCACCATCAAACAGCTGGAAGAGGTGGAGTTCTTCGGCCGCCTGTGGCGCGACGTGCAGCAGGCGTTTCCCGGCCTGTCGGGCCGGCGCGCCATCTACGAGACCTTGCGCCGATTGATCACGGCCCTGGCCGACGATCTGATCGTCACCTCGAATGCCTTGATTCTTGATGCCGCGCCGCGCGATGTGAACGAAGTGCGCGCCAGTGCCCCGCTGATCCGTTTTTCGGATGCCATGCGCAAGGACGCGACAGAACTCAAGCGGTTCCTGCGCGCGAATCTGTACCGCCACTACCAGGTCAACCGCATGCGGGTCAAGGCGAGCCGCATCGTGCGCGAACTGTACGACAGCTTCATGGCCGAACCGGCCCTGCTGCCGCCCGACTATCAGGTCAATGGCGATGATGTGACCAAGCAGGCGCGCAAGATCGCCGACTACATCGCCGGCATGACGGACCGCTACGCGATCCGCGAGCACCGCCGGTTGTATTCGCTCGACGAGCTGTAGGTCGGGTTAGCCGGAACGGCGTAACCCGACACCACCACCACCATCCCTGCCTACAAGGTTGTCGGATTACGCGCTGGCGCCTCTCGGCGGCCCCGCTAATCCGACCTACTCCGCATTGTCGATCCTGTCAATTGGCATGATCATCTAGGTCCCCACCCGATCACCCCAATATCCGTACGGCAACTTCTTTTCTATCATGGCAGCAAGTCAACAAGGGCTTGCCGCCCATAGTCAAGGAGAGTGTCATGATTGAATCGCGCCGCAGTTTTTTGCGCGCCTTGCCAGCCGTTACCATCGGCGCGGCCATCGCGCCGCTGCCCGGCAAGGCCGCCACCAGGGGCGAAGGCGGCCAGCGCTGGGCAATGGTGGTCGATGTGCAGAAGTGCATCGGCTGCCAGGCGTGCACGGTCTCCTGCATCATGGAAAACGCCGTACCGGAAAACAGCTTCCGCACCGTCGTCTCGACCTATGAAGTCAAGGAAGAGAACCGCTGCGGCACCTACATGCTGCCGCGCCTGTGCAACCACTGCGCCAATCCCCCCTGCATTCCCGTCTGTCCCGTGGGCGCCACCTTCCAGCGCAAGGATGGCGTCGTCGTCGTCGACGGCGACCGCTGCGTGGGCTGCGCCTACTGCGTGCAAGCCTGCCCGTACGACGCGCGCTTCATCAACCACGAAACGGGCAAGGCCGACAAATGCACGTTCTGCGCGCACCGCGTCGACGAAGGCTTGCTGCCGGCCTGCGTGGAAACCTGCGTCGGCGGCGCGCGCATCTTCGGCGACCTGAATGACCCGGAAAGCCTGGTGCACCAGCTGCTCACCGAGAACAAGGTGAAGGTGCTGAAACCCGAACAGGGTACCCAGCCCCACGTGTTCTACCTGGGATTGGACACGCGCTTCGCCGGCCACGTCGAGGGCGAAGCGACACTTTGGCAACCGAGCAAACACGGGAAATAAACCATGGACAGCCACATCACCGAAATTGTCAACGTCACGCGCGAGGCGGCATGGCTGCCGTGGGCGGTGCAGTATTTTTTCCTCATCGGCCTCAGTTATGGCAGCTTCATGCTGACCTTGCCGTACTTCGTCTTTGGCCGCAAGGCGTATGAACGCCTGGGGCGCATCGCGCTGCTGGCGTCCCTCGTCTGCGGCATGACGGCGCCCGTGGCGCTGCTGGCCGACCTGCACGGGCCGGGCCGCTTCTATCACTTCTATATTTACTTCCAGCCGCAGTCGTGGATGTCGTGGGGCTCGTTCTTCATTCCCCTGTATCTGGGCTGTCTGATGCTGTACGCGTGGCTGGCGCTGCGCGTGGACTTCGCCACGCGGGGGCAGGGCCAGGACCGTCTGGCCTTCCTGTACCGCCTGGCCGGGCGCGGTGGCGCCGCCTCCCTGCGGGCCATCCGTATCGCCGCCGCCTTCACCTTGCTCGCCGCGTTTGTCGTCGGTCTGTACACGGGCATGGAAGTGATGGTGGTGCGCGCCCGTCCGCTGTGGTTCACGCCTTTCCTGCCGGCGCAATTTGCCGCCACGGCCTTTGTCGGGGCCGTGGGCCTGGCGCTGCTGTTCAACCGCTTCCTGCCGGGCCGCGAGCAGGCGCTGGAGGTGTCGCTGAACCGCGCGCTGGCCCTGTCGCTGGCGCTGGTGCTGGCGCTGGGCGGCGGCTGGCTGTTCGTCAGTCTCTCCGGCGTGAGCGCCAGCCACAGCATGGCGTTTACCCAGGTGGCGGGCATGCCGCAATGGCAGTTCACGGCTGTCTGGGCCGTGCTGTCGTCCATCGTGCCGATGGCGCTGGCCATCTGGCGCCCGGCCACGAGTGGCCTGGTCAATGGCCTGATCGCGCTGCATAGCGCCTGGATGATGCGCTGGACGATTTTCATCGGCGGCCAGAACATCCCGAAAACGGGCGCGGGCCTGTACGACTACCACCTGCCGATGGGGAACGATGGCTTGATGGGGATCATCGGCACGGCCGGCCTGTGGATCGCGCTGCTGTTGCTGATGCTGGAATTTTTGCCATGGGCCGGACGCGCGATTGCGACACGCAGCCGCCCTGCCATGGCCACGCACTGAGGAGTTAATGATGAACGATCAAGTACACAACAACGCAAACAACGACGGCCCTGAAGATGAAAACGAAAAGCGCCGCAAGCTGCTGCGCTACGGCGCCATCGGCGGTGGCCTGGCCGCCTTTGCCGCCAGCTTTTCCACCACGGCCGGCCGCATGGTCGACCACGCGCTGGGCAAAGATAAACCTGTGCAGAAACTGCATGGAAATTCCCTGCAACCCGAGTTTTCCGTCGATACCGCCACGGGAAAACTGACCGTCAACCCGGACCAGCAGGTCAGCTACACCATGTGCATGGGCTGCACCACGTTTTGCGGGGTGCGCGTGCGCCTGGATAAAAAAAGCGGCAAGGTGCTGCGCGTGGCGGGCAATCCCTACAGCCCCATGTCGGCCGATCCGGCGCTGCCGTACCAGACCTCGATACGCGACAGTTTTGTGTCGCTCTCGCGCTTCCAGGAAAAGGGCTTGAAAGGGCGCTCGACCGCTTGCGGCCGCGGCAATGGCGTGCTGGAACAGATGGAGTCGCCGTTCCGCGTGCTGGCGCCCATGAAGCGCGTGGGACCGCGCGGCGTCGGCCAGTGGGAGCCGATCGCCTTCGATCAGCTGGTCAAGGAAGTGACGGAAGGCGGCGACCTGTTTGGCGAAGGCCACGTGCAAGGCTTGCGCGCCTTGCGCGAGCTGGAAAAACCGATCGATCCGGCGCAGCCGGAACTGGGCCCGCAAGTGAACCAGGTGGGCCTGATGTGCAGCACGGACGACGGTCGCCTGGCGTTCGGCACGCGCTTCTTCAAGCAGTCGTACGGCAGTCTGAACCTGGTCAACCATGGTTCGTATTGCGGCGGCGCGTATCGCAGCGGCTCGGGCGCCATGTTCGGCGACATGAAGAAAATGCCGCATGCGAAAGTGGACCTGGAAAACACGGAATTCTGCATTTTTGTGGGCACGGCGCCGGGTAATGCGGGCAATCCGTTCAAGCGCCAGGGCACGCTCATCGCCAAGGCCCGTTCGGGCAAGCGCGATTTCAGCTACGTCGTCGTCGACCCGGTGCTGACGAATGCCGACAGCCTGGCGGCGGGCGACCGCAGCCGCTGGGTGCCGATCAAGCCGGGCACGGATGGCGCGCTGGCCATGGCGATGATACGCTGGATCATCGAGCACGAACGCTATGACCGCAACTTCCTCGCGCAGCCGAACCTGAAGGTGGCGGAAGCGGCGGGCGAAGCCGCCTGGTGCAATGCCACGCATTTGATCATCAACGAGAAAGGCCATCCGCGCGACGGCCGCTACCTGCGCGCGTCGGACATCGGTGCGGTGGAGCTGGCGGAAGAAGAGCGCTACAAGGATGGCGATGCCTTCTGCGTGATCGACGCCGCCACGCAAGCCATCGTGCCGCACACCGCGGCCAAGGGCGAGGGGCGCTTGTTCTTCGACGGTCCGCTGGAAGTGGCGGGCGTGCCGCTGCACCTGAAGACGGCCATGACGATGTTGAACGAAGAAGCGCAGCGCCACAGCATGGATGACTACGCGGCTGCCTGCGGCATCGGGCGCGACATCATCGAAGGCCTGGCACAGGAACTCACCAGCCATGGCAAGCGCGCCGCCGTCAATGCGCACGGCGGCATGATGTCGGGCGCCGGTTTTTATAACGCGTATGCGCTCGTCATGCTCAATACCCTGATCGGCAACTTGAACCGCAAGGGCGGCACCCTCGTCAATGGCGGCAGCTTCAAGGATGCGGGGCCTGGGCCGCGCTATAACCTCGAGAGTTTCGACGGCGAGATCAAGGCGGCGGGCATGCCGATCGGGCGCAATGTGCCCTATGAAAAAACCTCGGAATTCAAGCTGAAGAAGGAAGCGGGCAAGGCGTATCCGGCCAGGGCGCCGTGGTATCCGAACGCGCCCGCGCTGGCGACCGAATGGCTCACCAGCGCCATGAACGGCTATCCGTACACCTTGAAGGCGCTGATCCTGTGGAGCTGCAATCCCGTCTACGGCATCACGGGCTTGCGCGCGCAGATCGGCAAGGAGCTGGCCGATCCGAAGAAGATTCCCCTGATCGTCGCCATCGATCCCTTCATCAATGAAAGCTCGGCATTTGCCGACTACCTGCTGCCCGACACCCTGCTGTATGAAAGCTGGGGCTGGGCCGGCGCCTGGGGCGGCATGCCCGTCAAAATGAGCACGGCGCGCTGGCCCGTGGTCGAACCGCGCGTGCAGAAAACGCCGGATGGCCAGACCATCTGCATGGAATCGTTCTTCATCGCGCTGGCCAAAACGATGGCCTTGCCGGGCTTCGGCCCGGACGCCTTGCAGGACATGGATGGTCAGCGCTTCCCCTTGCTGCGCGCGGAAGACTGGTATCTGCGCGGCGGCGCCAACATCGCCTGGCAGGGCAAGACGGCCGTGCCGGAGGCCAGCGACGACGACATTGCGCTCTCTGGCGTGGCGCGCATCCGCCCCGAACTGGAGCGCACCCTGAAGCCGGAAGAGTGGCGCAAGGTGGCCTTCATGCTGGCGCGGGGAGGGCGCTACCAGAGCTATGGCGAGATGTTCGGCCTGCGCCTGCCGCCGCCGGCGAACCCCAAGGCAGCGGCGGCACCCGTGCCGGTGCTTGATGAGACGCCATATCCGCAGGACTGGTCCACGCACCGTTATCTGAAACCGATGATGCTGTACAACGAGGGCCTGGGCGTGAGCAAGAACAGCTTGAGCGGCAAGCGTTTCCCCGGCACGCCCGCCTGGCGCGTGGCGGCGTTTGCCGACGGCACGCCGGTGCGCAAAACCTACCCGGCCAGCGAATGGCCGTTCGAGTTGATCAGCTTTAAATCGGCGCTGCAGAACTCCTACAGCATCGGCGCGCGGCGCTTGCGCGGCATCCATCCCGACAACCCGGTTGCCGTGCATCCCGACGATGCGGCGCGTTTGAAACTGGAAAATGGCGATGAAATATATCTGGAAACACCGGGTGGCAGGGCCAGGGCCACGGTGATGCTGCGCCATGGGGTGCAGCGCGGCGTGATCGCCATTGAACATGGCTTTGGCCACAAGGAGCATGGCGCGCGCGCCCACCGCATCGGCAAGTCGCGTCAGCCCGACGAGCCAGCCATCGGCGCGGGCATCAACCTGAACGATCTGGGATTGACGGACCCGAGCCGCGGCGACAAGAACGTGTTTGTCGATCCCGTGTCGGGCACGTCGGTGCGGCAGGGACTGCCGGCGCGCATCGTGCGGGCTTAAATTTGTCCACCCGCCATCAGCAACCGGGCCACCTCGGCTGCTGAGTGCAGGCCCAGTTTTTCCATCGTGTTATGGCGGTGCACCTGCACCGTCTTGTCGCTGATGCCCAGCTCGCGGGCGATGACTTTCGAGGCTTTGCCTTCGGCCATCAGCAGCGCCACTTCGTGCTCGCGCGCGGTCAGCCTGGCCAGCGCCGACTGCGCCGTATTCGCGCTGGCGGCGTTGCGGCTCTCATCCACGCTGCGGGCCACGGCGCGCGAGACGGCGTCCAGCAACACCTGGTCCTTGCACGGCTTTTCCAGAAAATCACAGGCGCCGGCCTTCATCGTCTGCACGGCCATGGCCAAGTCGCCGTGGCCACTGAGGAAAATCACGGGTAGCGCTATCGCATGGCGCGCCAGCTCCTGTTGCAGTTCCAGGCCGCTCATCAAAGGCATGCGCACGTCGAGCAGCAGGCAACCGGGCGCGTGGCCATCATAGCGCTGCAGGAAGTCGCGCGCCGATTCGAACGTCGCCACTTGCCAGCCGGCCGAATCGAACAGATAGGCCAGCGAGCGGCGCATGGCGGCGTCGTCGTCGACGACAAAGATGATCGCATCGCTTTCATTCATGGTGTTTCCTTTTCCTTGTGCGCTTCCATGCCGGTATCTTCGGGCAGGCGGAACCAGACCGTCAAGCCTGGCGCATCGGCGTTGGTGTGCGCCGACAGGCTGCCGCCGAACGATTCGATGATGCTTTTGCTGAGCGACATGCCCAGGCCCAGGCCTTCGGCCTTGGTGGTAAAAAAGGGTTCGAACAGGCGCGCCATCTGCGCCGCCTGCAGGCCGCAACCGGCGTCGCGCACGGCCACCGTGCAGGCGCCGTTTTCGCGGTGCAGCAGCACGCCGATGGGGTGCCCCGGATTGTCGTTTTCCACCTGCGCATCGAGTGCGTTCTTGAGCAAATTGAGCAGCACCTGCTGCACTTGCTGCGGGTCGGCCAGCACGCGCGGTGCAGCGCTGACCGTCTCGTGGCGCCAGCTGATATTGGCTTGCGGATGGGCCGCGCGGAACAGCGATACCGCCTGCTCCACGGCGTCGGCCAGGGCGAAGGGCGTGCTGTGCGCGGGACGTTTTTGCGCCATTGCGCGGATGTGCCGGATGATGGCGCCCGCGCGTTCGCTTTGCGTGGCGATTTCCTGCGCGCCGTCGAGCAGTGGCGCCGCGTCGAGCCGGCCCGCCGTGATGCGGCGCGCCATGCCGCGCGCAAAATTGCCGATGGCCGCCAGCGGCTGGTTCAATTCGTGCGCGATGGCGCTGGCCATTTCGCCCAGGATGGCCAGGCGCGCCGTGTGGTCGAGCGTGGCCTGGCGCTGGCGCGCCTGTTCTTCCAGCGCGCGCTGCTGGTGCTGGGCGGCGCGCAATTGCTCCGTGCGTCGGCTGACCAGGTATTCCACGCGCACCGTATGCACGGCCCAGGCCACCAGCAAGGCCAGCACGAGCAGCATCCAGCCCCAGTAGCGGCGCAGGGCCGTCTCGAACGTCAGCTTGTCCAGGTAGGCGTAGGGGCCGATGCGCAGCTCGCGGAACAGTTCATCGACGATCTGGTAATCGCTGGGCACCGTCCAGCTGTAGCCTTCCTCGGTGCGTGGCATGGCCAGCAAGGCCTGCGCCACTTTTTTCGCCAGCGCGGGCGGCGTCTGGCGCAGGGCCACGAAGGGCCAGTCCGGATACAGCCGCGACGAGCTGGCGCAGCGAAAACCGGGAATCGGTCGCGTGGTGATCACGCGCAGTTCATCGGTGCGCACGTCGCCGCGCGCCACCATCTGTTCCAGCAGGCAGGTGCGCACGATGCCGGCATCCATGCGTCCCGCCCGCACGGCTTCGACGATTTGCTGCGAGGGGAAACCGCTGTAGCGCAGGCTGGCAAAATCATGCGTGGGATCGATGCCCGCTTCGCGCAGTTCGCGTGCGGCGATCTGGTAGCCGCCAAACGCATCGGGCGCCACGGCCATCACGTTCTTGCCCGCCAGGTCGGCCAGGTCATGCAGCGGCGACGCGCTGCGCACGACGATGGCCGAACCGATGGCCTGACGCGGCGAGTCCGTCCATGGCGATTCGAGCGTGGCGATGCGGCTGGCGCCATCGCTGTGTTCCAGCGCCACGTAATGGCCGCTGCTGGTGATGGCGAAGGCGATCGATTGCGACTGCACGGCGCGCGTCAGGCCCGCCTGGTCGTAGTCGGCCAATGTAAAACGGATGCCGGGGATGCTCGCTTGCAGGTGGCGCGTCACGTACGACCAGTCCTGCTGCACGGCGTCGGCGCCCTTGTAGGCCAGCACGCCAATGCGGACCTCGGGCAGAACGTCAGCCGCTCGCGCGCCGTGCAGGCACAGCGCCGCCAGCGCCAGTACGACGAGCCGGCGCACTAGAACATGCTGCGCTGCGCCGCGCGCGCATCGCCGAACAGCTCCAGCAGCAGTTTCTTGATGGGCGCGGGCAGCGGCGCGTCGGCGATGTTCGCGCCGTCGTACCAGACGTGCGTGGACTCTCCGGCCAGCGCCTGGCGCCGCGCCAGGGTGATGCGACAGGGCACGATGTGCAGCTTGTAGTGGGTGAAGACGTGCACGATGGGCAGCAGCCGTTCCTGCGTCTCGATGGCGCCGAAGGGCGCCACGGTGCGCGCCAGCGCATCCTGGTCGATGTCGCGTGGACTGTCTTCGCCGGCCAGCACGTGGCCATCGAGTTCGGGCAGCGACAGCAAGCCGCCCCAGATGCCCGAGCCGGGGCGCTGCTCCAGCAGCACCTGGCCGTCGTCGATGACGACGAGCATGACGGCGTGCTTTTCCGGGCTGGTTTTCTTTGGCTTGCGTACAGGCAGATCCTTGGTGCGGCCGGTGGCGTAGGCCACGCAGCGCGGCTGCAGCGGGCAGCGGCCGCAATCGGGGCTGCTGCGCGTGCACAGGGTGGCGCCGAAGTCCATCAAGCCCTGCGTGTAGGCTTCGATGCCGGTTTCAGGCAGCAGCGCCTCGGCGCGGCGCCACATGGCTTCCTCGACCCGTTTCTCACCGGGATAGGCGTCGATGCCGAAGGTGCGCGCAAACACGCGCTTGACGTTGCCGTCCATGATGGCCGCGCGCGTGCCGTTGGAAAATGCGGAAATGGCGGCGGCCGTCGAGCGGCCGATGCCGGGCAGGTCGGCCAGCAGGGCCGGGTCGCTGGGAAAGACGCCGTCGTATTCGGCCACCACGCGCTGCGCGCACTTGTGCAGGTTGCGCGCCCGCGTGTAGTAACCGAGGCCGCTCCATTGCGCCATCACGTCTTCCACCGGCGCGCTGGCGAGGTCGCGCAGGGTGGGGAAGCGTTCGAGGAAGCGCGCATAGTAGCCGAGTACTGCGGTGACCTGCGTTTGCTGCAGCATGATTTCGGACAGCCAGATCAGGTAGGCGTCGCGCGTGTTTTGCCACGGCAGCGCGTGGCGGCCATGCTGCTTTTGCCAGGCGATGACGGTGGCGGAAAAACTCGGGTCGATATAGTCTTCCAAAGGTGCCGCGCCCGTGGCGGGCGAGAGCGGATGCAGCAGACGTTTCATGCAGGATTCCAGTGTTCTGTGGTGTGATGTTGCTCAGCTTGCGCTGGCGGTGCGCAAGGCGGCCAGCAATTGCGCCAGCTGCGCCTTGTCGCGTTCGAGCGCCGCCAGGCTGGCCTCGAAACCGGCGATTTTCTGTTCCAGGGTGCCGGTGGCGTCGTGGATGCGCTGGATCGAGGCAAAGCGCAGTTTCAGCTGTTCCTTGTACTCGACGATCTGCGCTTCGAGGGGTGCCATGATGACTTTCAGCCAGGCGCTGGCATCGTCGTTGGCGTTGGTGAAACTGCGGCGCACGCGCGAGGCGATGGTGTCGAAGAATTTTTCCATCAGCACGACGCGGCTGGTGGTCAGCAGGGTCGCCGTGCCGAACTGTTTATGGTAGACGGCTTCGATGTCGGCGATCTCCTGGCGGTAGCGGGCCAGCGAAAACGGCATCGGCAAGGCCAGCGCCAGACCGTGTTCGGAGGCGAATTTGCGGTACATCACGTGCATCATTTCCGTGATCTCGGCCGTCTTGCCTTCCGAGCGGTCCAAGTTACTGGCGATGCGCTCGAAATACTGGCGCACGGCCTCGCGCAGGCCCGTGAAAAAGCGGCTGCGCTGCATGGCCGCGCGCACGCCATCGATATCGTCGCGCACGATGTCCATGCCCAGGCTCGTATACAGCTCCGTCGACAGGCGGGTAAACACGGCGCGCGTCGCTTGCAGCTTGAACAGGCTGCTGTCGAATTCCTTCTTCTCGATATCGATGCGCCGCATCATGTGGGCGATCACGCTCTGGTTCTTGCCGCGCAGGCTGTGCAGCTCGTGCAGCTGCTCGGCGATGCCGCGCGCGCGCGCCGCCGCCTGCACCTGCTGCGCCGCTTCGATGGCGTCCAGGTCGAACGCCAGCTGGCGCCGGATGATGTCCTTGCGCGCGGGGATCAGCTCCTCGAACAGGGCCGTCTCGAGCGCCTGCAGGCGGCTCTTTTCCAGCAGCGCCGCATCGTGGTTGATCTTGCCCACCAGGGCCTTTTGCGCCGACACGGGAAACACCTGGCCGGCGTCCAGCGTCAGCAGATGCGCGACGCTGGCCTGCTGGCGCTCGATCGCTTGCGCCACCTCGGCGTCGCCGCGCAATTCATCCCACATGCTGTCGATTTTGTTGAGCACCACCAGGCGTCCCGCGCCGGCACCGATATGGTTGCGCCAGACCTCGATGTCGCTGCGCGTGACGCCCGTGTCGGCCGCCAGAATAAACAGCACCGCATGCGCATTCGGGATCAGGTTCAGGGTCAGTTCCGGTTCCGTGCCGATGGCGTTCAGGCCGGGCGTATCGAGGATCACCAGGCCCTGTTTCAGCAGCGGATGGGGGAAGTTGATGATGGCGTGGCGCCACATGGAGATTTCCACCTGGCCGTCTTCGTCGAGCATGGCGGGAGCGTCCGCGTCGTCGGCGTCGTACAGGCCGTAGCGCGCCGCTTCTTCCACGCTGACTTTTTTCGTCAGGCTGACCTGGCGGATGGCTTCCTGCATGTCGCCGCCCGCATCGATGTTCAGGGACAGGACGGTCCAGGCGGCGGGCAGGTCGCGGTAGTCGCTGGTCGACAGGTTCTGCGCGCGCGTCTCGATGGGCAGCAGGCGGATCGATGGCGGCCAGGCGGCGTCGTACAGCAGCTCGGTGGGGCACATGGTGGTGCGGCCCGCGCCCGAGGGCAGGATGCGCTGGCCATAGCCGGCAAAGAAGATGGCGTTGATCAGCTCGGATTTGCCGCGCGAAAATTCCGCCACGAAGGCGACAGATAAACGGTCGTCGAGCAGGCGGGAACCACAGCGCGCCAGGCGCAGCGCGGAGGCGCCGTCGACCAGGCCTGCCGCGCTGGCGGCTTGCCGGTATGCCTGCAAGGCGGCCTGCACGTCCTGCCGCCATGCGCTGTATTGTTCCAAATCTCTGACCATCAGGCCCCCTTTACTTTTGACAGTTCACGCAGTAAAACGTGGAACGCTGGCCCTGCACGATCTGGCGGATAGGCGCGCCGCACACGCGGCATGGTTTGCCCGCGCGGTTGTACGTGAAATACGTCTGCTGGAAATAGCCGGACTGGCCGTTCACGCCGATGAAGTCGCGCAGGGTGCTGCCGCCTTGCACGATGGCTTCGGCCAGCACGTCGCGGATCGATTGCGCCAGTTTCTCATAGCGCGCCAGGCCGATGCGCCGCGCCGGCGTCTTCGGGTTGATCCCTGCGCGAAACAGGCTTTCGGAACAATAGATATTGCCCACGCCGACGACGATATCGCCCGCCATCAGCACCTGCTTGATATTGCTGCCCTTGTTGCGCGTTTTCTCGAACAGCAACCGGCCCGTGAAGCCGCCTTCCAGCGGTTCGGTGCCCAGGCCGCGCAGCAGCGCGTGGCCATCGAGCGGGCCGTCGGCCTCGTCGTGCCACAGCACGGCGCCGAAGCGGCGCGGGTCCGTCATGCGCAGCACCTGGCTGCCGCCGTCCGCGTCTTCCACGACGAGGTCGAAATGGTCGTGCTTTTGCGCCTCCGTGCCCGTCGGCAGCACGCGCAAATGGCCCGACATGCCCAGGTGGATGATCAGGGTACCGTGGCGGAAGTGGATCAGCAGGTATTTGCCGCGCCGTCCCGTCAGGCCGATGGTTTCCCCTGACAATTGTTCGCCCAGGGCAGGAGGGAAGGGCCAGCGCAGGCCGTCGCGGCGCAGCACGACGGCGCGCACGGCGCGGCCCTCGATATGGGGCGCGACACCGCGCCGTGTGACTTCGACTTCTGGCAATTCTGGCATAGGGCTCGAATGGTTGAAAACCGGGTAAAAACAGGCGGGTTGCCGGCGCAGGGCTGGTTCGGGCCGGCTACGCCGCCACGCCGTATATATTTCGTTACATACGTGAAGTACGCGATAGCCGTGTTGGGCGTAGAATCAAACTTTGCCGTTTAGCCAGGATCAGCCTTTGAAAAACGCTTTCGCCATTGTAACCTTGTCCGCCCTGATGGCCACGCATGCCATGGCGCAGACGCCTGTCGCCCCTGCCGATGGGGCGGCCAGCCCTGCTGCGGCCACCGCGCTGCAAGTGTCCGACACCGAATCCGGCGACGACGCCAAGGACGAGAAACTGCCCAAGGTCGAATTGAGCAGCGACCTGCTGTACAAGCTGACCAAAGCGGAAATGGAATTCAAGAGCGGCCAGTGGCAAGGGCCGTACGTGACGATGATGGTGGCGGCGCAGCAGACGCGCGACCCGCGCCTGGCGCGCCGCGCTTCCGAAATGGCGCTGGCCGCCAAGCAGGGTGGCGAAGCGCTGGCGGCCATCCGCCTGTGGCGCGAGCTGGCGCCCGATTCGGACGAGGCGACGCAGTTCTTCCTCGGCTTTGTCGTGTTGACGGACAAGATCGAAGAAGCGGAACCGATTTTCGCCGAGCGCCTGGCCAAGGCGCCAGCGGGCGCGCGCGGCGTGGCCCTGTTCCAGATGCAGCAGATTTTGTCGCGCTCGAATGACAAGCTGTTCGCGTATGCCATGCTCACGCGCCTGGTGCAACCCTACCTGGACATGTTCGAAGCGCACCTGGTGCTGGCGCAGGGCGCCTTGTCGCTCGGCGAGCGTGAGCGCGCCATCGGCGAAGCGAACAAGGCGCTGGCCATCAAGCCGAACTCCGAGCTGGCCGTGCTGACCCTGGCGCAGGTGACGGGCGAGCCCGAGGCGGCGGGGAAGGTGCTGGCCACCTTCCTGCAAAAGAATCCGGACGCCGTCGAAGTGCGCGGCGCGTATGCGCGCCTGCTGGTCGAACAAAAACAGCTGGAGCCAGCGCGTGACCAGTTCCTGCTGCTGCTGAAAAGCGCGCCCGATAACGTGGGCGCGCTGTATGCGCTGGGCATCGTGGCGCTGCAGCTGGAAGACACCAAGGGCGCGGAGCAGTACTTCAAGCGCTTTCTGACCGTGCTGGAAAAATCGCCTGGCGACGCGCGCGATCCGTTCAAGGCACTGATGATTTTGTCGCAGATCGCCGAGACGCGCGGCGACACGGCCGGCGCCATCGCCTGGCTGGACAAGGTCGACAACAGCGCATCAAGCGGTTATGTCGAGGCGCGCTTGCGCCGCGCCCAGCTGATCGCGCGTGGCGGCAATCTCGATGCGGCGCGCAAGGCGCTGACGGAAATCGAAACGAACGATCCGGCAAGCCAGGCGCAGGTGCTGCTGGTCGATGCGCAATTCCTGCGCGACGCCGGCTATGTGCAAAGCGCCTACACGGTGCTGGAAAACGCCTTGCTGCGCTTTCCCGACAATCCCGAACTGCTGTACGACTACGCCTTGCTGGCCGAGCGCCTGGACAAACTTGAGCTGATGGAAGCGAGCCTGCGCCGCGTGATGGCGCTGGCGCCCGACAATCAGCATGCGTATAACGCCCTGGGCTACTCGCTGGCCGAGCGGGGTATCCGCCTGCCGGAAGCCCATGCGCTGATCGAAAAAGCCTTGCAGATGGCGCCGGGCGACCCGTTCATCATGGACAGCATGGGCTGGGTGCAGTTCCGCATGGGTAACCTGGCCGCAGCGGAAGCCGCGCTGCGCCGCGCCTATGCCGTGCGCAGCGATCCGGAAATCGCCGTCCACCTGGGCGAAGTGCTGTGGCAGAAGGGCGACAAGGATGAAGCGCAAAAACTGTGGCGCGAAGCGCGCAGCAAGGACCCGAAAAACGATGCGCTGAAAAGTACCCTGGCGCGCTTGAATGTCAGTTTGTGATTGAACCGATTAACTCAACTATAAAAAACCAGCGCCATGGCGCTGGTTTTTCCTTGTGCCCATGTTAATAAGACTCCTTCCCCTCACGCTCGTCTGCCTGTCCCTCTCGGCCTGCTCGACCCTGACTTCGCCATTCTCGTCCGGCGCCGCGCCATCCGTTCAAACCGTCGCCCCTTACCGCGAACAGGTGGAACTGACGGGCCGCTTGAACGTGGTGTACCAGAAGGATGACAAGCCCGAATCGGCGACCGTCAATTTCAACTGGCAGCAGACGGCGCAGCGCACGGACGTGACCCTGTATTCGCCCGTCGGCAGCACTCTGGCGACGATTGCCGTCACGCCGCGCGAGGCCGTGTTGACGCAAAGCGGCAAGGCGCCGCGCAGCGCGCCCGATGTCGATACCCTGAGCGCGCAGATGCTGGGCTGGTCCTTGCCCGTGTCGGGTTTGCGCGACTGGCTGCAAGGCTATGCCATGGGCGCCGATGGCAAGCGCTTTGTCGCGTCGCCCGCCAACGACAGCGTGACGACCAAAGACGGCTGGCGTTTGCGCTATGTGTCGTGGCAAGAAGTAGGGCAAAATGCGGCTGACAATACACCGGGCGCCTTGCCGCAACCGCGGCGTATCGATGCCGAACGCAATGCCAGCGCGCAGGCCGATGCCGTCTCGCTGCGCATCGTGCTCGATCCCGCCACTTCCGCACCTGCACCATGACACTGACGACCCTGAACAATTGCCCGGCCCCGGCCAAGCTGAACTTATTTCTACACGTCAACGGCCGCCGCGCCGATGGCTACCATCTGCTGCAGACGGTGTTCCAATTGCTCGACCATGGCGACACCTTGCACTTCGCGCTGCGCGACGACACGGCGATAGTCCGCGTGACGGCGCTGGCCGGTGTGCCGGAGCAGCAGGACCTGATCATCCGCGCCGCGACATTGCTGCAGGCCGAAGTGCTGCGCCGCACGGGCGCCTTGCCGCGCGGCGTCGATATCGCCATCGACAAGGTGCTGCCCATGGGCGGCGGCCTGGGGGGCGGCTCGTCCGACGCGGCCACGGCGTTGATGGCGCTGAACCGTTTGTGGCAAGCGGGGTTGACGCGCGAGGAACTGATGGCGCTGGGCTTGCCGCTGGGCGCCGATATCCCGTTTTTCATCTTTGGCGAGAATGCCTTTGCCGAAGGCGTGGGCGAGGCCTTGCAGCCTGTCGCCACGCCAGCATGCTGGTATGTGGTGATCGAGCCGGGCGTGCAAGTACCCACCGCTGCAATTTTTTGCGCGGAAGGCTTGACGAGAAATACCGAACCCGTCACAATAGCGGACTTTTCCAGGTACCTCGCAGAAGGAAACGATGCGGGCGGGTTTGGTAAGAATGATTTACAGCAAGTAGCATGCAGTCTTTTCAAGCCGGTAGCAGATGCGGTAGAATGGCTGGGTGCTTACGGTGAGGCCAGGATGACTGGTTCCGGTGCTTGTGTGTTTAGTGCGTTTGACAGTCAGGAAGAAGCGGATGCGGTGCTCAGCAATGTGCCACCAGTCTGGATCGCCTGGAAGGCAAAAGCGCTGAGTCGCCACCCGATGCTCACCATGTTGTAGAGAGCAAAAAAAGATTTTGCTTAGCGTCAAATAGCCGGTATAATACTGGCCAACATGACGGCAAGCAGTCAGTAACGTAGGGGAATCGCCAAGCTGGTTAAGGCACTGGATTTTGATTCCAGCATGCGAAGGTTCGAATCCTTCTTCCCCTGCCACCATTTCACCGTAGTCTGTCGATGCGAAGTTGGCGTCCAGTGCGGGAAAAAGCAGATATGTTGCCACGCGGCATATTCTAAACAATGACTGACCGGGCCTATGCCCGGTTAGTGCTTTTCAAGACTTCTATATCACCTCTTGGGACTCCCATGGCTTACGAAAACCTGATGGTTTTTACCGGCAACGCGAATCCAGCGTTGGCAGAGGGGGTCGCAAAAAACCTCGGCATCCCTCTCGGTAAAGCAAACGTTTCTAAATTCTCCGACGGCGAAGTAATGGTCGAGATTAACGAAAACGTGCGCGGCAAGGATGTTTTTGTTTTGCAATCCACCTGTGCTCCAACCAACGACAGCCTGATGGAAATCATGCTGATGGTTGATGCCTTGAAACGTGCTTCCGCTGGCCGCATCACCGCCGCGATTCCTTACTTCGGCTACGCCCGCCAAGACCGTCGTCCGCGCTCCGCGCGTGTGGCGATTTCGGCCAAGGTGGTGGCGAACATGCTGGAAGAAGCCGGTGTCGAGCGCGTCCTGATCATGGACTTGCACGCTGACCAGATTCAAGGTTTCTTCGATATCCCAGTCGACAATATCTACGCTTCGCCAATTTTGCTGGGCGACCTGCAAAAGAAAAACTACCAGGATTTGCTGGTGGTGTCGCCGGACGTCGGCGGTGTGGTACGTGCGCGCGCCCTGGCAAAACGCCTGGGCTGCGACCTGGCCATCATCGACAAGCGTCGTCCAAAAGCGAACGTGTCCGAAGTGATGAACATCATCGGTGAAGTCGAAGGCCGCAACTGCGTGATCATGGATGACATGGTCGACACGGCAGGCACCCTGACCAAGGCTGCCGAAGTGCTCAAAGAGCGCGGCGCGAAAAAAGTCGTGGCGTATTGCACGCACGCGGTGCTGTCGGGCCCGGCGATCGACCGTATTTCGGCGTCGCCACTCGATGAGCTGGTCGTGACCGATACGATCCCCCTGTCCGAAGCGGCCCTGGCCTGCGGCAAGATCCGTCAATTGACGTGCGCGCCGTTGCTGGCCGAGACGTTCAAGCGCATCATCAAGGGTGACTCGGTCATCTCGCTGTTCATCGATTAATTCGACAAGAGCAGCAACAGACGTAATGCCTGCGGCGCGACCGGCTTTTTGCCTGTTGCGCCGCAGTGTTTTAGTTTTCGGGGTGCATCTGCACCCATTTCCGAAGATTCCTGGTCGCGGGAATCTTCATAACACAAGGCGCAAGCCTTGTTCTTCTTGGAGTTTCACATGAAAGTTATCGCATTTAAACGCGAATTGCAAGGTTCCGGAGCGAGCCGCCGCCTGCGCATTTCCGGCCAAACCCCTGGTATCGTCTACGGTGGCGCTGAAGCCCCTGTGCTGATCTCGCTGGATCACAACGCCCTGTACCACGCGTTGAAAAAAGAAGTGTTCCACTCGTCGATCCTGGATCTGGAAATCGACGGCGTTTCCCAGCAAGTTCTGTTGCGCGACTTCCAAGTCCACGCATACAAACAACTGGTTCTGCACGCTGACTTCCAGCGCGTTGACTCGAAGCAAGCTATCCACGTGAAAGTGGCTCTGCACTTCATCAACGCTGACGTTTCCCCAGCAGTCAAACTGCACGGCGCGACCATCAGCCACGTAGCCAACGAAATCGAAGTTTCGTGCCTGCCAGGCCAACTGCCTGAGTTCATCAACGTTGACCTGTCGAACATCGACGTCGGTCACTCGCTGCACGTCGGCGACCTGGTCCTGCCAGCTGGCGTGACCGTTGTGGCCCACGGCGACAACCTGACCATCGCTACCGCTTCGGTACCGGCTGGCCAAGTTTCTGCTGAAGCTGAAGCTGAAGCCGCTGCTGCCGAAGCCGACAAGAAGTAATTTTGCCGCCGCAGCAATGCGGTAGTCGCAAGGAAAAACCCGCCAGGTTCGCCGCGCGGGTTTTTTTCTGCCTGTTTTCACCGATAATGTTTTCTTTTTCATTGCAGACACAGCCATGCCCATACGCCTGATCGTCGGCCTCGGCAACCCGGGACCCGAATACGAACAAACCCGCCACAATGCCGGTTTCTGGCTGGTGGACAATCTTGCCAACAGCTTGCCCGGCACGCGCTTGCAGCGCGATTCGCGCTATAACGCCATGCTGGCAAAAACATCGATCGCCGGCAAGGAAGTCTGGCTGCTCGAACCGCTGACCTTCATGAACCGCTCGGGCCAGTCCGTGGGCGCGCTGGCGCGCTTTTTCAAGATCGCCGCCGATGAAGTGCTGGTGGTGCACGACGAGCTCGATCTGATGCCCGGTATTGCGCGCCTGAAGAAAGGTGGCTCGGCCGGCGGCCACAATGGCTTGAAAGACATCACGGCCGCGCTGGGCACGCAGGATTACTGGCGCTTGCGCCTGGGCATCGGCCACCCGCGCACCCTGAGCCTGCAGCAGCAGGTGGCCGACTTCGTGCTGCACCGGCCGCGCCGCGAAGACCAGGAACTGATCGAGCAAGCCATCGAGAAATCCTTGCAGGTGATGCCGCAGATCGTCGAAGGCAAGTTCGAGGCGGCTACGATGAAGCTGCATACAGCGTAATTATTTCCCCGCCTTGCCGAAGCCGGCCATGATGGTTTTCGCCATCTGTTGCTGGCTGGCCTGGGCACTGCTGCCTTCGCCCGCGTTGGCGGCGATCAGCAAGCCGTCGCCGCTGCCGGGCGCCAGCGCGATCAGCGCGTGCCAGTAGCCGTTCGAGCCCAGGTGCGTGAGTACGCGCTGCGGCGCCTGCGGCGGAAAGTGCATCACGCCCCAGCCCAATGCCGCATTCGTGTCGCCTTGCGCCGTGTGCAGCAAGACATACGTTTCCCGTTTCAGCAGTTTCCCCTTGCCATGCTCGCCGTGCAGTTGATCGAGCGCAAACTTGGCCCAGTCTTGCATGCTCAGGTGAATTTCCCCATCGGGCGCCATCATCAACGGATTGCTGGCCATCAAGCCGGCAATCGGCTTGCCTTCCTTGTGCCCCAGGTTCTGCCCGCGCACGGTGGGACCGAACGCGGCCTGCATGCCCAGCGGGCCGAACACTTCAGCCTGCATTAATTCCTCATACGTCTTGCCCGTGACGCGCTCGGCAATGGCGGCGGCGATCATGGCGCCGCTGTTCGAGTAGTGCGATTCGCCGCGCGGCGCGGCCACCGGCGCGTCGGCCAGCGCGCGCTGCGCGTATTCCAGGCGCAGCAGCGGCAATGGACGCGGGTCTGTGTAGGTGGAATTGATCCATGCCTCATCGGGATTGGGCGGCAGGCCGGCGCGGTGCGACAGCAGATCCATCAGGTTGACGTCGCGGTATTCGGCGCGCATGCCGCCGGCCAGCGCGGGCAGCATGTCGGACAGCGGCGCATCCCACGACAGCACGCCCCGTTCCACCAGTCGCGCGATCAGGGTCACCGTCATGGCCTTGCCGTCGGAGCCGATATTCCACACGTCATCGGCGCGCACGGCGTCATGCCCGTCATTGGCGCGCACGCCCGCCTGCGCCTGCGCATCGATCTTGCCGTCGCGGATCACCAGTATGGCCATGGCCGGCACGCTCTTGTCGGCCAGCGCCTGCTGCAGCAGGGTGTTCAAGTCATGCGCGCGGGCGGCGCCGCTGAGCAAAAAGGCGGTGCTGCAAACGAGCGAGGCAAGCAGGGTTTTCATGGTGTCTCCAGTCGATAGGGTGGGGTGAACATGTTAAAATAGTCGCAAAACATGATTTAATTATTGTTTTACGATAATTTATTCTAACCATACTTGACGTTCTCGTATACTTTTAAATATGAAAAAAAATCCAACGGGGCCGGCAGCGCTGAGCCGGCGCGTGCGCTACGGCGTTTCGGGTTTCTTCGTGCTGTACCTGCTGCTGACGGTGCTGGGCTGGCTGGCGCCCGCGCCTGCCGTGCAGGGAGCGGTCGGTGGCGCCGGCATGTATGAACTGTTGCTGCAATTGCAGAGCCAGCCATTCGAACGCCTGGCCGCCATGCCCCTGTGGCAGCGTGGACTGGGCCTGGCGCTGGCCTTGCCGGCCTTGTGCGTGCTGGGTGACGCCGTGCGCCAGCTGGCCCTGGTCTTGCGCCAGTTCGAACAGGGCGTGTATTTCACGCCGCAGGTGGCGCGCCACTTTCGCCGCTTCGCCGGCGGCTTGCTGCTGGGAACGGTGTTGACCTTGCTGGAGCCGACCGTGCGCGGCATGCTGTTTGGCTTGCTGGAAGACGGGGCGAGCCAGCTGCGCCTGGTCATCGACATCACGGGCGGCGACCTGTGGACCCTGCTGCTGTGTTCCGTTTTCTTTGCGCTGGCACAAATCCTCCATGAAGGCGTGCGCCTGGCCGATGAAAACAGCGGGTTCATCTGATGGGTATCGTCGTGCGCCTCGACCTGGTACTGGCCAGGAAAAAAGTGAAATCGAAGGAACTGGCCGCCTTTATCGGCATCACGGAGCAGAACTTGTCGCTCTTAAAGTCGGGCAAGGTGCGCGGCGTGCGTTTCGATACCCTGTCGAAAATCTGCGAGATGCTCGAATGCCAGCCCGGCGACCTCCTGGAATTCGATGCGTCGCAGCCGGACGGTGCAGATGGCGACAGTTAGCGTCACCGGGGCGGTTTTTTTGAAGAGTAGGGTGCATAGAGGTACAATTGACCCCTAGAGCACTAATATAGCAAGATTATCCAGAAAACGCCCGCAACGGCCGTTTTGCACCAGCCGCTTGCCGGCAATATTGATTATTTAAAGGTTTTCCATGAGTCTCCAATGCGGTATCGTCGGCTTGCCGAACGTCGGCAAGTCCACCCTGTTCAATGCACTGACGAAAGCCGGCATTCCGGCTGAAAACTATCCGTTCTGCACCATCGAGCCGAACGTCGGCGTCGTCGAAGTGCCGGATCCACGCATGGATGCGCTGGCCGCCATCGTCAAGCCGGAACGCACGGTCAACGCCATCGTGGAATTCGTCGACATCGCCGGCCTGGTGGCTGGCGCATCGAAGGGCGAGGGTCTGGGCAACCAGTTCCTGTCGCACATCCGCGAAACGGACGCCATCGTCAACGTCGTGCGCTGTTTTGAAGATGATAACGTCATCCACGTGGCCGGCAAGATCAGCCCGCTCGACGATATCGAAGTCATCCAGACCGAACTGGCGCTGGCCGACATGGGCACCGTGGAAAAAGCAATTCACCGCGAAAACAAGAAAGCCCGCTCGGGCGACAAGGACGCGGCCAAGCTGCTGGCCATCATGGAACGCATGATGCCTTACCTGAACGATGCCAAGCCGGTGCGCGCGATGGGCCTCGACGCCGACGAAATGGAACTGATCAAGCCCTTGTGCCTGATCACGGCCAAGCCGGCCATGTTCGTGGCCAACGTCTCCGACACGGGCTTTACCAACAACCCGCTGCTGGACCAGCTGACCACCTACGCACAATCGCAAAACGCGCCCATCGTCGCCATCTGCGCATCGATGGAAGCGGAAATCGCCGATCTGGATGCCGCCGACAAGGGCGCTTTCCTGGCTGACATGGGCCTGGAAGAACCCGGCCTGGACCGCCTGATCCGCAGCGCCTACAAGCTGCTGGGCCTGCAAACCTACTTCACGGCCGGCGTGAAGGAAGTGCGCGCCTGGACCATCCACGTGGGCGACACGGCGCCGCAAGCGGCTGGCGTGATCCACACCGACTTCGAACGCGGCTTCATCCGCGCGCAAACCATCGCCTATGACGACTTCATCACCTACAAGGGCGAAGCGGGCGCCAAGGAAGCAGGCAAGATGCGCGCCGAAGGCAAGGAATACGTGGTCAAGGATGGCGACGTGCTGAACTTCCTGTTTAACGTCTGATTGTCGGACAGATAAAAAAACCTCGCGGCATGCGAGGTTTTTTTGTTTCTGGCGCGCGTACAGCACGCTATGGCGTTGTGGCGCCCTTTGCCGATGCTGCCGTCAAGCTGAGCGCCGTGTCGAGCGCCTCCATGAACTCGGGTACGTTGATGGGCTTGGTCAGATAGCGCAGGAAGCCGGCGTCGAGGCCTTTGCGCACGTCGCGTGGCAGGGCGTTGGCCGACAAGGCGATGACGGGGATGTGCGCCGTCAGCGGATCGACGCGCAGCAAGCCCAGCACCTCGGTGCCGCTGATGCCGGGCAGGTTGATGTCCATCAGGATCAGATCGGGCTGGTGCTGGCGCGCCAGCGCGATGCCGAGGTGGCCATCGACGGCGCTGAGCATGCCCAGGTCGCTGCGGCGGGCGATCAATTGCTCGACCAGGATCAGGTTGGCCGGATTGTCCTCCACGTACAGCACCTTGCGGCGCGGCGCATCGAGCGGCGCATCAGCCGATGGCTCCCGGCCCATATTCCCGGCATGCTCGCCGAGTTGCAGTTCGGGAGCAGACGAGGCCGCCAATTCGATCCAGAACAGCGTGCCGACCCCGACCTCGCTCTCCACCCCCAGCGTGCCACCCATCAGCTCGACCAGCTGCTTGGTGACCACGAGGCCGATGCCGGTGCCTTCCTCGGTGCCGGCTTCCTGTCCCAGCCGGTTAAACGGCTGGAATAATTGTTGCAATTGCTCGGCGCTCAGGCCGTTGCCGGTGTCGCGCACGCTCAGGCGCACTTTGTCGCCATGCCGTTTGCATTCCACCTGCACGCTGCCGCCCGTGCGGTTGTATTTGATCGCATTCGACAGCAGATTGATGACCACTTGTTTGACGCGCGTCAGGTCGGCATGGACGTAGAACGGCTGGTCGAGTGTCGGGAAGGACAGCGTGATGTCGCGCTTTTGCGCCTGCGGTGCGATCATCGCGCGGCAATCGCGCAAGACTTCGGTGAGCGCCATCGCCTCGCGCGACATGGCGACCCGTCCCGATTCGATCATCGACAGGTCGAGAATTTCATTGATCAGGCGTAGCAGATACCAGCCGCCGTTGAGGATCTGGTCCAGCGAGCGTTGCTGCGAGGCACTGGGCGGCGGCGTGTCCGACGCCATCAGCTGGGCAAAGCCCAGTACCGCGTTGAGCGGCGTGCGCAACTCATGGCTCATGCTCGACAGAAATTCCGACTTGGCGCGGTTGGCCTTGTCCGCTTGCGCACGCGCATTTTCCAGTTCGACGCTATTGTCGCTCAGCACGCGATTGAGCAGCTCGCGCTCCTGTTCCGCATGCTTGCGCACGGTATTGTCGGTGCCGATCAGCAGATAGCCGATGATGGCGTCGTCCGCATCGCGCAGCGCCGTCACCGAGACGATCGCGGGGAAGCGGCTGCCATCCTTGCGCACATATGTCAGCTCATAACTGTCTTCGATGCCGCGCGACGCCTTGTAGACGAGCGCGTCAAAACCGGGCGCGATCAGCGTACCGATTTCCTCGGAGAGGGCGGTGGCGCGGCTGATGACCTCGGCCGGATCGGATATGCCGGCCGGCGTGATCTGGTTGATCACCTCGTCTGCCTGATAGCCCAGCATGCGCTCGGCGCCCACATTGAATAATTGGATCACACCCTGTGCATCGGTGGCGATGCAGGAAAAATAGGGGCTGTTGAAGATGGCTTCCTGTAGTACGCCCGCTTTCAGGAGCGCAGGCTGGGCTGCGCGCGCGGCGATGCCGGCACGGTGAATGTCGTTCATGCTTACTGCCCTTGGTTCGCAACGGCCGCTTCCGGTCGGATTGGGCTGGCTGCACATTGTTGAGCGACAGGCGCTGTTGTCTTGTGAAAGACGCTGCTGTCTGTGTTGCAAAACCACACGACAAGCGACATTTTAGCAAATTTCCTCCCCCTCGCCGCGCCGCTCACGCGGACAAGACGGACGCCCGGCCTGGCTCCCCCGCATGTTGCTTCATAGCAAATATCCTTGTGTTCGGTAACCGGCAGATAAGAATTTTCCCAGCAGGCAATATAGGGGTAATGAAATTTTACATTTTAAAAAACACTCAACGCGAGGCCAGCATGTCGACCACCAAATTCCTACCATTCGCCGTGTTGGCGCTCACGCAAAGCATTGCATTCGCACAACAGGTGCCCAGCGCGGGCAGCCAGTTGCACCAGATTCCGCCCGCACCGGCACTGCAGCAAGTGCCGCCGCGCCTGCGCGTCGAGCAGGCCGCCGAGCCGGTGGCCGCCAACATGCCCTCGTCGACCGCGAGCATCGAGGTCAGGCGCTTGCGCGTGACGGGCGCCCGGGTCTATCCGGAAGCGGCGCTGCTGGCCCAGACAGGCTTCCAGCCAGGTAGCCGGCTGACGTTGGCCGAACTCAATGCCATGGCCCTGATGATCGAACAGCACTACCGCAGCAATGGTTATTTCGTCGCGCAGGCGTATTTGCCCGCGCAGGATATCCAGGATGGGGCGGTCACGATCGCGGTGCTGGAAGGTCAGTATGGCCAGATCGGCCTGAAGAACCAGACGAATATGTCCGACGGCAGAGTGGGTGCGCTGCTGGCCGGCATTGACAGCGGCGACACGGTGATGCGCGAGCCGCTGGAGCAGCGCTTGCTGCTGTTGTCGGACTTGCCTGGCGTGATCGTCAAGTCGACGCTGGCGCCGGGCGCCACGCCCGGCACGTCCGACCTGCTGGTCGATGTCCAGCCCGGTCAACGCGTCACCGGCAGCATCGACGCCGACAATGCCGGCAGCCGCTATACGGGCGCTTACCGCATCGGTGCAACCGTCAACCTGAACCAGCCGTTTGGCCTGGGCGACGTCGCCAGCCTGCGCGTGCTGACCTCCGGCGACGGCTTGAAATATGCGCGCGCCGCGTACCAGCTGCAGGTGGGGCGCGCCACGGTGGGTGCCGCCTACAGCCGGCTCGAGTACAAGCTGGGCAAGGAATTCGACAGCCTCGGCGCCCGGGGCACGGCGAGCATCGCCGGCATCTATGGCAGTTATCCGCTGATCCGTTCGCGCGACAACAACCTGTATGCGCAGCTGTCGTACGACGACAAGACCTTCCAGGACAAGGTCCAGGTGGCGTCGGTCGTCAACGATAAAAAGGTGCGCGCCGCCACCATCGGCCTGGCCGGCGACCACCGCGACAGTCTTGGCGGTGGCGGCATCAGCAACTATGCGCTGGCGCTGACCAGTGGCGACCTCGACATCCAGACGGCCGACGTGCGCGCTTTCGATGCCCTGACGGCACGCAGCAATGGCGGCTATCGCAAGCTCGCCTTGAGCGCATCGCGTTTGCAAAGCGTCAGCGACACGGTGTCGCTGTATGCGGCGATCAATGGCCAGCTGGCGTCGAAAAACCTCGATGTGTCCGAGCGCATGGAGCTCGGCGGCATCAACGGCGTGCGTGCCTATCCGGAAGGCGAGGCGTATGCCGACCAGGGTTATGTGCTGAACCTGGAAGCGCGGCTGCAACTGCCGCCGCTGCCGGCCACGCTGCCGGGGCAGATGCAGCTGATCGGTTTTGTCGATACCGGCACTGTCTCGCTGAACAAGAACCAGTGGGCGGCGGGCGACAACAAGCGCACCTTGAGTGGTGCCGGTATTGGCCTGAGCTGGGCCAATAACAATGATTTCGTGGTGCGCGCGTATTACGCGCACAAGCTGGGTGGCGCCGTGGCCACCTCGGCACCGGACAAGGGCGGACGCTTCTGGATCCAGGCTGTGAAGTATTTCTAAGCCAGCGGCCCTGCACGCACAGTCCGACCCATCGCCACGCCCAACACAGAACAGAGAGACACCATGAACCACATTTACCGCTCGATATGGAATGAAAAGACGGGCGCCTATGTCGCCGTTTCCGAAAACACCAGCAGCGCCGGCAAGGCCTCGTCGCCAGTGCGCGGCAGCACCGCCAGCGCGGCCTTGTTCGCCCTGAAGACCTTGTCGGTATCGCTGATGATGGCGCTGGGCGCGAACGTGTATGCGCTGCCGCCTGGCGGCACCGTGACCGCCGGCGGCGCCACCATCAACCACACCAAGCCAGGCAGCATGGTGATCAATCAGTCGACGCAGAACGTGGCGATCAACTGGCAGAATTTTAATATCGCCGCCGGCGAAAGCGTGCAGTTCGTGCAGCCGAACAGCAATTCGGTGGCGCTCAACCGTGTCACCGGCAGCGATCCGTCCAGCATCCTCGGTACGCTGAACGCCAATGGCAAGGTCTTCCTGGTCAACCCGAACGGCATCCTGTTCGGCAAGGGCGCATCCGTCAATGTGGGCGGCCTGGTCGGCTCGACCCTGGGCCTGAGCGACGGTGATTTCATGGCCGGACGCTATCAGTTCAGCGGTGCGGGCAATGCGCATGTCGTCAATCAGGGCGCGATCACGGCCAGTGGCGGCTATGTGGCGCTGGTTGGCGGCAAGGTCGATAACCAGGGCAGCATCGTGGCCAACCGCGGCATGGTGGCGCTGGCCGCCGGCAGCGCCGTCACGCTCGATGTGCTCGGGGGGCAGTTGCTCAACGTGACGGTCGATCGCGGCGCCCTTGGCGCACTGGCGCAGAACGGCGGCCTGATCCAGACTGATGGCGGCCAGGTCATGCTCAGCGCACAAGGCGCGGGCGGCCTGCTGGGCAGCGCCGTCAACAACAGCGGCGTGATACGCGCCCGTACGCTGGAAAACCATAACGGCGTGATTCGCCTGCTCGGCGACACGGCCGGCGGCAGCGTCACGCAGTCCGGCACGCTCGAGGCAACGGGCCGCGGCGCAGGCGAACGCGGCGGCCGGGTGACCGTGCTGGGCCAGCATATTGCGCTGACCGGCACGGCGGCTGTCGATGTATCCGGCGATGCCGGCGGCGGCACGGTGCTAATCGGCGGCAATTATCAGGGCAAGGGTGCGGAAGCGCATGCGACCTCCGTCACGATAGCCAGCGGCGCCCAGGTGCATGCCGATGCGCTGGGCCGCGGCGATGGCGGCCAGATCGTCGCCTGGTCGGACGGTACCACCTCGTTCGACGGCACGCTGACGGCGCGCGGCGGTGCGCTGTCCGGCAATGGCGGCCTGATTGAAACCTCGGGCAAGACCGTGGTGCGCGGCGCCGACGCGTACGTCAACACGCTGGCGCCACGCGGCAAGACCGGCACCTGGCTGCTCGATCCGGTCAACTATACGATCGCGCTCGTCGGCGGCGATGAAACGCCGGCGCAGGTGGCCCTCAGCCTGGCCAGCAGCAACCGCGTGATCACCGCGACGAATGACATCACGGTGGGCAGCGCGCTGACGTGGAGCACGCCGCAAACGCTGGAACTGAACGCCGGCCACGACGTGCTGGTCAATGCGACGATCACCGCCAGCACGGCCGGTTCCGGCATCAAGCTGGTCGCGCTGAATGACGTGGTGCTCAATGCGGCGGCGGCCATTACCGCCAGCGGCAACGCGTCGCTGGTCAGCCTGGATGCCGGGCACAACATCGTCATCGATGGCGCGCTGACGACCGACGGCGGTGGTTCCACGGCCATGCGCGCGACCAATAATATCGCGATCAACGGCGCCTTGAGCGCCAATGGCGGCGGCTCGCTGATGATGATCGCCGACAATAGCATCGCCATCAATAACCTGGTCAGCGTCGATGGCGGCCGGGTGACGTTGCGTGCCGACAATGACGGCACCGGTCCTGGCGCTGCCGGCGGGACGGTGGTGTTTGCCGGTGTCGGCAAGGTCAGCGCCGACAGCACGGTGATCCTCTTCAATCCGAACGGCTATGCCAATACGGCCGCCGAAATCGCCGACTACGGCACCAAGGTGGTCGGCGCGCTCGACGCGCGCGCCTGGACGTTCGCCCGCGCCGACAATAAAGTGTACGACGCCACCAATGGCGCCAGCATGGGCTTCATCAGCGATCCGCGCGCCGGTGGCGACGTCACGCTGGTGCCTGGCATCGCCACCTTCAGCGACAAGAACGTCGGCACGGGCAAGGCCGTCGCCTACAGCGGTTACAGCCTCGGCGGCGGAGACGTGGCGCGCTTCGCGCTGTTCGGCAACGGCACGGGCAGCAGCTCTGCCAATATCAGCGCGCTGGCGATCGTCGGGGTGATCGGTGCCGCCAGCAAGGTCTACGACGGCAACCAGGGCGCCGATATCACCAGCCGCGGCCTGATTGGTGTGCTCGCGGCCGATACGGCGAGCGTCAGCTACACGGGCGGCTCGGCCACCTTTGACAACAAGAATGTCGGCAACAACAAGGCGGTGCTGGGCACCGGCATGGGCCTGACCGGCGCGGACGCCAGCAATTACACGGTCAATAGCAGCGCATCGACCACGGCCAACATCACGCCGGCGTTGCTGACGGTGACGGCATCGAATGCCAGCAAGGTCTATGGCCAGACACCGACCCTGTCGGCCTTCACCTATGCCGGCACGCAAAACGGCGAAACGGTCGGCAGCGTGACCGAAACGAGTATCGGCGCGTCCGCCACCGCACCGGTTGCCGGGCCGTACGCCATCGTGCCCAGCGCGGCCGGCGGCGGCACCTTCACGCCGTCGAACTACACCATCACCTATGTCAACGGAGCGCTGGCGGTGACGCCGGCGCCGTTGACGATCACGGCCATGGATGCGAGCAAGGTCTACGGCCAGACGCCGACGTTGTCCGCGTTCACCACGACAGCGCTGCAGAATGGCGAAAGCATCGGCAGCGTGACCGAAACGAGCCCCGGCACGCTGGCCAACGCGCCGGTGGCCGGACCGTATGCCATCATTCCAAGCGCGGCATCGGGCGGCACCTTTACGCCATCGAACTATGCGATCACCTATGTCAATGGCGTGCTGGTGGTCACGCCGGCGCCGTTGACGATCACGGCCGTGGATGCGAGCAAGGTCTACGGCCAGACGCCGACGTTGTCCGCGTTCACCACGACAGCGCTGCAGAATGGCGAAAGCATCGGCAGCGTGACCGAAACGAGCCCCGGCACGCTGGCCAACGCGCCGGTGGCCGGACCGTATGCCATCATTCCAAGCGCGGCATCGGGCGGCACCTTTACGCCATCGAACTATGCGATCACCTATGTCAATGGCGTACTGGTGGTCACGCCGGCGCCGTTGAGCATCACCGCCAATAACGTCACCAAGGCGTATGGCGAGACGCCGGACTTGAGCGGCTTTACCTCGAGCGCACTGCAGAACGGCGAAAGCATCGGCAGCGTGACCGGCGGCAGCCCCGGCGCCGCCGCGGACGCCGCCGCGCCCGGACCATACGCGATTACGCCTGGCAATGCGACGGGTGGCAGCTTTACACCGTCAAATTACGCCATTACTTATGTGAATGGCGTTCTGGCCGTGACCCCTGCGGTGGTCGTGCCGCCGGTGGTCGTGCCACCGGTGGTGGTTGATCCACCGGTCGTCGTGCCACCGGTGGTGGTTGTCCCGCCGGTCGTCGTGCCACCGGTGGTGGTTGTCCCGCCGGTCGTCGTGCCACCTGTGGTTGTCCCACCGGTCGTCGTGCCACCTGTGGTGGTTGTCCCGCCGGTGGTCGTGCCACCTGTGGTTGTCCCACCGGTCGTCGTGCCACCTGTGGTGGTTGTCCCGCCGGTGGTCGTGCCACCTGTGGTTGTCCCACCGGTCGTCGTGCCACCTGTGGTTGTCCCGCCCGTCGTCGTGCCACCTGTGGTCACCCCGCCGCTCGTCGTCCCGCCTGTTGTGGTGCCACCGGCCGTGGTGCCTCCCGTCGTCGTGGTGCCGCCCGTCCTGGTGCCACCCGTGCCGGTGCCACCTGTCCTGGCGCTGCCGCCAGTGGTCGTGCCGCCGAATAACGTGACACCCGTGGTGCCGCCCATCGTGACACTGGAGGTGGTGCCGCCGGCCTTGCCGCCTGATACGACATTCACGCTGCCGCCGCCTGCACCGCCGGTGTCGCCGCCGGTACCGGTCGCCGCGCCACCAGCGCCGCCAGCGCCGCCTGTCACGCTGCGGGAAGCGCCGCCACCGCCCTATGTGCCGGTGTCGCGTCCACGCAAACAGGATCGCAACTGATGGCCAGACGATGGGGCCGCCTGCTGTACGTGCTGAGCGCCGTGCTTGCGGCGCCTTGGGCGCTGGCGGCCGGGGGGCGGGCCGACTTCAAGCTGGAGCCGGCCTCTTCCGAAGCGAGCAGGCTGGCGGACTGGATCGTCGATTCCGGTGACAATGGCCGGCTGCCGTTCGTCATCGTCGACAAGCAGGGCGCCAGGGTGTTTGTCTTCAGCGCCGACGGCGGCTTGCGTGGCGCCTCGCCCGCCTTGCTGGGACAGTCGTCGGGCGATGACTCGGCGCCCGGCATCGGCACGCGCAAGCTGGCCGACATCCTGCCCGAGGAGCGCACCACGCCGGCGGGCCGTTTTGTCGCTTCGCTGGGCCATAACCTGCACGGCGGCGAAATCCTGTGGGTCGATTACGACGCCGCCCTTTCCCTGCATCCGGTGATCACCAGCAATCCGCGCGAACACCGGCTGCAGCGCCTGGCCAGCGCCACGCCGCTCGACAATCGCATTTCCTATGGCTGCATCAATGTGCCGGCCAAGTTTTACCATGGTGTCGTCAGCCCGGCCTTCAGGCAGTCCGACGGCATCGTGTATATCCTTCCAGAAACGCGACCGGCCAGCGCCGTGTTCCCGCTCTCGCCGGCGCAATAATCATTCGACGGCCATGCTGCCCGAACGTTGCCACGTCCACATCAGGCCGATGCCGGCCGAGGTGCCGCTGTTCTGCCGCAGCAGGGGGCTGGTACGGTTGGCGGCGCTTGCGTAGTTGTCATAGCGCAAAAAGGCAAAGGCGCGCCAGTCCTGGTGCAGCCGGTAGGAACCACCCAGGCCCAGGCGCGTGAGCATCAGCCCGCTTTTTGCCGCATACGCCGGACGCTGACCGGTGGCAAACGCGGGGTTGACCCCATAAAAATAATCGTTGATGGCGGCATTGCCCAGTACGGCGCCCAGGCTGGCATCGACGTGCCATGCCTGCTGCTCGCCTTGCAGTGCATATACGAGGCGTGGCTCGAACGTGGCGCCCTGGCGGCGCAGGCCGCCGCGTGCTTCGATGACGGCGCGCAAGGGCAGTTCCAGGCCCAGGCGGCTGTGTTGCGTCGGCTCGGCCAGCTTGATTTTCAGGCGCGGGCCAAATTCCACCAGGGTGCCCAGGTCCGGCATGCCGCGCCGGGCCGGCACGTCGCTGGACCTGGCCGGCAAGGACAGGGCGAAACCCACGTCGAATTCCACTCGGTCCGTATTGAGCAGGCGCGCACCCACGCCGGAGCGGTCGGCGCGCAATACTTTTCCGCGATAAATCAGATAGGGCAGGGCCAGGCTGCGCGTCGAGCGTTCGCTGGCGCCCGGATAGGCGGGCGTGATGGCCGTGCCGCCAAACACGCCCGCTTCCCATAATGGCAAGGCTGGCTCGGCGGCAAGTGCTGGCGCCATGCTGGCGAAGAGGGGGCAGGCGGCCAGCAAGGTGCGTGCGATGTTCATTGCCGGACTCCGCAGGGCTTGCCGACTGGCAGCGATGCCAGATCCGTCAATGTGTCCGGTTTCTTTGCCAGCGCGATGGCCTGGCGGAAATGAAATGCGGCCGCATCATCGCGGCAGGCGGCGCTGGCGGCGCGTCCCGCCTGGTAGTGCAAACGGGCTTGCCAGGCAGCATCGCCATGGCCGAGTTCCGCATTCTCGGCCGCGGCTGCGTAGTTGCGCATGGCCCGCTCCCAGTCGCCCTGGCTGGCCGCCTCCCGCGCGAACTGTTCCTGCTGCGCCGCCGTGCGCAGTTCGATTTGCGTCGAGCAGGCGCCCAGCGCCATCAGGACGAGCGGCAGGATGAGGCAAGCGCGGAAGGGGAGCGGTGTGGGCATGGCGCCACTCTAGCGCATGTGCGGGCGCGCACGTTTGCGCGATACGCATGAATTCGGGATTTGCGCCGGCATGGATGACATATAATTTGCACACGACTTTGTTATTTTTGACATATCACCGAACAGGAGCACCATGTTTTCACGTAAATTCCATTCTTGTGCACAGCTGATGCTGGCCACCTTGATGATGGGCTTTGTCGCCGCGTCCCCCGCGCGCGCGCAGCAAGCGGCCGTCAAATTGCCGAATGTGGTGATTCTGGCTACGGGCGGCACCATCGCCGGCAGCGGCGCCGACAGCACCACCACCGTCGGCTACACCTCGGCCACCGTGGGCGTCGAGCGCCTGATCGCGGCCGTGCCGGAACTGAAGAAAGTGGCCAATGTGAAAGGCGAGCAAGTGTTCCAGATCGCCAGTGAAAGCATGGGCAATAGCCACTGGCTGGCGCTGGCCAAACGCATCAACGTGCTGCTGGCCTCGAACGATGTCGATGGCGTGGTCGTCACGCACGGCACCGATACCATCGAAGAGACGGCGTATTTCCTGAACCTCACCGTGAAGAGCCACAAACCCGTGGTCGTGGTGGGCGCCATGCGTCCGTCGACGGCCATTTCGGCTGACGGCCCGATCAACCTGTACAACGCCGTGATGCTCGCTGGCAGCAAGGAAGCCGTGGGCAAGGGCGTGCTGGTGGCCTTGAATGACCAGATCAACGCGGCGCGCGAAGTGACCAAGACGAACACCTCGACCACCGATACCTTCAAATCGCCGGAACTGGGCATGCTCGGCTACATCCAGGGTAGCAAGGCCTTTTTCTACCGCCAGTCGACGCGCAAGCACACCCTGGAATCGGAATTTGACATCAGCAAGCTCGATGCCTTGCCGCAAGTGGACATCGTGTATGGCTACGCCAACATGAACCGTGTCGGCATGGACGCGTTTATTGCCGCCGGCGCCAAGGGCATCATCCACGCGGGCGTGGGCGATGGCAGCGTGGCCGCGCAAATGAAGCCGGCCCTGGTGGAAGCGCGCCAGAAGGGCGTGCTGATCGTGCGTTCGAGCCGCGTCGGCCAGGGCATCGTGGCGCGCAATGGCGAAGCCAACGACGATGAACTCGACAGTGTCGTGTCCGATACCCTGAACCCGCAAAAAGCCCGCATCCTGCTGATGCTGGCCTTGACCAAGACCAACAGCACGCAAGAAATCCAGCGTATTTTCTATACGTATTGATCCTTCTCGCGCCAGGCCAGCCTTATTGGCTGAGCCTGGCTGATTTACGCTAGCCCGCTTTGCTGCCATACTTCGCACCTGAATAATTTCCTGGCAGAAGCAGCAATACTGTTCCTTGTCCCCTGTTCATGGCTATCCTGTCCGACATCATCCTGTATCCGATCAAATCGTGCGCCGGCATCCATTTGCAGGAGGCAGTGCTCACGCATTCCGGACTGATGAGCGAACACGTGTTCGACCGCGAATGGATGGTGGTCGATGCGCAGGGCCGTTTCCTCACCCAGCGCGAACATCCGCGCATGGCGCTGATCGTGCCTTCCATCAAGGCCACCACGCTGGAATTGCGCGCGCCGGGCATGCTGCGCCTGGAAATCGAACTGGGCTTGCCACATCCGCAACTGGCGCCCATGCTGGAAGTGCAGGTGTGGGACGATAGCGTGCGCGCCTACGATTGCGACGACGTCACGGCCACCTGGTTTTCCAACGCCATCGGCGTGCCGTGCCGCCTGGTGCGCTTTCACCCGGACGTGGTGCGCGCCACCAGCACGGAATGGACGAATGGCATTGCCGCCGCGACCATGTTTGCCGACGGCTACCCGGTGCTGATCGCCGGCAGTGCTTCGCTCGATGACGTGAATGACAAGCTGCGCGCCGCCGGGCGCGAGGCGCTGCCGATGAACCGTTTCCGTCCCAATCTGGTGATCGGCGACATCGGCGCCTTCGAGGAAGACTACGCCGACTTCCTGCGGTTCGGCGCCACCGTGTTAACACCCGTCAAGCCGTGCTCGCGCTGCCCGATCCCGTCGGTGGACCAGGCCACGGGCGTGCCCGGACCGGACCCGCTCGACGTCATGCATGGCTATCGCGCCAAGCCCGAACTCGATGGCGCCATCTGCTTCGGCATGAACGCCATCGTCACCGACGGCGGCGACGAGCGCATCGTGGTGGGGCAGGACATCGGTTTCGAACTGGCATTTTAAGCATGGCGCCCGCACACAAGGGTTTAAGGTTTTTATGAATCAAGCAATACCGCCGGACCCGCGCATTGCCAGCCTCGAAGCCGAAAACCAGGCCTTGCGCGCGCGCATGGCTTTCCTGCTGGAACAGGTCGAGCGCAACCACGACATCATGTGCCGCCACCAGGCGTTCGACCTGGAAATCGTCGGCGCGTCCACGTTTCCCGAACTGATCGGCACCATCTTTCGCACCTTGCCCGTGATTTCCGACCTCGACGGCGTCACCTTGAGCCTGCTCGACGAGGATGACGATATCGTGCTGGTGATGGAAAAGCTGGGCGTCGATTTCAGCGCCTTTCCGCAGTTGCTGTTCGTGCATGCCGTGGCGGAGCTGGGTTTTGCTGCACCAAAGCCCGCAGCCGAAGGGGAAGCGGCCTTGCCGCCGTCGCCCCTGCTGGGACAGTTCGACGCCGCCGTGCATGGCCCGCGTTTTCCGGGCATTGACGCTCCCCTGCGCAGTGTGGCGCTGGTGCCCTTGCTGCGCAACAAGCGGCTGATTGGCAGCCTGAACCTGGCCAGCGGCGACGTAATGCGCTTCACGCCTTCGCTGGGCACGGATTTCATCAAGCACATGGCCTCCATCATCGCCATTTGCCTGGAAAACGTGATCAGCAATGAAATGCTGAAATACATCGGCTTGACCGATTCCCTGACGGGCGTCTATAACCGCCGCTATATCGACCGCCGGCTGCTGGAAGAAATCGGCCGCGCGCGGCGCCAGAATTATTGCATTTCGTGTATGTATATCGATATCGACCATTTCAAGCTGGTCAATGACACCTATGGCCACCAGGGCGGCGATGAAGTGCTGCGCGAAGTGGCCCAGCGCATCCGCACGGAATTGCGCCGCTCCGATGCGCTGGGCCGCTTCGGCGGCGAGGAATTCGTCGTCCTGCTGATCGATGCCGACCTCGACAGCGCGACCTTCGTTGCCGAACGCATCCGCGCCAGCATCGCCGGCACCATGTTTGACTTGCCGGGCAGCGCACAGGCGTGGGTCAGCGTGTCGATCGGCGTGGCCAGCCTGGAAGCGGACGTGGCCTTGCTACCGATCGAAACGGTGGCGCAGCAGCTGGTGGCGCACGCCGACCAGGCCCTGTACCAGGCCAAGGCGGGCGGACGCAACAAGGTCATCAGCTGGCAGGCGCAGATCGGCTGACCAAGATCGGCTGACTATTTCAATAATAATGTTTCGGCCTTGGCCACGGCGTCGGCAGTGCCGCGCAGCACCACCACGTCACCGCTGGCCAGCTGCGTCTCGGGGGTGACATCGAGGCGGCCACGGCCGCGGCGGATGGCCGTCACGGTCGCGCCGCAGCCAGCCACGTCGAGCATGCTCAAGGGCAAGCCCACACACTGCGCGCTCTCGCTGACGGTGACCGTATGCAGGCGTTCCAGCTCGGCATCGTCGCCCGCGTCACTGGAACCATGGAAATAGCCGCGCAGCGAGGCATAGCGTTCCTCGCGTGCCGCCTGCACCCGGTGCACCACGCGGCGCAGGGGCACGCCCATCATGATCAGCGCGTGCGAGGCGAGCATCAGGCTGCCTTCCATCAATTCCGGCACCACTTCGGCCGCGCCCGCTTTCTTCAACTGGTCGAGGTCGCTGTCGTCGTGGCTGCGCACGATGACGGGCAAGGTCGGCGCCATGTCGTTGAGTAAATGCAATAACTTCAGTGCCGAGGGGGTATTCGCATACGTGATCACCACGGCGCTGGCCCGGTAGATACCGGCCGCCACCAGGCTTTCGCGCCGGCCCGCGTCGCCATACGAGACGTGGGCGCCAGCCAGCTGCGCCTCCTGCACCCGTTCCGGGTCCAGGTCCAGCGCGTGGTACTCGATCTTTTCTTCCGCCAGCAGGGTGGCCAGGCTTTGCCCGCTGCGCCCGAAGCCGGCGATCAGCACGTGTTTCTGCGACGCCATGGTGCGCGTGGCGATCTTGGTCAGCGCCAGCGATTGCATCATCCAGTCGTTGGCCGCCAGCTTCATGACGATGGCATCGGACTTGGCGATGAGGAAGGGCGCCACCAGCATCGACAGCACCATCGAGGCCAGCACCACCTGCACGACGAACGGGTCCATCAGCTTGATGCCGCCCGCCAGGTTCAGCAGCACGAAGCCGAACTCGCCCGCCTGCGCCAGTCCCAGTCCTGTGCGCAAGGCCACGCCGTTGCTCGAGCCGAACAGCCGGGCCAGGCCCGCGATCAGGGCAAATTTCAGCAGCACGGGGCCGCACAGCAGCAGCAAGACCAGCCACCAGTTGTCGAGTACCACGCGGATGTTGAGCAGCATGCCGACGGTGATGAAGAACAGGCCCAGCAGCACGTCGCGGAACGGTTTGATATCCTCTTCCACCTGGTGCTTGAATTCCGTCTCGGAAATGAGCATGCCGGCAACAAACGCCCCCAGGGCCAGCGACAGCCCCGCCCGTTCCGTGATCCAGGCCGCGCCCAAGGTGATCAAGAGCAGGTTGAGCATGAACAATTCCTGCGAGCGGCGCTTGGCGACGATGGTCAGCCAGCCGCGCACCAGCTTCTGGCCGATGAACAAGAGCAAAATGAGGACAACCAGGGCCTTGCCACCGGCCCAGGCCAGGGTTTCGGCCAGATTGTCCGAATCGCGCGTGAGGGCGGGAATCAGGATCAGCAGGGGCACCACGGCCAGGTCCTGGAACAGCAAAATGCCGATGATCTTGCGGCCGTGTTCGCTTTCCAGTTCCAGCCGTTCCGTGAGCATTTTCGAGACGATGGCCGTCGACGACATGGCCAGCGCGCCGCCCAGGGCGAACGCGGCTTGCCAGCTCAGGTGGATGTAGGCGGACAGGTAGCGTCCGACGAACCAGCCGAAGACGACGGTGGCGATGATGGTGGTGACCACCTGCGCCATGCCAAGGCCGAAGACGATGCGCCGCATGGCGAGGAATTTGGGCAGAGAAAATTCCAGCCCGATGGAAAACATCAGGAAGACGACGCCGAACTCGGCCAGGGTATGGCTGGCCTCGTTTTCCGCCGCCAGGCCCAGCGCATGGGGGCCGATGACGATGCCGACGGCCAGGTAGCCCAGCATGGGCGGCAGATGCAACATTCTGAAAGCGACCACGCCCAGCACGGCGCTGCCGAGTAACATCAGGGTCAGTTCAAGCGAGGAAAACATGGGTTGCCCGGTGCGGTCAATGGAAATCGTTGTTTGTTGTGACTGGCAAGTTTTTTGCTTTCCTAATTCGTTTATACTTTGGGCATGAGTGTAACCCATGAAAAAACAATGCTGAAAGCTTTTGATCGAATTGACATGCAAGCGACGACCGAGCGCGCCGTCGCGCTGGCCCGCACCACCTTGCAGATCGAGTCCGACGCCATCGTTGCGCTGCACGCGCGCCTGGCCACGGACGACAGCGTGGGCCGCGCCGTGGCGATGTTGCTGCAATGCAAAGGGCGTGTCGTCGTCTCGGGCATCGGCAAGTCCGGCCATATCGCGCGCAAGATCGCCGCCACCCTCGCTTCCACCGGCACGCCGGCCCTGTTCGTGCATCCGGCCGAAGCGGCCCATGGCGACCTGGGCATGGTCACCTCGGACGATGCTTTTATTGCCATATCGTATTCCGGCGAATCGTCGGAACTGATGGCCATCATGCCCGTCGTCAAGCGCATGGGCGGCGTGCTCATTTCCATGACGGGCAAACCGAACTCCAGCCTGGCGCAATTGGCCGACGTGCACCTGGATATTTCTGTTGAGAAAGAAGCCTGTCCGCTGAACCTGGCGCCGACGGCCAGCACCACCGTGACCCTGGCCCTGGGCGACGCGATCGCCGTGGCCTTGCTCGACTTGCGCGGCTTCAAGGAAGAAGATTTCGCCCGCTCGCACCCGGGCGGCGCCCTGGGCCGCCGCCTGCTCACGCATGTGCATGACGTCATGCGCAGCGGCGAACGGGTGCCGAAGGTGCCCGTGGACGCTTCCTTGCTGCAGGCGCTGGAAGAAATGACGAAGAAGGGCATGGGCATGACGGCCGTCGTCGATGCGGACGACCGTCCCGTGGGCGTGTTTACCGATGGCGACTTGCGCCGCATGTTCGAGCGCGTGCAGGATTTCACGCAAGTGGCGATCCGCGACGTCATGCATGCGCAGCCGCGCAGCATCGCGCCCGAACGCCTGGCCGTCGACGCCGTGGCCGTGATGGAGCAGTTCCGCATCAACCAGATGCTGGTCGTCGATGCCGACGGCAAGCTGGTGGGCGCGCTGCATATCCATGATCTGACGCAAGCGAAGGTGATCTGATGGACAGCGTAGCGGACAACCTGGCGCGCGCGGCCAAGGTCAAACTGATGATCTTTGACGTCGACGGCGTGCTCACCGACGGCAGCCTGCATTTCGGCCCCGATGGCGAGATGATGAAAACGTTTAATGTGTATGATGGCCTGGGCATCAAGCTGCTGCAGGAATCGGGCGTGCAGACGGCCATCATCAGCGCGCGCCGCTCGGCCATCACGGCGCGCCGCGCGCAAGACCTGGGCATTACCCATGTGCACCAGGGCGGTCACGACAAGCTGACGCCGTTTCGCGAACTGCTGGCGCTGACGGGCTTGACGGAAGAGCAATGCGGCTATATCGGCGACGATGTCATCGATGCGCCCATCCTGCGCCGCGTGGGCTTTGCCGTCAGCGTGCCGGGCGGGCGTCCGGAAGCGCTGGACCTGGCGCACCATGTGACGCAGGCCGGCGGCGGCCGTGGCGCGGTGCGCGAGATCTGCGAATTCCTGCTGCGCGCTCAGGATAACTATGCGCGCGTCATGGCGCCGTTCCTGGAGTGAGGCGCATCGCCATGCCGCCAGTGAGATTGGAAAGAGTGAAACCCTATGCATAAGCCAGGAGGCGCCCATCGCTGGCGCATGATTTTTACCGTGCTGGGGGCCGTCGTCTTTGCGCTGGGCAGCTTTTGGCTGCTGGAAGTGATGAACAAGAATGCCCAGGACATCAAGGCCAGCAAGCATCTGGATGAGCCAGACTATTTCATCACCAATTTCAGCCTGGTGCGCATGGACTTGACGGGTAAGCCCAGCTATATCGTATCGGGTACCAAGCTCACGCATTATCCGCTCGATGATTCCTCCGATATCGACCAGCCTTTCGTGCGCAAGCTCACGCCAGGCATGCCGCCGATGAACATGAATGCGGAACTGGCGCATATCGACCAGGACAATACCCGGCTGCAACTGCACCGCAATGTCGTGATCGACCGCGTGGCCAGTCCGAAGGCGCAGAACCTGACGGTCAGGACGGAAGCGCTGACGGTATTTCCGGATGAGGAAAGAATGGAAACGGACGTGCCTGTCGATATCCTGACGGGCGCCTCGCGCATCAATGGCATCGGCATGAAGGCCAATAACGCCACTGGCGTGGTGGAAGTGCAGAATGCGCTGCGCATGGTCCTCCCGCCGAAACCGCGCCCGGCCGCGGCGGCAAAATGACAGAATGAAACAAGGAAACCATACTATGAAGAATATCTTGCTGTTGACCGTATTTTCTCTGGCCATGATGGGCGTGGCGCATGCCGAGAAGGCCGATTCCGAGAAGGAAGCCGTCATCACGGCACGTAGCGGCCACGTCGATGACGTCAAGCAGGTGCGTACCCTGACGGGCGACGTCGTGCTGGTCAAGGGTACCTTGACCATGAAGGCGGGCCGGGCCCTGATCACGGAAGACCCGCAAGGCTACCAGTTCATCACCTTCTGGGCCGATCCCGGCAAGCTGGCCACCTTCCGCCAGAAGCGCGATGGCGCCGGCGACCTGTGGGTGGAAGGCGAGGCGGAGCGCGTGGAATACGATAACAAGACGGAAGTGGTGAAACTGTTTTCCAAGGCCAAGCTGACGCGCCTGGAAGGCACGAAAGTGACCGACGTGGCCAACGGCGCCTTCATCTCGTATGACAGCCGCAAGGAAGTATTCAAAATGGAAAATTCCGACAGCGGCACCAGCACGCCCGATGGCGGCAGCGTGCGCATGGTGATCCAGCCGAAGCCCAAGGCGCCGGCCACGCCCGCACCAGGAAAGAACTAATGGACAATACACGTTGCGGCAGCACCCTGATCGTTCGCGGGCTGCAAAAAACCTATGGCAAGCGGCAAGTCGTGCATGATGTCTCGCTGCAAGTCGAATGCGGCGAAGTGGTGGGATTGCTGGGCCCGAACGGCGCCGGCAAGACCACCTCGTTCTACATGATCGTCGGTCTGGTGCCGTCGGACGGCGGCACCATCGACATCAGCGGCGTGGACATTTCCCGCCTGCCGATCCACCGCCGCGCGCAGATGGGCCTGTCGTATCTGCCGCAGGAAGCGTCCGTCTTCCGCAAGCTGACGGTGGAAGACAATATCCGCGCCGTGCTGGAAATCCAGACCGTCGAAGGCCGCCCCCTGAAGAAGGCCGAGATCGAGGAGCGCCTGGATAAATTGCTGGCCGACTTGCAAATTGAAAAGTTGCGCGAGAACCAGGCGCTGTCGCTGTCGGGCGGCGAGCGCCGCCGTGTGGAAATCGCCCGCGCGCTGGCGACCGACCCGCGTTTCGTGCTGCTCGACGAACCGTTCGCCGGTGTCGACCCGATCGCCGTGATCGAGATCCAGCGCATCGTGCGCTTCTTGAAGGAGCGCAATATCGGCGTGCTGATCACCGACCATAATGTGCGCGAGACGCTGGGTATCTGCGACCGTGCCTACATCATCAACCAGGGCTCGGTGCTGGCGTCGGGACGCCCCGACGACATCATCGCGAACGAGTCGGTGCGCCGGGTCTACCTGGGCGAACACTTCCGCATGTGAGCCAATGAAACAATCATTGCAGCTGCGCACTTCGCAGCACCTGGCACTGACGCCGCAGTTGCAGCAATCGATACGCCTGTTGCAATTGTCTACCCTGGAATTGCACCAGGAACTAGAGCAACTGCTGACGGACAATCCCTTGCTCGAGCGCCTCGACGATCCGCTCGATCATTCGCTGCGCCTGCTGTCCGACGGGGCCCTGAGTTCCACGGCCGCGCCGGCCGAAGCGCCGCCCCAGCCGCCCGGCCAGGAGGCGCCTGCGGCGCCGGCCGAAGCGGAGGCGTTTGACGGCGAGGCGGGCGAGGGCCCGGCCGCCGCGGACGGCGGCGACAGCGACTGGAGCGAGGCGAGCCGGGGCAAGGCGCCCGACGACGAAGATTCGCGTCCGCAATTGGAGGCCCATCACTGTACCCTGCGCGAACACCTGATGGAGCAGATGCGCGTGACGGTGCTCGAATTGCGCGACCGCGCGCTGGTCGAGCTGATCATCGACGCGCTCGACGACAATGGCTACCTGGAAGAGTCGCTCGACGACATCCTGGCGCGCCTGCCGGAAGAGCTGGAAATCGACGCCGACGAGATGCGCACGGCCTTGTCCCTGTTGCAAAGTTTCGATCCGCCCGGCGTGGGCGCGCGCAATGCGTCCGAATGCCTGGCGCTGCAAATCAAGCGCTTGCCGCAGGTCGCCATGGTGACGCGGCGCATGGCCCTCGTCATCGTGGAAAAGCACCTGGCCTGGTTTGCCCAGCGCGATTTCAACAAGCTGAAAAAAGCCCTCGATTGCGACGAGGAAGACTTGCGCGAGGCGCAGACGGTGATTCGCCAGTGCAATCCGCATCCGGGCGCCGTGTTCGCCTCGGACGTGTCCGATTACGTGGTGCCCGACGTCGTCGTCAAGCGCGCGCGCAATGGCTGGCAAGTCACCCTGAACAACGACGTCATGCCGCGCCTGCGCGTCAACGCCATGTACGCCAACTTGCTCAAGCAGGGCAAGGGCGAGGGCGCCATGGGCGCACAGTTGCAGGAAGCCAAGTGGCTGATCAAGAATATGCGCCAGCGCTTCGACACGATCCTGCGCGTGGCGCAGGCGATAGTAGAAAGACAAAAGAACTTTTTCTCGCATGGGGCCGTTGCCATGCGCCCCCTTGTGCTCCGTGAAATAGCTGATACACTGGGTTTACACGAGAGTACTATCTCGCGGGTAACAACTCAAAAGTACATGCTGACCCCGCACGGCATGTTCGAGTTGAAATATTTCTTTGGTAGCCACGTCGCCACCGAAGCGGGGGGCGAAGCGTCATCGACGGCGATACGGGCATTGATCGTGCAACTGACAGGAGCAGAAGACCCTAAAAATCCTTTATCCGACAGTAAGATTGCGGACATGCTGGGGGAACAAGGCATGGTGATTGCGCGACGTACTGTTGCCAAATACCGGGAAGCGTTGAAAATTCCGCCAGTGAGCCTGCGTAAGTGTTTGTAAGTTTTTTTCGGTTCCTCTGCGGGCCGGATAGGATGGACCGCACGAACCCGATCATCTTTAGGAGTGTGTATGAATCTCACCATCAGCGGACATCATCTCGAAGTGACACCAGCCATCCGTGAATACGTACAAACGAAGCTGGAGCGCGTGAAACGTCATTTCGATCAAGTTATCGATATCGCCGTGATTCTGACCGTGGATAACCTCAAAGAGAAAGAAAAACGTCAAAAGGCCGAAGTCAACCTGCGTCTGAGTGGCAAAACTGTCTATGTGGAAAGCCTGGCGCATGACCTGTATGCCGCCATCGATATCCTGATCGACAAGCTGGACAGGCAAGTGATGAAATACAAAACCAAAGTGCAAGGGCACGGTAAAGAGGCGATCAAGCATCTGCCAGACAACTCCGAGGAAGACGCCGTCGTCGCCGTTTAAGGCCACCCGCTTCCAGCAGTTGTGATCAACTAAGGGCGCACATCTTGCGCCCTTTTTTGCGTCTGGACCTGTTGAACGCAATGTTCCCCGCGCAGGCGCTAGAATATTCGCACTTTCACTTTTTTCCTGCCTGCCATGAGCGACTTCGTCCAGACCTCCATCCGCAACCGCACCGGGCATATCGTGCTCGACCGTCCGAAAGCCTTCAATTCCCTGTCGCTGGAGATGGTGCGCGCCCTGAGTGCTGCCCTGCTGGCCTGGCGCGACGATCCGCAGGTGGACGCCGTCGTCATCCGTTCCAGCAGCGACAAAGCCCTGTGCGCCGGCGGCGACATCCGCTTCTTTTACGATGCGGGCCGGGCCACGCCGCAAGGTGGCAGCGCCTTGCTGGAAGATTTCTTTACGGAAGAATACGCGTTAAATCATGTGATTCATTTCTACCCGAAACCGTATATCGCCGTGATGGATGGCGTGGTGATGGGCGGCGGCATGGGCGTGGCGCAAGCCGGGCCTGGCAACCGCCTGCGCATCGTCACGGGCCGCACGCGCATGGCCATGCCGGAAGTCAATATCGGCTTGTTCCCGGACGTGGGCGGCAGTTATTTCCTGTCCCGCCTGGCCGGCCAGCTGGGCCTGTACCTGGGCTTGACGGGTTTGACGATCAACGCGGCCGATGCCCTGTACACGGGGCTGGCCGATGTCTACCTGCCCGAGGCGCAGATGGGGGCGCTGCTGGCCCTGTTCGACTCGACGCCGGGCGAGGCCTTGCCGGTGGCCATCAAGGCGCTGGCCGCGCCGTTCCAGGCCGAGGCGGGGGCTTCTCCTTTGGCTACCGCGCGCGCGGCGCTGGACCGCCACTTCGGCGCCCCTTCCGTGGCCGCCATCATGGCCTCGCTGGCGCAGGACGACAGCGCGTTCGCGGGCAAGGCTCTGGCGGCCATGCGCCTGCGTTCTCCCTTGATGATGTCGGTGACCCTGGAATTGCTGCGGCGCGGTGCCCACCTGGGCGTGGCCGATTGCCTGCGCCTGGAGCGCAGCGTGGTGCGCCACAATTTCGCGCATGGCGAAGTGCTCGAAGGTGTGCGCGCGCTGGTGGTCGACAAGGACAATGCGCCGCGCTGGAACCCCGCCAGCCTGGACAAGGTTGACGCAGCCATGGTGGCGCGCTTCTTTGCGCCTGTCTGGCCGGCCGCGGCGCATCCGCTGCGCCACCTCGATTAATTAGCTGCGCTCGCGGTGGCGCAGCACGACTCTTTCGTTGGGGCCGAAGTATTGCGCCAGCCGTTCCGCCATGTACACGGAGCGGTGCTGGCCGCCCGTGCAACCGAGCGCCACCGTCAGGTAGCTGCGGTTGTCGGACTTGAATGATGGCAACCATTTCTCGATGAAGGCGCGGATGTCGGCCAGCAGCTCCAGCGCGCTCGGTTGCGCGTCGAGGAAGGCGATCACGGGCGCATCGCGTCCGTCGAGCGGGCGCAGCGCCAGGTCGTAATAGGGATTGGGCAAGGCCCGTACGTCAAAGACGAAATCGGCGTCCAGCGGCACGCCCAGCTTGAAGGCGAACGATTCGAAAAACAGGGTCAGCGGCGCGCGTTCGGAGGCGACGATATCCTTGATCCAGGCGCGCAATTTGTTGGCGCTCAGTTCCGAGGTATCGATCACATGGCCCAATTGCTCAATGGCCGACAGGCGCTCGCGTTCTTCCGAGATGCATTCGATCAGGGTGCGGCGGCTGGCGGGGTTATGGTTCGGCCGCAATTCGTGCGACAGCGGATGGCTGCGCCGCGTTTCCGAGAAGCGCGCCACCAGCGAATGCGTGGTGGCAGTGAGGAACATCACCTTGACATCGTGCCCCTGGTCGCGCAGCAGGGCCACATTGTTCGGCAGGCTGGCCAGCGACTCGGCGCTGCGCGCATCGACGGCGACGGCCAATTGCGGTGTGCCTTCGTCGAGCAAGGTTTGCACCAGGCTTGGCAGCAAGGCCGGCGGCAGGTTGTCGACACAATAGTAGCCGGTATCTTCCAGCACATTGAGCGCGACGGATTTACCGGAGCCGGATATTCCGGTGATAAGGACGATATGCATACGCCGATCATACAATAAAGATTGGCGCTGCGCTCCCAAGGCAATGATCTTTACAAATGATTGCAGTTATTGTTCGAGCATTGCTTGTATTTAATTGTTGCCATTGGCGTCAATGTGGGGTCAGACCCGTCGGGTCGGACCCCGGTAATTAGTCACCACTCATTGCCAATCTCTGGTGAAGCAGGGAATTCACGCGGCATTGCTGCGTGCCTGCGTAACGGTTCGCCCTTGCAAGGGCGAACTCCTTGGCAACGCTAGTCGCCACTCATGGCGAGTCGTTGGTGGAGCAGGGGTTTCGGAGAGCCTTGCTCTCCGCCTGCGTAACGGTTCACCCATGCATGGGTGAACTCCTTGCAACGCTAATCGCCGCTCATTGCCAAACGTTGCCGTTCCATGAACTCCTGCAAGGTATCGATGCCGCGCAGTTGCAAAATGGTGTTGCGCACGGCCGCTTCCAGCAGCACGGCGATGTTGCGGCCGGCGGCGACGGGGATGACGACCTTGCGCACGGGCAAGCCGAGCACGTCTTCCGTGGGGAACAGGAAGGGCAGGCGCTCGACTTCCTCTTCCAGCGCGTTGCGGCGCACCAGGTGCACGATCAGTTTCAAGCGCATCTTGCGGCGCACGGCTGTTTCGCCAAAGATGGCCTTGATGTCGAGCAAGCCCAGGCCCCGCACTTCCAGCAGGTTTTGCAGCAGGGGCGGGCAGCGGCCTTCGATCATGTTGGGTGCGATACGCGAGAATTCGACGGCGTCGTCGGCCACCAGGCCGTGGCTGCGCGAGATCAGTTCCAGGCCCAGCTCGCTCTTGCCCAGGCCCGAATCGCCCGTGATCAGCACACCCACGCCCAGCACGTCCATGAACACGCCATGCATGATGATGCGTTGCGCCAGTTTTTTCGACAGGTAGACGCGCAGGAAGTCGATCACTTGCGCGGCCGGCAGCGGGGTCGAGAACAGGGGAATGTTTTGCTCGTCGCAGATGGCGAGGATGTCGGGCGGCGTTTCCAGCCCTTGCGCGATGATCAGCGCGGGTGGGCCGCCGGCGATCAGTTCACCGATCACATGGGTGCGCGTGTTGACCTTCAGGCGCTGATAATAATTGATTTCCTGGTGCCCGAAGACCTGGATGCGGCCCGGATGGATCAGGTTCAAGTGGCCCACCTGGTCGGCGGCCGACGAGACATCGCCCGAGATCAGGCGCTCGCCGCCGGGGAAACCGGCGAACCAGCCCAGTTGCAGACTTTCACGATTATCGTCGTACAGGCGTTGTATCGTCAGCGGCGTTTGCAACATGGCAGTCTTCTTCAGGAGTGGAGGAATACCTGAAGTTTAACCCGTCGCTTGCAGACTGGGTTGCCAATTGACGATGCGCGAATGCACGGATTTCGGTTCCGGATCCGTGGCCAGCGCCGTGCGGAAAGCATCGTCGGAAAACATTTCGGCGATTTCCGACAAAATTTCCAGATGTTGCTGGGTGACATGATCGGGAATCAGCAGGAAAAACAGCAGATTGACGGGCTTGCCATCGGGCGACTCGAACGGAATCGGCTCGGCCAGACGCACGAAGGCGCCCAGCGGCGCTTTCAGGGTCTTGCTGCCCTTGACTCTGCCATGCGGCACGGCTACGCCATGGCCCAGGCCTGTCGAGCCCAGGCGTTCGCGGGCAAACAGATTGTCCGAAACGGTAGAGCGGGCGATGCCGTAATTGTTTTCGAAGATCAGGCCGGCTTGCTCGAAGGCGCGCTTTTTACTGGACACTTCCAGGTCCAGCAGGACGTTTTCGAGAGATAATATTTTGCTAAGATTAGTCATGACACTCAATGAAATGGTGCAATGCGCAGAGGGCTTGCGAGCCGAATTATAGGCCTGTTTCCGCGGCCTGTAACGCCAATTCTCAACAGTATACGCGCGCTGCGGGCGCAGTGGGCGCGACAGCCCATGTCACCATCATTTTAGCAAAAAAATAACATCGTGGTGTAGCGGCTATTTCTTGATTAAAAACACGCGGCGAACAGATTTTTCCGCCGCCGAATGCCGATTTTCCGATTTTTCAGCGTCTTTGACATGCACTGAGGCACTACTGCAACGTTGTTTTAAAACACAGCCAACATTCCTGTTGGCATGCTTTCAAGGTGTTGCGCGAGGTTATTGGCGCGCATTGCGCAGATTGCCCGGCATCGTGCCCGTGCTGTAGTTGCTGCGCCACGGATTGATATCGAGGCCGCCGCGGCGCGTATAGCGCGCATACACGGACAGTTTTTGTGGCTTGCACTGGCGCAAGATATCGACAAAGATGCGCTCCACGCATTGCTCGTGGAATTCGTTGTGTTCGCGGAAACCAATCAGATAGCGCAGCAGGCTTTCCTGGTCGATCTGCGGTCCCGCATACGTGATCTGCACGCTGCCCCAGTCGGGCTGGCCCGTCACCAGGCAATTCGATTTGAGCAGGTGCGAGACGAGTTTTTCTTCCACCGGTGCTGCATCGAGTGCCGCCTTCAACAGCAGCGGCGAGGGCGTGTATTGCGTGATTTCCAGGTCAAGGCGATCGAGCAGCACGCCGTCGAATTCACCCATTTTCAGCTTGCCGAAGTCTTCCTGCAAGGTCAGTTCCACCTGCACGGGCGTGCCAAAACCGTTCGACAGATCCTGTTTGAGCAGTGCCAGCAGCGCATCCGGGCTATCCAGTTTGGTCTGGTTGAACGAGTTCAGGTAGAGCTTGAACGATTTCGACTCGATGATGTTGGGCGAGTCGGCCGGCGCGCTGACCTTGGCAATGGCCACCTGCGGCTTGCCGCGCTGGTTCAGCCACGACAGTTCGTACGCATTCCAGATATCGAGGCCGAAGAACGGTAATGTACCGTGCAGTTCCAGTTCGTCGCGCTTGCCCTGGCGCGGAATCGGAAACAGCAGTTCCGGCGCGTAATGGCTGCGGTAGGCGGAGCTTTTGCCCAGGGGAGATTGTTCGGCGAGGTCGTTGGTGGTGGTCATGGTCGTGTGGCGTGAATTCAGTCAAGCACGCATGGTAGCCTAATTCCCCCAACGGCGAGTAGCCGCCGTTGGGAGGAATGCTTAACCCAAAAACAGCTTATACACAGGATTGCTGCTTTCATCCCAGTAACGGTACCCCAGGGTATCGAGGAAGCGGGCGAATTCTCCCATTTCATCGGGCGGCACTTGCAGGCCCACCAGGATGCGGCCCACGTCGCCGCCCTGGCTGCGGTAATGACACAGCGAAATATTCCAGTTCGGCGCCATGCTGTCGAGGAAGCGCATCAGCGCACCGGGGCGCTCGGGGAATTCAAAGCGGTACAGCAGCTCGTCCTGCGCCAGGCGGCTCTTGCCACCGACCAGGTGGCGGATGTGCGACTTGGCCAGCTCGTCGTGGGTCAGGTCCAGCGTCTTGAATTCATGCTCTTCGAATTTCTTCGCCATCGCCCCGGATTCATGCCGGTCGGCAATCTGGATGCCGACGAACACGTGCGCGGCTTTTTCATCGCTGATGCGGTAGTTAAATTCCGTCACGTTGCGCGCGCCGATGAGCGAGCAGAAGCGCTTGAAGCTGCCCCGCTGTTCGCGCATGGTGACGGCAAACACGGCTTCGCGGAATTCGCCCAGCTCGGCTCGCTCGGCAACGAAGCGCAAGCGGTCGAAATTCATGTTGGCGCCGCAGGCGATGGTGACCAGCGTCTGGTTGACGATGGGGTGCTTGCTCAGGCTGGCCCGCTCCACGTAGGCCTTGGCGCCCGCGATGGCCAGCGCGCCGGCCGGTTCCAGAATGGAGCGCGTATCGGTAAACACATCCTTGATGGCGGCGCAGATGGCGTCCGTGTCGACGATGATGATGTCATCGACATATTGCTGCGCCAGGCGGAAGGTTTCCTCGCCCACCAGGCGCACGGCCGTGCCGTCCGAAAACAGGCCCACGTCGGGCAGGGTCACCCGTTCGCCCGCTTTCAGCGAGCGCGCCATGGCGTCCGAATCGACCGTTTGCACGCCGATGATCTTGATGTCGGGGCGAATCTGTTTCACGTAGGCAGCCACGCCGGCGATCAGGCCGCCGCCGCCGATGGCGACGAAGATGGCGTGGATGGGGCCGGAATGCTGGCGCAGGATTTCCATGCCGATCGTGCCCTGGCCGGCGATCACGTCCGGATCGTCGAACGGGTGCACGAAGGTCAGCTTCTGTTCTTTTTCCAGGGTCAGCGCGTGGTTGTAGGCGTCCGTGTAGGACTCGCCATGCAGCACGATTTCCACATGCACGCCGCCGCGCGCCTTGACGGCGTCGATCTTGACGGGGGGCGTGGTGGTGGGCATGACGATGACGGCGCGGCAGCCCATGCGCGCGGCCGACAGGGCCACGCCCTGAGCATGGTTGCCGGCCGAAGCGCAAATGACGCCGCGCTTGCGTTCCGCATCGCTGAGCTGGGCCATCTTGTTGTAGGCGCCGCGAATCTTGAAGCTGAACACGCTTTGCATGTCTTCGCGCTTGAAGTAAATCTGGTTGTTCAGGCGCTGCGACAGGGCAGGGGCCAGTTCCAGCGGCGTTTCGGTGGCGACGTCATAGACGCGGGCGGTCAGGATTTTCTTGAGGTAGTCGATGTTCATAGTCTGCAAGCAAGTGATTCTGGGCCAGAAAGGGTCTGGAGCGTGTCGGGCGATAGCGGCGGCGCCGCGGCGGATAGCCTGGCGACAAATAATGCTCTGTGGAACTGCGGGCGGGTATGCCTTTGCCGGTTGGCGCGATGTGTGCGGCGCCCAGGCTGCTCTTCATTATAATGGAGAGCCTTACTGCATCGCGAAGTGTTCCATGATCGAATCCGCAATCGCCTGGCTGCTGCAGCTGATCGCAGCACCGGAAGTCGGGCTGACCTCGGTCTTTCTGATCAGTTTTATTTCCGCCACCTTGCTGCCGCTTGGCTCGGAGCCGGCCGTGTTTGCCGTCATCAAGGCCAATCCTGCACTGTTCTGGGCCGCCATCGGCGTCGCCACCCTGGGCAATACCCTGGGCGGCATGGTCGACTACTGGATGGGCTACCGGGCCAAGCAGGCGTTTGCCAAGGAGCGCGACACGCGCTGGTTCCGCTGGCTGGCCCGCTATGGCGCCAAGACCATGCTGCTGGCCTGGCTGCCCCTCGTGGGCGACCCCCTGTGCACCCTGGCGGGCTGGCTCAAGCTGCCGTTCTGGCCCAGCGTGGCCTACATGGCCATCGGCAAGTGCGCGCGCTACCTGAGCATGACGGCTTTGCTGTTGTACGTGCCCGATGGCGTATGGCACCGGATCGGACAAATGCTGGCGTAAACGGCACGCAAACGGGCGTAATGCAACGCCTGTTTGCCCTATTTTTGGGCAGTTCGATAGTTTGCAGTAGAGTCCGATTCTTGGCATTTTTGCGTCAAAAAATCACGGAAACTGGTTTTTTATTCATGCAAAAGTAGGCTTTTCCGTATTTGCTATGGCGGCGGATGAGGTGCTTAAACCTTAGGCGGCCTAAGGCTGTTCCGGCATGGTGCGGCGCAATAAGATAAAATGGCCCTTTAGGGTCCAGTCCACATCGTCACCACACTCCATGAACGCTCCCGCACATATCCAAGCTCTACTGGCAGAAACGCCGAATGGTCCCGCAGCAAGCCGCCTGCGCGAAATCCCGTATAACTACACGTCGTTTTCCGATCGCGAGATCGTCATACGCCTGTTGGGGGAGGACTCCTGGCGCCTGCTCGACGAGCTGCGCGGCGCCCGCCAGACGGGCCGTTCGGCCCGCATGCTGTACGAGGTGCTGGGCGACATCTGGGTCGTGCGCCGCAATCCTTATCTGCAGGATGATTTGCTGGACAACCCGAAGCGCCGCCAGGGCCTGATCGACGCCTTGCATCACCGCCTGGCCGAAGTCGACAAGCGCCGCCTGTCCATCGATGCGGCCGGCGGCGACGTCGCCGCCAGTGGCGAAGCGCCCGAAGTGGCCAAGTCGCGCAGCGCCAACGTGGAACTGCTGCTGAAAGCGGCCAGCAAGGCCGTGGCCGACTTTGGCGACGAATTCCGCAAGACCTATGACTTGCGCAAGCGCACGGTCAAGGTGCTGGGCCGCTACACGGAAAAGCACAATGTGCGCTTCGACGGCATGACGCGCGTGTCGCACGTGACGGACGCCACCGACTGGCGCGTGGAATACCCGTTCGTCGTGCTCACGCCCGACACGGAAGAGGAAATGGCCGGCCTGGTGAAGGGCTGTATCGAACTGGGGCTGACCATCATCCCGCGCGGCGGCGGCACCGGCTACACGGGCGGCGCGATTCCCCTGACGCCGATGTCGGCCGTCATCAATACGGAAAAGCTCATCACCCTGGGCGCCGTGGAAATGACGGTCTTGCCGGGCCTCACGCACGAATACGCGACGATCCATTCGGGCGCGGGCGTAATCACAAATAAAGTGTCGGAAGCGGCGGAAAAAGCCGGTTTCGTGTTCGCGGTCGACCCGACCTCGGCCCACGCTTCCTGTATCGGCGGCAACGTCGCCATGAATGCGGGCGGCAAGAAGGCCGTGCTGTGGGGCACGGCGCTGGACAACCTGGCGTCTTGGCGCATGGTCGACCCGAACGGCGACTGGCTCGATGTCACGCGCCTCGACCACAACCTGGGCAAGATTCACGATATCGCACTGGCACGTTTCCAGCTGGAATGGCGTCACCCGAGCACGCGCGACGCGACGAAACCGAACGCGCCGTTCAAGACGGAAATCCTGGAAATTCCTGGCCGCAAGTTCCGTAAAGAGGGCCTGGGCAAGGACGTGACGGACAAATTCCTCGCCGGCTTGCCGGGCATCCAGAAAGAAGGCTGCGACGGCCTGATCACGTCGGCGCGCTGGATTCTGCACAAGATGCCGAAATTCGCCCGCACCGTCTGCCTGGAATTCTTTGGCCAGGCGCGCGACGCGATCCCGTCGATCGTGGAAATCAAGGATTACCTCGATGGCTTGCCGGCCAAGGGCGAGCAATACACGACCATCCGCCTGGCGGGCCTGGAACACCTGGACGAGCGCTACCTGCGCGCCGTCGGCTACGCCACCAAGTCGAAGCGGGGCGTGCTGCCGAAGATGGCCCTGTTCGGCGACATCGTCGGCGACGATGAAAACGCCGTCGCGCAAGCGGCGTCGGAAGTGGTGCGCATCGCCAACACCCGCGTGGGCGAAGGCTTTGTCGCCGTCAGCCCGGAAGCGCGCAAGAAATTCTGGCTCGACCGCGCCCGCACGGCGGCGATCGCCAAGCACACGAATGCGTTCAAGATCAATGAAGACGTGGTGATTCCGCTCAACCGCATGGGCGAATACACGGATGGCATCGAGCGCATCAATATCGAGCTGTCGATCAAGAACAAGCTGCAACTGGCCGATGCCCTCAGTGAATTCTTTACCAAGGGCAACTTGCCAATTGGCAAGAGCGACGACGCCTCGGATGACCGCGTCGACGACGCGGAAATGCTGGGCGACCGCGCTGAGCAGGCGCAGCAGTTGCTGGCGCAAGTGACGGCACGCTGGACCTGTCTGCTGGCCCAGCTGGACCGCCCGCTGGCCGACGTGAAGGGCGAACTGGCCGAGCTGGGCATGGAACGCTTGCTGCCCGTCTTCGATGCGCGCCTGGAAACCCAGCCGGACGCCACCTTGTTCGACGTGGTGCAGGACCGCACCGTGCGCGTGACCTGGAAGCAAGAGATTCGCGCCCAGCTGCGCCAGGTCTTCAACGGCGCCGCCTTCAAGCTGATCCTCGACGAGGCGACGGCGATTCACGCGCGCATCCTGCGTAGCCGCGTATTTGTCGCGCTGCACATGCATGCGGGCGACGGCAACGTGCACACGAACTTGCCCGTCAACTCGGACAATTACGAAATGCTGCAGGATGCCCACCAAGCCGTGGGCCGCATCATGATCCTGGCCCGCTCGCTCAATGGCGTCATTTCCGGCGAACACGGTATCGGCATCACCAAGCTGGAATTTTTGACGGAAGAGGAAATCGGCGAGTTCCGCAGCTACAAGCAGCGCATCGACCCGGAAGGCCGTTTCAACAAGGGCAAATTGCTGAACCTGCCGGGCATGGGCGCCGACTTGCGCAATGCCTACACGCCATCGTTTGGCCTGATGGGGCATGAGTCCTTGATCATGCAGCAAAGCGATATCGGCGCCATCGCCGACAGCGTCAAGGATTGCTTGCGTTGCGGCAAGTGCAAACCCGTCTGCGCAACCCACGTGCCGCGCGCCAACTTGCTGTACTCGCCGCGCGACAAGATTTTGGCGACGTCCTCCCTGATCGAAGCCTTCCTGTACGAAGAGCAGACGCGCCGCGGTATTTCCATCAAGCATTGGGAAGAGTTCGAGGACGTGGCCGACCACTGCACGGTATGCCATAAATGCGTCACGCCCTGTCCTGTCAACATCGACTTCGGCGACGTGTCGATGAACATGCGCAACTTGCTGCGCAAGATGGACAAGAAGAGTTTTAATCCCGGCACCAAGGCGACGATGCTGTTCCTCAACGCCACCGATCCCGTGACCATCAACGCCACGCGCAAGGTCATGATCGGCTGGGGTTACAAGGCGCAGCGCCTGGGTCACGACTTGCTGAAGAAATTTGCCAAGAAGCAAACCAAGGCGCCGCCGCCATCGACGGGCAAGCCGCCCGTCAAGGCGCAGGTGATCCATTTTATTAACAAAAAGATGCCGGGCAACTTGCCGAAGAAAACGGCGCGCGCGCTGCTCGACATCGAAGACGATAAAGTCATCCCGATCATCCGCAATCCGAAGACGACCACGGCCGATACGGAAGCCGTGTTTTACTTCCCCGGTTGCGGTTCGGAACGGCTGTTCTCGCAAGTGGGCCTGGCGACGCAGGCGATGCTGTGGGAAGTGGGCGTGCAGACGGTCTTGCCGCCTGGCTACCTGTGCTGCGGTTATCCGCAACGGGGCGCGGGCGAGTTCGACAAGGCCGAGAAGATGATGACGGATAACCGCGTCCTGTTCCACCGCATGGCCAACACGCTCAATTACCTGGACATCAAGACGGTGCTCGTCTCGTGCGGCACCTGCTATGACCAGCTGGCAACGTACCAGTTTGAAAAGATTTTCCCCGGCTGCCGCATCATGGATATCCATGAGTATTTGCTGGAGAAAAACGTCAAGCTGGAAGGCGTCAACGGCACGCGCTATATGTACCACGAGCCATGCCACAATCCGATGAAGCTGCAGGAATCGGGCAAGACCATCAATTCCCTGATCAGCACGGTAGATAACGTGAAGATCGAGAAGAATGACCGTTGCTGTGGCGAATCCGGTTCGCTGGCCGTCACGCGTCCCGACATCTCCACGCAAGTGCGTTTCCGCAAGGAAGAAGAGATGGTCAAGGGCGCCGACAAGCTGCGCGGCGACGGGTTCACGGGTGACGTGAAAATCCTCACCAGCTGCCCGTCGTGCCTGCAAGGCTTGTCGCGCTACAATGATGATTCGGGCACGACGGCCGACTACATCGTCGTCGAGATCGCCAAACACTTGCTGGGAGAGAACTGGATGCCGGATTACGTGAAACGCGCCAATGACGGCGGCATCGAACGGGTGCTCGTGTAATGTCCACGCCTTGCGATCTATGTCAGTTGCTCGACGGCTACGCCAACAAGCAGGGTCTGGAGACCTTGCTGTGGCGCAGCGAGCGCTTGTCCGTGGTGGCCGTCGACGACCCTGCATATCCTGGCTTTTGCCGCGTGATCTGGAACAAGCACGTGAAGGAAATGACGGATTTGACGCCCGGCGAGCGCAATTACGTCATGGAAGTCGTGTGGCAAGTCGAGCTGGCCGTGCGTGAAGTGATGCAGCCGGAAAAGGTCAATCTGGCCAGTTTCGGCAACATGACGCCGCACGTGCACTGGCACGTGATTCCCCGCTACCGCGACGATGCGCATTTCCCGAATCCCAGCTGGGCGGTGGTCCAGCGCGAGACGGCGCCGGAAGCACTGGCCACGCGCCGCGCCTTGCTGCCGGCACTGCGCGCCGCCATCATTCAACGTTTATCCGCATAAAGTATCGTCATGACTGAAAAAACAGCAACACCCCAACCGACCGGCTTGACCGTGCACAACCAGTCGCGCGTGCTCGATGTGGCCTTCGACGATGGCAGCACATTTGCGTTGCCGTTCGAATACCTGCGCGTGTACTCGCCGTCGGCCGAAGTGCAGGGCCATGGCAAGGGCCAGGAAACCTTGCAATTAGGCAAGCGCCTGGTCGGCATCACGGGTCTGGAGCCGGTCGGCAACTACGCCGTGCAACCGACCTTCAGCGATGGCCACAATTCCGGCCTGTACACCTGGGCCTATCTGTACAAGCTGGGCGCGCAGCAAGCGACCCTGTGGCAGGATTACCTGGACCGCCTGACGGCGGCTGGCTACCCCGGTGACAGCGGCCGCGACGCCAAGGCCGACATGACGGTCAAGCAATCTTCCGGCGGTCATGTTCACGGCCCAAGTTGCGGGCACAAACACTAAGGTGAAAAAATAATGCGGTAAGCTTGTCGGATTGCCGCATATCCATTCGTCGTATGAATGCCCGCGCTTGCGGGCATTTTTCTTTTGGAGAAGAGACTATGGAATACCTGATCCTGATCTACGCCGATGAATCCCGCTATGAGACGATGCCGGAAGGACAGATGGCCAGCCTGATGGCCGACTTTGCCAGCTATACGCAGGACCTGGAAGCGGCCGGCGTGCTGCGCGGCGGGGCCGAACTGGCGCCCGTGGGCAGCGCCACCTGCGTGCGTGTGCGCAATGGCAAGCCTGTCATCACGGATGGGCCGTTCGCGGAAACCAAGGAGCAGCTGGGCGGATATTACCTGCTAGCCTGCGCCAACCTGGACGAGGCGCTGGCCTGGGCCGGGCGTTGTCCGGCAGCCTCGCTGGGCAGCATCGAAGTGCGGCCCGTCACGGCCTGAGCATGGCCGGCGACGCCCTGTCGGCCGTCGAGCACGTCTTTCGCCAGGAGCGGGGCAGGGTGCTGGCCGGCCTGATGCGGCGCTTCGGCGACCTGGGCCTGGCGGAAGATGTGTTGCAGGAAGCGTGCCGCAAGGCACTGGAACTGTGGCCGCGCACGGGCATCCCCGATCATCCCGCCGCCTGGCTCAGTGCCGTGGCGCGCAACGCGGGCCTCGATCAGGTGCGCCGCGCGGGCAAGAGCGTCGTCGATGCCGAGGTCATCCTGTCGAGTCTGCCGGCATCCGCGATGGAAGAACCACACGCCATCGACGATGATCGGCTGCGCCTGCTGTTCATCTGCTGCCATCCTGCGCTGGCGCCCGAGGCGCAGGTGGCGCTGGCCCTGCGCACCCTGTGTGGCTTGTCCACGGCCGAGATCGCGCGCGCCTTCGGCGTGGCGGAAGCGGCCCTGTCGCAGCGGCTATTGCGCGCCAAACGCAAGATCGCCGAAGCGCGCATCCCCTTCGCGTTGCCACCGGAGCAAGAATTGCAGCAACGGCTGGCGCAAGTGTTGCACGTGATTTACCTGGTGTTCAGCGAAGGCTATTGCGCCAGCGGCGGCGATGTTTTGCTGCGCGCCGACCTGTGCGCGGAAGCGCTGCGCCTGGGGCGGCTGCTCGACAGCCTGCAGCCGGGCCAGCCGGAAGTGCAGGGCTTATTGGCCTTGCTGCTGCTGCAGGCGTCACGCGGCCCGGCCCGCCTCTCGCCAGGCGGTGAGTTGCTGACCCTGGAAGAGCAGGAGCGGCGCCTGTGGGATGGCGCCCTGATCGCCGAGGGACTGGCCGTGCTGGCGCTGGCCTTGCCGGCGCGCGCGCCAGGGCCGTACCAGCTGCAGGCCGCCATTGCCGCCTTGCACGCCCAAGCTGCCACGGCCAGCCAGACGGACTGGCGCCAGATCCACGTCCTGTATGGCGCCTTGCTGCGGCACAAGCCGGAACCCATGATCCTGCTCAATGCGGTGATCGCCTGCGCCATGGCGCATGGCGCCGCACACGGCCTGGCGTGGCTGGCGCGCCTGGAAGCCGTGCCCAGCCTTGTCAACTCGCATTATCTGCATGCGGCCCGGGCCGACTTGCTGCGCCGCCAGGGTGACCGCTCAGGCGCGCTGGCGGCGTATGCACAGGCGGCAATGCTTGCTTCAAATGCAGTGGAAAGGCAATACCTTCTCCGGCGTCAGGGGGAAATGCGCCTGCCGCTTGTATAATGCGTGCAAGTTCAAACAGACTGCCTACCATGACCAATACGACCCATTTCGGATACAAAACAGTTGCAGAAGACGACAAAGTGCGCGAAGTCGCCAAGGTGTTCCATTCCGTCGCTGCCAAATATGACGTGATGAACGACTTGATGTCGGGCGGGCTGCACCGTCTGTGGAAGACGTTCACCATTGCCAACGCGGGCGTGCGCCCCGGCTTCAAGGTGCTCGACATCGCCGGCGGCACGGGTGACCTGTCGAAGGCGTTCGCCAGGCAGGCCGGTCCTACTGGCGAAGTCTGGCTGACCGATATCAATGAGTCGATGTTGCGCGTGGGCCGCGACCGCCTCTTGAATCGCGGCTTGCTCACCCCCACCTTGTTGTGTGACGCGGAAAAACTGCCGTTCCCCGACAATTATTTTGACCGTGTCAGCGTGGCCTTTGGCCTGCGCAACATGACGCACAAGGATGTGGCGCTGGCCGAAATGCGCCGCGTGCTGAAACCGGGCGGCAAGCTGCTGGTGCTGGAGTTTTCCAAGGTGGCGGCTCCCCTGCAAAAGCCGTATGACCTGTATTCGTTCTCGGTCTTGCCGTGGTTCGGACAGAAAATCGCCGGCGACGCGGAAAGCTATCGCTACCTGGCAGAATCGATCCGCATGCACCCGGACCAGGAGACGCTGAAGACCATGATGGAAACGGCGGGCCTGGAGCGCGTGCAGTACTACAATTTGACGGCAGGCATTGCCGCTTTGCATACCGGCATCAAGATGTAATGCATCAATGTTGGTGATTTTAGGAGATGGAATGAAATTGAAGAAATTTATGGTCGGCATGATGCTGGCCGCGACCACGGTATCCATGCTGGGTGAGGCGCTGGCCCGTCCCATGGGGGGTGGCCGTTCGTTTGGCCGCCAGTCGCAAAACGTGGGCCGTCAGGCGCCCGCACCGGCGCCGACCCCGGCACCGGCCGCCGCGCCACGCCAGGTGCAACCTGCGCCAGCCCCCGCACCGGCACCTGCCGCCAAGGCGCCGAGCCGCTGGAAGGGCTTGCTGGGCGGCGCCTTGCTGGGCCTGGGCCTGGGCGCGCTGCTGTCGCATTTCGGCCTGGGCGGCGCCCTGGCTAGCATGATCAGTACCCTGCTGATGGTGGCCTTGCTGGCCGGCGTGGCCTACTTCATCTACCGCATGGTGCGCGGCAAGCGTGACAGTAACGCCAACGGCAATGCGCCGTTCGCTGGCTTCGGCAACCAGCCTGCACCGGCGGGCAACGTGCCCGACATCGGTTCGCGCATTCCACCGCTGCCACCGCTGCAACCCGTCTCGTCCGGCGTCGGCCTGGACAAACCGGCGCCGGTGGCCGCGCCATGGGGCGTGCCTGCCGACTTCGACAAGGAAGCCTTCCTGCGCCACGCGAAAAGCAATTTCATTCGCCTGCAAGCGGCCTGGGACAAGGCCGACGTCAACGATATCCGTGAATTCACGTCGCCGGAAGTGTATGGCGAACTGCGCATGCAAATCCAGGAACGGGGCGCGCAGCCAGACTTTACCGATGTCGTCACCATCGATGCCGAACTGCTGGGCATCGAGACGAGCGTCAACGACTACCTGGCCAGCGTGAAGTTTACGGGCCTGATCCGTTCGGCGCCGGGCGCGGCAGCCGAGCCATTCGCGGAAGTGTGGAATATGTCGAAACCCGTCAGCGGCAACAGCGGCTGGGTCTTGGCTGGCATCCAGCAATTGAATTAATTGTCAAAACTTGCTGAATAATGGCTTAAGTTCATGCGCAATGCATGATGCTTGACAGATATTTCCTGCCGAACTGGTAAGATCGAAACCGCCCACGTTGTTTTACGGGCGGTTTTTTCTTTTTAGGGGCGCGCCTGGCGCGCTGTATATAGATGGCACCACTTTCCGATCTCTCCCTGATGACGCCCGTCATCGCGACCATCAACCATTTGCTGGCGCAAGAGCCGTGGGCGCGCCAGCAGTTGGCCGTGCACGCCGGCAAGCTGGCCTGCATCGACACGGGTGCCGTGGCCTTGCGCCTGCGTGTCGACAGCGCCGGCATGCTGGCAGCGGCGCCGGCCGATATGCCGGCCAACGTCACCATCCGCGTCAAATTGTCCGATGTGCCGCTGATCCTGCAAAACCGCGAGCGGGCGTTTTCGTATGTAAAAATCGAAGGCGATGCCGAGTTTGCCAATGCGATTTCGCAATTGAGCAAGGGTTTGCGCTGGGAAGCCGAGCACGACCTGGAAAAAGTACTCGGTCCCATGCTCGCTACGCGCCTTGTTGCCGGCGCCAAGGATGCCGTCGCCTTTGTGCGTACGGGCCAGCAAAAGCTGGCGGAAAACGTGGCCGAATATTTTCTCGATGAACAGCCGATGCTGATCCGTCCTGCTACCCTGCAAGAGTATTCCACCGGCGTGACGCGCGTGCGCGATGATGTCGAACGCCTGGCCAAGCGCCTTGCCCGGCTGGAAAAGGCGGCCGCCGCCGTCCAGCCGCAGTCCTCCTCACCGGATTTGTCTACATGATATTGAAATTCCTGCGCCTGTTTAAAATCATCCGTGTTTCCATCAAGTACGGTCTGGATGAGATAGCGATTTCTGGTCTGCAAGTTCCCCGCACCGCCAAATTGATCGACACCCTGATTTTCTGGCGCGACCTGTCGTCGCCACGGGGCCTGCGCCTGCGCCTGGCGCTGGAAGAGCTGGGGCCCATCTTCGTCAAATTCGGCCAGGTGCTGTCGACCCGGCGCGACCTGATGCCGCTCGACATCGCCGAAGAACTGGCGCGCCTGCAAGACCGGGTGCCGCCGTTCGATTCCGACCTGGCCGTGGCGCAGATCGTCAAGTCGCTGGGCGCGCACCCGGATCAACTGTTTGCCAGCTTCGAGCGCGAGCCGGTGGCGTCCGCCTCGATTGCCCAGGTGCACTTCGCCACCCTGAAAGATGGCCGTGAAGTGGCCGTGAAGGTCTTGCGTCCAGGCATGAAAAAGCTGATCGACGAAGACGTGGCCCTGATGCATATCGCGGCCGACTGGACCAGCCGCCTGTGGGCCGACAGCAAGCGGTTGAAACCCAAGGAAGTGGTGGGCGAGTTCGACAAATACCTGCACGACGAGCTGGACCTGATGCGCGAGGCGGCCAACGCCAGCCAGCTGCGCCGTAACTTCGCCAACTCGGACTTGCTGCTGGTGCCGGAAATGCACTGGGATTATTGCTCCAGCAGCGTCATCGTCATGGAGCGCATGGTGGGCATTCCCGTGTCGCAGATCGACCGCCTGGTGGCGGCCGGCGTGGATTTGCGCAAGCTCTCCAGCGATGGCGTGGAGATTTTCTTCACGCAAGTGTTCCGCGACGGCTTTTTCCATGCGGACATGCATCCGGGCAATATTCTCGTGTCGATCGCGCCCGAATCGTTTGGCCGCTACATCGCGCTGGACTTCGGCATCGTGGGAACGTTGAACGATTACGACAAGGATTATCTGTCGCAAAACTTCCTCGCCTTCTTCCGCCGCGACTACAAGCGCGTGGCCGAGGCGCACATTGAATCGGGCTGGGCGCCGAAAGACACGCGCGTCGATGAACTGGAAGCGGCCGTGCGCGCCTGCTGCGAACCGATCTTCGACCGTCCGCTGAAGGATATCTCGTTCGGCCAGGTCTTGCTGCGGCTGTTCCAGACCTCGCGCCGCTTCAACGTCGAAGTGCAGCCGCAGCTGGTGCTGTTGCAAAAGACCTTGCTCAATATTGAAGGCCTGGGCCGCCAGCTCGATCCGGAACTCGACCTGTGGCAAACGGCCAAGCCGTATCTGGAAAAATGGATGAGCAACCAGGTGGGGCCGCAAGGCTTCATGGAGCGCCTGCGCGCCGAGGCGCCCCGCTATGCGCACATCTTCCCGCAACTGCCGCGCTTGCTGCACCAGGCCTTGACGGTGCATGGCGAACCGCGTGAAAACGACGTGGAATTGATGAAAACCTTGCTGGCAGAGCAACGCCAGACGAATCGATTGCTGAGCTTTATCGTGTACTTCGTGGGCGCCTTCGCGCTCGGCGCGCTGGGCTTGCAAGTGTTCATGCGCTGGCATCAACTGCCGTTTTAACTGGATCAGGACGTAAGTGATGGCTGACTTCCATACCCGCGACCCGCTCTCGCCCGCCTTCTGGGATGAGCGTTTCGAGAAGCAATTTACGCCCTGGGATCAGGGCGGCGTGCCCGCGCGTTTGCGCCGCTTCGTTGCCGGCAGTCCGGCGCCGCTGCGCTGCCTGATTCCCGGCTGCGGCTCGGCCTATGAACTGGTTTTCATGCTCGATCACGGCTGGGATGCCACGGCCATCGACTTTTCGCCGGCCGCCGTGGCCGCCGCGCGCGGGCAGCTGGGCGAACGGGCAGGGCAGGTGGTGCAAGCCGATTTCTTTGCCTGGCAGCCAGCAGCGCCGCTGGACCTGATCTATGAACGGGCGTTTCTGTGCGCCATGCCGCGCGCCATGTGGCCGCAAGTGGCGCAGCGCTGGGCGCAGCTGCTGGCGCCGGGCGCCATGTTGGCCGGCTACTTTTTCTTTGACGACAATGCCAAGGGACCGCCGTTCGGCATATCTTCTGAGCAATTGCAGGCCTTGCTGGCGCCGCATTTCGACTGCCTGGCCGATGAGGCCGTGGACGATTCCATCGCCGTCTTTGCCGGCAAGGAACGCTGGATGCGCTGGCGCCGCAGGGTGGACTGAGCCTGCAGGCCGGGCGAGCGGGCATTTTCCGCTGGGAAGGGCGGAAAAGCTTTATAATTCAGGGTTTTTGATGATTTTCTCGGAGTAGAGATGCCGATTTATGCTTACCGTTGTGACGAGTGTGGTTTTGCCAAGGACGTCTTGCAAAAGATCTCCGATCCAGTACTGACGGTGTGCCTGTCGTGCGGCAAGCCCAGTTTCAAGAAACAATTGACGGCCGCCGGTTTCCAATTGAAGGGCACCGGCTGGTACGCGACCGATTTCCGCGGCGGCACGGCGCCCACCACGGCCATTCCGACGGGCCCGGCCGATGGCGCCAAGCCCGCCCCAGCCGCCGAGAGCACGCCTGCGGCCGCACCTGCGTCCGCCCCGGCTGCCGCTGCGCCGAAAGCGGACTGAAAAGCGCGCCGCGCCGATACGTTCCATTACCGAGAAACCGATGCGTAAATACTTTATTACCGGATTACTGATTTTGGTGCCCCTGGCCATTACGGCCTGGGTCTTGAATCTGGTGATCAGCACGATGGACCAGTCGCTGCTGCTGGTGCCCGGCAGTACGAAGCCCAGCGTCTGGTTCGGCCACCAGGTGCCCGCGCTGAACACCATTCCAGGCCTGGGCACGGTATTGACGGTACTGATCGTCTTCTTCACGGGCTTGCTGACGAATAATTTGATCGGCAATTACGTGGTGAAACTGTGGGAAAAATTGCTGCAACGCATACCCATCGTCAATTCCCTGTATTCCAGCGTCAAGCAAGTGTCCGATACCTTGTTTTCCCCGTCGGGCAATGCGTTCCGCAAGGCCGTGCTGGTGCCGTATCCGCACCAGAATTCCTGGACCATCGCTTTCCTGACGGGCGTGCCGGGCGGCGATGCGGCGAACCACCTGGTAGGCGACTATGTCAGCGTGTACGTGCCGACGACGCCGAATCCGACATCGGGCTTTTTCCTGATGATGAAACGCAGCGATGTCGTCGAACTCGACATGAGCGTCGATGCGGCGCTCAAATATATCGTCTCGATGGGCGTGGTAGCGCCTGCGGAAGTTGTTGCTGTACCGGCCCCGGTAGCCAAAGAATAAAGGCAGGCGTCCCACGCGGGACGTGGCCGGATTGAACACTCACTAACCTGAACTGAGAATTTTATGTCTATGCGTACTGAATACTGCGGCCTCGTCACCGAAGCCATGCTGGGACAAACCGTCAGCCTGTGCGGCTGGGTACATCGCCGCCGCGACCACGGCAGCCTGATTTTCATCGACTTGCGCGACCGTGAAGGCTTGGTGCAAATCGTCTGCAACCCGGAACAAGCGGAAATGTTCAAGGTCGCCGAAGCCGTGCGCAATGAATTCTGCCTGCGCGTGACGGGCGTCGTGACCAACCGTATCGACGGCACCATCAACAACAACCTGAAATCGGGCAAGATCGAAGTGGTCTGCTCGGAACTGGAAGTGCTGAACCCGTCCGTGCCCGTGCCGTTCCAGCTCGATGACGACAACCTGTCGGAAACGACGCGTCTGACGCACCGCGTGCTGGATCTGCGCCGCCCGCAAATGCAGAACAACCTGCGCCTGCGCTACAAGGTGACGATGGAAGTGCGCAAGTACCTCGACGCGCTGGGCTTCATCGACATCGAAACGCCGATGCTGACCAAGTCCACGCCAGAAGGCGCGCGCGACTACCTGGTGCCGTCGCGCGTGAACGCGGGCAGCTTCTTCGCCTTGCCGCAATCGCCACAGTTGTTCAAGCAACTGTTGATGGTCGCTAACTTCGACCGTTACTACCAGATCACCAAGTGCTTCCGCGACGAAGACTTGCGCGCTGACCGCCAGCCTGAATTCACGCAGATCGACTGCGAAACCTCGTTCCTGACGGAACAGGAAATCCGCGACCTGTTCGAAGACATGATCCGCGTCGTCTTCAAGAACACCCTGAACATCGACCTGCCGAACCCGTTCCCGGTGATGGATTTCGCCGAAGCGATGGGCCTGTACGGTTCCGACAAGCCGGACATGCGCGTCAAGCTGGCCTTCACGGACTTGACCGAAATCATGAAAACGGTCGAATTCAAGGTCTTCAACGGCGCCGCCAACATGAAGGGCGGCCGCGTGGTGGCCCTGCGCGTACCGCAAGGCGGCAGCATGCCGCGTTCGGAAATCGACGCCTACACGCAATTTGTCGCCATCTACGGCGCCAAGGGCCTCGCTTACATCAAGGTCAACGAGAAGGCCAAGGGCCCTGAAGGCTTGCAATCGCCGATCGTCAAGTTCCTGCCTGCCGACGTGCTGGCCACGATCCTCGAGCAGACGGGCGCGCAAGACGGCGACCTGATCTTCTTCGGCGCGGACAAGGCCAAGGTCGTCAACGACGCCATCGGCGCGCTGCGCGTGAAAATCGGTCACAGCGAGTTCGGCAAGAAAGCCGGCCTGTTCGAAGACGTGTGGAAGCCATTGTGGGTGGTCGACTTCCCGATGTTCGAACACGATGAAGAAGCGGACCGCTGGACGGCGACCCACCATCCATTCACGGCGCCGAAAGACGGCCATGAAGACATGCTGGAAACCAATCCGGGCGCCTGCATCGCCAAGGCTTACGACATGGTCTTGAACGGCTGGGAACTGGGCGGCGGTTCGATCCGTATCCACCGCGAAGAAGTGCAAAGCAAGGTCTTCCGCGCATTGAAAATCGATGCCGAAGAAGCGCAACTGAAGTTCGGCTTCCTGCTCGACGCCCTGCAATACGGCGCGCCACCGCATGGCGGCCTGGCATTCGGCCTGGACCGTATCGTGACCATGATGACGGGTTCCGATTCGATCCGCGACGTGATCGCCTTCCCGAAAACCCAGCGCGCCCAGTGTCTGCTGACACAAGCGCCGTCGGAAGTGGACGAGAAGCAATTGCGCGAACTGCACATCCGTTTGCGCGGCGCCGAGCCAAAAGTAGCGTAATGCAGCATGCGGCCGCTGCGGCGGCCGCTGTTTGATAATGCTATGCACAAAGAGGCGCTGACGAGGCGCCTTTTTCATTGTTGATATGACCCATAAAATTCCCGTTTCCGTGCTGGTCGTCATTCATACGGCTGACCTTGACGTCTTGCTGATCGAGCGCGCGGGCCAGCCTGGTTTCTGGCAATCGGTGACCGGTTCCGTCGACGCCGTCGACGAACCGCTGCTGCAGACGGCCGCGCGCGAATTGTGCGAGGAGACCGGTATCGTCGTCGATGGACACGACATCGTGCTGCGCGACTGGAACTTGTCGAATGTGTACGAGATCTATCCGATCTGGCGCCACCGCTATGCGCCCGGCGTGACGCGCAACACGGAACACGTGTTCAGCGTGCAAGTGCCGCGCGACACGGTGATTACGCTGAGTCCCCGCGAACACCTGCAGTACGCGTGGCTGCCGTATCTGGCGGCGGCCGACCGCTGTTTCTCGTCGTCCAACGCGGAAGCGATTTTGCAATTGCCGGCCATGACGGGCCTGGCGCGTCCCACCTGATTTCCCTAGAAAGCATTCCATGTTGAACTGGTTACATTTGACTGCGCAGCAAAAACTGCTGGGCACCCTGGGCATCGTTTTCTGCCTGTGCTTCATTTTTCTGCTGTTCAGCTCCACCGTGCCCGGCCGTACGCCGCCGATCGGCATGCCGCTGATGGCGATTGGCTGGCTGCTGCATCCGGGCGCCTTTGCCAAGGGCAAGCGCACCGTGGCCTGGCGCGGCGCGCCGTTGCTGGTCAAGATCGTCTGGGCGGCCGGCATCACCGCGCTGCTCGTCAGCGTGACGGCGGGCGTGGGACGCATGCTGGCGTGATTGTGTGCATTTAGGTGCGCACGCGCACCTACGCAGGCGCCGCGCGGGGCCCGTCTGGGAGTAGAATCAAGGCATGAAAATCCGCGTAGCAACTTATAATATACACAAGGGTGTCTCCTCCGTGCGGGGTTTGCCCAGGGTGCACGCCTTGAAGCAGGCGATCGCTCTCTTCCATGCCGATGTCGTCTTCTTGCAGGAAGTGCAAGGCAAGCATGACCGCAATGCGGCCCGCTATGGCGCCGAGAACAACGGCCACAAGCATTGGCCGGAAGCGTCGCAGCATGAATTCTTTGCCGGCGCCGAGCACCATTCCGCGTATGGCATGAATGCCGTGTACGACCATGGCCATCATGGCAACGCCTTGCTGAGCAAGTTTCCCATCGCCTCGCAAACCAATCACGACGTGTCCGACCATGCCTACGAGCAGCGCGGCATCCTGCATTGCGTGCTCAAGACGCCGCAGGCCGACGTGCATTGTTATGTCGTGCACCTGGGCCTGTTCGAGTCGGGAAGGGGCCGCCAGACGCAGGCGCTGATCGACGCCGTCCTGGAATCGGCGCCGAATGGCGAGCCCGTCATCATCGCCGGCGACTTCAACGACTGGCGCAACACGCTCAGCGACAAGCTGCGCAATGCGCTCGGCGTGGTGGAAGTGTTCGACCAGCGCGCGTCGAACTCGGCCCTGGGTGACCTGGTGCGCACCCTGGCGCGGCGCCAGACGAAGCCGCCCGTGCCCGTGCCGGCGCGCACCTTTCCCGCCGCCTTGCCGTGGTTCCGCCTGGACCGCATCTATGTGCGCGGTTTCCATGTGGAAGGCGCGCAAGTGATGCATGGCACCTTGTGGGCAAAATTGTCGGACCACGCGCCGATCGTTGCTGCCTTGAAACTCGCGTAGACTGCCGGCATGCGTACAGTCAACTTCATCGCCCACAACGACATCGAGCTGCTGTGTTGCGGCACCGAGTACTTTCCTGCGTTGATAGCCGCCATCGACGGCGCGCGTTCGGAAGTGTATTTCGAGACGTATATCTTTGCCGATGACGCCACGGGTACCCTGGTGCTCGATGCGCTCAAGCGTGCCGCCGCGCGCGGCGTGCTGGTGTGCATGATCACGGACTGGTTCGGCACGGGCAATCGCCGTGTGAAAGCCATGCATGCGCAGCTGGAAGCGGCCGGCGTGCATCACCGTATCTTCAACCCGTGGTTCCGGCGCGGCATCACGCGCACGCACCGCAAGATCTGCGTCGCCGACGGCGAAATCGCCCTGGTGGGCGGCATCAATATCAACGACGACATGTATTGCGACTACGACCACAGCATCAGCCTGGAAGCGCCGCGCTGGGACTTCGCCGTGCAGGTGAAGGGGCCGCTGGTCGACGCCATCCATGAAGAGGCGCATGCGCAGTGGGCACGGTTGGGCAAGATGAACCTGGTGCGGCGCATCAAGCTGTATCGCAAGATGCGCGTCGTCAGCAAGGAGCTGGCGAAGAACCCCGTCGTGGCCGGCTTCGTCGTGCGCGACAACCTGCGCAACCGCCGCACCATCCAGCGCGCCTACCTGCAGGCGCTGGGCCAGGCGAGGAAAAGCGTGATGCTGGCCAACCCGTATTTCGCGCCCGGGCACAAGCTGCGCCACGCGCTGGCCCAGGCGGCCCAGCGGGGCGTCGACGTGGTCTTGCTGATCGGTGTGGGCGAGTTCCGCCTGCAAGATGCCGTGGCGCACTCGTTTTATCCGAAACTGCTGGCTGCCGGCGTGAAAATCGTCGAATACCGCAAGACGCAGCTGCACGCCAAGGTGGCCGTCGTCGACGATGACTGGGCGACGGTGGGGTCGAGCAATATTGACGCGCTGAGCCTGTTCCTCAACCAGGAAGCGAACGTCGTCATCAAGGACGTGGCGTTCGCGCAAAGCTTGCGCCAGCACATCGAGCAGGGCGTGGCCGACGGCATCGTGATTCACCAGGACGATTTCAAGCACATCGGCCGTGTCCGGCGCATCGGCTACGAAGCCGCCTTCCTCGTGTACCGGCTGGTGATGCGCATTTTTTCAGTAGGCAAGTACGCATGAACGAGATGACAACGGTCAGGCTGGATAAATGGCTGTGGGCGGCGCGCTTCTTCAAGACGCGCTCGCTGGCCAGCGAGGCGGTCGACACGGGCAAGGTCAAAGTGGGCGGCGAGCGCGTGAAACCGGCGCGCAGCCTGCGCGTGGGCGACGCGCTGGCCATCGACAATGGCGCGGAGACGTGGGAAGTGGCCGTGCTGGGCCTGTCCGACAAGCGCGGCGCGGCAAGCGTGGCGCGTCTGCTCTACGCGGAAACACCGGCCAGCATCGCCCGCCGCGAGCAGCTGGCGGAGGAGCGCAAGCTGTTCCGCGAGCCGGGCACCACCATCAAGGGGCGGCCGACCAAGCGCGACCGCCGTCAATTGAGCAAGGCAGGCGGCCTCGACTGAGGCGCGCTTGTTGCTGTCAGGCAAGGGCGTGCACCGCTTTTTCCTGCCTGAAATCGCTACAAACACGCAGGCAAAAAATGCTGCGCTGCACCAATAGAACACCGGCTCTAAAGTTCCCGTTTGACTTTTACGTGGTAGTGGATAATAGTACGAGCGTTCGGATTTTTTCGGAGCGTGCTTTTTTTTACCCTCGCTTCAGTCCGCCAAATCGGCAACATCACTTTTAGAACGGACCTCTTGAATACTTCAGTCAAATTCATGCGCAAGGGCGAACTGACCCGTGCAGCCATCCTCGACGTGGCGCTGGACTTGTCCAGCCGCGACGGCCTGGAAGGCCTGACCATTGGGTTGCTTGCGGACAAAATGAACATGAGCAAGTCGGGCGTGTTTGCCCACTTTGGCTCGCGCGAAGACTTGCAGATGGAAGTGCTGAAGCTCTACCACTATCGTTTCGAGCAAGAAGTCTTTTTCCCCAGCATGAAAGAGCCACGCGGCATCCAGCGATTGCAATCGATGTTTGCGCGCTGGGTCAAGCGGGTCAGCGTGGAAATCGCTTCCGGCTGCATCTATATCAGCGGCGCCGTCGAGTATGACGACCGTCCCGGCCCCATCCGCGACTCCCTGGTGGCCATGGTACGGGCCTGGCAAGGCGCGCTGCTGCGCTGTGTCGAGCAATCGATTGCCACGGGCGACCTGAAAGCGGATACGGACGCCCAGCAGCTGGTGTACGAGATGTATGGCCTGATCCTGGCCCTGCATCACGATGCGCGCTTCCTGCGCGTGCCGGGCAGCATCGAACGGGCGCAGGCAGGATTTGTCCGCTTGCTGGCGTCGTACCAGAATTCAGTAACAAGCAAATAAGCCGTCAGGCAGTATCCGCAGCAACGCACACGCAGTTCACAAGTACAACACTTTAGCTAAACGCCTTCAGGAGAAAAATTATGGGTCAATACGTCGCGCCAATCCGGGATATGCAATTCGTTCTGCATGAGTTCCTGCAAGTGGAAGAAGAACTGAAGCAAATGCCGTCGTACGCCGACGTCGACGCCGATATCATCAACCAGGTACTGGAAGAGGGCGGCAAGTTCACTTCCGAAGTGTTGTTCCCTCTGAATCACTCCGGCGACCGCGAAGGCTGCCACCACGATCCGGTCACGAAAAGCGTGACCACGCCTAAAGGCTTTAAAGAAGCGTATAAACAGTACGTCGAAGGCGGCTGGGCGGCCTTGGCGTGCGATCCGCAATACGGCGGCCAGGGCTTGCCCGTCGTGCTGAACAATTCGTTCTATGAAATGCTGAACTCGTCGAACCAGGCCTGGTCCATGTACCCTGGCCTGTCGCACGGTGCCTACGAGTGCCTGAAGGAACACGGCACCGACCACCAGAAGGAAGTGTATCTGCCGAAACTGGTCTCGGGCGAATGGACGGGCACCATGTGCCTGACCGAACCGCACTGCGGCACCGACCTGGGCCTGCTGCGCTCGAAGGCGCTGCCTGAGGCGGACGGTTCCTGGACCATCACCGGCAACAAGATTTTCATCTCGGCCGGTGAGCACGACATGGCGGAAAACATCCTGCACCTGGTGCTGGCCCGCGTGCCGGACGCGCCGGAAGGCTCGAAAGGCATTTCGCTGTTCCTGGTGCCGAAATTCCTGCCGAACGCGGACGGCACGGTCGGTGAGCGCAACCCGATCACCTGCGGCGCCATCGAAGAAAAAATGGGCATCCACGGCAATTCGACCTGCCAGATGAACCTGGACGGCGCCAAGGGCTGGATCATCGGCCAGCCGAACAAGGGCCTCAACGCCATGTTCGTCTTCATGAACGCGGCCCGCCTGGGCGTGGGCATGCAGTCGCTGGGTCTGACGGAAATCGCCTACCAGAATGCGCTGATCTACGCCAAGGACCGCACGCAAATGCGTTCGCTGTCCGGCATCAAGAACCCGGAACTGCCGGCCGACCGCATCATCGTGCACCCTGACGTGCGCCGCATGCTGTTGACGGGCAAAGCCTACGCCGAAGGCGCGCGCGCTTTCACTTCCTACGTGGCGCTGCAGATCGACCGCGAACTGCACCACCCGGACGCCGACGTGCGCAAGGAAGCGGCCGACGAAGTGGCGCTGCTGACCCCTGTCATCAAGGCCTTCATTACCGACAACGCCTGGATCGCCACCTCGGACGCGATGCAAGTGTTCGGCGGCCACGGCTACATTGCGGAGTGGGGCATGGAGCAGTATGTGCGTGACGCGCGCATCAACATGATTTACGAAGGCACGAACACGATCCAGTCGCTGGACCTGCTGGGCCGCAAGATCCTCGGCGACAACGGCGCCAAGCTGCGCAAGTTCGGCGAAAAGATCAAGGCGTTTGTCGAAGACAACGGTACCGATGAAGCGATGAGCGAATTCGTCACCCCACTGGGCGACCTGGGCGACAAAGTCACCAAGCTGACCATGGAAATCGGCATGAAAGCCTTCCAGAATCCTGACGAAGTGGGCGCGGCATGCGTGCCATACCTGCGTGTCGTCGGCCACATGATCTACAGCTACCTGTTCGCGCAGATGGCCAAGATCGCCCTCGAAAAAGAGTCCAGCGGCGACACCTTCTACACCGCCAAACTGGCTACCGCACGTTTCTACTTCGCCCGCTTGCAGCCTGAAACGGCAACCCTGATCCGTCAGGCGCGTTCCGGTTCGGCCAACCTGATGGCACTCGACGCAGACCTGTTCTAAGACTTGAGGAAAATATGACCAATTTCATCGTTAAAAAAGTAGCCGTCCTCGGCGCCGGCGTGATGGGCGCGCAGATCGCCGCCCATTGCATCAACGCGAAAGTGCCGGTCGTGCTGTTCGACCTGCCTGCCAAGGAAGGCCCGAAGAATGGCATCGTGCTGCGCGCCATCGAGAACCTGAAAAAACTGTCGCCTGCGCCGCTGGGCAACAAGGATGACGCATCGCTGATCCAGGTGGCCAACTACGAAGACAACCTGGACCTGCTGGCCGGTTGCGACCTGATCATCGAAGCCATCGCCGAGCGCATGGACTGGAAACACGACCTGTATCAAAAGGTCGCCCCGCACATCGGCCCGAACGCGATCTTCGCCTCGAACACCTCGGGCCTGTCGATCACCAAGCTGGCCGAAGGCTTCGACGCCGACCTGAAATCGCGCTACTGCGGCGTGCACTTCTTCAACCCGCCGCGCTATATGCACCTGGTCGAGATCATCCCGACCGAGTCTACCCGCCCCGAGATCGCCGACCAGCTGGAAGGCTTTTTGACCACCACCCTGGGCAAGGGCGTCGTGCGCGCCAAGGACACGCCGAACTTCATCGCCAACCGCGTTGGCGTGTTCGGCATCCTGGCCATCGTGCACGAAGCCGAGAAATTCGGCCTGTCCGTGGACGTCGTCGATGACCTGACGGGCTCCAAGCTGGGCCGCGCCAAGTCGGGCACCTTCCGCACGGCGGACGTGGTCGGCCTCGACACCATGGGCCATGTCATCAAGACCATGCAGGACTACCTGCCGAACGACCCGTTCGCTGCCGTCTACAAGACGCCGGCCGTGCTGGCGCAGCTGGTGGAAAAAGGCGCGCTGGGCCAGAAGAGCGGCGCCGGCTTCTACAAGAAAGTCGGCAAGGAGATTCAACGCCTCGATTTCGCCACCGGTGAATACGTCGCTGGCGGCGCCAAGGCTGCCGACATCATCGCCCGCATCCTGAAAGAAAAGGATCCGGTCAAGAAGATGAAGGCGCTGCGCGAATCGACGAATCCACAAGGCCAGTTCCTGTGGGCGATCTTCCGCGACGCTTTCCACTACATCGCCATCCACCTCGATACTGTCGCCGACAATGCGCGCGACATCGACTTCGCCATGCGCTGGGGCTTCGGCTGGAACGTCGGTCCGTTTGAAACGTGGCAGGCATCGAACTGGCTGCAAGTGGCCAACTGGGTCAAGGAAGACATCGACGCCGGCCACGCGCTGTGCAACGCACCTTTGCCAGCCTGGGTCTTCGAAGGTCCGGTCGCTGAAAAAGGCGGCGTGCATACGCCCGAAGGTTCCTACTCGGCCGTGTCGAACAGCTTCGTACCGCGTTCGAGCCTGGCCGTGTATGACCGCCAGCCATTCCGCGCGCCCGTCATCGGCAGCGGCGCAGTGGATGGAAAAACCGCAGGCACCACCGTCTTCGAAGACGAATCCGTGCGCGTCTGGCATACGGGCGACGACGTATTGATCATCTCGTTCAAGACCAAGATGCACGTGATCGGCGAAGGCGTGATCAATGGCCTGAAACTGGCCCTGGCCGAAGCCGAGAAGAACTTCAAGGGTCTGGTGATCTGGCATGCCGACGCAGCCGAAGGCGGCGCCTTCTCGGCCGGCGCCGACCTGCAATCGGCCCTGCCAGCGTTCATGCAAGGCGGCGTGAAAGCGGTCGATCCGATCATCGCCGAACTGCAGAACACCTTCATGTCGCTGAAATACGCGAACGTGCCGGTGATCGCCGCGGTCGCTGGCCTGGCCCTGGGCGGCGGTTGCGAGCTGGCGCTGCACGCATCGAAGCGCGTGGCCTCGATCGAGTCGTACATCGGCCTGGTGGAAGTGGGCGTGGGCCTGATTCCTGCCGGCGGCGGCTTGAAGGAAGCGGCGCAGCGCGCCTACAAGGAAGCCAAGGGTAACGATATCCTGCAATTCCTGAAAACGGGCTTCACCAATGCGGCCACCGCCAACGTGTCGAAATCGGCGCTGGAAGCGAAAAAAATGGGCTACCTGAAAGAAGACGACGTCATCGTGTTCAACGCCTACGAGCTGCTGCACGTGGCCAAGGTCGAAGCGCGCGCCATGTTTGACGCCGGCTTCCGTCCAGCGCTCCCTTCGCTGATCCAGGTCACGGGCCGCTACGGCTGGGGTACCATCAAGGCGCAGCTGGTCAACATGCGCGACGGCGGCTTCATTTCGGCGCACGATTTCAAGCTGGGCGAGATGATCGCCGAGATCGTATCGGGCGGCGACGTGGACCAGGGCAGTTTTGTCAGCGAACAGTGGCTGCTGGATATGGAACGCAAGGCATTCCTGGAGCTGTTGAACCATCCGAAAACCCAGGAACGGATCATGGGCATGATGCAGACCGGTAAGCCGGTTCGCAACTAAGCACAACGTCGATGACGATCCTGTCACTCGTTTTTAAAGTACTGCTGCGCGTGAGGCCAAGCATGGTGTATGACCGTATCAAACAACAGATGATGGACACCTTGCCCTTCGTGCGGTTGCTGGGGATCAGCATCGACGACATCGGCGCCGGCACCTCGAAGGTGTCGATGCCGGAAGATCCCAGACTGAATAATCACCTGGGCACGCAGCATGCGGGCGCCTTGTTTACCCTGGCCGAAACGGCGTCCGGCGCGGCCATGGCTGGCGGCTTCGCCGAGCTGATACTGGGCTTGCGCCCGGTGGCCAAGGAGTCCCGCATTGCCTACCAGAAGCTGGCCCGGGGCGCGACGCGCGCCGAAGGCCGGGTACCGGGCGACCTGGCGGCATTGAAGGCGCAGCTGGCGCAGGACGGCAAGGTGGCGTTTCCCGTGGCAGTCGATATCTTCGACGCCGAAGGCACGCTGGCGGCACAGGTGACGGTGGACTGGTATTTGTCGCAGAAGCGATAGGCCAGCATCCCGGACATTCGACAGAACACGAACCTCGTTCAACATCTTTGAAAGCATAAAATGAGCAAACAACTTCAAGACGCCTACATCGTCTCTGCAACCCGCACCCCGATCGGCAAGGCGCCGCGCGGCATGTTCAGAAACACCCGCCCGGACGACCTGCTGGTGCGCGTGCTGCAATCGGCCCTGGCGCAAGCGCCTGGCCTCGACCCGGCGCTGATCACCGACGCCATCATCGGCTGCTCGTTCCCGGAAGCGGAGCAGGGCTTCAATATTGCGCGTAACTCGGTGCTGCTGGCCGGCTTGCCGAAAACCGTGGGCGGCGTCACCGTCAACCGTTACTGCGCTTCGGGCATCACGGCCATTGCCATGGCGGCCGACCGCATCCGCGTGGGCGAAGCCGACGTGATGATCGCCGGCGGCATCGAATCGATGTCGATGGTGCCGATGATGGGCCATCACCCATCGATGAACCTGGACATGTTCAGCGATGAAAACATCGGCATGGCCTACGGCATGGGCTTGACGGCCGAAAAAGTGGCGCAGCAATGGAAAGTGTCGCGCGAACAGCAGGACGCGTTCTCCGTTGAATCGCACCGCCGCGCCATCGCCGCGCAGCAAGCCGGTTTCTTCAAGGCCGAAACGACGCCCGTCGAAATCATCACGCGCACGCCGAACCTGGCTACCGGCCAAGTCGATGTATCGCGCCGCACGGTCGACACCGACGAAGGCGCGCGCGCCGATTCGTCGATGGAGTCGCTGGGCAAACTCAAACCCGTGTTTGCCGCCAAGGGCACCGTCACGGCCGCCAACAGCTCGCAGATGTCCGACGGCGCCGGCGCGCTGCTGATCGTCAGCGAAAAAATCCTGCGCGAACATAACCTGACCCCGCTGGCGAAATTCTCCTCGTTCGCCGTGCGCGGCGTGCCGCCGGAAATCATGGGCATCGGTCCGAAATTCGCCATTCCCGCGGCGTGCGCCGCCGCCGGCATCACGCAAGACCAGCTGGACTGGATCGAGCTGAACGAAGCGTTTGCCGCGCAAGCCCTGGCCGTCATCGGCGACCTGGGCCTGGACCCATCGAAGGTCAACCCGATGGGCGGCGCGATCGCCCTGGGCCACCCGCTGGGCGCCACCGGTGCCATCCGCGCCGCCACCGTGATCCACGCGCTGCAGCGCACCAAGCAGAAGTACGGCATGGTCACGATGTGCGTGGGTGCCGGCATGGGCGCCGCCGGAATTTTTGAACGCGTATAAGCTTGACGGACTAAAGCAATACAACAGGGCGCTGCGGGATTACCCCGGCGCCCTTTATCTTTTTGGAGACGACATGGATATTGTGTGCAGCAAGAGCGAGGGCATTCTGACCCTGGAATTCAACCGCCTGGAACGCAAGAATGCGATCACGGGCGCCATGTACCAGACCCTGGCCGATGCGCTGGTGGCGGCCGAGACCGACGATGCAGTACGCGCCATCCTGATCTGCGGCAAGCGCGAGATTTTCACGGCCGGCAACGACCTCGATGACTTCATGAAGACGGCGCGCCCGAAGGATGGCTCGCTCGACCATGACCGTCCCGTGTTCCAGTTCATGCGCGCCCTGTACGGCAGCAGCAAGCCCGTGGTGGCGGCCGTCTCCGGCCCGGCCATCGGCATCGGCACAACGTTACTGATGCACTGCGACCTGGTGTATGCGGCCGACAACGCCAGCTTCTCGATGCCGTTCACGCAGCTGGGCCTGTGCCCGGAATTCGGTTCCAGCCTGCTGCTCACGCAACTGGCCGGCTACCCGCGCGCGGCGGAAAAGCTGATGCTGGGCGAAGCGTTCCCGGCCAGCGAAGCGCTGGAAATGGGCCTGGTGTCGAAAGTCGTGCCCCTGTACGACCTGATGACGTTCGCGCAAGGCCAGGCCGCCAAGCTGGTGGCCCTGCCGGCAGCGTCCATCCGCGCCACCAAGCGCCTGATGAAGCAAAGCCGCATGGAACCGATGAAGGCCGCCATCGCCGACGAAAACAAACTGTTCAGCGCCATGCTGGGCGGCGCCGAAGCGAAGGAAGCGTTTACGGCCTTCTTTGAAAAGAGGAAGCCGGATTTTAAGAAGTTTGCCTGAGCTGACCGCCGGGGTCAGACCCCCGCGCCCGTGAGTGCAAGCCGCTGAGTTGGCGGCCTTGAGGGTCTGACCCCAGAATTTGTTTCTGGGTTTCATTTGAACTAGACGACTGGTCTAATTGTGCTACAATCATTGCATGAAAGCTGAATACACCGACGTGCGCCAGCACATTATCGACCAGGGCAAGGCCATCATCACGCGCAAGGGTTTTGCCGGCGTGGGGCTGAACGAGATTTTGTCGGCCGCCGATGTGCCCAAGGGCTCGTTCTACCATTACTTCAAGTCCAAGGAATTGTTTGGCGAGGCGATGCTGGAAGATTACGTCACGGGCTACCTGGCAGGGATGGAAGACGTGCTGGGCCAGCCTGGCCGCAGCGCGGCGCAGTCGCTGATGGATTACTGGGCCAGCTGGACCAGCGAGAGCCTCGATGGCAGCGCTTGCGATTGCCGTTGCCTGGTGGTCAAGCTCAGCAGCGAAGTGGCGGACATGTCCGAACCGATGCGCGTGGCGCTGCTCGACGGCACCCACCGCATCATCGCCAGGCTGGCCCTGGCCATCGCGCGGGGCAGGGTGGACGCTTCGCTGCCAACGGTGGCCGATCCGGGGCAAATGGCCGCCACCTTGTACCAGCTGTGGCTGGGCGCGGCCATGCTGACCAAGCTGCGGCGCGACGCCAGCGCCTTGCAAACGGCCTGGCAGGCGACCCTGGACATGCTGCAGCTGTCGCCGGACAGCTACCGATAGGCAGCAAACAAAGCAAGCCAGCAAGCGGACGTAGCACGTCCGCGCTTTTTTGAATGAATTGTAGACGACCAGTCTAATAATAAGGAGCGACAGCATGAAAAATTTTGAATTCCATAACCCGACCCGTATCGTCTTCGGTCTTGATACCGTCGCCAAATTGTCCACCCTGGTGCCGCACGATGCGCGCGTGCTGATCTTGTACGGCGGCGCCAGTGCGGAAAAGACCGGCACCCTGGCCGAAGTGCGCGCTGCGCTGGGCCAGCGCACGGTGCAGGAGTTTGGCGGCATCGAACCCAATCCCAGCTATGAAACCCTGATGCGCGCCGTCGCCCTGGTACGCGACGAGAAAGTGGACTTCCTGCTGGCCGTCGGCGGCGGCTCCGTGATCGATGGCACCAAGTTCGTCGCCGCCGCCGCCCTGTACGACGGCGAGCCGTGGGAAATCGCCGAGCGCGGCGGCGCCAACGTGCAGCGCGCCCTGCCGTTCGGCACGGTGCTGACCTTGCCGGCCACGGGGTCGGAAATGAACAACGGCGGCGTGGTGACGAAAAAAGCCACGCATGACAAGCTGAGTTTCCGCAGTCCGCTGCTGTACCCGCAATTTTCCGTGCTCGACCCCAGCAAGACGTTTACCTTGCCGGCCACGCAGGTGGCCAATGGCCTGGTCGACGCCTTTGTCCACACGACGGAACAGTATTTGACCTATCCGGTGCAGGCGATGGTGCAGGACCGCTTTGCCGAAGGCTTGCTGCAGACCCTGGTCGAGATCGCGCCGCAGGCGATCGCCGCGCCCGACGATTACGATACCCGCGCCAACCTGATGTGGACCGCCACCCTGGCCCTGAATGGCCTGATTGGCGCCGGCGTGCCGCAGGACTGGGCCACCCACATGATCGGCCACGAGCTGACGGCCCTGTACGACATCGACCACGCGCGCACCCTGGCCCTGGTACTGCCGGCACTGCTGGACGTACAGCGCGAGCCGAAACGCGGCAAATTGCTACAGTATGGCGAGCGTGTCTGGAACATCACGGAGGGCAGCGACGACGAGCGCATCGACATGGCCATCGCCAGCACCCGCGCCTTCTTTGAAGGCCTGGGCATCCCGACCCGTTTGTCCGCTTACCAGCTGGGCCAGGAAGCGGTGGAAGCGGTACTGAAACAATTGGCAGCACATGGCATGACCTCCCTCGGCGAACACCGCGATATCGACCTCGCGCGCAGCCGCCGTATCCTCGAAGCAGCACTGTAACCCTGACATAAAAGGACACAACATGAACATCCTGATGGTACTGACCTCGCACGATCAACTCGGCGACACTGGCAAGAAAACCGGCTTCTGGCTGGAAGAATTCGCCGCGCCTTACTATGCCTTGCAGGAAGCGGGCGCGAAGCTGACGGTGGTGTCACCCAACGGCGGCCAGCCGCCGCTGGACCCGAAAAGCGACGAGGCCGATTCGCAAACGGACGCCACGCGCCGTTTCAAGCAGGACGCCGCTGCGCAAGCCGTGCTGGCCAACACGGGTAAGCTGGCCGACGTGAAGGCGGCCGACTTTGACGCCGTGTTTTACCCGGGCGGCCATGGTCCGCTGTGGGACCTGGCCGAAGATCCGCACTCGATCGCGCTGATCGAACAGATGATCGCCGCCGGCAAGCCCGTCGCCGCCGTCTGCCACGCGCCCGGCGTGTTGCGCCATGTGAAGGCGGCGGATGGCACGCCGCTGGTGCGCGGCAAGCAGGTGACGGGCTTTACGAATACCGAGGAAGACGCCGTCGGCTTGACGGCCATCGTGCCCTTCCTGGTCGAGGACATGCTGAAGGCAAACGGCGGCGTCTACTCGAAGCTGGGCGACTGGCAGCCGTACGCCGTCACCGATGGCTTGCTGGTCACGGGCCAGAATCCCGCGTCGTCGGAAGCGGCCGCCCAGGCGCTGCTCAAGCTGCTGGCCTGATGCTCGGCTAGTGCCGGGCGGTCATGCCCGCCAGGAGCAGGCCGACCGAGGCATGCCAGGCTGTCTCGCTGGCGGGCCTGCCCGCCAGCGCATAGCCGTGCAGGAAATCGACGAGCGCGTCGCGCCCGCGCAGCCGGGTTTTTTTGTCCAGCGCGAGCCCGTCGACGGCCTGCTCGAACAGCGCCGTGAACCGCTCGGCCACGTCGGCTTGTTCCACCAGCCCGCGCGCCATCAGGCGCACGAAATACGGCGTGGCGCTGACCAGTTCCAGGTACAGCGCGCACAGCGCGAGCAGGCGGCGCTGCGGCCCCTGGCGTTGGTTAAACGGCGGCTGGTGCGGATCGAGCGCGGCAAAACGCTGCGCCATCAAGGCCAGCAATAATTCCTCTTTTCCCGCGTAGTAGTGATACACGGCCATGGCGTCGACGCCCAGGCTGTGCGCCAGCGCGCGCATGGAAAATGCTTCGCCTTGTTCTTCCAGCAGGGCCAGGGCAGCGTGCAGGATGCTGGCGCTGTCCAGCGCGGGCGCGGCGCGGCGCGGACGCCCGGCGCGGCGCACGGGAGAGGTGATGGCTTGAATTTTTTCGGTTTTCATGGGCATAATTCTACACTGTAGAATTAATCGGGGAGTGCTTCATGCAAAAACCTTTCGTCAGTGCCTTTCTCGGCATCAGCATCGATGGCTGTATCGCGGGAGAGAATGGCGACCTGTCCTGGCTGGCCGAGCTGGCGCCCGACTCGCCCGACGCCACCGGCTACACGGCCTTGATGGAGCAGGTCGATACCCTGCTGATCGGCCGCACCACGTATGACGCCGTGCTGGGGTTCGAGCCGTGGCCGTATGCGGGCAAGCGCGTGGTGGTATTGAGCCACCGCGACTTCGCGCCACGCCATGGCGAGCAGCGCCGCGAAGGCGGCGTGCGCGCAGTGCTGGAGGGGCTGGCAGAGGAGGGCTGCCGCCACGTGTATCTCGATGGCGGCGCCGTCATCCGCGCTGGTTTGCGCGAAGGCGTCATCGACAGTGTCACCTTGTCCGTGCTGCCCGTGGTGCTGGGCAAGGGCGTGCGCCTGTTCGAGGATGGCTTGCCGCGCAGCGACTGGCGCCTGGACGGCACGCGCCAGCTGCCCAGCGGCGTGGCGCAGCTGCGCTATCGAAAAAATTACACCGCGCTGGCGATGTCGACGATGAAGCCGGGATCGTAGCGTTCGTTCTCGGGCGTGCCGTCCGGCCGCTTGTAGCCGCAGGGGTTGCACACGACGCGGCACTCGCCTATCTGGTAGTCGAGCGAGGCGTGCATGTGGCCATGCACCCACAGGTCCGCCTGCGCCACCAGGTCGTCCAGCTGCGAGGCGAAGGCGGGCGAGCCCAGGTTCGTCGCGTACTGCTCTTCCACCGACAGCATCGAGGGCGCCATGTGCGTGATGACGACGGTCTTGCCGGCGAACGGTTGCGCCAGTTGCCCGGCTAGCCAGGTCTTGTGCCGCGCGTGCAGCTGCGCCGTGTCGGCCGCGCACAAGAGGCGCGGCGCGTCGCCACCCGTGCTGATGCGCTTGTAGTCGGGCATATAGGCTTGCGCCGCGTTAAGCGCTTCTTCCTGGCGCTCGGCGCCGAACAGCAGAAAATCCGTCCACAGCGTGATGCCGAGAAAACGCACGCCGTGCAAGACCACGGCGTCGCCGTCGAGCAGGCCGATGTTGGCGCCCTGCGCATTCGCGCTGGCACAGGCGTCGCGCACGGCGTCCTGCATGTGTTCGAGCTGGTGCCCATAGCCCTCGTGATTGCCGTGCACATACAGCACGGGCAGGGCGCCGAAGGTGCGCGCGGCCCAGGCGATGGCATGGTTGCCCGTGGCGATGTCGCCGGCCAGGATCACCACGTCGGGGCGGCTGGTGGCAAGGTCGATGGCGGGCGTGTCTTCACCCCAGACTTCCAGGTGCAGGTCGGACAGGATCAGCAAACGCATGGCAGTGGGCGCGGCAAGGCGCGCGGCAGTCGATGGGCCTCTATCGTAGCGCAAGTGGCCGCGTCCGTCCGCTTGACCGCGCCAGGCTGGCGACGTTACTCTATGGCATCGATTCATCCCGCCTATCTTCCTGGAGCCGCATGCCGCCTTTCTTCTTTCCCAAGACCTTGCTCAGTATCGCGCTGGCCGCCATGGCGCTGCCGTTGACGGCGCATGCCGCCACGCCCGCCATCGATCCTTTGACGCAGCCGATCGCCTCGCCGTATGCGGCGCAGTGGAACCGTGCGCAGCAACCGGCGCGCATCCACGGCGACACCTATTACGTGGGCGTGGGCGGTTTGAGCGTGGTGCTGATCGATACGCGCGCAGGCCTGATCCTGATCGATGGTGCCTTGCCGCAATCGGTGGCCGCCATCAAGGAACATATCCTCGAGCTGGGCTTTCGCCTGCAAGACATCAAGTTCATCCTGAATACGGAAGCGCATTTCGACCATTCGGGCGGCATCGCCGCCCTGGCCCGCGACAGCGGCGCGCAAGTGGTGGCCAGTCCGCTGGGAGCGGAGGCGCTGCGCGCGGGAGCGGTGCTCGCCATGGACCCGCAAGCGGGCGAAATCGATCCCATGCCGGCCGTGGAAAACGTGCGCGAGATCGCCGATGGCGAAACCCTGCAACTGGGCGACGTGACCATCACGGCGCGCTACACGCCCGGGCATACGCCGGGCAGCACCAGCTGGACCTGGGTCTCGTGCGAGGATGCGCAGCGTCAGGAATGCCTGAACGTGGTGTTCGGCGCCAGCCTCACGCCGGTGGCGGCCGATGATTTTCATTACCTGGGCGATGAGCGCCACGCGGACCTGACGCCGGCCTTCCGCCGCGTCATGCAGGACTTCGCCAAACTGCCGTGCGACATCCTGATCTCGGCCCACCCCGACCACTCCGGCGGCGACGGCAAGCTGACGCAATTGCTGGAAGGCGTCACGCCGAATCCCTTCATCGATGCGCAGGCGTGCCGCCATTACGCTGCCAAAAATGAAGCCAAGCTCGATGCCCGCATCGCGAAAGAAAAAGCGGCTGCGACAAATTAACAACGTTGGCGCATGCGCCATGAAAATCAAAGTGAAAACCACGCCCAAGCCGCGCAATCGGCTGGTGGCGGCCGGCAAGCACCGCCTGCAGCAATGGCTGGCGGGGCGTTTGAAGCCTGACGATTAGCGGGCCGGCAGCTCGACGATGAAGTTCGGATCAAAAGCGGGATTTTGCGGCGTGCCGCTGCGCGTCTTGTAGCCGCAGGGGTTGGCTACGACGCGGCACTGGCCGATCCGATAGTCGCGCGAGACGTGGAGGTGGCCATGCACCCACAGGTCCGCCTGCGCGGCCAGCTCGTCCAGGCGCGAAGCATAGGCGGGCGAACACGCTTCTCTGCCGTAGGCATCATCGACCGACAGCAGCGACGGCGCCATGTGGCTGATGACCACCGTGCGGCCTTCGAAGGGCTGCGCCAGTTCGTGCGCCAGCCAGGCTTTTTGCTGCGCGTGGAACATGGCCGTATCGGCCGCGCGCAGCTTGCGATAACCCATGTTGGCCAGGCGGATGCGCTGGTAGTCGTTCATGATGGTTTCCGCATCGCGCATGGCCGCTTGCCGCGTGTCGTCGCCCAGCAGGCGGAAATCCGTCCACAGGGTGGCGCCCAGGAAGCGCACGGCGTTGCCGGCCTGGCCGGTGATGACATGGCTGTCGGCGTCGAGAAAATGCACGTTCTGCGTGGCGGCGCAGGCGCTGCGCAGCTCCTGGCGCACCTTGTCCAGATGGTGGCCATAGCCTTCGTGGTTGCCATGCACGTACAGCACCGGCAGGCCCGCAAACGTACTGGCCGCCCAGGCGACGGCGCGGGTGCCCGTGTCGATGTCGCCGGCCAGGATCACGGCGTCGGGACGGCTGAGCGCGAGGTCGCCTTGCGGCGCATCCTCGCGCCATAACTCATGGTGCAGGTCCGACAAGATCAATAAACGCATGCGGTATCCGGGCGATTGGCGAGTACGCCATCGTACCTGAAAAGCCTCACTCTTCCTCCAGCGCGGCGAAGCCGTGCGCCAGGTAGTCGATCAGCGCGCGCACGGCCGGCAGCAGGCCGCGCCGCGACGGGAAGACGGCGTGGATGATTTCGCGCTGCGGCCGCCATTGCGCCATCAGTGGCAGCAGGCTGCCATTGGCCACCTGCGCGGTGATCATCATGGTCGGCAGCTGCACCACGCCCACGCCGGCCACGGCCGCGTCGCGCAGGGTCAGCATGTCGCCCGTGACGAAGCGCGGCGTGTGGCGCAGCTGGGCGCGCGCGCCATCGGGGCCATGCAAATCCCACTGGTACTGTTGTTGCGGCGTGCCCAGGGCCAGGCTGGGCCAGTCGGCAAGGTCGGCCGGCGCTTGCGGCAGCGTCGCGCCGGCGAACAGCAGCGGGCTGCCCACCATGCACTGGCTGCGTTCGGCCAGCACGCGCAGCACCAGGTCGCTGTCGGGCAGCGGCGGCGGGCGCACGCGGATGGCCACGTCGATGCCCTCGGCCACCAGATCGACGCGGCGGTTGCTCGCTTCGAGCAGCACGGTCACCTGCGGATGCTCGCGCATGAAACCGGCCAGCATGGGCGCGACCAGGGAATGGAGCAGGGCGATGGGGCAGGACAGGCGCACCGTGCCGCGCGGCGCCGCCCGCGTCAGCTCGATCGCTTCCTGCGCCGCCTCCGCTTCCACCAGCATGGCCTTGCAATGCTCGTAAAACGTCTGGCCCACGTCGGTGACGGAAAAATGCCGCGTCGTGCGCTGCAGCAGGCGCACGCCGAGCCGCTCTTCGAGCAGCGCGATGCGCCGGCTCAGTGTGGATTTCGGCATGCCCAGCTTGCGCCCGGCCGGGGCGAAGCCGCCATGATCGACCACCTGCACAAAGTAATACAAGTCATTCAGGTCCTGCATGCCGCCTCCTTGATCGTTCTATTTTTGGAACGCTGATGGCGAATTTTACCGTCTACCGCCTTCATCGTTGCAAGCGTATTCTGTCTCCATCGTATGGCAACCCCCAACAGGAGATCGAGATGAACACAGTCACAGGTATCTACAGCGCACCACGCCAGCACTGGGTCGGCGACGGTTTTCCCGTGCGCTCGATGTTTTCCTACGGCGGCCATGGCAAGCAGCTGAGTCCCTTCCTGCTGCTCGACTATGCCGGCCCTGCCGAATTTGCTCCCGGCACGCGTCCGCCCGGCGTCGGCTCGCACCCGCACCGGGGCTTTGAAACGGTGACCATCGTCTACCAGGGCGAAGTGGCGCACCGCGATTCGACGGGCCAGGGCGGCGTGATCGGCCCCGGCGACGTGCAGTGGATGACGGCCGGTGCCGGCATCGTGCATGAAGAGTTTCATTCGCCCGCCTTCACGCAGTCGGGCGGCACGCTGGAAATGGTGCAGCTGTGGGTGAACCTGCCGGCGAAAGACAAGATGACGGCGCCCGGCTACCAGGCGATTAGCAGCGAGACGATTCCCACGGTGGCGCTGCCGGACGGCGGCGGTTCCGTGCGCGTGATCGCCGGCGACTTCGACGGCCAGCATGGCCCGGCCCGCACGTTCTCGACTATGCAGGTGTGGGACGTGCGCCTGGCGCAGCGCAAGCTGACGCAGCTGCCGGTGCACGCCGGCTGGAGTACGGCGCTGATCGTCCTGCACGGCACGGTACTGGTGAATGGCGAGAGCGTGGTGCGCGAAGCGCAGATGGCGCTGTTCGAACGCGATGGCGACAGCATCACCGTCGAGGCGAACAGCGACGCCGTGGTGCTGCTGCTGAGCGGCGAGCCGATCGATGAGCCCATCGTCGGCCATGGCCCCTTCGTCATGAATACGGAAACGGAAATCGCGCAGGCGTTCGAGGACTTCAACAGCGGCCGCTTCGCCCGCATCGCGACGTAATGTGTACCGTCTCCACCGCATCCCGTGACACCAGGCGTGCAAAAGCCGGATATCCTCGCGGCCGCTGCCAGGGATTGAACGCCGCTACGGCGCTTCGTAGCTGTTGCGTATCGCCGCCAGCGCGCCGCGCTGTTCCAGGTGCGTGATGGCGGTGTTCATGCGCGCCAGGTCGGCGGCGCTGGTCGTGCGCGCATTGAGCATCAGGTGCACGGGGGCGCGCAGGACCAGGAAGGGCAGGGTGTTCAAGGCAACGCCCTGCAGGCGCGCTTCGTGGCGCACGGCCAGCACGTCGCCCAGCAGCAGGTCGGCGCGGTCCGCCTCGAGCATGCGCACGCCCTGCTGGAAGCTGCCGAAGGTATTCAGTCGACCTGCCTTTTCCAGCGCCGGCCGGGCCGCCGCATACTGCGCGCCATACCAGCCCACTTTGGGCGCCAGCAAGGTCGCCTTGCCGCGCGCGAGCTGCGCGAAGCTGCCGACATGGCGCTGCGCTGCGTGCGTACCGGCCTTGCCGAAGATGCCCACGGTTTCGTCGCGATAGCTCACGCTGAAACGCGCATACGCATGGCGCTCCGAGGTGTCGGAGGCGGCCAGCATCAGGTCCAGCTCCCCTTTCTGGAACAGCAACTGGCGCCGCGCCGTGGGCAGTTCCGGCAGGGTGACGAGGGTGCAGTGTGCTTCCTTGAAAATGGCGCGCAGCAGTTCCAGGTCCAGGCCCGTAGCGCGGCCCTGGGCATCGCGGTAGAGATACGGCGGCCACTGTTCCAGCGCCATGGTCATGCGGCAAGCTACGGCGGGCAGGGCGGATATGCCGAGCACTGCCGCAAACAGGAGATGGCGCATGCGCATAAGAGAGCTTCCTGGAGTTTCAACTTGATATTCAATTTGCCAGAATGGCCATGGAAGTCAAGGGCTGCGGCGGCTGAAGGCTGGCCTGGTTCGCATTTCCTCGATATTGGCGCGTTTTTTGCCGCTTTCTCCCCTGGTTTCGCCTCCAGCGTGGCGAACACCGGGTAGTGTAATCGGCTATAGTGGCGCGGTGCCACCACTGCCCCGCAAAGGAAATCCGCTTGACTCCCCCGCTCGAGATCGCCGCCAATGTGCTGATGACTGCCTCCATCATTCTGGCCGGACGCAATAATATTCATTCCTGGTGGATCGGCATCGTCGGCTGCGTGCTGTTTGCCGTGCTGTTTTTCCAGGTTAATCTGTACGCCGACGTGATGCTGCAGCTGTTTTTCATCGTCACCTGCGTCATCGGCTGGCTGCAATGGCGGCGTGGCGCCGGCGGCAAACCGTTGCCGATCACGCGCACGGGCTGGCGCAGCCTGGCCTGGGTGGTGCCAGCCGGCATCGCTTCCGTGGTGATCTACGGCATGTTGCTGCACCGGTTTACGAATGCCTACGCGCCCTTCATCGATTCGGCAGTGTTGGTATTTAGCATCATCGCGCAATTCTTGCTGATGAACCGGCGCATCGAAACCTGGGCCTTCTGGCTGCTGGTCAATACCGTGGCCGTGCCGCTCTATTACAGCCGCGGCCTGCACCTGACGGCCGTGCTGTATGCGGCGTACTGGGTCAACGCCCTGATTTCCTGGTACTGGTGGGGCGTGCAGGCACGCCGCGCGGCGGCCGCGCCGCAGGCGATGGCCGACGCCTGATATTGCCAAACGCCAAGTCCTTAGATTCAAATCGTATATACAATCAATTTTTAATTCGTTCACGCCATAAAGACACCGGGATATAGTGGCATTTCCCCGCTTACCGGTGTCTTTTATGTTGCGCTTTAGTCTTTCCGCCTGTTTTTATGCCGCCCCGCACCAGCTGACCATGCAATGCATGGCGCAGTCGATGCCGGTGCGTGCCCGTCCACGCATCCCGTAATTCCTGCATACCCCCGTCGTCGTTTTGCCCGCTGGCCCATCCGGTCCGCGTGTCCCTGCTCGGCCTTTTTTATCTGAAAAAGGCTGCAATCCCAATAAGAGGAAACCATGTTCAAACCACTCGCCATCAGTCTTGCCATTGCCGCCGCCTTTCCCGCTTTCCCTACCCTTGTCCACGCCGAAGAGGACATGCTGCGGGTCAACGTCACCGGCTCGAATATCCGCGTCAGCGAAAAGGAGGGCGCCAGCGCGGTGCAGGTCATCACGGCCAAGGAGTTGAAAGCCAGCGGCAAGACCAGCGTGTCGGATGTGCTGCGCGCCATCTCCGCCAACAGCGGCAACAGCTACAACGAACAATATACGGGCAGTTTCTCGGCCGGCACCTCGGGCCTGTCGCTGCGCGGCATCGGCCAGAAAAATACCCTGATCCTCGTCAATGGCAAGCGCGTGGCCAGCTATGCGACGGCGCAAAACCTGCAGGAAACCTTTGTCGACCTGAACAGCTTGCCGATGGCGGCCGTGCAGCGCATCGAGGTGCTCAAGGATGGCGCCTCGTCCGTCTACGGCTCCGACGCCGTGGCCGGCGTGGTCAACATCATCCTGTACCAGGAATTCACGGGCACGGACATCACGGCGCAGTGGGGCGGCTCGACCGAAGGCACGGGCCAGCATGAAAAGAGCGCGGCGCTGCAGACGGGTTTCGGCAAGCTCGAGGAAGACGGCTACAGCCTGGTCTTCTCGGTCGATGCGCAGCAGCGCGACAAGCTGCAGCAAAGCGACGTGGCGTGGATGCGCGATGCGGACTTCCGCCAGCAGCAGCGGGGCAGCCTGGGCTGGGCCATCACCAATTACGCGGGCACCGACCCGACCCGCACCCTGGGCGGCGTGCGTGGACCACTGCAACTGGTCAATTATGGCGATATCACGCCCGGCAAGACGGGGAACGTGCTGGCGTACAACCCGTCGCCGTATAAAACCCTGATTCCCGGCATCGAGCGCATCCACACGGCCGCGCGCGCCACCTTCAAACTGAACGCGGACACGCAAGCGTATGTCGACTTGCTGCACAGCTATTCGCGCGCCGACCAGACCTTCAGCGCGCCGCTCACCGTCAACAATGCCACGCGCGTGTGGAACAACGCCACCCAGGCGCTCGACACGATCCCCGTCGTGCTGCCTGTCGGCCATCCGAACAATCCGGGCGCCACGCCGCTGCCGTTCACGGCTACCCTGTTCGACCTGGGACCGCGCCTGAAGCAGGACAAGGTCACCTTCTACCGCGCGCTGGCCGGTGCCAAGGGCACCCTGGCGGGCTGGGACTGGGATGCGGCCGTGGGCCACTCGAGCAGCAAGCTGGAGGAAACCGTGCAGAACTTCGTCAACCGCTATGCATTCCAGAAGGTGCTGGCCGACGGCAGCTATAACTTCTTTGACCAGTCGCAAAACAGCGAAGCGGTGCGCAACCGCCTGCGCCTGTCGACCCTGCGTCCGGCCGAGTCGACCCTCGACACCGTCGACTTTTCGGCCGCGAAAGACTTGTGGCAGCTGCCGGCCGGTCCGCTGGGCTTTGCCGCCGGCGCGCAGTGGCGCCGCGAAAAGATGGATTCGCAAACCTCGACGGCCGTGCTGTCGGGCACGGAGCTGCGCCCGGCGATCAACATCATCAACGGCTCGCGCAGCGTGTCGGCCCTGTTTGCCGAATTCAACGTGCCGGTGCTGAAAGACCTGTCCGTCAACGTGGCGGGCCGCGCCGACCATTACAGCGATTTCGGCAATGCGTTTTCGCCGAAAGCCAGCGCGCGCTACCAGGCCGCGCCGTGGCTGCTGGTGCGCGGCACCGTGTCGCGCGGCTTCCGTGCGCCGTCGCTGCCGGAAATCACGCAAAGCACGGCCGTCAGCTATGTCAGCGTGCTCGATCCGAAGGACCCCGTCACACCGACGCAGACGCGCGGCGTGACGGCCATTACCATCGCCAATACGGCGCTGCGTCCGGAGCGGTCGAATAACCTGAACCTGGGCGTGGTGGTCTCGCCGACCAGCAGCTCGAGCATCGGCCTCGATTACTACCGCATCAAGCAAGATGGCGTGATCGGCACGGAAAGCGCCACCACCACGCTGGCCAATGAAGCGTCGGCGCCGCAGAAGATCACGCGCGACGCCGATGGCCGCATCACGACCCTGTACCGCCAGTACCGCAACCAGGGACAGCGTGAAGTGTCGGGCATCGACCTCGACCTGCGCCAGCGCTTCGTCGACCAGGACTGGGGCAAGCTGACCCTGGCCGGCCAGCTGAGCCGCGTGCTGCGCTTTGCCGAGCCGCTGTCCGATGGCGCACCGCTGACGAACGGCGCCGGCACCAATGATTTCGGCTCCATCCCGAAATGGCGCGGCGTCACCTCGGCCACCTGGGAGCAGGGCAAGTGGTCATCCACGCTGACCTGGAACTACGTGGGCAGCTATGCGCAAAACACGCATCCCGATGAATCGGTGGCCGCGTTCAGCACCTTCGACGTGACCAGCAGCTGGCAGGTGACACCCAAGGCGAACGTCACCTTCATCGTGCAAAACCTGGCCAACAAACGCGCGCCGTGGGATTACTCAGCCTCGGGCTTCGACTATACACAGGCCGACCCGCGCGGCCGTTTCGCCTCGCTCAAGCTGAACTACAAGTTCTGATCTGCAGTGCTAATGCCCGTTTGACACCTGCCGCTGGCCCGTCTGCTCCTGCAGGCGCTGGCGGTAGGCGCTGGGTGTCATGCCCATACGCTCGCGGAAGGCGGTGGCGAAGTTGCCCGCGTTGTGAAAGCCGATCAGCAGGGCGATATCCTGCACGTCGATGTCTGTCTGCTGCAGCAATGCCACGCCGCGGGCGATGCGCGCTTCGCGGATGAAGGCAAACACCGTCATGCCCGTTTGTTCGCGGAACATCAGGGTCAGCTTTTCGCGGTAGGTGCCCACGCTGCGGGCGATCTCGGACAGGTTGGGCAGGCTGCCCAGGTTGTCGATAATGAGCTGTTTGACCGCATTGACGAACACCAGGTCGGGATGCTGGGGCTTGTCGCGGATAGGCGTCGTGGCTGGCAAGGTACTGTTGCTCTTACGCATCAACCCCAGGTGGATATGGATGCGCGCGGCCAGTTCTTCCGGCGTGAACGGCTTCGAAATATAGTCGACGCCGCCCACCTGCAAGCCCATGATGCGTTCCTTGGCGGCATCGGCGCCGCTGAGAAAGATGACGGGTATCTGTTCCGTTTCGGGATTGGCCTTGAGCAATCGGCATGCCGTGTAGCCATCCATCTCGGGCATGCGCACGTCGAGCAGGATCAGGTCGGGCAGCGTGGCCAATGCCAGCTGGTAGCCCTGGTAACCGTTGAACGCGATGGTGAAACGGTAGGGCTGCTCGCTGAGCAGCTCCATCAGCATGCGTTGCTCGAACGCGGAATCGTCCACGATCAAGATTTTTTTTTTGACGGTTTCGCTGGTCAATGGCATGGCATGGATGACTTAACCAAAAAGCAAGTGTGGCTTATTATGCCTCGCTTTTCCTTTTTTTCTGCTTTTCTCGTGTTTCAAAAGAGGTTTCTCCGCCAGAAGAAGCGGCGATTTCCCAGATCGCTAATAATTCACCCATGCATTGACTTAAAGCAATGTCGATGGTTAAAAAATCTGTTTTGTAAATGCGGCAAAAAAACCGACGCCCTCAGGTTCCTGGCTCTCGGCGCTGATATTTTGTTGTCCTGGTTTGCGTGCCCCAAAAAACGCCGGCAATACCGTGACTATCCTCGACGTCCTTCATATTGACGGGCTCATTAATGATGTTCGATCATCAGGAGGTATCATGTTGCGAGTTATTTCCCCCCACCTTATCGTTGCCGCCAGCACGGCACTGCTGCCGCGTGGCGCCGACACGGCCGTGTATCTGAGCGGCACCGGCGCCCGATACCTGCAAGTCGGGCATCACGGCCACCGTTGACTGTCAAGCCAGGCGCTGCGTGAATGCCGGTTCTGCTTCCCTGATGCTCAAGCTCCGCCTTGTCCGTGCCGAGGCTGGCCCCGTCGCGCAGGAAAACATATGTTTCCGTGTTGCAACTGAGATTTTTTCGATTGTTGTGTTGAATTAATGTGAGGAGATGGTCATGAAACATACCAACTTTAACAATTTGCCTTGCCCGATTGCCCGCAGCCTGGGCAAGGTGGGCGAATGGTGGAGCATCCTCATCCTGCGCGAAGCGTTTTATGGCAAGACGCGCTTCGACGAATTTGAAAAAAGCCTCAAGATCGCGCCCACCATCCTGACGCGCCGCCTGGCCGACCTGGTGGAGGGCGGCTTGATGACGCGCCGCCTGTATTGCGCCAAGCCGCCGCGCTACGACTATGTGCTGAGCAAGTCCGGGCGCGCCTTCAAGCCCGTCTTGCTGGCCTTTATCGCCTGGGGCAATGAAAATTTCGCGCCGGAAGGCGCCAGCCTCGTCATCGCCAGCCGCGACACGGGCCTGGCTGCCGATCCCGTGCTGGTCGATGCCATGACGGGCTTGCCCATCAATGATGAGTACTACGCGTTCGCGCCGGGGCCGGCCGCCAGCGACAGCATGCGCAGCATCATCCTCGATGCGGAAAAAAGCAGCGGCATCGCCCCCAAACCGAAGCCAGCGCCAGCCAACCGGGGCTGGGTGGCGGAAGGGCATCTGGCCTGAGGCGCGACGGCAGGCGAGCAGCAAGTTTGGCGCACAGCAAAGCGTGTACGACGGTATGGCGTTACCGTCGCAGTATGCAACACCAGTGCGGCGCAGGCCCGCTTATGCGGACCGGGCGCCCTCCCTGATCCGCTGTCCGTTGAAGGAGATCTGCGATGAGCATATTGCAACAACACGTACGCCGCGCCGCCACCGTGCTGGCGCTGGCCGCCTTGCTGGGTGCCTGTTCCCATGGTCCGCATCATCCGGGCGGTCATGATGTCACCTTGACTGGCGCGCAGGAAGTGCCGGCCAATACCAGCACGGCCAGCGGCAGCAGCAATATCCGCGTCGCCCACGACCGCAGCGTCAGCGGCGGCGTGCGCTACACGGGCATGCTGGCTACCGTCGCGCATATCCATGAAGCGCCGGTGGGCGCCAACGGCCCCGTCATCGTGCCGCTGGTGAAAACCGCCGAAGGCACGTTTGCCGTACCGGCCGGCACCCTGCTCACGCCGTCCCAGCATGCGAGCTACCAGGCCGGCAACTTGTACGTGAACGTGCACAGCGCCGCCTACCCGGCCGGCGAGATCCGCGCCCAGCTCAAGCCTTAGCCTGCCATCGGCGTTTTCCGGAAACCTCCTTGGGCCGCGCGAGCGGCCTTTTTTTGCGCCAGGGGATGCTGCACGGGGCGCGCTACAATGGTGCTCCATGCTGACCATCCTCGCCATCACCTTTCCGTTCTTCGCCCTGGTGCTGTGCGGCTATCTGGCCGTGCGGCGCACGCTGCTGCCGCTGGCCGCCATCGGTGGCTTGAACAGTTTTGTCCTGTACTTCGCTCTGCCCTGCATGCTGTACCGCTTCGGCGCCGCCACGCCCATCGCCCAACTGCTCGACGCCAGCGTGTTCGGCGTCTACCTGCTATGCGCGCTGATCATGGTGGGCGTCACCACGGCCATGACGCTCAGCCACCGCATCGACTGGAACAACGCCGCCTTCGGCGCGCTGGTGGCGGCCTTCCCGAACACCGGCTTCATGGGCGTGCCGCTGCTATTGACCTTGCTCGGGCCCCGTTCCTCGGGCCCCGTCATCGTCACCATCGTCGTCGACTTGCTCATTACCAGCTCGTTGTGCATCGCGCTGTCGCGCATCGGCAGCGGCGGCGCGCACGGCAGCCGCGCGGCCGTCGTCAACGCCATGAAGGGCATGGCGGGCAACCCCATGCCATGGGCGATCGTGCTCGGTGCCTTGACGTCGTGGCAGGCACTGGCTTTGCCCAAGCCTTTGACGCAGACGGTGGGCCTGCTGGCCGACGCCGCCTCGCCGGTGGCCCTGTTTACCATCGGCGCCGTGCTGGCCCGGTCGCAGATGAGCACCAGCGATCCGGCGCCGCTAGGCGAATATGTCCCGGTGGCGCTGAAAAAACTGCTGCTGCATCCGCTGCTGGTATGGGGCATCGGTCACGCGGCCATCGCGCTGGGCGCGCCGCTCGATCCGTTCGCGCTGACCTGCATGGTGCTGGTGGCTTGCCTGCCCAGCGCCAGCAATGTGTCGCTGTTGTCCGAGCGCTTCGGGGCGAACACGGCGCGCATCGCCCGCATCATTCTGGTGTCGACGGCGCTGTCGTTTTTGACGTTTTCGGCGGCCGTCAGCTGGCTGGCGTGATGTTCGCGGCGATCAGCGCACCGAGTGCCTGCGCCGCGCCGGCTTGATGGTTCAGCGCCAGGCCGTGGGCCATGCTGGCCTGGTCTTGCATGCTGCGGTTCTGTCCCAGCTTCCATTTTCCCGTGATGCGCGTGAGGGGAATTTCGATGCCGACGATGGCTTTTAACAGCTTGTCGATATAGTCGGCCGGCGCATCGCTCACCCGCCACGGCGCGGCTTGATCTGCCTCATGGCGCGCCGTCAGCCGCTCCACCAATCCCAGCAGCCATGCCGCGTCGTCGATGGCGCGCAGGGGGCCGTGCGCGTGCACCACCGCATAGTTGAAGGTGGGGACTTCCCTGCCGCTGCGCTGCTTTTCCTGATACCAGGCGGGCGTGATGTAGGCGTGCGGCCCCTGGAAGATCAGCATGCATTCATCGTCTTCGCCGGCCGCGCGCCACAGCGGGTTGGCGCGCGCCACGTGGGCGCGCAGGATGCCGAATGGGGCGTCAAGCGTGGGTGCGGCGATCTCGAACGGCAGATGGTCGGCGCACAGGCCATCGGCGCCGTGGCGCACCAGCGCGCCCAGCGGATGCGCGGCTATCAGGCCATGCAGCACGTCGAGGCGTTCTTCGCGGAAGGTGGCGGGCGTGTACATCTAGGCGACGCCTTCCACGACCACGTCGGCCGTCAGCGAATTGGCGATGTAGCAGCGCTCGTGCGCGTCGTGGTGCAGGGTGGCCAATGCCTCTGGCGAGGGCGGTGTTCCCGCGAAGGCGATGCGCGGGCGCAGCGCGATGCGCGTCATGGCCAGGCGGCCCGCGGCATTTTTTCCCAGCTCGCCGACGGCGTCGTCGCGGTAGTCGTCGATGACGTAGCCGCGCTGCGCTGCCAGCGACAGGAAGAACAGCATGTGGCAGCTCGACGTGGCGGCCACCAGCGCTTCTTCCGGATCGATATTCTCCGCTACCGACATGGGCAGCGGCACGGACAGGGGCGATGACGAGGCGGGGACTGTCAGGCCGCCGTCGAATTGCCATTCATGGCCGCGGCTGTAGCGCTGGCCGGCGAAATCCTGGCCGTCGCGCTGCCAGGCCACGGTGGCGAAAAACTGATGCATGGATGCTCCACGGGAGTCAGAGGGGATGCGTCATCTTAGCGCCAGTCTTGGCTATTTAAAACAGCCAATAAGTGCTATCTTGAAGCTACCAATTCAAGTACCGTCCGCCATGCCCGCTTCCCACCTGAACCAGATCATCGCCGCCTTGCCGCTGCAGCGCGGCACCACCGAACCGCTGTTTCGCCAGCTGTATGCGGCCATCAAGGCTGCCATCCTCGATGGCCGCATGAGTCCCGGCATGCAGCTGCCGCCCACGCGCGACTTTTGCCGCCTGCTGGCCGTGTCGCGCCAGACGGTGCTCAATGCGTACGCGCAGCTGGCGGCCGAAGGCTATCTCGATGGCGCCGTGGGGCGCGGCACCTTTGTCAGCCGCGACGTTCCCTTGTCCGTACCGGTGGCCGCGCCGGCCGGAAAGATGGATGCGCCCGGCCTGCTGCGGCCCCTGTCGGCGCGCGGGCAGGGCGTGGTGGCGGCCATGCGCCAGGTGGCCTTCCACCGGGGCCCGCTGCGCGCTTTCCGCGTCGGCATGCCGCGCATCGACCATTTTCCATTCGACGTGTGGAACCGCCTGGAAGCGCGGCGCTGGCGCCGCCCCGACCACCAGTTCGGCTACAGCGACCCGGCCGGCTACCTGCCGCTGCGCGAGCTGCTGTGCGTGTACCTGAAGGCCTCGCGCGGCGTGCAGTGCACGCCGCAGCAGATCGTCATCACCTCGGGTTCGCAGCAGGCGCTGTTTCTGTTGTCGACCATCCTGCTGGCACCGGGCGACGCGGCCTGGATGGAGTCGCCCGGCTACCGGGGCGCCAGCGGCCCACTGCGCGCGGCCGGCGCGCGCGTCTTTCCGGTGCCCGTCGATGCGCAGGGGCTCGACGTGGCGTATGGCGTGGCGCACTGCCCGCAGGCCAAGCTGGCCTACGTGACGCCGTCGCACCAGATGCCGCTGGGCGTGAGCATGAGTTTACCGCGCCGCCTGGCCCTGCTGGCCTGGGCCGCACACAACAAGGCCTGGCTGGTGGAGGACGATTACGACAGCGAATACCGTTACACGGGCGCGCCGTTGGCGTCCCTGCAAAGCCTGGACCGCGATGGCTGCGTGGTGTATGTGGGTACCTTGTCGAAAGTGATGTTCCCCGGCCTGCGCCTCGGTTACATGGTGGCGCCGCCCGCGCTGGCCGAGGCGCTGGTGCAGGCCAAGGCGGTGATGGACCGCCACACGGCCATCGTGCCGCAGATGGCGCTGGCGGACTTCATCGCCGAGGGCCACTTTGGCCGGCATATCCGCCGCACGCGCGACAGCAATGCCGAACGGCGCGACCAGCTGCTGCGCGGCCTGGCGCGCGAACTCGACGACCAGCTCGCGTGCGGCCCGGCCGACAGCGGCCTGGAATTGTGCGCGTACTTTCGCGCCGGCCACGATGAAGAAACGGTGTCGCGCGCGGGGCTGGAACGGGGCATCGAACTGCGTCCCCTGGGGCACTATGCCGATCCGGCGGCTGGGCCGGCGTGCGCCACGCCGCCCGGACTGCTGCTGGGCTTTGCCGCCATTGCCCCGGCAGAGATGCAGCACGGCCTGCTGGAACTGGGGCGCCTGCTGCGCGGCCGATAAACTATACTGGTGCTTGCCCGCACATGAAGAACACGACCATGACTATTACCCGCTGCGCCTGGGCCAATCCGGCCAATCCCCGCTACCTTGATTACCACGATACGGAGTGGGGCGTGCCTTGCCACGACGAGCGCCGGCTGTTCGAGATGCTGAACCTGGAAGGCGCGCAAGCTGGCCTGAGCTGGGAAACCATCTTGAATAAACGCGACACCTACCGCGCCGCTTTCGATGACTGGGACGCGGAGAAGATCGCCGCGTATGGCCCGGAGAAGGTGGCGCAGCTGCTGGCGGACCCCGGCATCGTGCGCAACCGCCTGAAGGTGGCGGCAGCCATCACGAATGCGCAAGCCTACCTGCGCCTGCGCGCGCAAGGCCAGACCCTGGACAGCTTTTTGTGGGCGTATGTCGAAGGCCAGCCCATCGTCAACAGCTGGCAGCCGGGCGAGTTTCCCGCCAAGACGGCCTTGTCCGACACGTTGTCGAAGGACTTGCTCAAGCTCGGTTTCAAGTTCGTCGGCTCGACCATCGTCTACGCCTACATGCAGGGTATCGGCATGGTCAACGACCATGCGCCGGCCTGCTTTTGCCGCGCGGGGCATTGATGCGCCGCCCGCTGGTCCTGCTCGACACGGATTTTGACGCTGCCCGCTTGCGCGCCGCCTGCACGGCGCATGGCGGGCGGCGCCTGCATTACATCGCGCTGGCGCCGCGTCCCGTCGATGCCAGCCACTTGCCCGAGCAGTGGCGCGCACAGTGGCCGCTTTGCGTGTCGGGCCTGCACCGCATGGTCTCGCACGACGGCCTCGTCACGCTCGATGTGCTGATCGGCGAGCCCGATGCCTGCCTGGCGCAATTGTCGGCGCGTGTCGATGAAGTGCTGCTGGCGTGGGTGCCTGCCGCCATGGCGGTGCTGGCGCGCCTGATGGTCGATGGCGGCCAGCTGCATGCGCTGCACCTGGACGAGACACAGCGCGCGGAGTTGCAAAGGAATGGTTTTGTCTTCGACGAAAGCCGCTTGCGCGCCGTGTTTTATGCGCGGCGCGCAGAGTACGCGGCCGTCACCGTGCCCGAGCGGCGCGCCATCGTCATCGGCGCGGGCGTGGCCGGCGCGGCCGCCTGCGAACGGCTGGCCGCGCGCGGCTGGAAGGTGACCCTGATCGAGCGCCACGCGCAGCCGGCCAGCGCAGCGTCGGGCAACCTGGCCGGCATCTTCATGCCGTTGCTGTCGAAGGACGACAATATCGCCACGCGCCTGACGCGCGCCGCCTATCTGTACTCGCTGCGTCGCTGGAAAGACCTGGGCGGCATCGGCGCCGCCATCGAGGGTGCGCAAAGCGGCGTGCTGCACCTGGCGCGCGACGGCGCGCATGCGCAGGTGCAGCGGCAGATCGCCGCCAGCGGCCTGTATCCGCGTGAATTCGCCCGCTGGCTGGAAGCGCCCGAGGCGAGCGCCATGCTGGGCGCGCCGGCGCCCGATGGCGCCTGGTGGTTCGCACAGGGCGGCTGGGCGCGTCCGTCTTCCGTCTGCGCGGCCATGCTGGACGCTTGCGGCACCTTGCTCACGCGGCGCTTTTCCAGCAGCGCCCTGCGCCTGGAACGTGGCGATCAGGAGTGGCTGGTGCGCGATGCGGACGGCGCCCTGATCGCGGCGGCGCCCACCGTCATCCTGGCGGCCGGCACGGGTGCCGTCGATTTCGAACAGGCGGCCGGCCTGCCGCTGGACGCCGTGCGCGGCCAGGTCACGCACCTGGCCGAAGGCAGTCTGCCATCCTTGCCGTTCGTCGTCTGCCGCGAGGCCTACATGACGCCGGCATACCAGGGCGTCGTATGCGTGGGCGCGACCTATGCTGCCGATGCAGACAGCAGCCTGCGCATGGATAGCCAGCACGACAATATCGCGAAGATCGCCGACATCCTCGCTCTATCTCCGTTCGAGGCGCCGCTGGCCGGGCGCACGGGCTTTCGCTGCATGGCGCCGGACCGCCTGCCGCTGGCGGGCGCCTTGCCCGATCCCGGCGTGCCAGGCCGCTGCGAGCGCCTGCGCGACGTGCCGCGCTGGCCCGGCCTGTTTGGCTTGCTGGGGTACGCTTCGCGCGGCCTGATCTGGGCGCCGCTGGCGGCCGAGCTGCTGGCGTGCCAGCTGGAGGGGGAGCCGTTGCCGCTGGAGCGCCAACTGGCAGAGGCGCTTGATCCTGCCCGCTTCCTGCTGCGGGAACGCCGCCGCGCTGTTTGAGCGTTGGCGCAGAGCAGGCGAGGGCTGGGGTCAGACCCCCAACACCGCTGACGCAAAGCTTGGCGCCAACGCATATGAGGGTCTGACCCCATATGCGGACGCTCCGCGCGTAGTCCCTATATATGTTTTTCAGCTTTCCAAACTCTTTTTAATTTGTTTTCCGAACAACATAAGTTCGCTACAGTGGACTCGTGCTGGTTTTTGACGACGGAATAAAGAGGTGGAACGATGGCTGCTGCAGAACTGATTTTCGACCCCCGCGCCGCGCACGGCGAGGCGGCTTTTGACGAAGTACTCCATCTCGCGCGCACCCAGGCGCAGGCGCAGGGCTTGCCGTATGCGGGCATCGTCAGCGCGCAGGATGCCTGGCAGCTGGTGCAGGCTGGCAAAGCCGTGCTGGTCGACGTGCGCACCAATGAGGAACGCACGTTCGTCGGCTACGTGCCGCAATCTTTGCACGTGGCGTGGGCCACCGGCACGGCCATGCACCGCAATCCCCGCTTTACGCGCGAACTGGAAGCGAAGGCGGGCGGCAAGGATGCCGTCGTGGTGCTGCTGTGCCGCAGCGGCAAGCGCTCGGCCGCGGCTGCCGAAGCGGCCGCCAAGGCCGGTTTCACGCACGTCTTCAATATCGCGCAAGGCTTCGAGGGCGACCTCGACGCGCAGCAACAGCGTGGCCACAGCGGCGGCTGGCGCTGGCATGCGCTGCCCTGGCTGCAAGATTAAATCTCTTCCCGGAGCCACCATGCACCAGCGAGCCATTCCCCCTGTCTCCCTTGCCGCGCAGCCGCAATGGGAACTGCGCCAGATCGTCGACGAATTGCGCGCCGTACGCGCGCAGTGGCGCGAAGGATTGGCCGGCAGCCAGGAGTGCGGCGCGCGCGAATTCCCGTCGCGCCAGCACTTGCACGACATCATCAAAGCCCTGTGCGCGGCCCTGTTTCCCATGCGCCTGGGCCCCCTCGACCTGCAGCAGGAGAGCGAAGATTTTTTTGTCGGCCACACGCTCGACACGACGCTCACGGGCCTGCACGAACAGGTGCGGCGCGAACTCAGTTACCACGCGCGCCAGCACGGCTTGCAGCAGACGGTCTCCATCGAACAGCAGGCGCTGGCCATCGTGCAGCGCTTCGCCCGCGCATTGCCGCGCATCCGCTCCCAGCTCGATACGGACGTGGCGGCCGCCTTCCATGGCGACCCGGCCGCACACAGCGTCGATGAAGTGCTGCTGTGCTATCCGGGCATCCTGGCCATCATCCACTACCGCCTGGCGCACACCCTGTATGCACTGGGCGCGCCGCTGGTGGCGCGCATCATCGCCGAAGTGGCCCATTCGCAGACGGGCATCGACATCCACCCGGGCGCCAACATCGGCAGCAGCTTTTTCATCGACCATGGCACGGGCGTGGTGATCGGCGAGACGGCCATCATCGGCGAACGGGTGCGCATTTATCAAGCCGTCACCCTGGGCGCCAAGCGCTTTCCCGCCGGCGCCGACGGCGTGCTGAAAAAGGGACTGGCGCGCCACCCCATCGTGCAGGACGACGTGGTCATCTACGCGGGCGCCACCATACTCGGGCGCGTGACCATCGGCCAGGGTTCCGTCATCGGCGGCAATGTCTGGCTGACCCGCAGCGTGGCGCCCGGCAGCCATGTCACGCAGGCGCATAACCAGCAGGAAGCAACGGATTTGCCGGCGCCATCGCCCCCCGCTTTTGCCCACCACCCATGAGGACAGCATGTTGATCAAACAGTTTGGACTGGCCGTGCGCCAGTTGCGCGAAGGGCATGGCTGGTCGCAGGAGCGGCTGGCCGAAGCGGCCGACTTGAACCGCTCGTTCATCGGCGAAATCGAACGGGGCGCCGCCACGCCGTCGCTGCTGACGGTGGAAAAACTGGCCGTCGCGCTGGGCGTCGGCCTGGCGGGATTGATGGCCCGCTGCGAGCCGGAATTGGTGGATTAAAGCGGGTCGATGAAAACGTCGCGTTGATGGCGATAGCATGTTGAGAGAAGAGGGGAGACGTCCGATACTTTATTCGTTTTTCAGATAAGCATATTCACTTTTCTCATCAGGAGTAGTCATGACAGTAGCAACAGAGAACCAGTTCGCGCTGGGCGATAACGCCGCGCGCCAGCTGGCCAATGCAAGCAAGAGCGTCCCCCAGTTATCCACGATCACGCCGCGCTGGCTGGTGCACCTGCTGCAATGGCTGCCCGTGGAAGCGGGTATCTACCGCCTCAATCGCGTGAAAAATCCGAAGGACGTGCGCGTGGCCTGCTCGCAGCGCGACGAGTCGGAACTGCCGCAAACCTTCGTCGACTATGACGACCAGCCGCGCGAGTATTTTCTCAATGCCGTCAGCACGGTGCTCGATGTGCACACGCGCGTGTCGGACCTGTACAGCAGCCCGCACGACCAGATCAAGGAGCAGCTGCGCCTGACCATCGAGACGATCAAGGAGCGCCAGGAAAGCGAACTGATCAACAATCCCGACTACGGCCTGCTGGCCAGCGTGCACGACGACCAGCGCATTTTTACCCTGACGGGCGCACCCACGCCGGACGACCTCGACGAACTGCTGACGAAAGTGTGGAAGGAGCCGGGCTTTTTCCTCGCGCACCCGCTGGCCATTGCCGCCTTCGGCCGCGAATGCACGCGCCGCGGCGTGCCGCCACCGACCGTCAGCCTGTTCGGTTCCCAGTTTTTGACCTGGCGCGGCGTGCCGCTGGTGCCATCCGACAAACTGCCCATCGAAGACGGCAAGACGAAAATTATCCTGCTGCGCGCGGGCGAGCAGCGCCAGGGCGTGATCGGCCTGTTCCAGCCTGGCCTGGCGGGTGAGCAAAGCCCTGGCCTGTCCGTGCGCTTCATGGGCATCAACCGCCACGCGATTTCGTCCTATCTGATTTCGCTGTATTGCTCGCTGGCCGTGCTGACCGACGATGCGCTGGCCGTACTGGAAGATGTGGAGATCGGTAAATACCATGACTACCCAGACACCTACAAGTGATGGCGCGGCGGCCCTGGCGCCGTCGTCCCTGTTGCCCGATGAAGCGACCCTGAATCGGCTGGCCGGTGAATTTTTTGCACGCCTGCCGGGCTTGGACAAGTCGCCCAGCCTCGGTGGTTTCGGCAGCGTGCTCGATGCGGCGCCCCGCTACGCCAACCGGCCGCCGCCGCAGCCCGGTCCCTCGTTCGCCGCCATCGCCCCCGGCGTGGCGACGGCGCAAGTGCCGCCCGTGACGGCGCCGCTGGAGTCGCCGATTGCGCCGGCGCCGGCTTCCGTGCCAACGCCGCGCGCGTCGAGCCTTGGTGCACCGTCGCCCTACTATTTTGTCGGTGGCGCGCATGGCTATCCCGCGTCGAACGGCAAGCTCGATGGCCTGGCGCAGCAGGGGCTGGGGCAGGTGGCCCCCGATGCCACGCCGCAGCGCTCGCCCGCGCGCCAGCTGCCCGTATCGCCGGCCAACAGCCAGCCCGCGTTCTATTTCCAGACCGAGCTGCCCGCAGCGACGCCGCCGGGCCAACGCCAGGCGCCCGCGCCGTTCGACGTGCACGCCGTGCGGCGCGATTTTCCTGTGCTGGCCGAACGGGTCAACGGCAAGCCTTTGGTGTGGTTCGACAATGCGGCCACCACGCACAAGCCGCAATCGGTGATCGACCGGGTGTCGTATTTCTATGCGCACGAGAATTCGAACATCCATCGGGCGGCGCACGCACTGGCGGCGCGCGCCAGCGATGCGTACGAGGCCGCGCGCGCCAAGGTGGCCAATTTTCTTGGCGCCGCGTCGGCCAATGAAATCATCTTCGTGCGCGGCGCCACGGAAGGCATCAATCTGATCGCCAATACCTTCGGCCGCAAGTACATAGCCAGCGGCGACGAGATCATTGTCTCGCAGCTTGAGCACCACGCCAACATCGTGCCGTGGCAGCAGCTGGCGGCGGAAAAGGGTGCGACTCTGCGCGTGATTCCCGTCGACGACAGCGGCCAGATCATCGTCGATGAATTCCGCAAGCTGCTTAACGGGCGCACCAAACTGGTGTCCGTGACGCAGGTGTCGAATGCGTTGGGCACCGTCACGCCCGTGGCACAGATCATCGCGCTGGCGCATGCGGCCGGCGTGCGCGTGCTGGTCGATGGCGCGCAAGCCGTGTCGCACCTGCGCGTGGACGTGCAGGCGCTGGGCGCCGATTTTTACGTGTTTTCGGGGCACAAGGTGTTCGGCCCGACGGGCATCGGCGCCGTGTATGGCAAAGCGGACTTGCTGGAGCAATTGCCGCCGTGGCAGGGCGGCGGCAACATGATCGCCGACGTCACGTTCGAGCGCACCGTCTACCAGGGCGTGCCGAACCGTTTCGAGGCGGGCACGGGCAATATCGCCGATGCCGTGGGCCTGGGCGCGGCCATCGATTACGTGCAGCGCATCGGCCTGGACAACATCGCCGCCTACGAGCACGCGCTGCTGGAATACGCCACGCACCACCTGCAGGCCATTCCCGGCGTGCGCCTGATCGGCACGGCGCTGGAGAAGGCCAGCGTGGCCTCGTTCGTGCTGGCTGGCTACGCGCCGGCGGAAGTGGGGCGCGCTCTGAACGACGAGGGTATCGCCGTGCGTTCGGGCCACCACTGCGCCCAGCCGATTTTGCGCCGCTTCGGCGTGGAAGCGACCGTGCGCCCGTCCTTCGCCTTCTACAACACGTATGAGGAAATCGACCGGCTGATCGCGGTGGTGCGCCGCCTGGCGGGTGCGCGCCGCTGATCTTGCCGGCTTGTCAAGACTATGCCGCCCTTGCGCCAGCGGGGGCGGCGTTGTTGCGTCAGGTCACGGTCTTTGCGCGCGGCTCGCTGGCGTCCGCAGGCTGGCGGTATAATTTATCCTTGGCAATATTCAAGCTGCGGCCCCAAGGAGATACCCGGTGGAAAATCAACACAGCTCGCCCGAGCTTTTCCTGTTCCTGGCGTCGACCGTGCACGACATGAAAAATTCGATCAGCGTGGTCAGCGGCACTTTGGAGTCGCTGCTGGCGGCCGAGCAGGCCAAGCCCGCGCCCCAGGCCGACCCCGCCTACCTGCAGATGGCGCAGATGCTGTACCAGACCAAGCGCCTCAACGATAACCTGATCCAGCTGCTGGCCCTGTACAAGGAAGTGGGCAAGCCCGGCTACCCGTTCGACGTGCAGCCGCAACTGGTGAGCCAGGTCATCGACCAGGTGGTGGACCAGGAAAAGATCCTGCTGGCCTCGAAAGGCATCCGCCTGGAGACGGCTTGCCCGGCCGAGCTGATCTGGACCCTCGATGAAGACCTGGTCATCGGCGTGCTGGCGCATGCCATCAACAACGCCATCCGCTACACGAAGGACACGATCCGCCTGTCGGTGCGCGAGCACGACGACATGCTCGAGCTGCGCGTGGACGATAATGGCGACGGCTACTCGCAGGCGCTGCTCGACGCGGGCAGCGCAGCCATGGATGGCATGGCGGCCGGCGTGAACTTTTCCACCAACAGCACGGGACTGGGCCTGTATTTTTCCAGCGAAGTGGCGAAGATGCACAAGCACCGGGGCCGTAGCGGAAGCATCGCCCTGGAAAATAGCGGCGCGCTGGGCGGCGGCTGTTTCATCCTGCGCCTGCCCTGAACGAGGAATTCATGACGACAGAGAGCCACGCCACCGCCGCCGAAGCGGGCAGCACCGACTGGGCCGACAAGCATTATCTGCTGGTCGACGATTTCATCGGCATCCGCATCCTGCTGCGCGAATCCTTGCGCAACCTCGGTGCGCGCCATATCGACCAGGCGGCCAGCGGCGGCGAAGCCATGAAGCTGCTGGCCAAGACGCGCTATGACGTGGTGCTGTGCGATTACAACCTCGGTGAAGGCAAGAATGGCCAGCAAGTGCTGGAAGAGACGCGCGTGCGCAACCTGACGGCGCCGTCGAGCGTGTGGCTGATGGTGTCGGCCGAGAAAAGCGTGGAATCGGTGATGGGTGCGGCCGAGCACCAGCCCGACGCGTACCTGATCAAGCCGATCACGGAAGGCGTGCTGCTGACGCGGCTGAACCGCGTATGGCACAAGAAGCAGGTGTTTCGCGAAATCGACCAGGCCTGCATGGAAAAGGACTATTTGCGCGCGGCCAGATTGTGCGACGCGCAGATCGAGCTCAACAAGCTGCACGCGCTGGAATTGCTGCGCATGAAGGCATCCTTGCTGCTGAAAAGCGGCGAGCCGGAAAAGGCCCGCGCCGTGTATGAAAAAGTGCTGGCCGAGCGCGATTACAGCTGGGCCAGGGCGGGTCTGGGCAAGATCCGCATGAATAACGGCGAGCACGAGGCGGCGCGGCAGATCTTCCAGGGCGTGATCGTCGAAAACAAGTATTACATCGATGCCTATGATCAGATGGCCGTCGCGTACCAGCTGATGGGCCAGCATGAGGAAGCCTGCGGCGTGCTGGAAAAGGCGGCGCGCCTGTCGCCCAATTCCGTGCCGCGCCAGCGCAATCTGGGGCTGGCCGCCTTGAAGGTCGGCAATGTCAGCATGGCGGAAAAGGCTTTTCGCAAGTGTATTTCCATCGGTGAATTTTCTGTCATGAAGACGCCGGATGCCTACCTGGGCCTGGCGCGCGTGTGCGGACTGAAAAAGGATGCCAAGGAGGCGCTGCAATGGCTGTTGCTGGCGCAGCGTGAATTCCCGCCCGAGCAGATCGGTTTGCGCGCGAAGATCACGGAAGGGATGGTGCACCACGAAACGGGCGATTACCGGCGCGCGCGCAAGTGCGGCGACGAACTCGAAGCCATGCTGCTGGAAGACCCGGCGCGGCCCGAAAAAAGTATCTGCATGGAACTGGCCACTTTGCTGTTCGCCGTCGGCGTCAAGGATGCGCCGGCCGGCCTGCTGTGCTACGTGGTGAAGAACAACCACGACAACCAGGTGGTACAGGACGAGGTGCAAAAGATCTTCGACAAGGCGAAGATGGGCGACGAAGGCACCAGCCTGATCATCGCTGCGCGCAAGGAAGCGTCGGACTTGATGAACAAGGGCGTGCTGCTGTGGAAGACGGACAAGCTCAACGAGGCGGTCGCCTGGATGCGCGCGGCACGCGAAAAACTGCCCAACAACCTGCGCATCCTGTTCAATTCCGCGCAAATCATCGTGTCTTTCCTGGAGCAGCGCGGTTACCAGGCGGAATTGGCGGCCGAAGCCATGGAAGTGTTGTTGTATGTAGACAAAATTGCACCGGGACAGCAGCGCTTTGCGCAATTGATGGAGCAACTGGTGCAGCTGACGCCGCCGCCCGGGCCGGAACAGGCCATCGAAGTGCCGGAAAAAACGCCGCCGGCGCCGGAAAAAGGGGGAAAATCCGTGCGCGAGCGTGCCGGATGATAAACTAGGGGCCAGCGTGGGTTCGCCCGTGCTTGAGTTGCTTTACAACAATAAGGAAGAAACTATGCGTGATGTGGTCAATGAAGTGTACAAAAAAATGAAGGTCGGCAGTATTGCCTGGGTACGCCCGGTCGCCGCCAAGGGAGACACGCTGGAAACATTCCAGTCTTCGTACGAGCACGCCAAGGCGCTGGCCGACGAAGGCCTGATCACGATCGGTGACGTAAAACGCCAGGCCGACAACATGATCGAGGCGATCCGCATTCATCGTATCGCCTGATCATATCGCTGGCTTGCGTATCAGGCCTTGCCTGGTGCTTTAGCCTTGGGCGCTGCGCGTTTCGCGGGCGCCTTGCGCAGCGGGGCCTTGGCCTTGGCTGCCGTGCCTGCTTCCGCAGGCTTGGCGGACTTGCTGGCCGCTGGCTTGGCCTTGGCGCCACCGCCGAAACTGGCCGCTGCCGCACTGGCGGCGTCGGGCGACATTGCCGTCGACACGGCCTGCTTGAACTGATCTTGTAACAAATTCCACCAAGCACTTGGATTGGCCAACTGGGCTGCTGCCTGGTTGCCGGCATCGTCGGGCACCGCCGCAACCGGTTCCGGCGCGGGCGCAGGTGCGGGCACCGGTTTCGGTGCAGGCGCGGGTGCCGCAGGTGCTGCCTGCTGGAAAAACGCGGAAGCGTAGGGCACCGATTCAAAGACGCTTTTCTCGCTGGCGCCCGGCTGAGTGATGGCCGCCGCCAGTGAAGCACCCATCGATTTCAGCGTGGCGATGGTGCCGCGCTGTACTTCCAGCGCCTGGATACTGCCGCGCAGCATGCTGGTATTGAGGTTCAGCCATGCTTCGACGGCTTTCAGATCGCTGATTTTCTTGTCCAGCTCTTCCACCGACATGGTGGGCGCCGTGATGCCGGGCATGCCCATGCCGGGCACGCTCATGCTGCCCCACAGGTTTTTGACGAAGTCGAGGGTATCGGTCACAACTGCTGCGCCCGGTATTTGGGGCATTTGCGGATTTGCCATGCGAAATCTCCTGGTAGGTGGATGTCCCTAGCGTAGCAGATATCAGCTTGCAACTGACGCAACGCTGCCAACATTTTCTTACATTAAACATCAGGAGTTGAGCGCGGGCAAGAAGCGGGAAGTGGGGTGGAAGCGGTACACTACGGCCTATGATGCCCGACTCCTTCTTTTCGCCACCGCGCCGCCGCACCGTCATCTTTGTCGCGGTCATCGGCGCACTGCATTACGTGGCGTTGGAATGGCTCACCTCGCATGCCCGCATGGTGCCGCTGGGGCAGCATCATGCGCAGATGGTCAGCATGGCCTTGATCGCCGAGCCGCCCAGGCCCCTGCCAGTGGTGCCACCACCGCCGCCGCCCGAGTTCCCCATGCCCAAGCCCAGGCCGCCGCCACCGCCGCCGCCGACGGAACTGGCGTCGAGCGAAACGCCCCAGTGGACGGCGCCCGCCAGCGAGGTGCCGCAAGGCCCGGCCACGACCGAACCGGCCGCGGTGGCTGCCCCGGCCATCACGGCGCCGGTGCCCGCCGTGGCGGCTGCGCCCGCGCCAGCTGCCGCGCCGCCACCCGTCGAGCAGGCACGGCACTACAAGACGAATGTGCCTGCCTCGGCCCAGTTCGACCTGCATGTGGACCGGCGCGATGCCGACGGCACCAAGTGGCAGGGCGTGGCCGCCATGGCGTGGGACAACAAAGGCGATACCTACCAGCTGACACTGGAAGTGGGCTTGAGCATGCTGATCACGCGCATCAACCTGCTGGTGCTGACCAGCGAGGGCGTGATCGATGCCAGCGGCATCGTGCCCGTCACGGCCACGGAAAAACGCAAGGGCCGCGCGCAAACGGCCACGCATTTCAAGCGCGACGCCAAGGCCATCACGTTTTCGGCCACGACGGCCACGGCGCCATGGCAGGAGGGGGCGCAGGACAAGGCCACGGTGCCGTTCCAGCTGGCCGCCATCGGCCGCGCGGACGTCAACCAGCTGGCCGGCAATATCGACATCCTCGTCGGCGAGGAAAAGGAAGCGACCGTGTTCCGCTTCCAGCTGGTGGGCGAGGAAGAACTCGATACCAAAATGGGCCGTCTGGTGACCTGGCATCTGCGCCGGCCACCGAAGCCCGGCACGTATTCGTCGCAGCTCGATATCTGGCTGGCGCCGTCCATGCAATGGTATCCGGTACAAATACGCAATACCGAGGCGAGCGGGGCGCTGACCACGCAAACCGTGACCCAAATTCGCGTCAATGACGCTACAGGAAAATAAATGATGACTTTGAGTACTTTAAAACGCGTGGTGCTGGCCAGCTTGCTGGCCGCCGCCCTGACTCCCGCCATGGCCGACGCGCCCGTGGAGCATCCCGTCATCAAGCGCCCCTACAAGCTGGCGCCATCGGCTGACCTCGTCTATTCGATCAAGGCGAAACAGCGCGGCATCGGGCTGTCCGGCGAATCGGTCAGCAACTGGCGTGCGGGCGATGGCAAGTATTCGCTGCTGGCCGAAACCAAGGCGGCCCTGTTCGGCAAGATTCTGGAGCAGCGCAGCGAAGGCACGGTCGACGATTTCGGCCTGGCGCCTTCTCAATTCGTGGAAAAACGTTTCCGCAAGGAAGCGGCCACCACCACGTTCAAGCGCGACAGCAAGACCATCGTCTTCAGCGAGGGCGATGACAGCTATCCGCTGAAAGGCGGCGAACAGGACCGCAACAGCACCGTCTGGCAACTGGTCAGCGTGGCGCGCGCCACGCCCGAAAAATTCACGCCCGGTTCGGAATGGAGCTTCTTCGTGGCCGGCCGCCACGATGCCGAGCCGTGGACCTTCAAGGTCGTCAAGGAGGACAAGGTCGCCACCGGTATGGGAGAGGTCGCCGCCATCCACCTGGTCAAGGCGCCGCCGCCGGACAAGAAGGGCCAGCAAGTGGACCTGTGGCTGGCGCCGTCGCTGGAATGGTATCCCGTGAAGGTGACGTTCGCCGATGAAGACGGCGATTACGTCGAGCAAACCTTGCAAAAGATCGTCAAGAAGTAGGTTTCTACGCTTGCTTGTATTCGATTTTCTTACCCCAAAGCAAGTGCTGGGGTCAGTCCTGGCGGATTGGAATGCCTTCCATTGGAAGGCATTCCCCCAGGCGGGTCTGACCCCGGACTGCCGCCTCCGGCGATCAGTCGAATTGCATGTCAGAACTGATATACTGACGCCCCCGCCCCGCAGCGCTGCGCTAGCCCGCTGCGCCGCCCGCTGAACACTCATCCGGAAAAGAATGATTGATATAATGGCAAGTGCAGCCGTGGCTACGGATGCACATCAGACAGAGCAAGAGCATCACGATTCCTTGCAGGCGCATTTCCAGCCCAATATTTCGGCCGACGAGATCGAGCAGGTGTTTCACTTGAAGCGGGCGCAGCCTTTGCTGCAAGTGTTTACGGCCCTGTTTCATGGCGGTTTCGATGGCGTGCTGGTGCGTCTGCTGGTGTTGCGCGAGCTGGCGTCCGATGCGGCCACGTCCGCCTATACGCGCGCCGATATCAACACCAAGCTGGCGTATCTGTTGCCGGAAAGCCTGGAAACGGTCTTGCTGCGCCTGCGCTCGAACCAGCTGCTGGCCTGGGATGCGCAGCAGGGCGTGTACCGCGTCACGCCCATGGCGCGCAATGTGCTGTCCGCCATCGACAGCCTGCTGGGCCTGGGCCAGACGGAAGACGAAGCGGAAATGGGCTTTTTGCTGTCGCAGGTGGCCGGTGCGCAAGCCGTCGGCGGCGTGTCGGTCGAGCAACTGCAGCATTTGCTGGGCCGCCTGGTGGATTTGACGGAAGAGTTCTCCGACGCGATTGCCTCCGGTTCCGAATTCCGGCTGCGCACGGCGCAGGCGAAGTGGAACATGGCCTGCGACTGGGTGGAAAAAGGTTCGGAAATCCTCGTGGCGATTACGTCCGATGAAAACGCGGACAGCGCCACGCACAAGGCGGCGCAGGCGATCGGCCGCGCGCAAAGTAAATTGTTGAACATGCAAGGCATGTTTTCGCGCGCGCTGAACCAGATCGAGCGCCAGCGCGTGCACCTGGGCCAGTCGGGCCTGTCGACCACGGACATCAAGCGCTGGCTCTTGCTGCATGACGACCTGGCCAGCCTGGCCGAGGGCGCCATCGACCAGCCCGTCGTGCCCCTGTTTTCCACGCCGGCCGAGATGATCGACGTGGCCGAAACGGAACTGCTGTCCGAACGGGCGGCAGGTGTCATCAACACGGGCCTGCCCAGCGGAGAGGACGCGCCCACCACCATCAGCGACGGACCCGCCATGCAGCTTGAACTCGATGACTTGCTCGAACGCCTGTCGAACTTTGCCAGCCTGGGCAATTTCCCCAGCATCGGCGAAGAAGGGCCGAAGAGCGTACCGGTGCAGGACTCGCTGCTGCCGGCCAGCTTTGCCGTGGCCTCGTACCGCGCCTCGATGCTGCCGCTGCTCGGCGACGTGTCCGAAGCGAGCTTGCAGGGATCCACGGCCGAACTGGCCCGTTTGCCGATCACCTTTACACCGACCGACGAGATGGTCCAACTGACCGACCCCCACGTGGCGGCCATGTCGATCGCCTCGCTTTCACTGAATGTTTCACTTGATTTAGATAGCGGCACTGCCGATGAATGACGATTCCCAAATCCTGATTGCGCGCCTGCTCACGCATCAAACCCTGCGCCGCGACGACAAGCTCGTCAAGCGCGTGCTGTCCGACGAGCTGTTCCGCGCCGAGATCGATGCGCGCCTGCTGGCCTGCGGCTTGAAATTGCTCGACAACGTATATGCCGACCATGTGACGCTGGCCCTGACGCGCACCATCGAGCCGAAGATCTTCGGCGCGCGCGACGTCTGGCAAAACAATAATTTCGGTTTGGCGCGCGATGGCGTGGCCTTGCTGGTGGTGCTGTGGGCGCAGATCATCCTGCCCAAGCGCGAACGCCAGGAAACGCACCAGCATGCCGATGACGATCAAAATGATATGTTTGGCACGGAAAAACCGCTGCCGCGCGCGGAAGACGCCTCGATCGGCATTTCCTACAAGGCGCTGCTGTCGGACTTCGGCGACAAGCTGGGCAAGAAGACGCGCATGGACATGAACCTGGGCACCCTGGCCAAGCTGGGCTTCATCGAGCGGCGCGGCGACTTCATCCTGGAAGGCCCGCTGCTGGACCTGATGATGGATACCGACGTCCTGAAAGAACGCATCATCAACGGCGCCCTGGCCGACGTGTTCAAGCGGGCGCCCGCGCGCCTGGTGGCTGTCGATCCTGACGCCGACCTGGCAGACGACCTGTCCGCCGACATCGGCGGCTTGCCCGACGCCGGCGACGAGCCTGCGTCCGACCTCCCTCACTGAAAGCGCCCATGTTTCATATCAAATCACTTGAACTGGTGCACTGGGATTACTGGCAGCGCATCAAGAATATTCCGCTCGACGCGAAGATCATCACCATCGCGGGGCAGAACGGCTCGGGCAAGACCACCTTGCTCGACGCCTTGCGCACTCTGTTCGGCCTCGATTGCTCGATGGGCCGCACGTATAAACACTATGCGCGCCACTCGGGCCAGCAGACGGCCTGGCTGCGCGCCGTGGTCGACAACAAGAACGTGGGCAAGCAGCTGTCGAACCGCCCGTTCCGCAGCTCCGGCTTCTTCAGCGACGATGAAGTGACGCTGTTTTGCCAGATCCAGAAAAATGGCGGCGACTGGAAGCGCCAGTATCTGATGCGTCCAGGCAATGTGCAGATCGAAGACATCACGGACGCCAACGACTGGCTCGGCGTGGAAAACTACCGCAAGCGCCTGGCCAATGCGGGCCTGTCGCCCGCCATGTCGAAAGTGCTGGCGCTGGAGCAGGGCGAGACGGACAAATTGTGCGAATACGCGCCGCGCCAGTTGCTCGACCTGGTGTTCCAGGTGTTCGGCGACAAGGAAGTGCTGGACGCCTACGACGAAGCCAAGCGCCACCAGCGCGATACGGAAGTGGAGCTGAAACGCTTCGAGACGGAACTCGAGGCGTCGAAGACCAACCTGGAAGGCTTGCGCCTGCGCGTAGCCAATTACCACCAGTGGGAAGGGCTGCATAAAGAGCGCCGCAACTTGCTGGAAGAAGTGCTGCCCAGCTTGCAATACCACGAGGCGCGCGAAAAGGCGGCTCAGGCCAGCCGGCAATTGCGCGATGCGCGCAAACCGATGGCGCAGGCGGACCAGCAGCTGACCGATAAACGCAATGCGCTGGCGGCCCAAGCGAAGGCCCTGTCCGACGCACAGATGAACGAAACCTTGCTGGAGCAGGAATCGATCGGCTTGCAGAGCCGCTTGTCCCTGATCAATAGCAAGCTCAAACCGCTGGACAGCCTGCTGGAACAGAAGGACCGTTTGCACAAGCTGGCAGCTGACTCGGGCAGCGACATCGCCGAAGTGACGGCGCAGCTGGAACAGAAGGAAGCGCAATTGCTGCAGCAGCGCCAGCAGCGCGACGCCCTGTCGGCGCGCATCGCGGGCGAGCAGGCGACGATTGCCGCGCTGCAAGGCAAGACGGCCATGCCGGAGCCGGACAATGTGCGCGGCATGCGCCGCGCGCTGCGCGACGCGGGGATATCCCACGCGATGCTGTCGGACATCGTCGAAGTGACGGACAGCCGCTGGCAGGGCGCCGTCGAAGGCGTGCTGGGCGGTTACGCTTCGGTGGTGCTGCTCGACAAGGCCAAGGATGCGGCGGCCGCCTACCGCCTGGCCGAGAAGGAGCGCTACCGCCACTTCATCGTGCCCGAGCTGGTCACGGCGCCTGTCGCGAAAGACGAGAGCTTGCTGGCGGTGGTGAAATTTTCCGCTCCCGTGCCAAGCTGGCTGATCGAGCAGCTGTCGCGCATTGCGCGTGTCGATTCCGTCGAAGCAGGTTTTAAATTGGGCAACCACGAAGAGTGGATCACGCCCGAGGCGTATCACCGCGAACGCCGCGGCGGGCGCTCGCTGTTCGTGGAAGCGTCGCGCTACCGCTTCGGCCAGGCTGGCCGCAGCGGCCGCCTGGAAGCGCTGCTGCGCTCCTTGCCGGGCCTGGAAGGACAGGAAGATACGCTGACCCTGGCGATCTCGAAACTGGCGGCCGAAGTGGGCGCCCTGAAAGCGCGCATCGCCGGCGTCGACGCGGCCAAGGAACTCAGTGCGCGCCAGGAAGAATTTGCCGAAGCGCTGCGCAACTCGAAGCCGCTCAAGGAAGAGCGCCTGGAAGTGGGCGGGCGCCTGGGCGAGCTGCAAAACCTGACGAAGAACGCCACCGTGGCGCGCACGCGTGCAGATACCGTGTGGCAAAACGCGCGCCTGGCGTTGTCCGAAGCGGAAGCCGGTGCGCGCCTCGGCTACAAGAAGCAGATTGAACAACGCGCCGAGCATGCGCGCGCCTTGCTGGCCTTGCGCCATGCATGGCGCCATCTGCCGAAAAGCTGGCGCCGTCCCGCGCGCCGCGCGGCGCTCGTCGCCGAGCACCAGAATGCGCACCAGGTCGATCTGCGCGTGGCCAGCCTGCAAAACAGCCTGGCGCGCGACGACTGGGAACTCGACGCCACCGTCATCGATCAGCATCACCGCCTGTCGGACCAGCTGCATGGCCGCCAGTCGGAAACGGACGAGCGCCGCTACCAGAACAATCGCGCCATCGAAGCGACGGGCAATGCGCGCGGCGCCTACATGGAACGCTTGCGCTACACCATCAAGACCTACAGCAAGAATATCAAGGAGCTGGGCGAGCTGGCCGGCATCGAAGTGCATGCCGACCCCGTGCGCCTGGAAAACGACGACGTGCAGCTGTCGCAGGCGGGCTTGCACGTGCGTTTCAAATTTGACGGCAAGGGCGTGATCGGCATGAACGATGGCGAAGCGTCGGGCGGCCAGCAGGTCATGAAGTCGCTGGTGCTCTTGATCGGCTTGCTGAAATCGGAAGACGGTTCCGGCGGCTTCGTCTTCATCGACGAACCGTTTGCCCACCTTGATATCCGCAACATTCAATTGGTCGGCGAATTCCTGAAAAACACGCAAGCGCAATACCTGATGACGACGCCGTTGACGCACAACACCGATGTCTACGATCCGTCGGAACTGACCTTGATCACCAGCAAAAAGAAAAAGGATAGCCAATGGGCACAACCGATTTTCGTGCTGCAGCGGCGCATCGATCCCGTATCGGGCAAGGCCGCGTGATGGCCGTGCGCAAGCTGGTTTCGGCCATCGCCGTGTCGCTGGCCGTGCTGGCGGGGACGGCTGCGGCCAACGACGGCATCGGTTCCGTCAGCGCGGGCGGCATCCTGTTCGGCAAGACCGATGCCGTGGCCATGAAAAAGGAAGTGCTCAGCGTGAGCGCGGAATTGATCAAGGTCGAGTACGAATTCCTCAATGAATCGGCCAAGGACGTGGAAGAGACGATCTTCTTCCCCTTGCCCGAATACGCGGCCGGCTACCATGGCTCGCCCACGTATTATGGCCAGCCGCAGCAGTTTACTGTTGACGTGGATGGCAAGCGCAAGGACTATCAAACCACGTTTGTCGCCAAGCTCGACGCCAAAGACGTGACGGCCCGGCTGCGCCAGCTGGGCCTGTCGGACGCGCAGATCGCGTATTTCCCCTCGCACACGCCGTTCGACAAGAAAGTGGCGCCGCTGACGGCCGCGCAAAGCAAGATCATGATCGGCGAAGGCTTGCTGGCCCAGCTGTACGATGAGGAATGGGTGCCGGCCTGGACCGTGAAAGTCATCTACCTGTGGCAGCAGAAATTTCCCGCCGGTAAAGTCGTGCGCGTGCGCCATCAATATGCGCCATTCGTCGCGGCCGGCCCCGGTGCGTCCTACCTGGGCGATGGGAATGCCTTTGAAAAGAAATACTGCGGCGACAAGGCCTTTTACAAGACGTGGAACCGCCTGGCGGCCAAGCAGGGCGAAAGCGGCTTCGTCAATGCCGTGTGGGTGTCGTATATTTTGACGACGGGTAACACCTGGAAGAATGGCATCGAAGACTTTACCTTGAACCTGGTCAAGGGCAAGTCGGACGAGCTGGTCAGCCTGTGCTTCCCCGGCACGTTCACCAAAATCAACCCCACCACCTTGCAAGTCAAGCTGCGCAACTTCCATCCGCAGCAGGATCTGGATGTGTACTTCGGCAATGTCGAGGGCACGGTCAGCCACGATGGCGTGGCGCCGCAGATCCGGCCATAGCCGCATGCGCACGCAGGAAGCGCTGGCCGCGCATCTGCGCGCCATCGCCCGCGCCACGCCGTGGTGCATGCAAGCGCTGCACGCCGTGGCGCAGCTGGGCTTGTCCCACTGTTGCATCGGCGCCGGCGCCGTGCGCAACCTGGTGTGGGACGCCTTGCATGCTTACTCACAACCATCGGCATTGAGCGACATCGACGTGGCGTATTTCGATGCGCACGATTTGCTTGCGGAAAGCGAGGTGCAACTGCGCCAGCGCCTGGCAACTTTGCTGCCCGGCGTGCCGTGGGAGGTATGCAACCAGGCCCGGGTGCACCTGTGGTTCGAAGCTGAGTTTGGCTACGCCGTGCCGCCCTTGCGCTCGCTCGACGACGCCATCGCTACCTGGCCCGAATTTGCCACCTCGGTTGGCGTCTGGCTGCAGCCTGACGGCGAGATCGGCATCCTCGCGCCGCATGGCCTCGATGACCTGTTCAATATGGTGGTGCGGCGCAACCCGGCGCGCATCAGCGCAGACGGCTATGCGCAGCGCCTGGCCAGCAAGGACTATGCGGCGCGCTGGCCACGCGTCACCATCATCGCCTGATTCGATGCAGTATGGATATAGATTGCCTATAATTGCCAATTATCCAATAGTGCTCTCCTGATCCCATGTCCTTTTTGATTTCTTCGCCGCTGCGCCGCCTCGGCCTCCTGTTCTGCCTTTCCTCCGCCCTCATGGCGTCCGCCGCCTGGGCTGACAGCTACACCGATTTTCAGCAAGCCAGCGGCCAGCTGGAAGCGCTGATGGCCAAGGCGACGCCGCACAGCGGCTTGCCGCGCCTGCGCGATCCTGCCGTGGCGCAGCTGTTTTCCCACATCGCCGCCGGCCCGCGCCTGTTCCAGGCGCCTGTCGCCGCGCTGCAGGACGTGAACCAGAGCGTGGCCGTGTGCGAGCGGGCGACCAACCTGGGTAAGGCGTATTACACGTTTGGCCTGCAATTGCCGCTGCCGCTGTCCGGCACCGAGCTGCAGCAGGCGCGCAAGGAACAGGTGACGCAGAACCTGGCCAATTATGGCGATGAAATGGCCGCCCTGTTTGCCTTCGGCGTGCATTGCCATGCGCACTTGATCGGCTTGATGGAAGCCGAGTTCAGTACGCAGCCGGCGCAGGACGTGAGCGGTGCCGAGCGCATGCGCGCCCGCGCCTTCAGCAAGGGATCGAGCACCATGTTTGCGAACGTGGTGCAATTCGTGCAGGTGCCGTTCTGGAATGTGGCGCAAAAGAAACGGATGCTGGCAACGGCCGCGCAGCACGCCACGGCGAATGCCAATCTGATGGCGCCACCGTTGCGCGAGCGCCTGCTGACCAGCCTGGCCGATGCGGACAAGGATCTCGATCCATCCCTGGCGCCGGCGCTGGCGACGATACGCCAGGCACTGGCGGTGACGACGTGTACCGGCCTGTGCCAGTACTACTGACCTGGCTTACTCTGCGGCTTCCAAGGGTTTGTTGCGCTGGCGCCAGCGCAGCAAGCCCCACGCATACATGGCGTAGTAGCCGATGACCAGGCCATAGGCGGCCATGGTCAGCGGGCTTTGGCCGAACGGTGGCGGCGGTACGGGCACGTCCTGGCGCGTGTTCAGGTAGATTTCCATGCCGCGGTACAGCAGGCGGGCGATGAACAGCATCGTGATGGCCAGCCCCAGGTAGCGGTGCTGGGTAAAAAAGAAATCTTTTCCGACTTGCTCGAAGCGCGTCAGCTTCAAGCCGAGCACGCCCAGCCAGCCACCGGCCAGCGCGGCCGCGCCCAGGCTGGACAGGGGCAGGATGTCGAATTTCGTCGTCGTCGCCAGGAACAGCAGCAGCGCGGGAAACGCGATCGCCACGCTCCAGTGGCGCCACAGCTGCGACTTCTGGCGCGCCACCAGTTTCTTCAGGCGCGAATAAATACGCCAGACCAGCAGCGGGACCAGGAACAGCAGGGCGAGGGTGGTGGTTTCCATGTAGGCAATCGGGTGCGGGTAAAACAGCGATTGTAAGCGAGATGGGGGCGGGCGGCGATGCTTGTCAAACGGTAAAAGTTGCTGGTTGACATTTACATGGCATGAACGCACTATGCCTTGTCACAATGCACCGCCATGAGCGGTGCGGTGCATTCTTGTCACCACCTTCATACACTGGAGTTTCATGTCTACTCGTTTGCCTTTGCTGCCCATCACTGTCGGCCTGTTGGCCTCGTCTTCCCTGGCCATGGCGCAAGATGGCGCTTATCAAGCCCCGCCAGCGCCCCTGCAAGCCATCGTCGATGCGCCGCGCGCGCCGACCCTGAGCCTGAGCCCGAAACGCAACCTGGCGGCCGTGCTGCCCACGCCATCCTTGCCCGGCATTAGCGAAGTGGCGCAGCCGGAACTGAAGCTGGCGGGTTTGCGCATCAATCCGCGCACCTATTCGGCAAGCCGCTTCAGCTTCCACACGGGACTGGGTTTACTCGACATCGATACGCAGAAGGAAATCAAGGTCAGCGGCTTGCCTGTCTCGCCCCGCATCGCCGACCTGGCCTGGTCGCCCGACCAGCGCTACCTGGCGTTTACGCATGTCGCCTATGCCGATCCCGCCAAGGGCGTGAAGGAATCGGGCGTGCAATTGTGGCTGCTCGACGTGCAGACGAAAGCGGCGCGCAAGCTGGCCAGCGCGCCCCTGTCGACCGTGTATGGCCGTGGTTTTTCCTGGATGCCGGACAGCAAGACCCTGCTGGTGCAGCTGAAGCCGGCCAAGCTGGGTGGGGCGCCCGTGGCGAGCGGCATCCCGACGGGGCCGTCCGTCCAGGATAGCGTGCCGGGCGGTGGCGTCAAGCAATTGCGCACCTATCCCGACCTGTTGAAGAACGAACAGGATGCGCAGCTGTTCGAACACTACATCACCGTCCAGCTGGCCTTGCTGGACGTGGCGGGCAAGCAGCGCCTGGTGGGCCAGCCGGGCCAGTTCTCGCGCGTGTCGGCCTCGCCCGATGGCAAGCACCTGCTGACGACCCGCATCGTGCGTCCGTATTCGTACATCGTGCCGGCGCATGACTTTGCTCACCAGATCGATGTACGCGACCTGAATGGCAAGGTGGAGCATGCGGTGGCGGCCCTGCCGCTGGAGGAAGGGCTGCCGCCAGGCAATGACGCCGTGTCCGCCGGCGTGCGCTCCGTCAGCTGGAGGGTCGATGCGCCCGCCACCCTGGTGTGGGCTGAAGCGCAGGACGGCGGCGATCCGGCCAAGGCGGCGGAGATCCGCGACATCGTCTATACGCAGGCGGCGCCGTTTACCGACAAGCCGGCCGTGCTGGCCAGGCTGGGTTCGCGCTATGCGGGCGTGGCCTGGGGCCGCGGCGACCTGGCCCTGCTCAGCGAAGCGTGGTACAAGACGCGCGCCGTCAAGCAGTGGAAGATTTCGCCAGATCAACCTTCCACGCCAGCCGACCTCGTGTATGCGGGTTCGTTCGAAGACCGCTACAACGATCCGGGCCAGCCCGTCATGCGCGCCGATGCGGCCGGCTTGCCGCGCCTGCTCATCGCCGCCGATGGTTCCATCCTGCTCGACGGCCAGGGCGCCTCGAAGGACGGCGACCGTCCCTTCATCGACCGCCTGAACCTGGCGACGAAACAGAAGCAGCGCCTGTTCCAGAGCGCCGCGCCCTACTATGAAAACGTGGTGGCCGTGCTGGACGAGGACGGCAGCCGTTTGCTGTCGACGCGCGAGTCGCCCACCGAGCAGCCGAATTACTATGTGCGCAACCTGAAACAGCAGGGCGAGGCGCAATTGACGGCCCTCACGCACTTCCCCCATCCGCTGCCGCAATTGAAGGACGTGCAGAAAGAGCTGATCCGCTACAAGCGCGCCGATGGCGTGGACTTGACGGCCACCCTGATGCTGCCGCCGAACTACGACGTCAAACGCGACGGCCCATTGCCGACCCTGATGTGGGCGTATCCGCAGGAATTCAAGACGGCCAGCGCGGCCAGCCAGACCAAGGGCTCGCCGTACAAATTCAATGCCGTCAGCTACTGGGGCCCGGCCGCCTTCCTGTCCATGGGCTACGCCGTGCTCGACAATCCATCGTTCCCCATCGTCGGCAACGGCGAGCAGGAGCCGAACGACACCTATCTGCCGCAGCTGGTGGCCGATGCCGAAGCGGCCGTCGATGAAGTGGTGCGCCGTGGCGTGGCCGACCGCAACCGTATCGCCATCGGCGGCCACTCGTATGGCGCCTTCATGACGGGCAATTTGCTGGCGCACACGCGGCTGTTCCGCGCCGGCATCGCCCGTAGCGGCGCCTATAACCGCACCCTGACGCCGTTCGGCTTCCAGGCGGAAGAGCGCTCGTTCTGGCAGGCGCCGGCCGTCTACCAGGCCATGTCGCCGTTCAACTATGCGGACAAGATCAAGGATGCGCTGCTGATGATCCACGGCGAGCAGGACAACAACTCGGGTACTTTCCCCATCCAGAGCGAACGCATGTTCCAGGCCGTCAAGGGACTGGGCGGCACGGCGCGCCTGGTGATGCTGCCGAACGAGAGCCATGGCTACCGCGCGCGCGAATCGATCATGCAGATGCTGTATGAAAGCAACAACTGGCTGGAGAAATATGTGAAGAACGCCGCGCCGCCGGCCGCCGACGTCAAGCCGGCAGCGAAATAAGGGGCGCGCAGGGCAGGTGGCGCACATCTCGTGGTATGGTCTTCTTTTGTCTGCAGGGAGGCCAGCCATGTCCGTCATCCACGCCCACCGCGCGCCCGACCCGGCGCCTGTCGATGAACCCATGCCGGCGCCGGAGCCGCAAGAAGCGCCCGGGCACCATCCGGGGCCCGCGCACCCGGTGCCGCAGGACGATCCGGTGCCGCACCCGCACCCCAGTTAATCTCAAGAAAGGCTGTTTCAGATGGCAATTGTCAAGGAAGTCTACACACGCAAAGTCAGCGGAGAATCGTTTGACTATGAACTCGATTACACCCAGGGCGCGGACGTGGCCTGGATTGCGCGCGTGTACCACGATGGCGTGCTGAAAGGCTCGCCGCACGGCGCGCTGACGGCCAACGTGCTGTCCGGCCCCGCGCTGGAGCAATACCTGCGCGCCTACGTCGAAGGCATGATCGAGCGGGGGCTCGACGTGGCCGAGTAAGCTGTTTGCTGCAGCCAAACAAAAGGGCGCCGAGGCGCCCTTTGTTGTTTCTGGTGGTGTCGGATTACGCGGCTGCGCCGCTAATCCGACCTACGCACATGCACGTGGTCCGTAGGTCGGATTAGCGCGGCAACGCCACGCGTAATCCGACAACATTGTTGGCCGCCACTCTAATCAAATGCCCACGTGTACAACACGTCCAGCGCATTGTTGGTGCCGGTCTGGAATTGCAGGGTGATGCGGCGGTTCAGCTTGTAGCGCAGTTTCACCAGGCTCGTCGCCGTGCTCGTGCCTTGCTCGAACGTCAGGTAGGCGCGCGAGGACAGGCGTTTGCCGACCGTGACAACCGTGCTTTCCAGCCCCTTTGCCTGCGACAGGCCCACTTCGTCGAGGCCCAGCGAATTGGCCAGCTTGCCTTGCAAGCCGCCGCCGGAGCCGCCGAAGAGGGCGCCTGCGGCCGTCGTCAGCAGGGCCATTTCATCGCCGGCCGCCGTTTCCGCGCCGTGGCCGAGGATCAGCCAGGCCAGCTTGTCGCTGTCCGAGACGCTCGGCGTGGACACCAGCTTGGCCGTCGGCGCCTGGGCCGTGCCGCGCACTTCCACGCCCGCTTCCACATTCGTTTCCGACAAGGCTTCGCCCTCGGGGCGCTTGCGCACGGCGAGGATATTCAGCGACGGGTTGTCGTAGGCGCCCGTGAAGGCGATCAAGCCCCGTTCGATCGACAGTTTCTGCCCGTAGGCCGCGTACTGGCCGTTGGTGACCTTGATGCTGCCCGTCACGCGCGGCGCGGCGCGGTTGATGACGCGGGCACGCACATTGCCCGCCAGGTCGGCGTCGAGACCCATGCCGCGCAGGTGGAAGGCATTGCCCAGGTCAAATTCCAGGTCGATATTCAGGGGCAGTGACGGCGCTTCCTTGCCGCCCTTGACCTCCTTGCCCAGCACCACCACGTCGCTGCTTTGCGTCGGGGTATCTTGCGGCGCCAGTTCGATCAGCGCGCGGTTGGCCTTGAACTTGCCTTCGAAGCTGAAGCGCTTGTCGTTGCGCACCAGGGTGCTGTTGCCCGACAGGATCAAGGTGCGGTCGGGGCGCGACAGCGCCTGCAGGCGGTCGGCCAGCAGTTTCAGTTCCAGGCTCGCTTCGCCATTCGCAAAGCGTACCCAGCCATCTGCCTGCACCTTGCCATCGCCGCCGTCAAAGCTCAGGCGCTGCAATTGCAATTGATCGCCGGCCAGCTTGGCTTGCAGCACGCCATTGCGCAATTTCAAGCCCTGGTCGGCCCAGTTCACCAGCAGCTTGCTGCCGTTGATGTCGCCATTCAATTGCGGCGCGCCGATGGTGCCGCTGCCGGACAGGGCCACTTTCAAGGCGCCGCCCAGCTCCAGGCCTGGCTGGCCCGTCAGCGGCGCCAGCCAGGCCAGTGTATCGATGCTGGTGGTGCCCGTCAGCGAGAGGGCGCTGTCATTGCTGATGCGCCCGTTCAGCATTTGCACGGTGGCATTGATATCGCTCTGGCCTGCGCGCGCGCCGTCGAGTTTCACGGCCAGGCGCAGTTGCTGGTTGGCCACATCGATGCGCGCATCGAAGGTGCGCAATCCCAGCGCCAGCGGCTGTTCCACGCCCACCGTCACGTCGCCTTTTTCGCGGTAGATGTGCAGCATGCCGGCCAGGGACGGGTCTTTCTGCTTGGCCGTCGGCACTTGCATGTCGAGCGACCATTGCGCACCCAGGGTCAGGTCGCTGCGCGCATTGGCTTGCAGCGAGGGAATCACTTGCGCCAGATAGGTCAGCGCCACGCCGGCCGCCTGGCCGGAACTGTTCCAGCGGGGGCCGTTCTTGACCAGGCTTTGCATGGTGATGCTGCCTGCCGGCAATTTGATGACGGTGTTGCCCACGCTGATCTGTTCCGGCTGGCCCAGGCCCGCCACGCCGCTGCCGGCCGGACCGGCCACTTTCACGGGCACGGGCGCTTGCAGCACCAGCGCATAGCGGCCCTTGTTTTGCAGGCTGTCGATGCTGCCCGTCCAGCTGGCGCCGCTCTGGCTGCCGCGGATGTGCACGCTGGCGTCGACATCGTCGTTGCGCGCCGCCAGGCTCACCGTATGGCTGCCGCGCGTGCCGGAGGTACTCAGGCGTGCGCTGCCCAGCTTGAAGGTGGGCGTGCTGTAGCCGGTAATCTCCAGGCTGCTGACCATGGGGTCGAGCGCGCCCTGGCCGGCGCCCACGCTGGCGCTGCCCTTGATGGATTTCAATTGCTGCTCGCCAAAGAAGGTCAGGTCACGGCCATCGAGGCTCAGTTGCGCGGCGGGCGCGTCCATCTTGCCCGAGACGGAGCCGGACGCCTGCAGCACGCCGGCAAAGCGGGGACCGAGGGTCGACAGTTTCGGCGCATCGAGTTTCCACGTCAGCTTGTCGGTGGCGCCGCCCAGCGCGCCCTTGGCCAGCAGGCTGTTCGGCCCCAGGCGCAGTTCCGCATCCACGCTGTCGATGCGTTTCGCGTTGGCCGACAGCTTGGCGTAACCGGCCAGCGGCGCGTTTTGCAGGGTCGATTCGCGCAGGGCCAGGTTCAGGGCCACCTGCCAGTCGCTCGTCAATCGTCCGCTGCCGTTGAAATCCGCATTCACGTTGCCGTTGGGTAGGGATGCGCCAAAGGCGGCCGGGTTGATCTTTTGCAAGGAACCCGTCATTTTCAGTTCCGCTGCCTGCTTCGGACCCGTCAAGCCCACGTCGCCGCTGGCATGGATGGCGCTGTCCGGCGCGGGGCGCTTGCCGCTGGTCAGGCCCAGTCCCTTCGCATCGGCAACAAAGCTCGTGCGCGGCTGCTGCAAGGTGCCCTGCACCACGCCGCTGGCCAGCACGCTGCCCAGCAAGTCGCTTTTCAGGGCGGAGAGTTGCCGCGCATCGACATTCCAGTTGAGCTTTTCGCCGGCGCCGCCAAAGTTGCCCTTGGCCGTGAGATTATTCTTGCCCAGCGCCAGTTGCACATCGATACCGCTGAAATGGGCCGCATCGGCCGTCAGCTTGCCCTTGCCCGACAGGGGCTGGTCGAGCAGCTTGCTGGGGCGCACGGTGAAGTCCGCATTCGCCAGCCATTGCGGGGCCACGTGGCCGTTGGCGCGCACGTCGAGGTTCAGGTCGGCCACGGGGAAGGCGCCGAAGTCGGCGGGATTGAGGCGGCTGGCGCTGGCCACGGCCTTGAACGGTTGTTCATCCTTCAGGCTGATCTGGCCCGTCGCGTTCACGCTGCTTTTGCCTGCTTGCAAGGTCGCCTTGCGCAATTGCACCAAGGAATCGGCAAGCGTCGCTTCCACGTCCAGGCGCAGCTTGGCTTCACCGAGCCTGGCGCGCAGGGTTTGCGTCTTGCCGTCGCTGTCGAGCACGATATCGCCCACGATCCTGGTGCTGTTGATGCTGCTGTAGATATGTTGCAAGTCGATCTTGTCGGTGTGCAAGGTCAGCTGCGCATTGCCGATGGGTGCATCAACGGCGTCGCGGTTGAGCTTGCCGCTACCCGTGAATTTGCCCGCGTTGCCGAAGTCGATGATGGCCGACTCTAAAGTGGTGGCCGTCAGGGTGCCGCCCAGGCGCGCTTCGAACTGGCGCAGCGGCAGCTTTTGCTGGTCGATGGGCCCCGGCGTGGCGTGGTTGAGGATGGCCAGCTTGCCCGACACGGTTTGCTTGGTTGGCCGCGTGTCGATGGCGGCATCGAGTTCCAGGCTCAGATCCGCCTGCGGCAGGGTCGCGTCGAACTTGCCCGGATTGATGTTGCGTCCACGGATGTTGGCCGAGCGCAGGATGATGACGGGGTCGAACGGCGCCAGCGCCAGCTGGGCATCGGCCGTGGCCGCGCCCGCGCTGCCCTTGGCCGTCACGTTCAGCACATTCAAGTCGCCGCCCAGTTGCAGGGCCAGGGCGGCCGGCTTTTCACCGGCGGCGGGGGTGAGCTGCGTCAAGCCGGCTTTGCCGCTCAGCTTGAACGGCTGCGTGGCGGCGATGGTCGCGCTGGCCGTGGCCTGGCCGAACGGCGTCAACGCCGAGGCGTCTTCCAGCTGCCATTGCGTCTTGTCGCCCGACAAGGTGAAATGGATTTTTTCAAACACCGTGTTGCCGCCCGCGCTCACCAGCGTGACCTTGTCCAGGCGCGCGTCGGCAATGCCGATTTTAAAAGGCGAGGCCAGGCTGGCGGGCATCGTCGACGGTTCCTCGGACGGCGCCGTGCTGGTCACGGACAGGCTGGCCACGTGCAGTTCGCTGATGGCGATGCCTTCCGAGAAGAACTGGAACGGCGACCAGTTGATGTCGATATCGTCGGCCGTGATGTGCTGCGTCTTGCTGCGGTAGCTGACGTGGCCCAGGTGCATGCGGTTGTACAGCGAGCCGGACACGCCCGACACTGCGATGTCGCCGCCGCTGGCGCTGGCCACTTTTTGCACCAGCATCTGCAAGGTCGATTCGCGGCCCAGGAACCAGAAGGCGCCACCCAGCAGCACGGCCAGGCTGGCGACGGCGATCAGTACGTAGCGCACCCAGCGGCGCGGTTTTTTTGCCGGCGGTGGCGGCGCGGCGTCGTGGGACTCGGTAGTAATATCGGACATCAGAAAGTGAATCCCAGAGAGAAGTGCAAACGGTATTTTTGAACGGCGTGGCCATACGCCACGTCGACATTGATGGGGCCGACGGGGCTCTTGTAGCGCCCGCCCAGGCCGTAGCCCGATTTCGGCGTCATGGCCGCTTTGACCGTGTCGGCCGCGTTGCCGGCGTCATAGAAGGCGGCAATCGCCCATTTCGGCTTGAACCAGTACTGGTATTCGGCGCTGCCGGTGAGCATGTAGCGCCCGCCGATGGTGGCGTCGCCTTCCTTCACGCCCAGTTCCTGGTAGCCATAGCCGCGCACCGACTGGTCGCCGCCCGCGCGGAACAGGTAGACGGCCGGCACGCCGCGTTTTTCCTTCGAACCGAGCGCGCCCATTTCGCCGCGCACGATCAGCTCGCCTTTTTCACCGAGCGGACGGTAATACACGGCCTTGCCGGCCACGCGCACGAAGCGCTCGTCCGTCAGCACGGGCAGCAGGGCGCCGCCCACCTGGGCATTGATGACATAGCCCCTGGTGGGAAACAGCAGACTGTCGAGGCTGCGCTTGGTGATGGCATAGGTCAGGGGCAAGCTCTTGCTGCGCGTCTGTTCCAGGCCCACGACCGTCTTGTCTTCGCTGAGGAACTCGAACGTCAGGCTGCGTTCGAGGTTGGTGCCGCCCCAGTTGCGCTTGGCCGAGATGGTGGTGACGGCCGTGATTTCATTGGAAATGTCGCTGCGCTCGAACGAGGCGCCGGCGCTGTCGTTGTAGCCGCGTTCGGTCGTTGGAAAGTAAAAATTGGCGTGCGCCGCCTGTTTCTTCGTTTCCATGGTGATCGCGCTTTTGAAGCGCGTGCCCCACACGTTCAGGTTGTCATAGTTGAGCTGGGCGCGATTGCCCGTATTCGTACTGAAACCGAGACCGGCGCTGACGTTTTGCTGCTTGTTTTCCGTCACGCGCACGACCAGCGGCAGCAGCGGCGCGGGGCCGCGGTTGGCGGGCTTGGCCCCGGCGCTGGCACCTTCGGCCTCGGCTTGCTGGCTTTCCTGGCCCGCCTCGATCTGCTCGCCCAGGATGCTGCTCATGTCGGCACTCACTTCCACGCTGGCGAAGTAGCCCGTGTCCTGCAGGCGCGCCTGGAACGATTGCAGCGCCGATTCGCTGTAATAGTCGCCCGGGCGGATCTTGTCGAGGTTGCGGATGATGCTGGCATCGTAGCGCTTCAAGCCTTCGATGCGCAGCTCGCCAAAGCGCAGTTCAGGGCCGCTGTCGAGCACCACCAGCAAGGACACCTTGTGCGTTTCCGGATCGACCACGGCTTGCGTGTCGACCAGCTGGGCACGCGGGTAGCGCGTCTGCACCACTTCGCGCAGCAGCGCGCGCTTGGCCGATTCCCAGTCGGCCTGGCGGAACACGTTGCCCGATTTCAGCGACCAGCTGCGCTTCAGGGCTTCCGTGTCGAAGGGCTCGGAAGCGGCCAGCGGCGGCGTGGGGTCGAAGCCGCGCAATTCCAGCTCGACCTTGTCGATGGTCACCGGTTCGCCCGGGTCGACGTCGACGATGACGACGGGTTTGGCGCCCGTCGTATCGACGCGCACCGTGACGACGGGCGTGTAGTAGCCGGCCGTGGCAACGAGGTTTTTGGCTTGCTCGGGCGTATCGCGCACGAGGCGCTGCAATTGTTCGCGGTCCATGCGCGGGTTGCCGCGGAAGCGCTCCAGGTCCAGGTTTTTTTCCAGCAACTCATCGAGGTCGCCCGGTGCGTTTACCTTGACCTCGTACTGCAGCGGCGCGGGTGCCGCTTCCGTGGCGCTGGCGCTCTCTGGAGCAGCATCTTGCGTGGCCTCCTGGGCGCCGGCATGGGCGATGGGGAACAGCAAGATGGCACCGCCGGCGGCCGCCAATGTCAGTTGCCCCATTACTTTTGTCACTACTTGTGCCAAAATTCGTGGTCGTATCGCCTTGCCGGCAGCCGTATGCCGTATGGGTCGTGCAGAAAACATGGTGCTCCAGATGAGTAAATGCTGACTGCATGTTACCGGAATAGGTAAACTGATGGCGGACGAATAAGTATTTTTTGCGCGGGGAATCACGTTTCCCCGCGCACGATTGCAACAGAGTAAAACTGAAAAGAAAGAAATTATGCTAGCAACGGACTCCGCACTGGTGCTCTTTAGCGGTGGACAAGATTCCACCACCTGCCTGGCCTGGGCCTTGAAGCACTATAGCCGCGTCGAAACCATCGGCTTTGACTATGGACAGCGCCATGCGATCGAGCTGACCGTGCGTCCCGGCGTGCTCGAACAGATGCGCCAGCAATCGCCCGAGTGGGACAGCCGCCTGGGGCAGGATCACATGATCGACCTGTCCCTGATTGCCGCCATTTCCGATACGGCCATGACGCAGAACGTCGAGATCGTCATGCAGGAAAACGGCTTGCCGAACACCTTCGTGCCTGGACGCAACTTGCTGTTCATGACGGTGGCCGCCACCGTGGCGTATCGCCGCGGCTTGACGGTGCTCGTCGGAGGCATGTGCGAGACGGATTTTTCCGGCTACCCGGATTGCCGCGACGATACGATGAAGGCCCTGCAAGTGGCGCTGAATCTGGGCATGAATACGCGATTGAAACTGGAAACGCCGCTGATGTGGCTGGACAAGGCGCAAAGCTGGGACCTGGCGCAAGACCTGGGCGGCCAGCCGCTGGTCGACCTGATCCGCAGCGGCACGCACACGTGCTACCTGGGTGAGCGGGGGCAATTGCACGACTGGGGCTATGGCTGCGGCACGTGCCCCGCCTGTGCCCTGCGCGCGAATGGCTACCAGCAATACGCGGCGAGGAAGGCAGCGAAATAAGCAAGTTGTAGTAAGTTGCGCCGTTTCTTCAAGCGGCGCGGCAGGGGGACAAGCCATGCTGTGGTTTTTGCCACAGGAGCGTCTTGCCATGAAATCCCTCTTTGCCGCGCTGTACGGCCCCGTGTTCTGGGCCGGCTTCATCGGCGCCGCCAGTTGCCTGATCGCCGCGTGCCACGCTTCTCTCTGGCTCTTGCCGCCCTTGCTGCTGCTGGCCCTGCTCACCTCTTTTCTTGCCGAACGTTATCTGCCATACGATGGCGCGTGGAACCATGCGCACGGCGACGGCTGGCGCGACGTGCTGCACGCGCTCGTCAACGAGGCGCTGTACCTGCCGGGCCTGGCTGCTTTTCCCCTGCTGGCCGGGCACCTGGCGTTGGGCGCATTCTGGCCGGTCCAGCTGCCGTTCTGGGCACAACTGCTGCTGGCGATCGTCATCGCCGACTGCGGCATCACGCTCGTGCATTACCTGAGCCACCGTTCTTATTTTCTGTGGAAACTGCATGCCGTGCACCACAGCGTGCAGCGCCTGTACGGTTTGAATGGCTGGATGAAACACCCGCTGCACCTGCTGCTGGAAGCGGCGGGCGGCATGCTGCCCTTGCTGTTGCTGGGCATACCCGAGCATGTCATGGCCGTGCTGGCGTTTGCCGTGGCGATCCAGCTGTTGCTGCAGCACGCGAATGTCGACATGCGCATGGGGCCGCTGCGCCATGTATTCGCCTGGGCGCCGCTGCACCGTTTCCACCACATGAAATACGGCACGGCCGGCGACGTGAATTTCGGCCTGTTTTTTACGTGCTGGGATCGCCTGCTGGGCACCGCCTTCGATGCGCCGGGCTACCGCATGCGGGGCGAGGACCTGGGCATCGGCAGCCGGCCCGATTACCCGGTGGCCTACCTGCCGCAACTGATCGAACCGTTCCGCGCGGAAGAGGGCGTGCGCGCGCCCGAATTGCCGGCGGACTTGCGTAAAGCCATCAATCGAGCAGCTTGACGTCGAGCCGGCGCAAGCTGCGGTCGGCGCGCACGCCGAACAGGCTGCGCATGGTGCGCGAAAAATGCGCCGCATCGGCAAAACCGGCGCCGTGGGCCGCATCCGTCAGGGTGCTGCCGAGCAAGATGAAACGGATGGCCAGGCGCAAGCGGCGCCACAGCACCAGGCGCCGCACGGGCAGGCCCAGCTGGGCGCTGAACAGCCGTTCCAGCTGGCTCAGCGACAAATGCGCCGCCTCGGCCACGGCGGCCGCGCTGACCTTGCCCGACAGTAGCGCATCGACCTGGTCCAGCGCGCGCTGCACGCGCGCGTCGGCCAGCTGCTCGCGCGGCTGGGCCTGCAGCGCGGCGGCCAGGATGTCGAGTTTGGGCACGCCTGCGCTGTTGGCGGCCGCCAGCAATGCCGCGCCGCTCAGGCGCTATGGTTCCGCATAGATGGTCAGCATGAAAGCCGGCGCGGCCACGATGGCGTGCGGGCGCAGGCTTTCGATCAGCAAGTGTCGCGCCGTGTGGACGATGCCGTCGAGCTCTGCCGTGAAGGGCGCCCCGGTGCTCAGCATCAGCTGGTGCGCATAATGGGCGTGGCTGTCCGTGGCGCCCGCTGCGCCATGCAAGATGGCAAAGTCGGGCGCCAGCCATAATGTTCCCTGCCAGCCGTCTTGCTGCAAACGCGACTCCTGTCTGATGGATTGCGGGGCGTGCATGCCGGCGGACGGGGGATGGTTGTCACGGCATCGAATGTTCCCGAAGTACACATTATTGCATTTGCGAAATTTGTGATTTTTTTAATACAATATTCAGCATTGCAAGGGCGCCCGCTGTAACGTACTATCATTCTCATCGACTACCGATGGTAATCGTGCAGCCCGCTGCCAGCCATGCTGCTGGCCGTGTAGCGGTTTGATGTCCATTCTGCTTGTCCGCCTGTCATGCCTACACGCGCGTCTACGTCGTGGTTTGCTCGGTCAGTGTCGCACTGGGTGGGGCCGCGCGTGCTGGCTGCGCTGGTGCTGGCGCTGTGCCTGGGACTGACGTATGGCGCCTGGCGCAATGCCCACGACGCCAGCGAACAGCAGGTGCAGGCCGATTTTGACTTCCGCGTGCGCGAACTGGTGGGCAACATCGTCGTGCGCATGCAGACCTACATCCAGGTGCTGCACGGCGTGCAGGGACTGTATGCCAGTTCGCAGGACGTCACGCGCAGCGAATTCCATGCCTATCTGGCGGTGCAGCAGGTGGACCGGCATTTTCCCGGCATCCACGGCATCGGCTACCTGCCGTTGGTGCCCGGTACCGGGCTGGCGCGGCACGAAGCGAGCGTGCGCGCGGAGGGCTATCCCGGCTATGCCGTGCGTCCGCCGGGCCAGCGCGCCTGGCATGCGCCCATCACTTATCTGGAACCTTTAAACGAAAGCAACTTGCTGGCGCTCGGCTATGACATCTGGTCGGAACCCGTGCGCCGCGCCGCGCTCGAACAGGCGCGCGACACGGGGCAAGCGGCCATGACGGGCAAGATCCAGCTGGTGCAAGATGGCGGCAGCGCCCAGGCGCATGGCTTCCTGATCGTGCTGCCCGTGTATGACAATGGCTTGCCGCATGCCAGCGTGGCGCAGCGCCGCGCCGCCTTGCGCGCCTGGGTGTTTGCGCCGTTCCGCATGGTCGACCTGATGGCGGGCGTGGGCGGCGAGGGCGCGCGCCAGCTGGACCTGGCAATCTATGATGGGGTGCAACAGGCTGAGGCGGCCCTGATGTATGACAGCTTGCCGGACATGCAGGCGGCGGCCGCGTCGGACAGCATGGTGTCGCAGCAGGCGGTCAGCGTCGCCGGCCATGCCTGGACCTTGCGCGTGCGCGCCATGCCGGGCTTCGATGGCGAGCTGCTGGCGCGGCCCCGCCTGGTGGCCTGGACCGGTTTACTGGCCAGCATCGTGCTGGCGCTGGCGGCCTGGCTGCTGGCGGCGGGCCGCGCCCGCGCCCAGGCGGCGCTGGCGCGTTCGAGCCAGCTGACGGATCAGCTGGAGCAGGGCCAGGCCAGCGTGCTGGCGATGGCCGAGGCGGCGCAGCGCAGTCAGGCCATGCTGCGCAGCATCCTCGATTCGACCATCGACGGGATTTTGGTCGACAACATCGCAGGCCGCATCTTCACCTCGAACCGGCGCTTCCGCGACCTGTGGCAAGTGCCCGATGCGCTCGACTGGCAAGCGGACGGCGCGGCACTGGTACGCCATGTGGAAAGCCAGCTGGAGCAGGCGGCGCCTTTCCTGCGAGCACGCGCCCACGCGCCGCACGGCCACCGCGAGCGGCGCGACGTGCTGCACCTGCGCGATGGACGGGTGGTCGAGCAATACGTGCGCAGCATGCAGCTGGGCAACGAACAGGCGCGCTTGTGGACCTTCCGCGACATCAGCGAGCGCAGCCAGATGGAGCGGCGCGAGCACACGCGGCGGCAAGTGCTGGAAATGCTGGCCACGGGCGCGCCGCTGGAGCGGGTGCTGGAAAGCGTGGTGCTGAGCGTGCAAGCCGACCATCCCGCCATGCTGTGCAGCATCTTGTTGCTCGATGAAAATCGCCACCGCCTGGTGCTGGGCGCGGCGCCGAGCTTGCCCGCGTTTTTCAACGTGTCCAGCCATGGCCATGACCTCGATACCCTGCAGGGCGTGCATGGCATCGCCGCGCAAGCGCTGCGCGACGGCCAGCGCGTGATCGTGGGCGACCTGCATGCCGTTGCCGATGTGCAAGAGACGATGGAACTGGCGTGGCGGGCCCAGCTGCAATCGTGCTGGGCCGAGCCCGTACGTGGCGGCTCGGGCAAGTTGCTCGGTGTGCTGATGGCGTATCACCGCCAGCCTACCTTGCCGGGCGCGGCGCATCTGGCGCGGCTGAGCGAGGCGGCGCACCTGGCCGGCATGGCCATCGAACAGGCGCAGGTGGCGCTGGCTCTGCGCGCCGGCGAAGCGCGTTTTCGCAGCCTGTATGACCATGCGCCCGTGGCCCTGTGGGAACAGGACTGGTCGGCCGTGCGCGCCGCGCTCGATGCGCTCGAACAAGCGGGCGTGCGCGACCTGGGCGCCCACTTCCAGGCCCATCCGGACGCGCTGCAGCGGCTGGCGGGGCTGGTGCGCATCATCGATGCGAACGGCGCCGCGCTGGCGCAGGTGCGTGCCAACGAGAGCGACCAGCGGCGCGGCGCGCTGGGCCTGGCGCAGAATTTCGATGCCAGCGCCTTGCCCCGTTTCGGCGATGCGCTGCTGGCGCTGGCCAGTGGTGCGCACCTGTACGAGTGCGAGAGCAGCTTCGTGCGTCTCGATGGCGCGGCGCGGCAAAACGAGCTGAGCTTGCTGGTGATGCCCGGCCATGCCGACAGCCTGGACTTCGTCATGGTGTCCTCGCTCGATATCACCGAGCGCAAGCGCATGAATGCGGAATTGCTGCAGCTGGCCACCACCGATTTTTTGACGGGCTTGCCGAACCGGCGCCACTTCATGGCGGCACTGGAAAACGAGCATGCACGGCTGCAGCGTGAAATGGCCAGTTGCGCCAGCGTGTTGATGCTCGATATCGATCACTTCAAGCGCGTCAACGACGAGTATGGCCACGCCGTGGGCGATACCGTGCTGCGCCACCTGGGCGCGCTGATGTGCCAGGCGCTGCGCAAGGTCGACGTGCCAGGGCGCGTGGGTGGCGAAGAATTCGCCATCTTGCTACCGGGCACCGACCTGGCGGCGGCGGCCGTGTTTGCCGAACGCTTGCGCCGGCGCGTGGCGGAAAGTTCGCTGACCACCGATGGCGGCATCCTGATCACCATCACCGTGAGCATCGGCATGGCCGCCATGGCCGGCACCGATGCCGATTGCGACGCCGTGCTGGCGCGCGCCGACGAGGCGCTGTACCGGGCCAAGCGGGGCGGGCGCAACCGCATCGAACAGAATGATGGCGGCAGCGACGGCGTGCTCAGCAAGTTCATGGCACAGTGATTACAGGCTGTGCTGGTGCGCTTGTGCCTGCTTGTGCTTGCGGCTGACGATCAGCCAGACGATGGCGACGGGAATCAGCAGCGGCAGCAGCACGGGCGTGCTCAGCGCCAGCACCAGTACCACGCACAGTGCCAGCACGGCGATCAGCACCACGCCCACTCCCGCCAGCACCACGCCCGTGACGACGGCGGCGCACACCAGCGCAATGGCGGCGACCAGCAAGCCGCCACCGGCAAACACCAGGCCGAACAGCCATTCCAGCGGACCGTCGACATCGTCGCCGTGGAATTGCATGTGCATGTCGCTGCCGCCGACCTTGTCGAGCAACAGGCAGGCGAGCATGACGATGAGGACGAAGGTGAGTAATTTTTTCATGGTAAGCCTCAGTGTGGGTGGAGGGGGTGTTGCATGATCACACTGTAGGGGCACGCCGGGCTGGCCGCCAGCGGCGTGCGACAGGCCGTCATTTTCACGGTATGGGAGGTCTGTACGGGCAGAGAACACTGATCTGTAACAAGATTTCTTTTCTTGTAATACGCGCAAGCCGTCCTATACTGAATTCCTCAGTCTCGCAAGGAGGGCAACATGCTTTTGTTTGCAGATACCGGGGATCAATCGCTATCCCTTTCCCACCATCGAAGCACGCGCCAGCGTAGCGCCCCGCAGTCCTGCGCCGAACCCGTCGGTGCGCCATCGGCGATACCGCCGATCATCATCAACCCCTTTAATTACCATGCGCCACTGCCAGCCATCGACCCACGCTGGGTACCGCCCGGTCCGCCGCTGACCTGGCCTAACCGGCCTGCCATGTCCATGTGCTGATGGCACTGACGGACGGCAGCCGTCTGGCCTGGCCGTGAAAAAGCCCGCATCGCGGGCTTTTGCCAGTACCTGCCCGCGTCAGGAAGATTTGCGGCGCAGCATGAAACCCAGCATGCCCAGGCCGGCCAGCAGCATGGCATAGGTTTCCGGCTCCGGCACGGCGGTGATGAAGGCGTGGTTATCCGTCTCGAAGGCATTCTGCGTGGAGTGGAAGGCAACCGACGTGATCTTGCTGCCAACGCCGGCGAAGGCATTCACGTACAGGCCCACGGACTGATTGCCGTTGGCGGCATCGCCGGCCAGCGTTGCCAGTTGCAGGCCCGTCAGCGTGGTCGAGCTGTGGTCGGCAAAGGTGTAGGTCACGCTGTTGTACGAGTCCGGCGAACCCATGTAGAAGCCGAAATAGCTCAAGCCGCTACTGAAGTTGGCGGTCACGGGCGAGTGCTGGTCGGAAGACGTGCCTGCCGACAAATACTTGCTCATATCGCCGGGAGGCGCGGCATGGTTGCTGTTCGTGCCGGTGAACAGCGCGCCGTCGATGTAGTTGGCGGGCAGGATGCCGCTGTTGAAATCGATCGTGGTGGCGCCTGCAACGGATGTCACCAGCCCTTGACCGGCCAGGGCTGTGCCGCCAGCCGTAAATGTGGGGACGGCGCTGGCGCTGCCGGCGGCGGCAGCGAGCGTCGCGCATGCCAGTATGGACAAGATTTTCATGTTTATTCCCTCAAAGATTTATAGGTGTGCGCAGCTGTTTTGATCAGGACAGGCAGAAGTGCTTGGCGTGGCGATGCAAGGCGGCGTGCGGGGACGAGGGACGTCGCATGATGAAAGAATTTCTTGAGGCCAAGCATTACTAAATGCAATATTTGAAATATAAAAAACATAATTCAGATTGCAAAATAATAATAGTCTGACTTGAGCAATATCAAAGCTCGATTGCTAGAATAAAGCTACTACATTGATAGCTTGCCTTATTGCTGAGATCGACTATGGCGGGCCGCGCCTTACCTTGCGGCAAGGCGGCACGGGTGGGCGTTTTCGACTATCATGCTAGCCCCGACCCTCCATCACGAGCACCGCCATGAGTACCGATTTCCCCGACTTTTCCGACGACGCAGCCGAGCAGGACAATGACGCCCCGATCCAGGAGCCGCGCCTGTGGGTCGGCAATGGCTGGACGGCGAGGGTGATCAAGAATGAGGAAGATGAAGGCTGGGCCGTAGCCATGATCAAGGATGGCGAGCCGGAGCCGGCGCTGGTGGGGCCGTGGACCATGGGCCGCGACAAGAAAAACCCGAAGCCGCTCGACGTCAACGCGTTCAATACCCTGGTCAAGACGGCCTCGGAAGTGCTGCGCCGCCACGAGCAGCAGCTGCATGCGCAATTGCACAAGTACCTGTTCGTCGCCACCGACGAGGGACAAATCAAGGTGATGTTCGACATCGTGCCCGACGAAGAGCACCCATATGCGGAACTGAGCGCCTACGACGCGGACGGCGAACAGATCGCCAAGGTGCGCACCTCGGCCGCGTTCAAGTTCAACGCTACCGCAGCGGCGAACTGGATCGAGGGCGGCTACCGCCGGCCGGGTTAAGCCGATTGCGGTAGCGCTTCTCTCTATTTACTCAGCTGTACCGCCGCGCCTTCGGGCGCGGTGTGCATTTCCACCTCGTCTTCCTTGCGGTACGCCAGCCGGTACAGCAGCGGCAGCACCAGCAGGGTCAAGGCCGTCGACGACAGGATTCCGCCGATCACCACGGTGGCCAGCGGGCGCTGCACTTCGGCGCCCGTGCCCGTGGCAATGGCCATCGGCACGAAACCCAAGGATGCCACCAGCGCCGTCATCAAGACGGGCCGCAGGCGTGTGATTGCCCCCTCGCGTATCGCCTCCTGCAAGGGCATGCCCTGTTCGCGCAGCTGGCGGATGTAGGCGATCATCACCAGGCCATTGAGCACGGCCACGCCGGACAGGGCGATGAAGCCGACCGCCGCCGAGATCGACATGGGAATGTCGCGCAGCCACAGAGCGACGATGCCACCCGTCAAGGCGAACGGGATGCCGCTGAACACGAGCAAGCCATCTTTCACGTTGCCGAACATGGCGAACAGCAACACAAACACGAGCGCGAGCGCCACGGGCACCACCAGTTCCAGGCGTTTCGTGGCCGACTGCAATTGCTCGAACTGGCCGCCCCAGCTGGTCCAGTAGCCGGCCGGAATGCTGACCTGTGCTTGCAACTGCTGCGTTGCTTCCGCAACAAACGAGCCGATATCGCGTCCGCGCACGTTGGCGCTGACGACGATGCGGCGCTTGCCGTCTTCGCGGCTGATCTGGTTCGGCCCCGGCGCCACTTGCAGGCTGGCCACTTCACCGAGCGGGATGAAGCGCGCGCGGCCTTCCGCCGCCGCCCCCAGGGGCAGGGCGATGGGCAGGCGTTTCAGCTGCTCCAGGTCGCTGCGCAGGCTGTCGGGCAGGCGCACGACGATGTCGAAGCGGCGGTCGCCCTGGAACAGGGTGCCCGCCTCTTGCCCGCCGATGGCCGTGGCGATCGCCGCCTGCACGTCGGCAATGTTCAGGCCGTAGCGGGCCGTCTGCTCGCGGTCGATCTGCACCGTCAGCATGGGCAGCCCCGTCGTCTGCTCGACCTTCACTTCCGTCGCACCCGGTATCTTGCCCAGCACACCGGCGATCTTCGCCGCCGTGCTGTCGAGGACAAGCATGTCATCGCCGAACAGTTTCACGGCCACGTCGCTGCGCACGCCGGAAATCAGTTCATTGAAGCGCAGCTGGATCGGTTGCGAAAACTCGTAGTTGTTGCCTGGCAAGCTGGTGGCCGTCGCTTCGATTTCCGCCAGCAATTGCTCGCGCGACTTTTTCGGTTCCGGCCATTCGTCGCGGGGTTTCAGCATGATGTAGCCGTCGGAAATATTCGGCGGCATGGGGTCCGAGGCGATTTCGGCCGTTCCCGTGCGGGCGAACACGCGCGCGATTTCCTTGTGGTTACTCATCAGCTTGCTTTCCAGCTGCTGCTGCATGGCCAGCGATTGCGTGAGGCTGGTGCCGGGGATGCGCAGGGCCTGGATGGCGATGTCGCCCTCGTTCAGGCTGGGCACGAATTCGCTGCCCATGCGCGTGGCCAGCAAGCCGGACAGCACGACGGCCACGGCCGCACCCGTCAATACGACGGGCGTGTTGCGCATCACCTTGTCCAGCAGCGGCGCATACCAGCGCTTGGCGGCGCGCATGATGGCGTTTTCCTTCTCCGCGACCTTGTCACCGATAAACAGCGCCACGGCGGCGGGAATGAAAGTAATCGACAGCAGCATGGCGCCCAGCAAGGCGATGACGACCGTCAGGGCCATCGGCGTAAACATGCGGCCTTCCACGCCCGTCAGCGCGAAGATGGGCAGGTACACGACCATGATGATCAGCTGGCCATACAGCAGGGGACGGCGCGCTTCTTGCGATGCCGCAAACACTTCATGAAAACGCTCCTGCAAGGTCAAGGATCGCCCGAGTTTCTGCTGCGCATGGGCCAGGCGGCGCACGCAGTTTTCCACGATCACCACGGCGCCATCGATGATGATGCCGAAATCGAGCGCGCCCAGGCTCATCAGGTTGGCGCTCACATGGTATTGCACCATGCCCGTAAACGTGAACAGCATGGCCAGCGGAATCACCATGGCCGTGATGACGGCCGCGCGGATATTGCCGAGGAACAGGAACAGGATGGCGATCACCAGCACGGCGCCTTCGAGCAGGTTTTTCTTCACCGTATTGATGGCCTTGTCGACCAGCACCGTGCGGTCATACACGGTGACGGCGTGCACGCCTTTGGGCAGGCTGCGGTTGATCTCGATCATCTTTTTGTCGACCGCTTGCGAGACGGCGCGGCTGTTTTGCCCGATCAGCATGAAGACCGTGCCGAGCACCACTTCGCGGCCGTTTTCCGTCGCCGCGCCCGTGCGTAGCTCGCGCCCCAGCACCACGTCGGCCACGTCGCGGATGCGGATCGCCACGCCCTGCACATTGGCGACGACGATGTTGGCGAGGTCGTCTTTCGACGCCACCTGGCCCGGCGCGCGGATCAGCAGTTGCTCGCCCTGCCGTTCGATATAGCCGGCGCCCACGTTGCTGTTGTTGCGTTCGAGCGCCGTCACCACGTCTTGCAGGCTGATGCCGTAGGCGGCCAGTTTTTCCGGGTAGGGCGCCACCTGGTATTGCTTGGCGTAGCCGCCGATGGCATTGATTTCCGTCACGCCCGTGACATTGCGCAACTGCGGCTTGATGATCCAGTCCTGGATTTCGCGCAAGTCCGTCGGCGTGTACGGCGTGCCATCGGGCTTTTTCGCGCCCTCCTGCGTTTCCACCGTCCACAGGTAGATTTCGCCGAGGCCCGTGGAAACGGGGCCCATCTTCGGCGTGATGCCGGCTGGCAGACTTTCCTTGGCTTCCTGCAAGCGTTCGTTGATCATCTGGCGGGCAAAATAGATGTCCGTGCCATCCTTGAAGATCACCGTCACTTGCGACAGGCCGTAGCGCGACAGCGAGCGCGTCTGTTCCAGATTCGGCAAGCCGGCCATGGCCGTCTCGATGGGGAATGTCACGCGCTGTTCGGTTTCCAGCGGCGAATAGCCGGCGGACTGGGTATTGATTTGCACCTGCACATTGGTGATGTCGGGCACGGCGTCGATGGGCAGCTTTTGATAGCTGTAGATGCCCAGGCCAGCCATGGCGGCGACGGCCAGCATCACCAGCCAGCGCTGGTCGATGGCGAAGCGGATCAAGCGTTCAAACATGATGGTTTCCTTAGCTTTGACGTGATCAATGTTCGTGGCCGGCGGAATCCTTGCCCAGCTCGGATTTCAGGACGAAGCTGCCTTGCGCCGCGTACGGCGTGCCGGCGGCCAGCCCCTGCTTGATGTGCGTCAAGGTGCCATCGCTGCGCCCCGGCACCACGGGCGTGGCCTGGTAGCCATCTTTCACCTGCACGAAGACGACGGGCTTGTCTTCCACCGTCTGGATGGCCGTGCTCTGCACGGTGACGGGCGCGTCCGCTTCGCCGGACACCACTTCCACCGTGACGAACAGGCCCGGACGCCACGCCATGTCGGGGTTCAACAAGCTGATGCGTGCCTTCGCCGTGCGCGTCTGCTCGCCCAGCAGCGCGCCCACGTAGGTGATCGTGCCTTGCGCGCTGGCATCGAAAGCGGACGCTTTCACCTCCGCCTTGCCTCCCATGCGCACGGTGGCCAGGTCTTTCGCCGGCACGGCGATTTCCGCCCACACGGTCGACAGGTCGGAAATGACGAAGATGTTCGCGTCTTCCTTGACGGCCTCGCCCAGGGTGATGTGTTTTTCCAGCACCATGCCGTCGAATGGCGCGCGGATCTCGTAGCGGTTCAGCGGACCCTTGGCAGCGCCACTGGCGCCCAGCGCGCTGAGCTTTTGCTGCGCGTTCTGCACGGCGATTTCCGCTTCGCGCCACGCTTGCTGCGCCTGCAGATAATCCTGTTCGGCCGAAATTTTCTCGCGCCACAGTTTTTCCTCGCGCTCATACGTGGAACGGGCCAGCGACAGCCGCCGCTGCGCCGACAGCAGCGCGCTGCGCTGTTCCGACAGTTCCGTGCTGGCGATGACGGCCAGCACTTGCCCCTTTTTGACCAGCTGGCCCAGGTCGGCCTGCACGGCTTCCACCACGCCGGCCAGACGTGGCACGACGTGGGCGGTGCGGTCTTCATTGAAACGGATTTCGCCAGGCAGGGCGACGGTGGTCTTGATGCGCCCGGGCGCGGCCGTGGCGATGACGACGCCGGCGGTCTTGCTTTGCGCGGCGCTCAGCTCCAGCCGGCCTTCCACTTCTTCGTGGCCGTGTTCGTCTTTCTTTTCAGCATGGGCTTCCGCCTTGACGGCAGGCGCTGGCGGGGTGCTGGACTTGCCCGTGCCGAGGATGAGGGCAGCCAGCACGATGCCGGCGGCCACGATGGCCGCGATGGCGATCGTTTGTTTTTTGTCGAGTGTGATGTTCATTATCGGGTCTTCCTTACAGGGGAGCGGGGGCGCCAAGCAGGCGCTCGATCTCGGCGGCGGCGTGCTGCGCTTCGGTCAGCGCGCGCAGGTATTGGTTTTTGGCTTGCAGCAAGGTGCGCTGGGCATCGAGCACGTCGAGGAAGGCGAACTTGCCGAACTCAAAGCCCTTGCTGGCCGCGTCGTAGGCGCTCTGGGCGCCAGGCAAGATGTCCTGGCGCAAGCTTTCCACGTCGAGCCGGGCCGTGGCCAGCCGTTCGCTGGCGGCGGCGACCTTCGTTTGCACATCGATGCGGGCGGCGGCCAGCTCGTCGTTGGCCTTGTCGCTGCGGCGCAAGGCATCGAGTTTGTTGCCCGCGTTGCGGTCGAACAAAGGCAGCGGCAAGGCCAGGCCGATGATGGCCTGGTTGCGGCCCAGCTCTTCCGAGCGCTTCATGCCGATGCTCAGCGTGACGTCGGGCGTGGCGCGCCGCTGTTCCACGTCCAGCATGGCTTGCCGCTGGGCCAGCGCGCGGTGCGCCTGGCGCACGGCCGGGGCTTGCCCCAGGCACGCCTCCAGTTCGCTGGCCGGGGGCAGCACGGGCAGGGTTTCCAGGCGACCTTCCGCCAGGGTAAAACGGGGCGTGGCATTGCCCCACAGGGCGGCCAGGCGCTGGCGCGCGCTGGCCAGCGTGCTGCGGGCCAGGTTCAGCTCCAGCCGCACGCTCGCTTCGGCGACACGGGCGCGGGTTTCCTCGACAGGGGACGCCTTGCCGGCCGTCACCCGGCGCGCCGTGATGTCGCTGGCGCGCGCGGCCAGGGCTTGCGCGCTGTCGGCCAGGCGCAAGCCTTCCTGCGCCGCCAGCACGTCGACAAAGGCGGACGTGACGGCCGCGCGCGTGTCGGCTTGCTGCAGGGAAAGGCCCGCTTGCGCCAGGTCTTCGCCGCGCTGGGCGACGGCGGCGCGCGCTCCCCGCTTGCCGCCCAGTTCGATCAGCTGATTGAGCTGCACGGTGGTGCTGCGCGTGGCGCGCCGCGTGTCTTCCAGCACCGTTTGCAGTTCCGGATTGGGCAGGGCGCGCGCCTGCTGCAGGGCGCCCGCTTGCGCCGCCAGTTCGTGGCGGGCGGCCGACAGGGTGGCGTTGCCGCCTTCGGCGAGCAGCAGCGCGGCGGGCAGGGTCAGGGGGGAGGCGGCTTCCACGCCAGATTGTGCGTGGGCAAAGTTGCCGGCCAGCAGGCCAGCGGATAGTAACAAGATGAATCGGTGCATCGAATTCTCCAAAAACATGGAAAAGAATTCGACGGGACGCGCAGGCTGGCGCCTGAGTTAGTCAGGCGCGCATATGGCGATAAGCGATTGAAACGTCCCGTCGGCCTAGATGGCCGACGACCAGTCAGGGCGCTTGGGAACGTCCGGGATGTGGGAAGCGTAAAAGAAGGGGGAAGTGTCTGCGTTGACGGACGCCATGTCGCCGATGGGCAGGCTGGAGCCGGCCGGCAGCCACGCATGGCCGATGCCATGGCAGACGTTGCAGTCGCTGTGCGGCTGGCCTTTGGATTGCTTGTCAGCCTTGTCGGCTACGGGTTTCTTGTCCGCATCCGCCTTGTGCTGATGGCTGTGGTGGCCCAGGTGCTGCGCCGCCTTGCCTTCCTCGTGCAGGCAATACGCGCTCGCCGCGGCCCAGGACATCTGGAGCGGAAGCACGAACAGCAGCAAAATGAGGAAGAATTTACGCATGGTGACGGCTATTGTACAGAAAGGCGGGCGGCCGTGCCCGGCTTAGCGCGGCTGGGCGCGCCACGCCTTCAACTGCGCGGCGATGGCCTTGCCCTGGAATAGCTGTGGCTCGGAATGCTCTTCCGCTTCCATGCCGCCTTCGCGGAAGTCGGCCGCCTCGCGCGCCCGCACCAGCCCCCTGGCCTGGTCAAAGGCTTCGGCAAAGCCGGCGCTTTTGGGTAGCGCTTCCTTGAAATACGCTTCGCTGAAATACGTAAAATCGTTCTGGTCGTCGCAGCCGAACGAGGTGCGGTCGCTGCGCGCGGCCGTGATGATGAGGGTGTTGTCATCTTTTAATGGCGCTATGAAGCCGCCCGCATAGCAGGCCGAGATGACGATGACTTTCCAGCGGATGCCGCTGTGCTTGAGCATGGACGCCAGCTCTTGCGCGGGCAGGCTGTGCAGGTCCATGCCATTTTGCGCCAGCGCCAGTTCGTGCTCGGGCGAACCGTGGCTGGTGAGGAATAAAAACAGGATGTCGTTCTGCTTGTCCATCTTCGCGCCCAGCGCGTCGAGGCTGGCGGCGATGCTGGTGCGCGTGGCCATCGGCTGCTGCGCCACCGTGTTGCGGCTGTTGACGAGCATCAAGGAACGGCCCACGGTACCGTAATCGCGGTCGAACTGGCGCTGCACGAAGGCTGTTTCGCGGTGAAACACTTCTTGCGCGCCATCACCAGCCACGCCCAGCAAATACAGATTGATCTTTTTCGCCGCATCGCGCGGTGCGATGCGGGCCAGGGCACCGTCGAGCAGGCTGCGCTGGTGGTACAGGGCCAGCTCGATATTGTCGCGCGTGAGCTTATCCAAGGCCGGGTCGTCCAGCTGGCCTTCCGTCCAGTTGCCGCTGTCTTCGCGCCGGCCGTCCGCCTGCGCCACGGCGTAGCGCAGCACGCCCTTGCCGTCGAACTGGCCATTCTTGAAGCCGCCCCGGTATTCGTCGCCGTCGGCCGTGCGCAGCACGCCTGTACCCTCGAATTTCCAGTCTTTCAGCTCGCCTTCGTAGTGGATGCCGTCGCTGGTGCTGACTTTCGCCTTGCCCTGCACCTGACCCTGGACGAAGTCGCCTTCGAAGACGGTACCGTCCGTGTCGGTCAGCTTGCCGGCGCCATGCGGGCGCCAGTGCTGAAATTGGCCTTCGAAGGTGGCGCCGTCGGCGCCCTGGAAGCGGCCTTGTCCCTCGAAGCTGCCCTTGACGAAGCTGCCCGCATAGATCTCGCCCTTGGGCGAGGTGTAGCGGCCGATGCCGTCGAAGGCGCCCTGGCGGAAGGCGCCCGTGTACTCGACGCCGGACGCCTGGCGCAGCGTGCCCTGGCCGGAAAACACGCCGCGCGCGAAGCCCCCTGCGTAAAACGCGCCGCTCGCGTACTCGAGCCGGCCCTGGCCATGCATCTTGCCCGCGACGAGGGGACCGAAATAGCGTCCGCCATCGGCCGTCTCCGCCGCCGGCGCCTTGGTGGGCGCGGCGCACAGCGGCGGCATGCCCAGCGCGGCAAAGACCAGCAGGCCGGCGAGGGTGTAGGGACGAAGCGAGGCGCGTAGCGTGGCGGTCATGAGGACGGTCTGGTCTGTAGGAAGGGGCCTAGTCTGCCACTGTATCGCCAAGGTGGCAAATGCCGGCGTGGCGTGTGTTGCGCTGCCTCACGGCAAGATTGTGCGTTTTATGCCGTGCCAAGGCTGGGCTGAACTGATAATATTGATTTTCAGAACATATCGACACAAGGCACACAGTTACCCATGGAAAGCCGTCTCAGCCGTCTGGAAGCCGTTCAAACCGTGTTGCTGGAAATCGGGCAGCGTTCGAGCACCTGCAGCGATATCAGCGAATTCCTGCAGGCGGTGCATGCGGCGCTGGGCCGCATCATGTATGCGGCGAACTTTTATGTGGCGCTCAGCGACCGCGATGACGGCCTGGTGCGCTTTCCCTATTTTGTCGATGAATTCGACGCCGCGCCCGACCCGGACGAGGGCGTGCGCCTGGCCAGTGCCGCGCAGTCGCCCACGGCGTGGGTCATCGTCAACCGCAAGCAGCTGGTGATGACGGCCGACGACGACGCCATGCGCGCCATCGGTGGCGGCGCCTGGGGCGGCGGCACGGCGGCCGAGCACTGGATCGGCTGTCCGCTGCTGGACCAGCAGCATCAGGTGCTGGGCGCCATCGTCATCCAGAGCTACGACGCGCAGCACCACTTCAGCCTGGAAGACCAGGCCCTGTTCGCGCTGATCGCCACGCACGTGTCGAGCGCCCTGCAAGGCATGCAAAGCATGGATCGGCTGGAAAAGGCGGTGCAGGAGCGCACGGCCCTGCTGGCGCACGAGGTAGCCGAGCGGCGCCGCGCGGAAAACCTGCAGCATGCGCTGTATGAAATCGCCAACCTGTCGGCGCAGGCGGCCGACGCGACGACCCTGTATGCGCGCCTGCATGCCATCATCAGCGAGCTGGTGACGGCGAAGAATTTCCTGATCGCCCTGTACCATCCCGACAACAAGGACATCACGATCCCGTATTTCGTCGATGAAAAGGATGCGCAGGCGCCCGTGAAACGCTTCCATTACGGCATCGGCATGAGTTCCTACGTGCTGGCGCGCCGGCAAGCGTGTTTGCTCGATGCCAGCAGCTATGCGGCGCTGGTGGCCAGCGGCGAGATGGACGAGCCGCTCGGCAATGTGGGCATCGCCAGCTGGATGGGCGCGCCCATGCTGCTGGGCGAGCGCAAATATGGCGTGATCATCGTGCAAAGCTACGACGAATCCGTCGTGTATGGCCAGGCGGAACTGGACGTGCTGGCCTTCATGGCCAGCCATGTGGCCGTGGCGATGGCCCGCATCCAGGCCGACAGCGCCATGCGCCAGGCCAAGGAAACGCTGGAAGAACAGAACGCGGCCCTGAACAGCGCCCTGAGCGCCTTGCAGGAAGCGCAGTCGGAACTGGTGCGCCAGGAAAAGCTCGCCTCGCTGGGCCGCCTGGTCGCTGGCGTGGCGCATGAAATCAATACGCCGCTGGGCATATGCGTGACGGCCACCAGCCACCTGGTGCAGGAATTGAAACTCACGCGCGAAGACCTGGACGGCGGCCAGCTCGATGAAGACGGCTTGCGGCAATTTTTCGACATCATCGACCAGACCCTGCGCATCATGACGACGAACACCCAGCGCGCCGCGGCGCTGGTGCGCAGCTTCAAACAGGTGGCCGTGGACCAGTCCTCGGACGAATTACGCAGCTTTAATTTGCGCAAATATCTCGATGAAATATTGCTTTCCTTGCAGCCGAAGCTGAAGGGCAAACCGATCAAGGTGGAGATCGATTGCGCGCCCGAGGTGCAGCTGCGCAGCTATCCTGGCGCCGTCTCGCAGATCGTCACGAACATGGTGGTCAATTCACTGGTGCACGGCTTTGTCGAAGGCGAACCGGGCAAGATCAAGATCAGCGTGCGCACGGCCGGCGAGATGCTGGAACTCGACTACAGCGACGATGGCATGGGCATGGACAGCGCCACCCTGGGCCAGCTGTTCGATCCCTTCTTCACGACCAAGCGCGGCTCGGGCGGCAGCGGCCTGGGTGCGCATATTCTGTATAACCTGGTGACGGGGCCGCTGGGCGGCACGGTGAAGGTGGTTAGCGCGCCGGGGATGGGGTTGCACTACAAGATACGCTTCCCATTGGAGCCGAAGAGCGCTTGAAAACCTGAAAACGGCGGGCCGGATTGGCCCGGAGAGCCCAAGTTGGGGTCTTGGGCCGCAGCGTGGTTTGCTGGTGTGCGTATCGCGTAGATACTGTTATCCCCGTCAAGCGGCGTGCAAGGCCGGATCAAATATTTTCCCCGACCTGAGCACGCCGAATGCCACGTGCACCAGCTTGCGCATCATGGCACCAATGATCAGTTTG